>JBEQAX010000024.1:0-25117 GCA_041640095.1 Salinarchaeum sp. | reverse complement strand
AGCGCGGGGAGGATGTCAATCCATCTCGGTGATGTTCTCCTCAGGCAGTGCGATCAGGTTTTCACGACCAATCCGGAGCTTGTCGATCCGGTCTTCCTGATCCATCTGAGAAAGCAACTGCGAGACCTTGGCGCTTGACCACCCCGTTTCCTCGACGATGTCAGACTGTTTCATCCGCCCGCCGTTGCGCTTGAGGAGCCGTTCGACGCGTTCTTCATCGCTGAGCAACTCTGGATCGATCGACGATGCCGGCTCCGACTCCGTCTCGACCGGTTGATCAGGGCCGTCTGGGCTGTCCGATTCCGATGTGGTTGTTCCTTCGTTGTCGGTATCCCGGTCCCGGAGCCACCATGCCGATGCCGCGATCCCAACGACGAGCAGTGCAATGAGAACGACGCCGGGGTTGAGATTGATCGGTAGTCGCGACCGGTAGGTCACTTGAATGTCCTGTTCATCGAAGGTTGTCGGCCCCTCCCAGATGATCCGTCGATCGGAGGCCGGGTGTGTTGTACTCGCGATGAGATAACCCTCCGGGCGCTCGATGACGAGCCGTTGGTTGGGGCCGAGCGTTCCGACCCAGTTGTGACCATTGACCCGGAAGGCATCACCAATCTCGATCCGTCCGTTGCTGCTCGCGGCGAACGCTGTCCAGGTGAACTCATATCGGAGTGTGCCAACGTCACCGCTCCGATTCGCCGATCGTTGTCGGTCCTCGACGAGCATTGTTCGCCCGGTTTCGGCAGCTACCTCGTCGACGACCGTCGTGATAGTTTCTCCGCCGATGGTGTGTTCTCCTTGGACGAACGCTTCACTGAGGCGATCAAATGCTGTCCGTTCTGCCTCGCTTTCGGTCTCAAGTTGTGACGTCACGATGATTCGCGCATCGCCATTCTCCTGTACATCAATGTAGATCGTCTGGGCCGCCCCACTGTCGACGGACTGTCCGGTGGCCGTCCCAACCGGCCCGGCGACCGGTATGACCGCCGGAACGACCCCGACGATCACGAGTCCGGCAAGTACAAAGACGACAGCAGGGGCCCGCATACAGCCAGATTCCAAAGCCGAGGGAAAAACACTTTCTATGCCGATAGAACGGTCAAGCGGTCGTTTGAGCCTTCAGCCGTTGCCGTGTCTCTGCATACGCAACGGTTGGTTTTTACATATGTGGCGGATATTATCGCGCGATGGTCCGTGTCCTCCCCGTACTCGCTGCCATCGCCGTCGCCGCCGTGATACTCGCCCCCGCCGGGATCGCGGCAACCGCGTCGGGATCTCTGTCGGCCCCACAGGTGTCGACCCCCGATGGCAGCGTTGTGCTCCCCGCACAGCTGTGGGCCGGGACTTCCGCACACTCAGATCGGGTCACGGCCCACACTGATGTCGGCGTCAGCGTGGATACTGCTGGTGTGGCGACTGACGCCCGACTCTTCGAGTTAACCCTCCAACAGCGGCTCGCGACTGCTGAGACAAACGCCGAACGGCGGGTCGTGCTCGCCGACGAGTCCGATCGGCTTCGTGAGGCCATCGGCACGCTCCTTGAGCGTGAGCAGGCGGCCTATCGGGCGTATGTAGCCGGCGAGATTGAGGCCCGGACGCTTGTTCGTCGCCTCACGCGGACTGCTGTTGCCGCCGACCGGTACCACGAGAGTCTCGAGATGCTCTCTAGCGAAATTGAATCAACGCCGCGGATGACCATGCCGGAGTCGTTGATTGCCGCCAGCGCGGAGGTTCAGGCGCTCCAGGCCCCCGTATTGAATCAACTCGCCGCCGTTGCGCGTGGTGACCGCGCAGCCAGTCCGGTTCGAGTGAGTGTTAGTGGTGATCGCCTTCGCGTCGCGATGCTTGACCGTGACGAGCATCGCTTTTTGGCTGACACATACGATTGGAGCAACTGGGAGCAGGACCTTGCGCAGCCGATTGGCTTTGATACCGTTGAGGATGTTGCCTCTCGGTTCGCGAATGTGTATCCGTGGATCGGCGGCGAGGTCCGGTCGATTGAGGAACTCCAGCCCTCACGAGTCGGAGCCTATGAGGTTGGCGCGGTCCGGTCGTATGCGCAGGTGACCGTCTGGTTTGATAGTCGTACTGAGGAGGTCTATCTTGAGCATCAGCAACTGGACTTACAGACACTTCCAACCCAGACCGTAACGACTGAACGCGGTACAGCTATTCAGCTCCGCGTCGCACGAACCGACACCAGCGGTCCAGCCCTCATCGAGACGACAAACCGCAGTTCCGGCGTCCCAATCAACGCGTCGGTCCGCCTCGACAACACGATCGTTGGCACGACCGGTGCGGATGGCCGACTCTGGGTACTCCCACCGTTTGAATCGTCAACGGTGACCGCCACAACCGACACCGAACAACTCAACGCGACAGCAACGTGGGGGGCCACCGCAGGTTGATAGTCTAACCGGTAGGTATCGCTTGCCAATGCGGTCACGGGCGATTGCGCCGGTTATTGGCGTGGTGTTACTGGTGGCTATTGTCGCTGGACTTGCTGGTGTCCTCGTGGTGATGCTCCCGGCTATCGATCTCGGTACCGAACCTACCTATACCGTCTTGTCGGCGAGTGCGGACGCCGAGACCAACGAAATTATCCTCCAACACAAAGGGGGTCCGCCGATCGATGTCCGCGAGATCGAAGTCGCGGTATCGGTCAACGAACAGCCATTAGCCCGTCAACCGCCGGTTCCGTACTTTGCTACGGCGGGATTTGTCGGCGCACCAACGGGCCCGTTCAACCAGGCTGCGGATCCGGTGTGGCAGACGGGGCAGCGGGTGAGCTTTCGGATCGCCGGAACAAACGATCCAACACTCCACCGCGGTGACCGCGTGGTTGTTGCCCTCTATCACGACGACGTTCGTGTTGCTGTCGCGGACACGACCGCACAATAGGTCACTCTGGGGCGCGTGCCGTTGTTACAATTGCAATGTCTGGCTTGTACGGTGGCCCCATCAGCGTGTGCTCAATGTCAACAAGGCCGGCCTCCTCGAACATCCGGTCGGCCTCATCGACGTCATAGAACAGCATCATCGCGTCGGCCGCCCGCTGGACAAGCGAGTTCTCCGGATTGTGTGGTCCAACGACGAGCGTCCGTCCCCCCGGCTTGAGCACCCGCCGAAACTCCTGGAGTGCCCACACCGGGTGGGGCCAGTACTCGATGGATCCCGAAGACCACACAACGTCGAACGCGTCGGTGGCGTACGGCAACCGCTCGGCGTCGCCACGGACGAAGCCAACAGCTCCGTGCTTGCCAAACTTCTCGAAGGCGTGTTCCATCTGGTGGGTGCTCTGATCGAGTGCATGGACGTACTCAACGCGCTCTTTGAGCGCCTCTGTTGCGAAGCCGGTGCCACAGCCGACATCAAGCACCCGGTCACCGGGGGCGATGTCGAGCATCGCCATGGCATCATCGCGCATTCGCTCGTTCCAGATAAAGGGGTTGATGCGGTCGTAGACGGTCGAGAGATACCGATAGAACAGCCGGGCTCGCGTCTTATCCTCCAGGACTCCCATTGCTATTCTTTAGCCCACAGATGAGCATAACGTTGACCTTCGCCCGTAGCGTCGCCGTTTCCCGCCGAGACGGCCAAATCCGCAACTACCATATACGTGCTCGTCGGAACACCGTGTGCACTTAGCATGCCGAGGCCAGAAGTACTGGAACGAGTCAAGCAGGCCGAACGCGAGGCCGACGAGATCATCGCCGATGCACGTGAAGATGCGGACCAGCGGATCGCGGAGGCCCGCGAGCGTGCCAGCGAGATCCGAAGTGAGGCCGAGGCGGACGCACAGGAGCTAAAAGAACGTCGACTTGCGTCGGCACGCGAGGAGATTGAACAGGAGCGCCAAGAGATCCTTGAGGACGGTCACGACCGTCGCCGCGAACTCGAGTCCCGTGCCCGTGACCGGATGGACAACGCGGTCGATCACGTCCTCGACCGGTTTGAAGAGGAGGTCCATGCTCAGACCTGACCAGATGAGCAAGGTTTCGGTGACCGGGTCAAAAGCGGTGATGCCGTCGGTCATCGAAGCCCTTCATGACCTGACGCTCGTTCATCTCAGTGACTATGATGGGTCCTGGTCGGGCTTTGAGAACGGCCGCCCACTAGAGGGTTCTGAGAAGGCGTCAGAACAGCTGATTACTGTCCGATCGATCAAAGACGCCCTTGACATCGAGCGGGAAGGTACCGACGGAATTGGTGACCTCAGCGAGGCGGAACTCGACGACCGTCTTGAGGAGGTCCGCTCCCGGGTCAATGAACTCGACGACCAGCGGAGCGAGCTTCAGGACCAGATTCGGAGCATCGATGATCAAATCGAGACGCTTGAGCCGTTTGCGACGCTCGGGATCGATCTTGATCTGTTGTGGGGCTACGATACGCTTGACATTGCGGTCGGCGAGGGTGATCGACGAGCCATCGAAGAGGCTCTCTCTGAGGCCGAGGCGATCGATGCCTTCGAGACGTTTCACGCGGAGGAACTCTTGGCGATCGCCGCCCACGGAACCGGCGACGATCCGATCGGCGACGCGCTTGTCGGTATCGAGTTCACGCCCGTCGAGATTCCCCACGAGAACGGTCCTGCCGAGGGCCGTATTGCCGAGTTGGCGACCGAACGCGATCAGCTTGAAGCGGAGATCGAGGCCGTCGAAGCCGATCTCGCCGACGTTCGCGAGGATGTCGAGGACTTCGTGTTGCGGGCTGAGCGCCACCTGATGATCCAGGTCGAACGCACCGAGGTGCCGCTCCAGTTTGCGACCACGAAGCGGACGTTCATCGCTGAGGGGTGGATCCCAACTGATCAACTCGACCGGCTTGAAGCGGCGATGCGCGAGGCCGTCGGCGACCGAGTCGACGTTGAGGAGGTCGAACGAGCCGCCTATGACGCAGCCGAGGACCATACCGAAGCGGTGACTGATGGCGGACAGCCGGTCACTGTCGACGATACCCCGCCAACAAAGCTGAACAATTCGGCGGCTGCGACGCCCTTTGAGGCGCTTGTCGAGGCCTATCAGCGCCCGAAGTACTCCGAGCTCGATCCGACGCTGCTTATCTTCCTCACGTTCCCGTTCATGTTCGGATTCATGATCGGGGACATCGCCTACGGATTGATGTATATGGGGATCGGTTATTTCCTTCAGCGCCACAGTTCTGCGGTGATGAACGCGCTGGGGACCATTGCGCTGTGGTGTGGCGGGATCACCGTTATCTTCGGTTATCTGTACAACGACTTCCTTGGGATGAAGCTCGTCAAACACAGCGAACTAGCGATCCCCGGACTTGGCGTGCTTCACAAAGGGTACAAACCACTTGAGAGCGTCAACAACGTCGAGTGGGTGCTCACCTGGATTGTTCTGGCCGTTGCCTTCGGGGTTCTCCATATGACCGTTGGCTGGTACATGAACTACGTCAACAAACGCGCCCACGAGCGACGCGAGGCGCTCTTTGAGTCCGGCGGGTGGATCATGGCCGTTGTCGGCCTGTACCTATGGGTGTTCAGCGGTCACCTCGCTGGCCCGAAGCCCGGCTTCATCACCGGTGCTGACGCACTCTGGTTCATTCCACAGATCCCGGCGGTTGTCGGGATTGCTGGACTTGTCGCGGTGGTTATCGGTGCAATCCTCGTTACTGTCGCCGAGGGCCTTACCGGCGCCATCGAGATCCCCTCGATCATGCTCGGACAGACGCTGTCGTACCTGCGGATCCCATCAGTTCTCCTCGCGAAGGGTGGCATGGCGATGGTTGTGTTGATGCTAACTGAGCTGTTGTTGGGCATTGATACCCTCACACTCGTCGAGAACTCATTGTACGGACTGCTCGTGAAGGGCAAGTTTGCCGCCGCCCTTCCGGATGTTGGAATTCTGACTGGAATACTGCTCGGTCTTCTCTCGCTCATCGTCTTTGTTGCCGGCCACATTCTCGTGTTGATCCTCGGGATCACAGAGGCCGGAATCCAGATGCTCCGCCTCGAATATGTTGAATTCTTTCAGAGGTTTTATGACGGCGGTGGGCGGAAGTACGAACCGTTCGGACAAACCACCAGCGACCTTGCTAACGATTAACCACGATACATGTCACTCGCACTCACAGCTGACGTAGCCAGTATCGCACTCCAGATGAGTGAATCGGCCGCCGAGAGTCTCGGCGCCAACCAGGCCTTCGCGGCAGCCGCCCTCGGTGTCGGACTTGCCGGTCTCGGCGCCGGGATCGCCGAGTCCCGCATCGGTGCTGCATCGGTTGGCGCTATCGCCGAAGATCGCGACATGTTCGGGACCGGGATTCTGTTCACGGTCCTGCCAGAGACGCTAGTGATCTTCGGGATCGTCATCTTCATCCTCGTGTTCGTCCTCGCACCACTGTAACGCCCCGCATCGATATCAATGAGCCTCGAAACGGTCGTCGAAGACATCCGCGACGAAGCCGAACAGCGGGCCGAAGAGATCCGCGAAGAGGCCGAAGCGGAGGCCGAAGCGATCGAACAGGACGCCACTGCGGACGCCGAACGGATCCGCGAGGAGGCTGAAGCGGAGGTCGAAGCACAGATCGAACAGGAGCGTGAACAGACCCGTTCGAGTGCCAAACTCGAAGCCAAGCAGGAACGACTCCGTGCCCGTCGTGACCTGCTTGAGGAACTCCGCGAGACCGTCGAGGCGGAACTCGTCTCGCTGCCAGACGACCGTCGCGAGGAGCTGACGCGAGCGCTTCTTGAGGACGCACTTTCGGAGTTCGAACGGGGTGCACAACTGCACGGTCGGCCGGACGACGAGTCTCTCCTGCGTGACCTCGCCGACGAGTATGACAACGTCACCTACGGCGGTACCACCGACTGTCTCGGTGGTGTTGTCGTTGAGGGGGCCAACTCGCGCGTCCGGATCAACAACACCTTCGACTCGGTCCTTGAGGAGATCATGGAGACCGAGCGACAGTCGCTGAGCGATCTCCTTTTCGAAGAATGAACCGCGAGTTCGCCGCGACAGGTGCCTCGAATCCGGAGTACGTTACCGCGCGAATCCGCGCCAGACGGACCAAACTCCTTGATGAGGAGGACTACCGCAAACTCATGCGGATGGGCCCAAGTGGAATCGCCCGGTACCTTGGAGAGACCGAGTACGAAACCGAGATTGACGAACTCGGCACCCGACATAGCGGCGTTGACTTGGTCGAGTATGCGCTTAATCGCAATCTCGCGAAACACTTCGGCAATATTCTTTCGTGGGCGGACGGGCAACTCCACGACCGGCTCGCCCGCTACCTCCGGAAGTACGATGTCTGGAACATCAAGACGGTACTCCGTGGGCTCTACTCTGATGCCGATCGCGAGACGGTCGAGTCAGATCTGATCCGCGCTGGCGAACTCGGCGACCGTCAGCTTGAGCAGCTGCTCAACGCCGAGACGATCGCCGATGCCGTTGAGGGACTGGCGGGTACGATGTATTACGAGCCGCTTGTCGAGGCGCTCCCTGAGTATGAGGATCATAATTCCTTGATCCCACTCGAAAACGCGCTTGATCGGGCGTTTTACACTACACTGCTCGGCAGCGTTTCTCTGGGGGCCGCCACCTACGGCAGCGCCCGACAGTACCTCGCCTTCCTCCGCGCGGAAATTGACTTTCTGAACGTCCGCAACGCTCTCCGACTGGCTCGCAGTGGTGCGGACATGGATCCGACAGCGTACTTTGTTGAGGGCGGACGTCTGTTCACCGCGGATCGGCTCCGGCAGTTGGTCGGAAACACAGATGAGTTGATCACCTACATCCGCGATAGCCGGTACGGTGACGACCTTGCGGCCGCTCTTGATGCCTTGGAAGGAGCCGAGAGCCTCATCCAGTTCGAGCACGCACTTGATGCTGCGTTGCTCGAATACTCCGACCGGCTGGCCAGTAGTGACCCCATGTCGGTTGCCGCGGTCATGTCCTATATTCTCGCGAAGGAACGCGAGGTTGAGAACATCCGCGCGATCGCCCGGGGTCGTGAAGTTGGACTTGATGAATCGGAGATCCAGGAGGAACTGGTGATACTATGAGTGCCGGAAGCAAGGAGATCGCGGTCGTCGGCAGTCCGGAGTTTACGACCGGCTTCCGACTGGCCGGCGTCCGGCGATTCGAAAACGTTCGCGACGAGGAGAAGCCCGACGCGCTTGACGACGCCGTTACGTCGGTGCTCACCGACGACGCGGTTGGAATCGTTGTCATGCACGACGATGACTTGGCGCATCTCTCGCGGGAGACCCGCCAGACCGTCGAAACTAGCGTCGAGCCTGTGGTCCTCACACTCGGCGGTGGCGCCGGAAGCGGGAATCTCCGCCAGCAGATCAAGCGGGCAATCGGTATCGACCTGATGGACGAAGAGCAATAATTCATGAGTCAAGCAACAGACATTTCCGTCACGGAAGACGGCACGATTACGAGCGTCAGTGGTCCGGTTGTCACAGCGACCGGGCTCAACGCGAAGATGAACGACGTGGTCTACGTCGGCGACGAAGGGTTGATGGGCGAGGTTATTGAGATCGAAGGCGACGTCACGACCATCCAGGTCTATGAGGAAACCTCTGGGGTATCGACTGGCGAACCGGTTGAAAACACCGGCGAACCGCTGTCGGTCGACCTTGGTCCAGGGGTTCTTGATACCATCTACGATGGCACCCAACGTCCACTTAGCGTGCTGCGCGAGCAGATGGGTGCGTTCCTTGATCGCGGTGTTGACGCCCCTGGTATTGACCTTGAGAAGACCTGGGAGTTTACTCCGACCGTCGAGGCCGGCGAGCAGGTTGAAGCCGGTGACATTGTCGGTACGGTTCCAGAGACCGGGAGTATCGAACACAAGGTTATGGTCCCGCCGGACCACGACGGTGGCGAGGTCATTGAGGCCCGCTCGGGTGAGTACACCGTTGAGGAGACCGTCGTCCAGATCGACGGCGGCGAGGACATCCAGATGCACCAGGAGTGGCCGGTACGCCAGCCCCGTCCGACCGTCGACAAGGACACGCCGCGGGAGCCGCTGATCAGCGGACAGCGTGTTCTCGATGGGCTGTTCCCCATCGCAAAAGGTGGCACCGCGGCAATCCCCGGACCCTTCGGAAGCGGAAAAACCGTCACGCAGCAACAACTGGCGAAGTGGGCTGACGCAGACATCGTCGTCTACATCGGTTGTGGCGAACGGGGCAATGAGATGACCGAGGTTATTGAGGACTTCCCCGAACTGCAGGACCCGAAGACCGGCAACCCGCTGATGGATCGGACCTGCCTGATCGCCAATACCTCGAACATGCCGGTGGCCGCCCGAGAGTCCTGTATTTACACGGGAATCACCGTCGCAGAGTACTACCGCGACATGGGCTACGATGTCGCCTTGATGGCCGATTCGACCTCGCGGTGGGCCGAAGCCCTCCGCGAAATTTCCTCGCGACTTGAGGAGATGCCCGGCGAGGAGGGGTATCCCGCGTACCTCGCTGCCCGCCTGGCGAACTTCTATGAGCGCGCCGGCAAGTTCCAGAACATCAACGGGACTGAGGGCTCCATCAGCGTCATTGGCGCGGTCTCGCCGCCGGGCGGTGACTTCTCCGAACCGGTGACCCAGAACACACTGCGAATCGTCAAGACGTTCTGGGCGCTTGACTCCGACCTGGCTGAGCAACGCCACTTCCCGTCGATCAACTGGAACGAGTCCTACTCACTGTACCGCCAGCAGTTGGATCCCTGGTTTGAGGACGAGGTCGACGAGGGCTGGCCGGAGCTGCGCCAGTGGGCGGTCGATACCCTCGAAGAAGAGACCGAACTTCAGGAGATTGTCCAACTCGTCGGCAAGGATGCGCTGCCCGAGGACCAACAACTCACCCTTGAGGTAGCCCGGTTCCTCCGGGAAGCCTACCTCCAGCAAAACGCCTTCCACGACGTGGATACCTACTGTCCACCAGAAAAGACCTACCGTATCCTGCAGTCCATCAAGACCTTCAGTGACGAGGCCTTCGAGGCACTTGAGGCGGGAGCGCCTGTCGAGGAGATCACCGACACCGATGCGCTGGCGCGGATTAGCCGGATCGCGACGACCCCCGACGACGAGGCCGACGCCTTCGCCGGTGAGGTCGAAGAGGAGATCACTGCGCAACTGCGGGAGCTCTACTAAGGACGATGAAAGAATACCAGACGATCACCGAAATCAGTGGACCGCTGGTCTTCGCCGAGGTTGACGAGCCAATCGGATACGACGAGGTCGTCGAACTTGAGACCGAGGACGGCGAGATCCGTCGCGGACAGGTCCTTGAAACGACCGAAGGCCTCGTCGCCATCCAGGTATTTGAGGGGACTGGCGGCATCGGCCGTGACGCGTCGGTCCGGTTCATCGGCGAAACCATGAAAATGCCCGTGTCCGAGGATCTGCTCGGACGGGTTCTCGACGGCTCGGGACGACCGATTGACGACGGCCCGGATGTCGTCGCCGAGGAGCGCCGTGATATTGTCGGTTCGGCAATCAATCCGGCGGCGCGGAACTACCCCGAGGAGTTCATCCAGACGGGCGTATCTGCGATTGACGGGATGAACACGCTCATCCGCGGCCAGAAGCTTCCCCTGTTCTCCGGATCGGGACTGCCGCACAATGAACTGGCCTTACAGATTGCCCGCCAGGCAAGCGTTCCCGAGGAAGACGAAGGCGACGAGAGTTCCGAGTTCGCAGTGGTCTTCGCGGCGATGGGGATTACCGCCGAGGAGGCCAACGAGTTCATGGACGACTTCGAGCGGACCGGTGCGCTTGATCGGACGGTCGTGTTCATGAACCTCGCGGACGATCCGGCTGTTGAGCGGACGGTTACCCCACGACTGGCACTGACGACCGCTGAGTATCTTGCCTTCGACCAGGACTACCACGTGCTGGTCATCCTCACGGACATGACCAACTACTGTGAGGCGCTCCGCGAAATCGGTGCTGCCCGTGAGGAGGTACCGGGACGGCGTGGCTACCCCGGATACATGTACACCGACCTGGCGCAGCTCTATGAGCGCGCCGGCCGGATCGAGGGAAGTGACGGAACGGTCACGCAGATCCCGATCCTCACCATGCCTGGTGACGACGATACCCACCCGATCCCCGACCTGACGGGATATATCACCGAGGGGCAGATTTACATTGATCGTGAACTCGACTCCCAGGGGGTCGAACCCCCGGTTTATGTCCTGCCGAGTCTCTCACGGTTGATGGACGACGGGATCGGTGAGGGCCTTACCCGCGCCGACCACGGCGATGTCGCCGACCAGCTGTACGCCGCGTATGCCGAGGGCGAGGACCTTCGCGATCTTGTGAACATTGTTGGCCGTGAGGCGCTCTCCGAGCGGGACAACAAGTTCCTCGACTTTGCTGATAAGTTCGAGACCGAGTTCATCCAGCAGGGCTTCAATACCAACCGGAGCGTCGAGGAGACGCTTGAGCTCGGCTGGGATCTCCTCTCGTTGCTTCCCAGAGACGAACTTATCCGGATTGACGAAGACTTCATTGAGCAGTACTACCGCGAGGACGAGTCGGAAATGGCCGAGCTCACGGCGGACTGAGACCGCTGTCGCTCCGGTGTTCCCCGCGCTCGCTTTGCCCTTAGGAAACCACCAAATTCATCTGGACCCAACACGCTCATACTCCATGTCCCGCTTCACCAGTTCGCTGGGCGCCACCGGGCTTGTTCTCGGCATTGTCATCCTTTTCTTCCTCATTGCGGCACTCCTCACGGTTCTTCTCGGAGTCGACATCTTGTCGGTGTTCGTCCCGTCGTCGACCGGTGCGTGATCGATCGGAGCGTGTTTGACTCTTAGCCCCCTCCGTTGGTGTGTGTCCGAGACTGCTCCATTGATTGACCGCATGGTCGCTGTTGGTGGGCTTGCTGTGGTAGGCTTCCTCCTTATCTGTTCGATCGGGACCGTTCTCGGCGTTGATGGTGCTGCTCAAGGCGCGCTGGCGACGATCATGGGTGGAGCGGCGTTGCTTGGTCTCCAGGCGATTCTTGACCGGAGTCTGGTGGGGCTAGTCGCCGGGAGCCTGTTACTTGTCAGTGGACTCGGCGGCGTCGTGGTCGCGGTGACCGGTGGAGCCCCGTTTGCGCGCTGGCCGATTGTTGGCCCGATGGCGATCGGGCTGGCGCTCACATATTATCGTGACCGGTCTTGAGTCCCCCTCTCGACAGAATTAACATGCGGGGTCCGATATCTACCGGCGATGGCCGAGGACGTCAAACCCACCCGTAAGAACCTCATGGAGATTGAGGAGCGGATTGAGTTCTCCGAGCGCGGACACGACACGCTTGAGCAGAAGCGCGATGGGCTGATTATGGAGTTCATGGATATTCTCGATCAGGCCCAGGAGGTTCGCTCCGATCTTGAGGCGGACTACGAGCGCGCTCAGCGAAAGCTCAATATGGCCCGATCGATGGAAGGGGATGTCGCTGTACGTGGCGCCGCGGCCGCCCTTGAGGAGCACCCCGAGATCACTATCCAGTCGAAGAACATCATGGGGGTGGTTGTCCCCGAAATCGAGTCGACCAAGGTGAAAAAGAGCCTTGACCAGCGTGGGTATGGTGTCCTCGGAACGAGTGCACGGATCGACGAAGCGGCCGCCGCCTACGAGGACCTGCTTGAGCAGATCATCCTTGCCGCCGAGGTCGAGACGGCGATGAAAAAGATGCTTGATGAGATCGAGAAGACCAAGCGTCGGGTTAACGCGCTTGAGTTCAAGCTCCTGCCCGAGTTACGGGAAAACCGGGATTACATCGAGCAGAAGCTCATGGAGCAGGAGCGCGAAGAGACGTTCAGACTCAAGAAAATCAAAGATAAGAAAGAAGAAGAGGAAGAGGAGGCCGCTGCAGTATCCGAGTCCTCCGCCGCTGAGGACCCGCTTCCTTCTGACGACTGATCCGCGGGGTCGACGTTCTCGTTTTGCAACCCGGGACAAGGAGTTTTGTGCCAGACGCCCCAGACACACTTAATGAGTAGTGACGCTCCCTTGCGTCCCCAGACGATTGCCCGGCTCAAAAGCTACCTTGTCACCGGCGTGGTGTTTCTAGTTCCCACGCTTGTCACGCTCGGCATTTTGCTGTTCGTTGGGCGGTTTCTGTTTGGCTTGCTTGATCCGGTCGCAGGCCTTCTCGCGACCAGCCTTAACATCGGTAGCGGGGCGGCCATCCTCATGGTGCTCGGTGGGTCCCTCGCGTTCGTGTTACTCCTTGGTGCGGCGATCGAAACGGCTCCCCACGGTGGATGGGCGGTCGACGTGTTTCACTCGATTATCGAGACGATCCCTGGTATTGGACAGGTCTACGGGAGCTTCCGTGAGATGAGCGAGACGATTGCTAAGGGCGAGGAGAGCTTTCGGGATGTCAAACTCGTCGAGTATCCAACTAAGGGGTCCTATACAATGGCCTTTGTCACGGCCGATGCTCCCAAACGCCTCGAAGAGAGTGTTGGACTCGTCGATGAGGGGATGGTGAGTCTCTTCTTGCCGATGGGCCCGAATCCGGTCATGGGGGGCTTTGTGATCTACGTTTCGCGAGACCGGGTCTACGACATCGACATGAGCGTTGAGGAGGGACTCCAGGCGATCATCACCAGCGGGGTTGCCGCCGGAAAGGACGACTCGCGGTCAATCGACTTTGACCCCTCAATCCTCCAAAGTACCTGACCCCGAGGCCGGAGACTTTTATTAACCGCCTCCTGAGGGCGACTATGAACGGACTGCTTGATCACACAATGATCCGGGTGGCGGACCTTGAGACGAGCCTGTCGTGGTACCGCGATCATCTCAAGTACGAACTCAAGGAGCGATACGACGGCGCGGATTTCACCATTGCCTATCTCGGGCCGGCGGACGCCCACGAGGACGCCGCCATGCTTGAGTTGACGAGCAATCACGACGATGACTCCCTTGAGATGGGAGACGCCTGGGGCCACATCGCTGTGCGTGTCAGCGATGTTGAGGCGGCATATGCGGAGTTGATGGACGAAGGGGTGACCGACTATCGACCACCCTCGGAAAATCCTGGGTATGCGTTCGTCACGGATCCTGATGGGCACGAAATCGAACTTGTCGAGCGCGATTACGGGGCTCGCTGGAGCCTTGATCACACGATGCTCCGCGTGACCGACGCTGACGCCGCACTCGGCTACTGGCTCCGGAAGTTTGAGTACGAACCGGCCGGGCGCTGGGAGGCCGAGACGTTTGCGAACTACTTCATGTGCCCGCCGGAGGCACCGGCGGAGGCTATGGATCTCGAACTCACGTATAACTACGACGGACGGACCTACACGCATGGTGATGCCTGGGGTCACCTCTGTGTACGGGTTGACGACCTGGCGGATGCCTGGGATCGACTTCAACGCCGCGAGGCTCCTGATTACCGCGATCCTGCCTCGTGTGATCACCGCTACGCGTTCACGAAGGATCAAGACGACCACGAAATCGAACTCCTCGAACGCCCAGCGGACGCCGACTCGCTGTTCCCGTTCTGAGTGCGTGCGTGGCTCTCTCCGTGAGGCCTAACAGCAGACTGCGACACTGTTTCGGTTGCTGCAACGACCACGCCCGTATTTGCCGTGGGGTTGCATACACGTTACCGGGGCGCCCGAGATCGCCTCTGTTCGTCTCCGCTGTTTGCCCCCCGTCGTTGGTTGTCCCTCCCCGGATCCGGCGCCCCGCGGGGCTTCTCCCCGCTATGAGTCAGTACCGCCCGCGGTCGATCGCCGTAAACGCGCTGAGTACTTCCTCGGCCTCGGGTAGTACGCGCTCAAGACGCGACTTGAGCCGTGTTGCGCTTTCTCCGAGCGCAGTAAACTCTGTGTCGTCGTCGCGCTCGCTGGCGGGAACCTCGGCGGCAATCACGGCCCGTTTTGATGCGACCTCAAAGTACTCACCGAGCAGTTCGTACGCTAGAATCTGGCACTGCTGATCGATGGCCGCTCGCAGGTCGCTCCGTTCGACGGGCTTGCACAGATAGTCATCGAACGGTAGATCAACGATGTCGAGGCCCGGGTCGACTGCGGTGATCATGATAACCCGTGTCCGGAGGTCGCGCTCGCGAATGGCCGCAAGAACGTCGTCGCCGGATGTTCCGGGCATGTGTCGGTCAAGCAAGACGACATCCGGCGGGGAACGCCGCTCAAGCGTCTCTAAGGCCTCTGTCCCACCGTAGGCGACCGTCACATCGGCAACGCCCTCCAGCCGCAGTGCGTACGCGTCAGCCACCTCCTTCTCATCGTCGACCATCAGCACGTTCGGCTGAATCTCCGTTAGGTCGGACTCGGGAGGTGACACATTCCGGTACGTGCTGCGGCGTGCCTAAAAATCTCCTGTGATGTGACTGTTACATCGTCTGAAACGTGGCCCCCGGAGTTAATCCGACGGCTCCCGGACCGAGACCTATGGCCCAGCATCTCGTCTCACATGTACAGACCGACGATACCCCACGACAGCCAGTACTCTATCTCGACGATCCAGCCGTTGATCGGATCTTTGATGCCTTCGATTCCTCAACCCGACGGACGGTATTTCTCCGGCTGTGTGAGCGCCCCCGGACGATCTCCGAGCTCGCGACCGCCACCGACCGATCGCTGCAGACCGTGCAGTACCATCTTAATGCGCTCGCCGAGCGCGGCCTCGTCGAGTCCGTCGGAACGGCAACGTCGATGAAAGCACAGCAAATGGATGTCTATGGACCCACCGAAACGCCGATTGTGGTCGCATCACCGCGAGAGCACGGCCCCGACCTCGGTTAATGACACCGAATTGGTGATCGCTCTCAGTGCGATGGCCCCCCTCCGAGGAAAACATCTTAGCGGGTGCATGCCGAACACTCGACAACACGCAACCTGTCGCGTCCAACCCACTCTGTCGTCTCGTATGGCGCATCTCTCATGACCGATTCAGCGCACTCCGACGATCCGCAACATGTGATCGCCCTTGAGTCGATGCCAGTTCCGGCCCTTGGATATTCTCTCACGGATGCTGCCGTCCGAATCGAGTACGTGAATCAGGCGTTTGTCGAGCGCTTCGATGACGCCGAGGGCCCACTTCGTGCGTGGTGGCGCCAGTACCATGTTAACGCTGACGACTCAACGTTTGAGGATCTGATGGCGACCATTCATGAGGGTGCGTCGCTTGATGTTGACCTCCGTGAACGCCCCCGCGGGGCCGCTGATCAGACGGGTCAGCGCCCCCGTCGCTGTCGCGTTCATGCCGTCGAGGCTGAGGGGCTAGCCGCCGATGGCTATCTCCTGTTCACCGACCGATCGAACGGGCGATCGTCGGCCACCAACTGGATCGCTAGCGTGGTCAGTCACGACCTCCGGAACCCGCTTGATGTTGCCGACGCCCGCCTTCAGGCAGCCCGCGAGACAGGAGCGGCCGAGCACTTCGAGCATCTTGAGCAGGCGCACAATCGCATGGAACGGATTATCGAGGATGTCCTGACACTTGCCCGCGGCGATCGCGTCGTGACCGCTTCGGAGGCAGTGAAACTCGAGACCGTTGTTCGCGACGCCTGGGCAACGGTTGACACCGCCGAAGCGACTCTCTCGGTCGTTGATGATCTCCCCACGGTCAAAGCTGATATCGACCGCCTCCAGCGACTCTTTGAGAATCTCTTTCGCAACAGCATCGAACACGGCTATACAGACGATATCGAGACGATTGTCATCCGTGTCGGGACGACCGACGACGGATTTTATGTCTCCGATACCGGACAGGGTGTTCCAGTGAACCAGCGTGACAGCGTTTTCAAGCCTGGATATACCTGTACGGACACCGGCACCGGATTCGGTCTCACGATTGTCGACCGCATCGCACGCGCCCATGGGTGGGTCGTCTCACTGACCGATAACCCGGCCGGTGGAGCCCGCTTCGAGTTCAGCGATGTTGATCGCTCCCAGTCATGATCCGTCGGTCTCGTCCAGTATTGGGATAACAATGGATGCCACAAGTGCCGTTGCACCGATTGGGATCATTGAGACCGACACCGAGGGAATCGTTACAGCCGTCAACGACGCCGCTGAGGCCCTGCTTGCCACCAATGCGAGCACGCTCAAGGAGCAGTCGCTCCCGCGGGTCTTTCCTGACGCGACAACTGACGCCCTATCCGATGCGTTCTCCGGCGAGACGATTGACGAAACGGCCTTTCGTGAGTACTACCCAACAATCGACCGATGGCTCCGAGTCGAGGTCTGTCCGACGACTGACGGAGCGGCGGTCTTTCTTCGCTCGCGCGAGTCCCGTCACGACCTCCAAACCCGGGTCAACCGGCTTGAACGCCAGGTCGATCGGGTTGAGACAATCGACACTCTCATCGCCGATATCCTCCGACAGATCGTCGATGCGCCGGAATACGATGCCGTGGCGACGACGATCTGTGAGCGGCTTGCGGCAACTGATCGGTACGCGTTTGTCTGGGTCGGCGAACGCGTTGGAACAACCGATCAGTTGCGTCCCGTCGCGACCGACGGCACCGTTGATGATCTCGTCGAGATCGTTGACACCGAGTTCGCCGAGCCGATGCTTCCTGCGCATCGGGCCATGCGAGCCGACGAGCCCCACACAACCAATGAACTCGTAGAGGACGACACGATTCCCAGATCGGTGCGCCTAGCCGCCTTCCGAGCTGGACTCCAGTCGTCGCTAGCGGTGCCGATTCATCACGACGGGATCACCTACGGAACGATCAGCATCTACGTATCCGATGAGGGAGGAGTCGAAGCGCGCGAACGTGCCGCCATCGAAACACTCGGTATCGTCGCCGGATTCGCCATCGTTTCTGGCCGTCAAGAGGAGCTACTGTTTGCTGACACCGTAACAGAACTTACCATCGAGGTAGCCGACGACACGAGTCCGGGTGTCGCGGCGACCACCGATACGCTCGAATCGCTCTCGCTTGTCGGTGTTGTCCCGGTTGAGGACGCTGGGGTTGTCGGATACCTGCGGCCTTCATCAACAGCGGCGACGGCGAGTGATCGGCTTGAGACACATCCAAGAACGGACCGTACGCGGATCGTTCGGCGTGATGAGGATCCACTGATCGAACTCGTGATTGAACAGGATACCCCGCTCAGTGTTGTTACCGCCTGGGGCGCATCGATCAATTCCGCCACCTATCGCGATGGGGCCGCTCGACTGACAGCGACCGTCTCTACCACGGAGACACCCCGACAACTCGTTGAGGTGCTCGAAGCGCGATTCGACACGGTTGAACTCGCGGCTAAACAGCGCCGTTCCCGCGATCCGGACCCGACAAACGCCTTTCGAGATACGCTACGCGACGCTCTCACTGACCGTCAGCGTCAGGTCCTCCGGACGGCGTACCTCAGCGAGTACTTTACCTCTCCTCGCGGGAGTACCGCCGAGGAGGTGGCCGAGACGCTCGGCATCACGGCACCGACGCTGCTGTATCACCTCCGTAAGGCACAACGAGCGCTCGCGGCAGCCTTCTTCGAGACCCACACAGATGCCGACACTCTAGATGGCTAGAGTCATGCCATAGCTCGTCTCGAAACTCCTAGTAATGATACCTACCTGGCTTGCTTCGTTACAGCAAGGTACGCATGTCCCCGCGTACGCTCGATGTCCGATCCGATCCTGTAGACAACCATGCTCAGCCGTCGACGGACGACTCAACGTCTCCGGCTGACGCTGCGGAGGTGCTCTCGCTGTTGGCTGACGAACACGCACAGGCAATCATCGAGACGATCAGCGATGAGGCGCTCCCGGCTCGCGCGATCGCTGCTGAACTTGACATCTCTCGTGCGACGGTTTACCGCCGGCTCAACCGGCTTGAAGAGGCCGGACTGGTCGCGTCGGCGATGACCTACCGATCCGATGGTCGTCATCGCCAGCGGTTTCAGACAACCTTTGAGGAGGTCCGTCTTGCGGTTGATGGCGGCGAAATCGCCCTCGCAGAGCTGACCTAGTCGGTGTGTCACTGATCGGGAACCGCAACTCGCACCGTTGTCCCATTGTCGACCTCGAAGGTGATCGTGCCATTGAGTCGCTCGGCTCCCCATCGCGCCTGCCAGAGCCCGAGTCCCCGGCCGTGCTGGAGGTCGGTTTCTGAGACCGACTCAAGCGGAACGCGATCACAGTCTGGAATCCCAGGCCCATCATCACTGACGGTAATCACACACTGTCCATCGGTACGTTCGCCTCTGATCATCACCTTCTGATCGGCGTAGGTGACCGCGTTCTCAAGCACGCTTTCAAGCGTGGCTATAAGCACCTCTGTGTCGGTGATGACGTGGAGGTCTGCCGGGACGCGTGTCTCGACTGTCACCCCGGCGTCTGGTACGTTGAGTCGATCAATCGTCTGGTCAAGAACGGCTGTGATCGATAGCTTCTCGGGGGAAATCTCCCGCGAAAAGAACCGGTCGATCGTCCGTGCGCGATCGCCGACGTTTGCCAGCGCCTGTGCAGCCGCAATGATCTGCTCGGCATGGGATCCTTCCGTGGTATTGGCGAGAGCTTCGGCATGACTCATGATGACGTCAACCCGGTTGCGGAGGTTATGACGAAGAACGCGGTTGAATACCTCTAGGCGCTGTTCGTAGCGCTTGCGGGCAGTGATGTCGCGCTGAATGGCCAGCACGCGCTGCTCGCCGCTGATTTCGGCTGGGGTGGCAGTCACTTCAAGCCAGATCCGGCTGCCGTCGGTTGTCGTTGCTTTCCACTCGACCGTCTCGCTTGTGCCGGTCGTCGCTACCCGGTCGATAATCGTTACCGCCCGATCGCGCGTGTAGCCCTCCGATGTCGCGCTGATCCCGGTAATTCCGTCGTCCTTGACCGCCTCTACGTCCGGATACCCGAAGAGATCGAGATACGTATCGTTGACGTCGATAATGGCAGCAGTCGTCGGATTGTGGATGCTGATCGCTTCGTTGACGCCGTTGAAGATCTGTTCGTACTCGCGCGCTCGCCGTTTTCGCTCGGTTACGTCTCGCTGGAGAGTGATAACCCGCTGCTCACCACCGATCACGGCCGGTGCGAGGGTAGCTTCGATCCAGATGCGCTCGCCGTCACGTGTGCGTGCTGCCCACTCGACTGTCCGTGGCTCGCCACTTGTGCCGACCCCACGGATGAGTCGTTTGGCCCGTTCTTTGGTGTACCCGGCCTCGGTGTCGCTGAGTCCATTGATTCCAGCGTTCTGGACAGTCTCAAGCGAGTCGTATCCGAGCCGATCAATGTAGGTGTTGTTTGCGTCGAGGATCTGCGCTGTTTTCGGATCGTGAATCGTGATGCCGTCGTGAACCCCGTGGAATACCTGCTCGTACTCACGCTCGCGGTGTTTGCGTTCGGTAATATCCCGAGCGACCCAGATGACGATTGCGTCGGTTGTCGTCTCGACCGGCACAACCCGGGCGTCGAACCATCGCTGTCCGTTAGTCGTCTCCAGTGTATACTCAAGTTGCTGTATGGTCCCCGTGTCGATCGTTTGCTTGACGACGTTGTGAAACCGTTCGGCGGTCGCCGCGGGGAGCACCTCCTGAAACCGGTAGCCAATAAGCTCTTCCGGGTCGGCGTACAACAGAGCATTCCCATTTTCGGTCAGGATCTCGAGGTATCGCCCGTCACGGCTGATGGTAAATGCGACATCCGGGAAGGCTTCGGCCACGTAACTGAGCCGTTCGGGTTGACGTCTGGCGGGAGCACTCGGGTGGCGGCCATCGAGCAGGCTATCGAGTCGATCGGCCAGCTGTTCCGCCCGGTGGCCCGATGTCGGTCGCGGAACGTATTCGTTCGCGCCCGCGGAGATAGCGCGACTCGCCAGCTGTTCGTCGCCATCACTTGGATAGACAACGACGGGCAGCTCCGGTCGCCGCCTGCGGACTCGTCGAAGGATAGCGAGCCCATCGACCGCCGGCGGGTCGTGATCCGTGATGAGACCGTCGGTATCGCGTCGGTGAACGTGTTCCCATGCGGCCGTCTGGGTGGCGACGGTGACGAGATCAAGCCGTTCGCAGTCTGCTTCGAGTGCCCGACGCACCGGCTCGACCGGTGTCTGTTCAGGGGCGAAGTAAATGACCCGTTGTTGACCCGGCTGGGTCATATGCACGGGTCAATGGCCGACCGACATATGAGTGTTCGGCTCGCTGCCGGGGCTGACTACTCGAATCCGGTATGATTGTCTTCCCATTCACGCCGGGCCTTGATCTCGCGAGAGCCACGTTGTGTTAGTGAGTAGGAGTTGGTCCGCTGGTCGATTTGGCCCTTTTCAACAAGGCCCTTTTCGACGAGCGTATCGAGATTCGGGTACAGTCGGCCGTGGTTGATCTCCGTACCGTAGTAGTTCTCGAGTTCGTCCTTGATCGCCAGTCCATGCGGGCGGTCCCCGCCGAGGATAACGTATAGCAGATCTCGCTGGAATCCGGTCAGATCGTGCATACATCGTCCGTTTAAATCAGTGTGAGTATTAAGCTGTTGTTTGATACTTTGTTGTATATTTCTAATTTCTGTCTTTTAGCGGTTGTACGTCGAATCTTACGGCCGTTCACATTTGTAGTGCTCTATACTGATCAGTGATGTACGGACCCCTATTATAAACGAATTTTATCACCTATTCTACAGGTACTACCTGCATGCGACGACGCCAGTTCATGGCCGGACTCGGGACCGTCGGCGCACTGGGTGCGACCGACCTTGCGGCGGCACAGCCCGCGAACAGTACAACAGCAACCGATGGTGGTCGGATCGACAACATCATTCTCGCGATTGGTGACGGCATGGGGTTTGACCCAATCGAGATTACCGCACACGTGCATGGAGAGCTCGCTCTCCAGTCGATGACCCCCGTCGGATTGACGCGAACCTTTCCGCGCGACGGCTCGGTAACCGACTCCGCCGCCGCGGGAACCGCCCTGGCGACCGGGATGCAGGCGTACAATGGCCAGGTATCGGTTCGCGGCCCAGCCGGTTCGGAGGATGTCACGCCGATTACTACGCTGCTTGAGGCGGCCGACCAGACCGGAAAGGCGACCGGTCTGGTTTCGACCACCCGGATCACCCACGCAACACCAGCCGTGTTCGGCTCGCACATCTACGATCGTGATCTTGAACGCGACATCGCCGACCAGTATCTTGAACAAGAGGTGGACGTGCTTCTCGGTGGGGGACGCCGCGAGTGGTCGCGCGACCAACTCGATCGGGCCTCTGCGGCGGGCTATGAGATTCTTTCGGACCGGTCAGATCTGATGGCCGCCAGCAGCGACCAACTACTCGGGCTCTTTGATCAGAGCCACGTGACGTACACGCTTGACCGTGATGACTCGATTCCGTCGCTGCTTGAGATGTCACAGACCGCGTTCGATCGTCTTGCCGGTGGCGATGGCTGTTTCCTGCTGATCGAGGGCGGCCGGATCGATCACGCTGAACATGGTAACGATACTCAGACGACCGTTGCTGAGACTCAGGCGTTCGATGAGGTGGTCGCCTGGGGGCGTGAGGTCGTCGCTCGCCGTAACGACACCCTCTTGATCGTTACCTCGGATCACGAAACCGGCGGCCTGGCGACCGGAGACGACTACGGCGCCCCTCTCAAGACCGAGGCGATCCGCCAGGCAAGCGGTTCGAACACCGCGATTGCGGCGGCAATCGAGCGTGGTGTGCCGATCCGCGAGGCCGTATCCCGGTCTGTTGATGTCTCGTTGACCGACGCGGAGGTTGAGCGGATCGACAAGGCGCGCACCCGTGACTCGCCGTATGCCCTCTCGAATACGCTCGGGGAGGTTATCTCCGACCACCTGGGAGTCACCTGGGCGTCGCACAACCACACCGGCCCGGCCCAGACCGTTCTTGCGGCCGGCCCGGGCGTTACGCCGACGACCGAGTGGCGCCATCACACCGATCTCTCGGCGACGATGGCGGCGTTGCTCCTCTTTGGACAGATCCCCGACACGACTGACGTATCACGGGCAAACTGGGAACAGCGGATCACCACGAGCGGTCCAAACGGCGTTCATGATGCCCAACTCGCGCTTCAGTACGTTGGCCCGGTCGACAGCGCCGTCCAACAGGCGCTTGACGTGAACGACGACGGCTTCGTTGATTATGCTGATGTGCTTTCGATCGGTGGTACGGCCGTCACGTCCGCTAGCGAGCGCGCCGCTCGCCCGACGCGCCGACGCGTCAGCACTGACCAATACCACACCCTGTAGCTGGTGATTGCCGCCCGCTGGGCAAGCGGGGGTCTTTATGCCCCTGCTCGTCGTACGCCTTGCCGTGTCAAATCAGTCGGGTGACATCTCAATCGGCGGGATTGCCTTCTTTGTGGTCTTGATCAACGCCATCGGCGCCCTTCCCGCGGTACTCACTGACTTCAGCACCTCATGGCTTGATACAACCGCCTGGTACTTTCCGCCGGCAATTGCCTTCCCAATCGCCTGGACGCTGCTGTTCAGCCTGATGGGTGTCGCGCTGTATCTGGTTGTCCGCCACGGATTCGGCCGGTATGCGGTACGCCGAGCGGTCGGCGCCTTCAGCGTGCAGATGGCCCTCAACCTCGCGTGGACACCACTCTTTTTTGGCCTCCAGCGCCCCGGAGCGGCCTTCATCGTCATTGTCGGCCTCTGGGTGGCTATCGGGGTGACCGTTCTCGCGTTTGCCGCAGTTGACCGGCGCGCGGCGCTGTTGTTGCTCCCGTATCTGGTCTGGGTGACCTACGCGGCCGTGTTGAACGCAATCATCGTCGTGTGACGTGACAGACAGGTTAATGTGTTGGATGGGTAATACTAGTATATGCGCCGCCGCACCACAGCCGCTCTCGTCGCCGCTGGCGTTGTCCTCGCCGGATGGATCGGATGGGGCCTGTACACGACGCGGTCCTCAGAGTCGATTCCCTACGAGGTCGTCGACACGGTTGACGGTGTTGAACTCCGGCATTACCCGTCGCTGGTGACCGTCGAGACGACGGCTCCCGATCAGATCACGGCCTTTCGCCGGCTGTACCGGTACCTCACGGGCGAGAACGAGGGCGAACAGTCCATCGCGATGACAACCCCCGTCGCAACCGATGGTGGCACAACCGTTTCGATGACCGCTCCAGTCCAATCGGAGACGACCGAGGACGACACCGTCGAGATGGCGTTTTACCTTCCGACGGAGTATGACATTGAGACGGCGCCGATTCCAACCGATCCGGCGGTTGAACTCGCCACCCAACCCGCCCGAACCGTCGCGGCCAAACGGTTTTCGTGGTACGCTCCTCGCTGGCGGGTCACCCGACAGGAGCGCACCCTGCGCAAAACGATCGGGTCGGCCGGCATCAACACCGAGGGGTCAGCCTCACTGCTGCGGTACGATGACCCTTGGACGCCGCCGTTCATGCGTCGAAACGAAGTCATCGTTGAGATCGACGCCTGAGCGCCCGAATAGAGGCGCTTTTGCGGTAGCGATTGCATCTTTCTTTGAGTGCATGCCCGAGCAAGCGTCTGACCCCTGGCCACGATGAGTTTCCTCAGCCGTCAGCGGATACTCGCGGTCGGACTCGTGGCGGTTGGCGGCGCCCTCGGCGCCACTCTGCGATATCTGACTGGGGCCATTGCGGGGGGTGCCCTCGCGACCACGCTTGTTGTCAACGCCCTCGGGAGCGTTGGACTGGGACTGTTGCTGTTTGCTGCGCGTACCGAGGACCTCCTTACCGCCCACTACCGGTATCTCTTCGGGACGGGGATGCTCGCCTCTTTTACAACATACAGCACGTTCGTTGCCGACGTTGCGTCGGTATCGGCTGTTGTGGCCATCGGATACGTGGTGGCGAGTTACGCGGCCGGCTTTGGTGGGATCGTTGTGAGTGCTGCTGCCGTGACGCATATCGCCCATCAATACAGGGGTGACGACCGCTGATGGGCCTCTCAGAGCTGCTGGCCGTCGGCGCTGGCGGGGCGTTTGGGGCCGTTGCACGGTATCTCGTCGGTCAGGCTCTTCCGAATCGGTCGGTCCCGTGGAGTACGCTGGTGGTCAACGTGACCGGAAGCTTTCTGCTCGGTCTCGTGACAGCGGTGGCGGCGAACGAGGCGCTCCAACTGACGCTCGCCGTCGGTGTCTGTGGGGCCTTTACGACCTACTCATCCTTTAGCTTCCAGACGGTCACACGCTGGCGCGAGGGTGATCG
>JBEQAX010000023.1:0-25593 GCA_041640095.1 Salinarchaeum sp. | reverse complement strand
AGATAACGGTGATCGCCCGAAGAATGAAGCCTTTTTTCGCTCAGGAGCTAAGTCCCAATATCTTTGAGTAGTCGTCGATCGATTTCGCGAACGGTCGCACAGCTCACTGACGAGCTCGACACAGTCCCCTTTGCTGTCGGCGCGCTCGTCACGTTCGTCTTCGTTGCGTGGGCCGCGATCGACACCGACGGCGTCGCCGCCGCGATTGACGCCGCGTTCGTGGTTGTCGGCCAGAACCTGGCGTGGCTCTATCTCGGGTCAGTCCTGGCGATGGTTCTCATCGGGGCCTATCTCATGCTCGGCCGGTTCGGATCGGTCAAACTGGGCGAAGGCCCACCCGAGTATGGGACCGTCTCGTATGTGGCGATGTTCTTCTCTGCGGGCCTCTCAGCCGGGATCGTCTTCTTTGGCATGGTGGAGCCGCTGTCGCACTACCAGACGATCCCCCCGCTGTTCGCCGACACGGCATCGGCTGAATCCGCCTCGGCCGCGGTGCCGGCGGTTGCCTACAGCATCTTTCATTACGGGATCAGTGCGTGGGGTGGCTACCTGGCGATCGGGCTGCCGGTGGCGTATTTCACCTACCGGCACGACGCTCCCTTCCGAGTGTCGACCGCCCTCCGGCCGGTGCTTGGCCCCGATAACCTCAACGGAGTGATTGCACGCACCGTCGACACCCTCGCCGTTGTTGCGACAATTGGCGGTATTGCAACGGGCCTAGGCTTTATCGCTAGCCAGCTGCTGGCCGGCGTGAGCTACCGGATGGGGGTCACCTTTAGTGACGTTCAGACGATCGTCGCAATTACTGGCATCACCGTGTTGTTCACGCTCTCGCTGGTCGCTGGCGTCAGCCGGGGCATCCGACGACTGTCGATGTTCAATATGGCGCTGATGAGCGTGTTGCTCGTTGTGACGTTTGTCTTCGGTCCGACCGGGCGGGTGCTCACAACCGGAGCGAATGCGCTTGGCACCTACGCCGGACAGTTCCTGCAGATGAGCCTCGTTGGGGCCGCAGGCGGTGCCGGTGTCCAGTGGTCCTCCTACTGGACGGTCTTTTATTGGTCGTGGTGGATTGCGTGGGCGCCGTTTGTGGGGCTCTTTCTGGCTCGCATCTCGAAGGGACGGACCGTACGATCGGTCATTGCGACCGCCTTCCTCACAATGACGGTTACCTCGGCGCTGTGGTTCACCGTCGTCGGCGGCACCTCCGTCTGGTTCCAGCACACCGGTGTTGTCGATATCATCGGTCCGATGAGCACCATCGGCGACGGCGTCTCCGGATACGTCCTCTTTGGGGCACTGCCCGGCGGTGGGCTCTGGCAGGCGCTGTTTTTCGTCCTCGTGACCACCTTCTTCGTCACCTCGGCGGACTCCTCAACGCTCGCGCTGGGTATGCTCACCACCGGCGGGCGACGGGCGCCGTCAAGTCTCAACCGGATCTTCTGGGGCGTCCTCCAGGGGATCATCGCGTCGATTCTGGTCGTCGTTGGAGGTGCCACCGCATTGCGCTCATCGGTCATCGTCACCGGCGCGCCCTTCGCGATTGTCTGTCTGGTATCGATGAGCGGGTTTATCTGGTGGCTCGCCCGCAAGCAGCCGACCGACGAGGATCCACAGGTGCAAAGCCGGCCCGAGGATGCATCCGTTCGGACGGGCGACTAGGTTAGTACCTCCCGGAGCGACTAGGCTGGACAGACCTGCGTGCCGGCCTCACCGGCGAGGGCATCGGCGAAGTCCTCAGGTGTAGTAATGATCGCCCGGTTGCCAGTGTCCTCGACGAACCGACAGCAAGCAGTCACCTTTGGGCCCATGCTTCCGGCCGGAAAGGCGCCGGCCGCGAGATGCTCACGGAGTGCCGCCGGCGTGACCGTCTCAAGTGGCCGCTCGGCCGGGCCACCGTAATCAAGGTAGGCATACGGAACGTCCGTCAGGATAACCAGCGCGTCGGCAGCAAGCGTCCGAGCAAGTCGGGCGGAGGTTTTGTCCTTATCAACAACGGCTTCGACACCGCGTAGTCCGTTGTCGCGGACCACCGGGACGCCCCCACCACCGGCACAGATCACCCCACGGCCGGCATCAACCAGTCGGGCAATCTCATCGCCCTCGACGATCGACTGCGGCTCCGGCGAGGGAACGACCCGTCGATGGCCGTCGGCGACGACACGCGTCTCGAAGGGCACCTCCGCCGCCTCGGCGTCGCTATAGATCGGGCCGATGGGCTTGGTCGGCGCCTCAAAGGCGGGATCGTCCGGATCAACCACGACCTGCGTGACGATCGTCATGAACGCCGCCGGCGTCGCGAGCGCGTTGTCAAGCGCCTGTTGGAGGAGATAGCCAATCTGGGCCTGTGTTTCGGCGACCAACACATCAAGTGAGAGTCGGGGAGTCTCGGGGGCCGCCTCCTGCTGAAGGAGCCGGGCACCGACCTGCGGGCCGTTGCCGTGTGTCAGGACGATATCGGTATCGCCAGAGACCGAGGCGGCAAGCGTATCGGCCGTCTGCGTGATGACCGATCGCTGCTGTTCGGCCGTCCAGGGCGTCTCGGCGCCGAGGAGAGTATTGCCGCCCAGGGCGACGACAAGGCGATCCGGGGTAGATACGGGCCCCATACCACGGTCCATGGTGTCGGGACACTAATGTACTCGGCTCGATTGATGTTTACTATGACAGTTCAGCGGACGCTCATCATGGGGGCGGCCGGGCGAGACTTTCATGACTTTAATGTCGTCTTTCGGGACGACCCCGATCAACGGGTGGTCGCATTCACCTACACCGACACCCAGAACCTTGGGGAACTTCCCGCAGACACGGGCCGTACCTATCCGTCCGCACTCGCCGGCGCGAATCATCCCGACGGAGTTCCGATCCGTCCGGAGGCCGATCTTGAGACGCTGATTGAGGAGCACGATGTCGACACGGTGGTCTTCTCATACTCCGACGTATCCCACGAAACGGTGATGCATCAGGCCTCGCGTGCACTCGCCGCCGGCGCTGACTTCCGGGTGATCGGTCCCAACCGGATGATGCTTGCGGCGTCAGTTCCGGTCGTCGCGGTTGACGCCGTTCGGACGGGATGTGGCAAGTCACAGACCGCCCGGAAACTCGCCGCTCAACTCGAGGCGCGTAACCAGCGGGTTGTCGTCGTGCGCGAGCCCATGCCCTATGGCGATCTTGAGGCTCAACGCGTCCAACGGATCGCCTCACAGGAGGACCTCAAAGACGTCACAATTGAGGAACGCGAGGAGTACGAGGGACACGTCGAGGCCGGTCGGGTGGTCTATGCCGGCGTTGATTATGCGGCGATCCTCGAAGCGGCACAGTCCGAGGCCGATGTCATCGTCTGGGATGGGGGTAACAACGAACTCCCCTTCTACCGCCCGGACCTGCATTTCGTGCTCGTTGATCCCCATCGTCCAGGCGACGAGCTTACCTATCACCCCGGCGAGACGAATCTCCGGTTGGCCGACTACGTTATCATCAACAAGGAGAACACCGCCGACGCAGCCGACATCGAGACGGTCGTTGCTAACGTCCGGACAGTCAACCCCGAGGCGACGATCATCCACGCCGATTCGCGGATTAGCACCGACGCGTCAGCGATTGCGGGCAAGCGCGTACTTGTCGTTGAGGACGGCCCGACGATCACACACGGTGACGCACCGTTCGGGGCCGGATTGATTGCCGCGCGTCGCGCCGACCCCGCCGAGATCATTGATCCGCGAGAGGCCGCTGTTGGATCGATTGCCACGCTCTTCGAGAAGTACGATCACATCGGGCCGGTGCTTCCGGCGATGGGCTACAACGACGCCCAGCGGGCAGATCTCGCGGCGACGATCGCGGCTGTCGATCCGGACGTTGTTGTCTCGGCGACGCCACACAACCTCGAAGCGGTGATCGAGATTGACGTCCCGGTTGTCCGGGTGCAGTACGAACTCGAAGAACGGAATCTACCGCTCGATACGATCATCGAGCGTCACGCCGACCGGCTGGGACTGTAGCCGGTTAGTCAGGACTGGTGCCGTTCGGGGCGGCGTCGTTCGGGTCAATGTCGAGGACATCCAGCTCCTCAGCTGTCGGGCCACGCTCAGCCGAACGCTGTTGCTCGGCGACCTTGTCATCAAGGCGTTCGAGGGCGGCCACCCGCGAGTGACCGCGCACGGTGAGGCCGGTTGCTTGATCCTGTGCGATCCACTGCTCATCATCCCGCCAGAGGCGGAGCTCCCCAGGCTTGTGGTCGTTGTTGCGGGGGCGATCCGACATTAACAGAATGGTGGAACCAGTGACAGATAAATGTATAGCCAGGCGCTCAGCCGGTGTTTTTCATCCCGGCAGCGATCCCCTTGACCGTCAGTCGGAGCGCCCGCTGAGCGTCCTCCGACCGGTCCTCGCGATCAAGAAGCTGGACCTGCAGGAGATTGAGCGGATCGACGTAGGGGTTGCGCCGTCGGAGACTGTCGCGGAGCCACTCCCGGTCGATGAAGGCCTCGCGGTCGATCACCGACTGAACATGCTCAGCCGTGCGGTCGTACTCATCGCTGATGCGAGGGAAAAACCGCTCGCGGAGTTCATCATCAACGAGCCCAGCGTACTCGGCGCCGATCTCCATCTCGGTGCGCGCCAGCGAGAGGGCCGCCCGATCGATCGTCGTCCGGAAAAACGGCCACTCCTGGTACATCTCCTGGAGTGTCTCACGACTGCCGCCATCCGCGAGATAGGCCTCGATGCCCGCGCCAAGGCCGTACCAGCCGGGGACGATACACCGCGACTGCGTCCAGGAGAACACCCACGGGATCGCCCGGAGGTCCTCGACGGTCCGCTGGCCCGATCGTGAGGCCGGACGCGAGCCCATGTTGAGATCCTCAATGACCGTGATCGGCGTCGCCTGCTCGTAGTACTCGACGAACCCGTCGGTCTCAAGAAGGTCGCGGTAGCTAGTCCGGGCAGCCTCAGCCATGGTCTCCATCGCCGTTGTCCACGCCGACGGGACCTGTTCCTCAGGGTGTTCAAGCGCGCGATGGCGGGCGCGGAGCTGCGCGTTGAGCATCTGCTCAAGTTCGCGCTCGGCGATATCCGGGTTGGCGTACTTCTCGGCGATGGCCTCGCCCTGTTCGGTGAACTTGATCGCACCGGTGACCGACTCGTTGGGCAGCGCCAGCATCGCCTGGTTCATCGGGCCGCCACCCCGGGAAATCGAGCCGCCGCGGCCGTGGAACAACAGCAACTCGATATCGTGAGACGCACAGATGTCCGCCAGCCGACGCTGGTTGCGGTACAGCGACCAGTTGGCGGCAAGAAAGCCGTTTTCCTTGTTCGAGTCGGAGTACCCGATCATGACTTCCTGGGTGTTTCCGCGCTGAGCAAGCGCCTGCGCGTAGGCCTCGTTTTCAAAGAGCGTCCCCATGATTCGTCTGGCATCCGACAGGGCGTACTTGGTCTCAAGCAATGGAACGATATCGAGGCCGGCATGGCCGGGAAGGTCAACGACATCAACGAGGCTGGCGAGATACAGCACCTCAAGGACGTGGCTGGGCTCCTCGCACATGCTGATACAGTAGGTGTCGATGGCGTCCTCGCCGTATTCTGATTGCCAGCCCGCCAGCGCCAGAAACCGCGTCAGAACCCGTCGGACCGGATCGGAGGGGTCCGTTCGGGCGATGATCTCTCTGAGATCCAAGTCCGAGCCATTGAGAATTCGGTCGGTCAGCACCTCGACTCGCTCGGGCTCATCAAGCGCGGCGTAGTCAACGTCCTCGGTTCCAAGGACGGCGGTGACGGCCTCGGTGTGGTTCTCGCGGTGGTCACGCAGGTCAAGGCTCGCCAGCGAGAAGCCAAAGGTCTCGACGCTTCTGGCCAGCGGGTCGATGTGCCGCCGGGCGATCCGCTCGTGGCCATGCGCACGGAGGCTCTCGGCGATTGTCCGAAGATCATCATGGAAGGCAGACGGCGACTCATAGCCGCCGGGACGACCATCGATGACTCGGTCTAACCGCTCGGCGACGAGGAGCAGCTTCTGTCGATAGGGTTCGTTTGGATACCGATCACTGGCCGTAGCCGCCATCTCGGGGAGTTCGTCCCGATCAATCGCCAATCGGACATCAAAGGCATCGCTGGTGTCGATCCGCGAGGCGTCGTGACTCAGCACCGATAGCAGTTCGTTGATGTGATCCTCGTAGGCCTCAAGCGCGAGTTCGCGCTGGCGTTCAAGCGTCTCGCGGGTAACGGCCGGTGTCACGAAGGGGTTGCCGTCACGGTCGCTGCCGGCCCACGACCGGAAGCCAAAGACCGGTGGGACCGGGCGGTTCTCCGTTGACCCGTAGGTCTGCTCAAGACTCGTCTCGATGGCCTCATAGACATCACCGACGGCGTCAAAGAGCGTATTCGTGAGATACCACTGGACGTTACGAGCCTCATCGGTCGGATCAGGTTTCTGCTCGCGGACATACCGGGTGTTCCAGAGGCTCATAATCTCGGCCTCAAGCGACTGGAGGGCCTCCGAGTGCTCGTGGTCGGTCATGGCCTGCTCGTCAAGGCGGCGCAACAACAACGCGATCTGTCGAAGCTTGGTCTTGACCGTCTTCCGGCGGGCCTCTGTTGGGTGGGCCGTAAATGTCGGTTCGATGAAGACGTCCGAGAGAATCGACTGTACGTCTGCCGGATCCGCCCCATTGTCGGCTAAGGTCTGGATGCCGGCTGCAATCCCATCGGGAACTGGACCGTCCTGACTGGCCATCCGGAGTGCACGGACCCGCTGGCGCTCCTCGGCGAGGTTCGCGAGCATAAAGCGGGTCGTAAGTGCCCGGGCGACCGTCCGGGCGGTCGCATCATCGCCTGCAGAGAGGAGGCGCCGCAACTCCGAGCGGTCCTCGCGCTCACCGCGCCGATACTCGGCGCTGGCACGCCCGATGTCGTCGATCGTCTCGACAGCCGCCGGGGACGCCTCAGCCGCGAGAATGGTATCCAAAATCGTCAGGAGATCGTCGAGATCGTCCTCAAGGGTACGCGGCTGGGTAGCGATATCCGTGCTCACACCTTACCCTCCGCCTGGGCTCATACTAACGTTTCGCTCACGCGGGGCGCCAAACGCTTTTCCCGACCGCTATGGTCTACTCTGGTATGGACCCCTTCGAGGGCGAGCCATCCACCTCGGCGGTCCGATACAAGCCAATCAGCGTGAAGGACCTCCTGGTGGAGATGAAAGACACCGCCGAGTTGCTCATCAACCTCTCGTACTCGGCGGTACTGACGAACGACAACGAACTCGCCGGCGAGGTCATCCGTCTTGAGGAACGCATGGACGTCCTCGAACTTCGCGCAGGGATGAGTCTCCTGATGGCTGCTCGCAATCCGACCGATGCCGAACAGCTTGCACCGGTGATCGGTATCGTTGCCGCCACTGACGCAATCAGCGACGCAGCCGCCGATATTGCGAAGGTGATCCGCGAGGACATCAAGCTTCCAGAGGCGATTCGGACGGCTCTTCCGGAGGCCGGTGAGATTCCGGTTCGGGGGGTCGTTGCCGCGGAGTCACCGTATGTCGGCCGGACGCTCAGAGAGATTGATCTCGAATCCCGTACCGGGGTCCGGATCATCGCGTTGCGCCGTGGCGAGGAGTGGCTGTTCAGCCCCGGTCCGGACACCACAGTTCAGGCCGACGACGTCGCGATCATGCGCGGCCCCAGCGACGGGATCGCCACGGTCAAAGAACGTCTGACCGGCGAGCCATACCAGCCACCGACGGGAGGCGATCCAGCCATCGACGATCTTGAACGGGCAGTCGACACCATCGTCCACATGAAGGACCTTTCGGAGCTGTCGGTTGACCTGGCCTACAGCAGCGTGCTCTTCGGAAGCACGGAGCTCGCCGAGGAGGTTCGCAACATCGAAATCGAGGTCGACGCGTTGCTGTCACGATTCGAGGCATGGGTCCTTGAGGCCGCAAGCGACGCCGAGGACCCGGTGGCGTTACGGGGGCTCATCCACATCGGAACGAGTGCTGAGAGCATCAGCGATGCAGCCGTCGACATCAGCGAGGGGGTCTTTCGTGATATCGACGTACACTCGGTTGTCCGGTTGGCCGTCCAAGAAAGCGATGAGATCCTCACTCGGATCGAAGTGCAGCGGGGGAGTCAACTTGAGGCGACCCCGATCGACGCCGATCTGTCGGCGGTCGATCCGACGATGCGGGTTATCGGCGTTAGACGACCCGGCGAAGGGTGGATTGTCGGGGGCGATTTCGAGTTGACCGCCCAGGCCGGTGATGTCCTCATCACGAAAGGAACCCGAGCGGCCGCCGAGCGGATCGAAGCACTCGCCGAGGCATGATTCAGCCGGATACCTCAAGCGTCCAGGCAGCAATCGCGAGAAAAATCACCATCCCGAAGACGTCGACGATGTTTGTGACAATCGGGATAGTCGTATCATCGGGATCAATCCCCAGCCGGTAGGAGAGATACGTCACGAGGAGACTCGCAATAATAGCAATTGCGGTGATCAAGAGTCCACTGCCGAGCGAGATAACGAGGAGATCGCCGAGTCCAAGCCGCGCGCCGATAGCCAGACCGATAAGCCACGTACCGACGGCGAGCGCGAGAAAGACCGTCACTGCGAGACCGACAATGGCGCTGATGTTTGCCCAGAGCATCCGATCACCCAGGTCGAAGCTTGCCGTCCCGAGGTGGAGCCGCGTTGACAGTCGCGAGGCCAAGATTGCTCCAAGGTTGCCACCCATGCCGATCATAGTCGGGACCATCACCGCAAGCAGGGCGAACTCCTCAAGTAAGGCCTCGGCCGCATCAAGCGTCAGCCCTGCCCAGAGGACGATCACCGAGAGGACGATCAACAGCGGGAACATGTGGCCGACGATCTGGCGGACGCGCCAGGAGTCGGTCGTTGGAGCGTCAACCATTATGAGCCCACCCCGAGGGCGAGGATGGCCGGAAGGCGATCAACGGCGAGCACCGCGAGAAATAAAAAGAGCATGCCAAAGACATCACCCAGGGTCGTAACGATCGGACCGACGAGGTTGTCCGGATCGTATCCCAGCCGATATCCAGCAAAGATCAACCCCAGGAGGCCCGCGATCATCGTTACTGACGTGAGCAGTCCAGCAGCAAAGAGAATCACAAGAAAGACACCCAGTGGGGCGACCGCTCGCCCGAGGAGACGCAGGACACCCCACGAGAGCAGGGCAATGACGATCGATACCCCAAGCGCGTTAATGAACGAGGCGATAACAGCACGCACGAGTCGTTCATCACGGGAAAACCGGGGTTCAATTAACCCCTGGTGGAGGCCACTCGAAATACGTCCGCCGAGCGCCCCATAGACATTGCCGCGGGTGGCCAGAAAGACCGGGACGGCGACCAGCAACCCGGGAAACGTGTTGGAATAGGGGACTAGCGCATCTAAGACGGCACCAGCGAACAGGCCGCCAAGAAGTGTGATCCCGAGGATAGGGAGTGACTCGCGGTAAATGCGCCAGGCCACCTCACGAGGCTCCATGCTCACTGTGTGGTCCAACGGGGACAAAAAACTGCCCGCCAGCGCCGATGTCCGTGTCAGTCCTCTGTGTGGGCGCCGCCATAGTCGCCAATCCCGACGCTCATCACTGGCCGATCGGTGCCAAGCAGGACCGACTGGGTTGTGCTTCCGAAAATCACCTTGCCGGTTGGGCTCCGCTTCCGTCGCGAAACGCAGATGAGATCAACATCCCGCTCGTCGGCCGTCTCGATGAGTGCCGTTGCCGGTTCGACACTTCCCTCAACGAGCTCGGTCTCGATTCCCTCTGCCTTGAGTAGCTCCTCAGCACGCCGGACTGCGCCGACCTGACCGACAGAAGCCCCCTCGGGATTGTCACCGAAGACGTGCATGAGCAACGCGGTGACCGACTCGGAAGCAGTCGGCAGATTGGCGACCGCACGTGCCTGTGATTTTGCGCGTCGTTCGTCCGTATCGATGCCGACGAGCACCCGGTACATGGCTATCGATTACAAGAGGAATGACATAGGTGTCTCTCTTCGAGCGGGGTCAGGGGGTAATGGCTAGTTTGCCAAGGTAACTCTCCGCAAGTACCGCCCGCTGGGCGTCGGCGGCCGCATCAAGGGCATACGTATCGGAAATGTGAACATCAAGGCGGTCGGTGGCCATAAACTGGGCAACGCCACCGAGCGGATCACGGAGATCCGGCGTGTTGAACATACTCATAAAGTGATAGGAAACATCCTTCGAACGGGCAACCCCGTCATCGCTAAAGGCCGGATCGGATTGGTTCTCACCAATACCGACGACTCGTCCACCGGGTGCGGCAACATCGGCGTCGAACTGCAGGTACTCATCAAGGCGGTGGTCAAGCACGACATCGACCCCACCGTCAGCCGCCTCGCGGACCGCCGGCGCCAGGTCCTCTCGGTCATAGTCAAAGACGACGTCCGCACCAAGAGAAGCGAGGGTATCGTGGTACGTCGGCGCCGCCGTTGTGATGACGGTTGCCCCCATTGCGGCAGCGATCTGGACGGCCACGTGACCGACGCCGCCAGCGCCTCCATGGACAAGGCAGGACTCCGCCGGATCAAGGGCGGCATGGTCAACCAACGCCCGCCAGGCCGTACAGCCGACAACACCCGCTGCCCCGGCCGTCTGCAGGTCAACGTCGCCGGCAAGCGGAACGAGGCGGTCGGTCGGGACAACAGCGTACTCGGCGTACGCCCCCTGGTGGGTGGCGTTGCCAATACCGGTTCCGAGCACTGGGGTATCAACCGAGATTGTCTCAACAGCTGATCCGGTCGCGACAACCGTTCCGGCAACATCGACGCCGGGGGTGAAGGGAAGCTCAACCGGCGTGTATGATCCCTCTCGAAAGTAGGTATCGACCGGATTGACCCCAGCCGCCGCGACCTCAATGAGCACCTCATTCGGTCCGGGCTCCGGTCGGGAGACGTCCTCAACCGCTAATACCTCCGGTCCACCGTGATCGTGAATGCGAACGGCCCGCATACACAGCAGTTTGACCCCCAGCAAATTAAGCGTAGGCAGAAGACTGCGCGAAAAGAGATTAGGGGGCTCGGACGCAGGATCGAACCATCACCGGCGATGACTTCCGATAACCCGCTTCACACGGAATACGATACAGTGTCGAATCTGATCGACGTGATCTTCTACGTCTCTGAAAGCATTAGCGCCGAGTTTGATCGATGGGAAGAGCAGTACGTGACGGGGCCAGGGCTGTATTTCGTCGTCATTTCGGGGGCCAGTTACGAGGCGTTCGCCGATCCACTCGGGGCGAACACGTGGCCAGTCGAGGACTGTCGGATCGTCCCAGACGCCCCGGACGGATTCTTTGAAGCTGCTCATAAGGTGAGTCTCAACCGCGATGGGGCAGTGGTGGTGGCGGCCGACGGGACGATCCAAGAGCAGATGGTCCGGATCAAAGGACTCAGCGGTGGTCAGATCGCCGATCATGACATCGAATACGCCGACTGGATGGGGACCAAGCATCTCAGCGCGGTCGAAGTCTCCGTACGTGATGAGGTACTCGCGGCGGTGACCATCAGTGAGGAGAACGGACGGGTGACAATCTTCGAGGACGGGACCTACCAAGACTACGCCCGCGACGAGCTCGGCGGGCGATGGCGCATCGATCCCGATGCGACCACGTGAGGGCGACCAAAATGCGGCAACACCTTCACTTTCACCGAGGTCGGACGAGATATAAGTGCCAGCGGACCCCACTAATGGATAGAGAGGTTCGGTTGACGATGTCCGGACCTCTCCGGATCGCCTCGGGGATTTTTGTCACACGCTCCTTCCCCGCGGAGTTCCCCTATGTACCTGCTAACAAGCAGTAGCTACCGGGTCCAGACGAACTGCTCGGTGAACCGATCGAGACGGTCGGTAACAGACGCAAGATATGCTGCTGGCGACGCGCGACGAAGCGTCGCTGCGTTGAGCTCGATCCGGTCCTCGCCATACGGGTCACGCGGCTCTTCGTCCTCGTCGGTGGCCGCATCGACAACCATTGAGACCCCACAGCGACCGCATGTCTCACGATCGTTTGTCATTATTCACTGACAACCGCTTGAACGACTTAACAACTGCCCCGAGAGACAGGAAAATAATTATTGTACGTGATATCGCCAATAATAATGCACATAAAATGCTTTTGTCTATCGAATCCTAAGTTTGTCATACTGATGCCCACTGACACCAACGTTCGTTCTGATTCGTCAACGGAGGGCGGGCGTCTCCAGCAGGCGGCGCTCGGCGGAAGCGTCCCGCGTCCGCTCGTGGTTGTCAACGGCGACAGATCCGGGCTGGCGGCAATGGAGACGACACTCAAGCTCGCCGGCAACGAGACAATCGCCGTTGACGTGCTCTACATTGTTGACACGCCCGAGCACAACGACTTCGCGCTCCGAAAGGCCGAGACAAAAGGTGAAGAGGCGATTACAGAGGCGACCGAGATGGCCGATCGTGTTGGTGTCGAAACGAACCGATGGTTCCGGTATGGACGGACCGATCGGGAGGTGAGCGCGTTCGTCGAGACTCATCCCGTGGATCTCGTTGTTCTCGGAGCACCACGACGCCGGGGGATCGAACGCGTCGTGACACCGGGGGCGGTCGTCCCTCGTGTTCGACGAGAAACGGACGTACCGGTACTCGCTGTGACGCCTGACGAATCGTCCTGAGGACCCCCCGACAGGCTATCCGAGTTCGTCCTTGATGATGTGGCGGATACGAGCATCAAGGCCACCCGTATCACGAGAGATATCGTCAATATCCGGAAACTCCTCAAGCGCCTCATCGATGCGGTCGTCGTCGCTGGTCGCCCCAAGGTACAACTCTCGGCGCTGTTCGTACAGTCGCCGGAGCGTCGAGCGGGCGATACCCGTATCCTTAGCAACCGCTCGCTTGCTATCTCCTCGCTCAACCCGCGCGATTGCGTGGCGGGTTTCAAGGTACTCAGTGACATTCAATCGGAGGTAGCCGTCATTGTCGACAGTAAATCCACGTGGCGGTCGGCCGGTCCACTTGCCGACCTCCTGGGCTGCTCGGACACCGGAACTGAGCTGCTCGAAGGTCTGTTCGCGCTGGAGCGTCGCGAGTCGGCCCATGACCTCGGCAACCATGCTGTAGAGTCGTTCTTTGAACTGGCCATCCTGCACGTAAATCTCAAGGCCAACATCAAGCCCCTTGACGCCAGCGCCGTAGAGCAGACAGTGCTGGATGAACGACTCCAGTTCGCCGGCACCAAGGCGCGTAACAGCCCCAAGTCGTTCGACAACAACCAGATCGAACCGTTCGTTCTCAATTGCCTCGTTAAGTGCTCGGTACTGCGGACAGCACTCCGCGTTGTCCGTCAGATCGAGGTATTCGGTGATATCGATTGACTCGTCGTATCGATCGGTGGCGTGTTGTTTGAGACGTGTGAGTCGGTCGCGTGAGTTGTCAGCCTCTGATGGGATTTGTGCGTATATCGCTACAGTCGTCATGATCTTCGGCAGTCAGAGCATTACGATGCTGATACCAACGAACCCAGACCCAAGCGGATGTTCGTAGTGAGCATACACGCTGTCGGTGTCGGTGTGTTCCGCTTCGGGGCCAAGGGCATGCTTACGACAGTATGGCGTGCCGTCTTCGACGGTGTCATCCTCCTGTCCCTGGCGCCATCGCTCGGCCACGCGAAACTCTGCGTCGCGGTCGCAGTCGGGATGAGCGCACTGGGGGACGGAGTCAACCACGAATATTTCGCATTGATTACTGGAATGACTTAAAGCTAGTCCATTTTGGACACCGTGGTCGAATATCGCTGACGGCGGGCGGACACGGGGTGAACAACATCGGAGCAGCCGGTTGTCACGGTGGTGGACTCGTCGCGGTATCAGTCTATTCGAGACCGTGTTATCGGCGTTCCGTCGCCGTCTGCATCGCCGGCGAGGAATGAGCCGATCCGAGCGATCCCGCCGCGTCGGCGACGATCACCCCGGCAGGGGCGTCCGTCACATCGACGAACTGGTCGATTGCCGCCTGTGCAGCCGCCTCAGCGTCGGGTTCGGTCTGGAGGGCGTCGACCGCCAAGTGTGCGAGATTCATCCGTGCAATGTCCTCGCCAGCGCCAGTCGTGCTGGCAGCTCCCCTCGGCGTGGCGTAGAAGCCAGAGCCGACCTGCGGAACGTCACCGACGCGACCCCGCAAGGCGAGCCACCGACCACCAGAGGAGGTCGCCGCCGCGAGTTGTCCGTCCTCAACCGCAACAGCTCCGACAGTGTCATGATCGCTTGCGTCGTCACCGCCCGGTATCGCGCTTGTTCCACCGAACTCCTTGCGGAGCCACGTGAGTTGAGCGTCGATCGATTCGGGGACATCCGCCGCATCGTACCGGTCCTGAATCGTGTCCGTCGTGAGCCCAACATCGGTCTCGATACCGACACTCTCGGCAAGGTCAACGGCGTGAACGCCGGCGATGAGCACGTGCGGCGTCTCCGCAAGAACGGCCCGGGCAACGCTGACGGCCGCCTCGACACCGGGCATCCCGCAGGCGGCCCCAACCGCCCGGTCGCTGGTCATCACGCCCGCATCTGTGCGGGCAATGCCATCGGTCTGGACGCACGCGCCGACACCGGCATTGAATCGGTCGTCCCCCTCAAGCACGCGCAAGGCAGCCTCGACAGCGTCAATCGGGGTCGACTCGGCCGCGCCGGTCGAAGCGGCTGTCTCCAGGGCGTCCGCGCGGGCAGCGGGGGCCTCCGGGTTGTCACCGGCGCCTCCGTGTACGAGTACCTGCATGATGCGTTGTCATCGCTGTGCCCGCGGCATAGACCCTGGGGTCGGGCGGCGAGTTCCGAAAAGGCAGGGCTTTTTATACTCACTACTGAGCATCAACACAACATGACTTACGACCAGATTGAGGTTCCCAGTGGTGGGGAACCAATCGTCGCTGAGGACGGTGAGCTGTCGGTACCGGACAATCCCATTATCCCAATTCTCCACGGAGACGGCATCGGTGTTGATGTTGGCCCGGCCGCCGAGCAGGTGCTCGGCAAGGCCGCCGAGGCAACCGGGCGTGAGATTCACTGGATGCGCATCTACGCCGGCGAGAGCGCCCGGGAGCGCTACGACGAGAATCTTCCAGCAGAGACCCTCGAAGCGATCCGGGAGTTCAACGTCGCACTAAAGGGCCCGTTGACAACGCCGGTTGGCGCGGGCTACCGGTCGCTGAATGTCGCATTGCGCCAGCGTCTCGATCTGTATGCGAATGTCCGACCGACGTACTACCTCGAAGGCGTGCCATCCCCAGTTAAAAATCCCGAGGAGATGGACATGATCACCTTCCGTGAGAACACCGAGGACGTCTACGCCGGCATCGAGTTCAAGCCCGGCACACCCGAGTCCGAGCGTGTCCGCGAGTTCATCGAAGAGGAGATGGGCTACGACGGCATGATCCACGAGGGGGACGTCGGGATCGGGATCAAGCCGATCACCGAGTTCGGCTCCAAACGGCTCATTCGGGAGGCGATCGACTACGCCATCGAGAATGACCGCGACTCGGTGACCATCGTGCACAAGGGTAACATCATGAAGTACACCGAGGGGGCCTTCCGCGACTGGGGCTATGAGGTCGCCGAGGAGGAGTACGGCGACGAGGTCATCACCGAGGACACCCTCTGGGAGGAACGCGATGGCGAGGTCCCTGAGGACACCATCGTTGTCAACGACCGGATTGCGGATAACATGCTCCAGCAGATGTTGACTCGGACCGACCAGTACGATGTCCTGGCGATGCCAAATCTCAATGGCGATTACCTGACGGACTCCTGTGGCGCTCAAATCGGCGGCCTCGGGATCGCTCCTGGGGCAAACTTCGGTGAGGAGCGCTGTCTCGCCGAGCCGGTTCACGGATCGGCGCCCAAGTACGCCGGACAAGATAAGGTCAACCCAACGGCGATTATCCTCTCCGGACGGCTAATGTTCGACTTCATGGGCTGGTCGGATGCGGGCGATCTGATTCGTGACGCCGTCGAGAAGACCATCAGCGAAAAGAAAGTCACCTACGACCTCCACCGCGAGATTGAGGGCGGCGAGAAACTCGCCACAAGCGAGTACGCCGCCGAGGTCGCCAAAAACATCGAGCGGCTATCCTGACGGACGCCAACGCGGTATCCGCCACCGTCACGCAGCAGCCGTCGCAACGTAGACCACCTGAACGGAGGCATCAACGGTCACCTGGCCCTCGTCAATCTGTGTTGCCGTGTCGGCAGCCGCGAACGCCTCGGTTCGGACCGGGCCGACGCGAACCTGATTCGTCGTCACCTCATCAACGCGCGTGATCGTGAGCCCCTGCTTTGTCGCGACAACCTCGGCGGTGTCCCGGGCGTCGTCCATCGCCGCCCGGAGGGCATCCTCGCGCAACGTCTCCCGTGTGGATGTACTGATCGTGTAGGTGACCCGCTCAACCTCGGTGGCGCCATTCGCAAGTGCGAGATCAATCGTATCACCGACCGTCGCGAGATCGCGGACGGTGACACGGTAAGCGTAGACGCCGCGGAGTGTATCGCTGTCGCGGTCCTGGTCAATCCGGTACTCGCTGGTGGTGATATCGGCATCATCGATACCCGCCTCAAGTAGTGCGGTCCGGAGTCGCTGGGCACGCTCGGCGAGCGCGGCGCCGACATCGGTCGCGTCGCTCCCGCGTTCAACGACCGCAACGGTCAGTTCGGCAATCTCGGGGTCGGTCGTGACGGTTCCCGAACCGGAAACACGAATGCGCGTTTCATCTGTCGACTGGACGGGGTCTGTGGACTGTGCGGTCGCCAAACAGCCGGCGCTGCCAGCGGCCAATCCGGCCGCCGCCGTCGCGAGGAAGGTACGTCGCTGCATGACATCTAGACCAACTGATTCGAGGATCATACAAGTTCCCGAGAGTCAAAGAGCGGCTTGAGACTCCCCTCGGGAGTCTTTTGTAGCGGCCGGCGTAGGGCCGGGCATGGACACACCGGCGCTTGAGACGCTCCTCGCTCCGGAGGCTATCGCCATCGTCGGCGCGAGTCCGGACGCCTGGTACGCGTCGAACCTCATTGAGCACCTCCAGACCTACGGGTACACGGGGTCGTTGTACTACGTGAATCCCTCGCGCGAGCGGGTGTTCGGCGAACCCTGTTACGATTCGATTAGTGACGTACCGACGGTCGTCGACTTGGCGGTCATCAGTGTTCCCCGCGAGTACGTCGTCGAAACGGTACGCGAGGCTGGCGCGATGGGCGTCCCGAGTGCGCTGATCATCACCGCAGGCTTTAGCGAGGCAGACGACAAAGGCACCGCACTTGAGGCGGAGCTTGAGGCGGCAGTTGAGGAGACGGGGATAACCGTTTGTGGGCCCAACACGATCGGCTTCGCGAACACGCACGCCCAGACGGTCGCCTCGGCGGTGTGCTCGCGCCAGCCAGAACCGGGGTCGATTGGACTGGTGAGCCAGTCCGGAGCGCTCGCGTTTGCCACCTTCTTTGACCGCGGAGCCGACGAGGATCTGGCGTTTGCGTATGTCATCGCGACCGGCAACGAGGTTGATCTCTCGGTCACCGACTACGTCGAATATCTCGCCGACGACGAGCGTGTGGATGTTATCTGTCTGTATGTCGAGGGGATCGAACGCCCGCGTCGGTTTGTCGATGTCGCCACACAAGCGATTCAGAATGGCACGCCGGTCCTCGCCGTCAAGGTGGGACAATCGGCTGTCGCAAAGGAGGCCTCATTGTCACACACGGGGTCGATTGCCGGTGACGAGGCAGCGTGGAGGGCAGCCTTCAAGCGCGCCGGCATCGAGCGGGTTCCAGACATCCCCGATCTGCTCCATCGGGCACAGGCACACGCACGGCTTGATCCTGCTGACTCGAATAACGTCTGTATCGCCTCAACCAGCGGCGGACTGGCAACACTACTGGCCGATCTCGCCGCCGAACGGGGGCTCGCACTGCCGCCAATCGAGGGTGCAACCGAGGAACGTCTCCTTGCGATGGAGGAGTTGCTCACCTTCGGATCGGTGCACAACCCGGCGGACATCCGCGGGTACGGCGCTGATGTCCTTGAGGAGATCGCCGATATTCTCTTCGCTGATGACCGGTTCGACGCCTATGTGTTTGCCGTTGCGCTGTCTGCCGTTGACGAGGATGCCGCCGATATCGCCGCACAGATGCGGGCAATCCAAGAGCGCGCAACAGATCCAGTGGTGTTTCTCTGGACCGGACGGAAGGCGCCTACGTCGGACAGCGACGAGCCACTACCCTTCGAGACGGTACGAGAAGAGGCGGCGTTGTACTACGATCCGGCCACCTGTCTCGACGCTGTCGCCTCACTCGTCAAGGCCGGCCAGCCAGTCCCGGAGACGCCCGCGCTGACCGACACTTCAGACATTAGCCGCGAGATGCCGTCTGTTCCGTCCGATACGGTATTGACCTGGCAGGAGGCCGAGGCTCTGCTTAAGGCGGTCGGTATCGATCTCGTCGAAACCGTCCACGCGGTCGATGCCGCCACTGCCACGGCGTACGCCACAGAGCGCGACACAGAGGTCGTCCTGAAAGTCGACAGCCGGGCGATCCCGCATCGGACCGATGCCGGCGCCGTCGCCGTCGGGGTCTCGCCTGGGGCAGTCGAGTCACAGTTCGAGCAGGTCATTGCTAACGCCACCGCACACGCTCCCGAGGCGGACATCGAAGGCGTCCTCGTACAGCCGCTGATCGATCCGACCGACAAGACCGAGGTGCTCGTTGGGGTCCATCGCGATTCCGGATTCGGGCCGGTCCTAACGGTTGCCCCGGGCGGCACGGCCGTTGAGACGGTCGGCGCCGACGCGTCAGTGACACTTCTGCCGCCGGTTGACGCCGAGACAATCGCACAGCGGCTTCATGAGAGTACCATCGGCGCACGCATCACCGATGACCGGGGACAGCCGGCGGGCGATCTCGATGCCCTTGCTGACCTCATCGCACGCGTCGGCCGACTCATAACGGCCGACAATGCGCCGCCGATTGCGGAGTTGGATCTCAACCCGGTGTTCGTCGGTCCTGAGGGCGTCACGGTCGTTGACGCGCTGATCCGGACGGACAAAGGCGTCTGATTGACCGGTGACTTAATTATCCACACGCCAACTGGGGAATGTGTCGATCGAACATGCGACGATCCGCGAGGCCGTCGCTCGGAACTACTACCTAACGGCCGTCGACCTGCCGCGGGACGCCGAATTGGTGCTAGAGGAGGCAATCGAGGCCGAGGGGAACGATGAGGCCCAGCGGGTCATGGAGAGTATGCTCGAAAACGCCCGGACAGCCCGGAGTGAAGGGATGTCTCTGTGTCAGGACAACGGCGTCAACGAGCACTTCCTGCGGATCGGGTCAGAGGTTGATCTCGCCGAGGGTGTCAATCTTGAGACCGCCATCGCCGACGGTATCCGTCATGCGACCGAAACGGTGCCCCTGCGCGCATCGGTTGTGCACCCGACAACCCGGGAAAACCGCGGGGACAACACCGCCCGCGACGTGCCTATTCTGCATACCGAGTACGTCGAGGGATCAGACGCACTTGAGATCACGACTGTCGCGACCGGCTTCGGCTCGGAGAATCAAAGCCAACTCGCGATGCTGCCGCCATCGGAGGGCATCGAGGGAGTCAAGGACTTCGTTGTCGATGCGATCAAGCAGGCCGGCGGCAAGGCCTGCCCGCCATATACGGTCGGCGTCGGCGTCGGTGGAACATTCAACGAGGTGGCTAACCAGGCCAAACGGGCCTGTGCGTTGCGGTGGTGTGGCGACGCCCACCCCGATCCCGAAATCGCCGCGATGGAAACCGAACTCAAGGCGCGGATCAACGACACCGGAATCGGTCCAATGGGCATCGGTGGTGAGACCACCGCACTAGCGGTACACGTCAATGTGACCGGGACGCATATTGCCGGTAACCCGGTTGCCGTCAAGCCGATGTGCCATCCGCGGCGGCGCTTTACTGTCCGAATCGAGAACGACAACTCCTACGTGTTCCGTGACCGCTTTGAGGGTGCTGACCACCCGGAGGCCCGGGTTATTGAAGCGGAGGCACTGCGCGCATGAGTACGCGGCTGTCAGCCCCGCTCTCGGAGCGTGACGTGCGGGCGCTTGAGCTTGGTGAGACAGTCTATATCGACGGCCTCGTATACACGATGCGGGATGCTCAGCATATTCGCGCACAGGAGTATCTTGAGGCCGAGCGGCCGTTGCCGGTTGATCTCGCCGGGCAGATCGTATACCACTGCGCGCCGGCCTACCGCGAGACCGACGACGGATACGAGATTCTCGCCGGCGGGCCGACCACCAGCGAGCGGTGTAACTTCTTTGCGCCGACGCTCATCGAGGAGTTTGGCGTCCGAGCACTTGCCGGTAAGGGCGGCATGGACGCCGACACGCGAGCGGCCATGGCCGAACACGGCTGTGTGTACCTCACCGTCCCGAGCATCTCGGCGATGATCGTTGACGCCATCGAGGATGTTGAGGGGCGTTACTGGCCGGACCTACACGCTGAGTCGATCTGGGTCTTCCAGATGGACGACTTCGGGCCCTTGACCGTGACGATAGACGCCCATGGCAACGACCGCCGAGAGGAGACCGGCGACGAATCTATCGGAACAACCTACTCGACCTGAAAGAGCACAACAGGAGGCCGGTTACTCGGCCCAATCAGGGTTCACGCGAGGCGGAGTGAAGATATCAACGCCACGGACGGTCGCTTCGCCCTGGTTTTCGGCGGCGTGTGATTCACCGCCGGGAATAACGTAGCTCTCGGTAGTAGAAATCCGGTGGGCCTCGCCATCAAGGACAAACACAAGCTCCCCCTCGTAGACAAAGCCAGCCTGTTCGTGGGGATGATCGTGCGTCGGAACAGTCGCCCCGGGCTCAATCCGGAAATGCTGGACGTTCATCTGTTCGCCGGCGGCGAGAACCGCGAGGTGAACACCATCGACGACCTCCGTTTCGTCGGTCAGCGGAACGTGATCCATGCGGAGACTAGGCCAGCGAGCGTCAAGGAAGTTGTTACTAGACTAAGTGGGGATACAACCGGTCGGGACATCAAGACAGTGAGCGAGCTTACTCTGTGGCGTATCACTGGGTGATTGATCCGGCAGCGAGACGCGTTTCGAACACGACAACGGAGCGGCTATTATACAGAATCAAGGAGAATACCTGCGGCTTCAGCCGCAGGATGAATCAGACAACTCGGAGTCACTCTACGCTACGATAGTCACTCTGAGACTTGACAATCCGTAACTTAACGGGACAGGCAGTTCTACATAGAGGTAGGAATTAGGCTGGGAACAGAGCGATCCCCTCCAGTCCGACGATGGCGGCCTGTCCGCCCCAAGCAATGAGCCAATAATCGGAACCAGTCAGGTGAACGGTCGGTTCCGATAATGAATCGATGCAGTGCCCGACTGCTTGAAAGTAGCATAACAAGTAACTCCGAGTCCGTTGACGTCCGCCGGACTCCCCAAGGCAAAACCAACGTTGGGAGTCCGACCACGACGGAGGATAGGAGTACCAGGGGCTTGGCACTCCCAGCAGTCCTACCCGCTACAGTCCATGCACCCCACACGGATTCTCACCGTGCCGGGGGTCGGTGGAACTACAAACCTGAAATCTCCAACGCTCAGGATTCCTCCGCGTTTACCCGGAGGAGGATGTCAACGTGATCCTCCTGCGCGTTAAAAACAGCTAAGCCTCACTCACGACGTGCTCGTAGTTCATCTTGAAGGTCCTCAAGTGTCATATCCTCGGCCGCGAGTGCAACAAGAAGGTGATAGACGATGTCTGCCCCCTCGTGGGCGATTGCCTCCTGGTCTGAGTCTTTCGCGGCAAGAATGAACTCGGTGGTCTCCTCACCAAGTTTCTCAAGGACGTAATCGGTGCCCTTCTCGTGGGTAAACAGCGACGCCGTATAGGAGTCCTCCGGGAGCTCGCGCTTGCGCTCTTCGATGACCGCAAACAGCTCCTCAAGCACAGGATCGGACACATCGGCCATACCAACCGGAACGGCAAGCACGGTCAAATAGTCGGCGTTCGTCCCCTACCGGTCAGGCTCGTGCAGTTCGATGTCCGCGACAATGTCGTAGGGGTGACGACCCTTGCGAATGCCATCAAGCATCCGAAAGGCATCCCCCGGCGCGAGAAAGTGCTCGGTAACCGCCTGGCCGAGTGGCGTCGGCGCGAGGCCATCAATAAACTCGTATTCAAGGAGTTTGCCGATGGCGTGTTTGGTGGGAACCTCGCCAACCATCCGTTCGGTGATCTGTTTGGTTGCCGATCCACCAACGGCGACGTTTGCAAGTGTCTCCTCGATTGCGGCCGACTCGTCGTAGACCGGACGGACAGGTTCCATCTCGCCTTTCAGCAGCTTGAAGGCCACCTCGTCCTCGGTCATCTCCATCGACCCGTGGTACGCCCCGTCGGGTTCGACCAGCAGGTAGACCGTGCCGCGGTCGTGGTAATCGGGGCGACCGGCCCGGCCGAGCATCTGCTCGAACTCCTGGACGGAAAGCCACTCGATGCCCATCGCCAGGGCATCAAAAATCACCTGTGAGGCGGGGAAGTCGACACCAGCGGCTAGGGCGGCGGTCGTGACAACCGCCGCGAGATCCTGATCGGCAAACTGACGCTCAACCTGTTTTCGCCGGCCGTAATCGAGCCCGGCGTGATACGGCGCCGACTGATACTCCAGTCGTCGGGAGACTTCGTGACACCGGCGTCGGGAGTTGGTAAAGATGATTGTCTGGCCCCGATAGCCCTTCGAGGACTCCTGATCGAACTCGCGTTTGACTAGCCGGTTGGCGATGTCGACTTTCTCGGGCCCATCGGCGAAGGTGAGGTGGCGCTCGATAGGAATCGGTCGATCTTCGAACTCAATCAGCGTCGCCTCAAGCGCGGTCGCCAGCTCCGCGGGATTTCCGACCGTCGCCGACAGATAGATCCACTGCGCGCCGTCGTATCCGGCGGTCTCCTCGGCGCGGCGCTCGCAGTAGTGTTTCAGCCGGGCGATCAGCCCATCAAGACGGTGTCCCCGACCGGGTTCTTTGATCGTGTGGACCTCGTCGATCACGACCGTGCCGACATCACCAAGATCGTGGCCAACCCGGAGGGCGTGATCGATTCCCTCGTAGGTGCCGACGATGACATCCGCGGAGGGATCGAACTCCGCTCCGCTGTCCCGGACCCGACTGCCCCCAACGCGAATCGTCACATCAACGATGTCACCGTACTGGTCGGTGAAGTCCTGGTACTTCTGGTTGGCCAGTGCGACCAGCGGGACGAGAAACAGGAGTTTACCGTCGCCACGGAGCACCCGATCCAAGCCTGCAAGTTCACCAACAAGGGTCTTTCCGGTCGCCGTTGCTGACACCACCAGTTGGTCAGTTCCATCAAGGACCCCACCGTCGACCGCGAGACTCTGGACCGGGAGGAGTTCGTCAAAACGGGTTTCAAGGATGTCCCCAAGGTCAGGGTGGAGATCAAGATCCGTGACAGGAATCGGATCAACCGCCTCGGCGGTCGCCGAGATAGTGTCGAACTTTGTCAACTCGGGATCGAGTTGGCCCTTCAGCAGATCCGTGATCCGTCCGAGATCCTGCACGTCATAAAGGAGATCTTCAAGCCGATCCCGGGCTGCCGCGGTGATATCACCGTGATAGGCGAGTTCGCGTTCGAGTTGCTCACGCGCGCAATCCCGACAGATATGATCCTCGCCATCGACGATCGCTGTCTCGGTGGTAATTGGCGAGTATCGACCCGCCTGCGCGCAGTACCGGCAGGTCCGGACAGCCGTCGCTTCGAGTTGGTAGGCGTCGAGAAGCGCCGTCAGCTCCGCTCGCCCCGCTGCGGAGGTCTGCTCGGAGATACGAATCCGGTCGGCATGGCGGGCGAGATCGACGAACTCGTCGGGGTCACGCGGACGCTCCTCTGACTCACGCTTGAGAAGAAACCGCCCCGGCCGGGGACCGGCGTCGGTGTCCTTGACTTCAAGGATCCCACGAAACAGGCGCGCCCCATCGCGTGTCGGAGCGACCAGATAGCCACGATCAATCTCGTGGAGAAAGAGCGTCTCGACGGCTGGAACCTGCTCTGACACGTATACCGGTAGGTAGGTGATGTACTTAGGTTTGGGCAAACGCGGCGGTGATCAGGCCGACAGACGAGTGGTCGCCGCACGGAACAGTCCGTCGAGTAACTCCGGCGTCGTCGGGTGATACGCCCGATCCGGAAGTTCCCGGACATCGAGACCGGTCTCAACGGCCACCTGCATCGTCTTGACCATGACATCGGCGTGATAATGCAGACCCTGGTAGCCCAGCACCGTCCCGTCAGTCGCATCAACGACGAGTGTCGCCCGTCCGTGTGGGGCGTCTTTGACGCGGAAGACCCCATCGTCAGCTGCCGCCCGCGAGACGACGATCGTCTCACGATCAAGGGCTGCCGCCTCCTCGGCGGTCATCCCGATCCGGGCGTAGGGATAAACCCCGAGTCCGGCGAACGTGACCCGGTGGGGCGTTGTGGTGTACTCCGTTAGCGGATCGCCACGGGCATGCGCAAGGACGTTGTCAGCCGCGAGGTGGCCCTCCTCTTTGGCGACGTGCAAGATTGGTCGCTGGCCGTTGGCATCACCTGCAACAAACACCTGCGGATTCGATGGGGTCTGTAGCGTCGGCTGCACCCAGTCAGAGCTTGGAGTCATGTCGGTCGTTTCAAGCCCGAGACGATCAAGTGCCGGACGTCGTCCGGTGAAGGCGAATAACTCGTCGGCAGTAATGGTGTATCGGCCATCCGGTCCGGTCACCTCCAGTCGGACACCATCGTCATCGGTCGGTTCGACCGCTCGCTCGATCGTTTGGGTATGGATGTCGATGTTGAACGACTGCTCGTAGAGGTCCAGCAGCTCGTCGCCGTATACCGGGTCGGCGTAATCGAGGGGCCGCTCGTCGTGCTCAATGACAGTGACATCGACGTCACCCACCTCACTGAGATACGGCGCCATCTCGACACCGACGGCGCCAAACCCCATGATAACCGCTGAGTCAGGGAACGTCGTCCGCTCAAGAAGCTCGGAACTCGTCGTCGGATCAACCGTTTCAATACCAGCAAGATCGGGTAACGACGGGGTTGATCCGGTCGCGATGACAATATAATCCGGGGTGAGTCGCTGATCGCCAACGGCGAGCGTCCGATTATCAACGAACCGAGCCGAGTCCTGAAGGAAGGTGACGTCAGACGCGTCGGTCAACGCCTGGACGGCCGCCCGTCGATGAGCGGCAAACTCGCTGATCTGGGCGTTCTTACGTTCGATGGTACGCTCGCGATCAACCGACGGCGTCCCCACAAGACGGTCGTCCGCGCGGGCTTGGTGCCGATGGGCGCCCGCAGACAAGACGGCCTTCGAGGGCATACAGCCACGGAGGATGCACAGTCCGCCGGGATCACCGTCATCAATCAGCGTCAATCGGACCGCATCGTGCTCGGCCAGTCGCTGTGCGACCGCCACTCCGGCACTTCCGTATGCACCGACGACCGCGACGTGGATCATGAATTGAACACG
>JBEQAX010000022.1:0-27919 GCA_041640095.1 Salinarchaeum sp. | reverse complement strand
TATCCGGCACATTCAATTGAAGGTTTCGAATCGTGGAGGCGCCACCCCCCGGATCGCAACTGTTTAACGCGCCGACCCTATTGGCTATCTCATGGCTGATTGCCCACTCGCGGACGAATGCCCGGCTTTCTCCGAGCGCATCCAGGGGATGGGATGCCAGCACTACGGGGACCGCGGTGGCAAGGAGTGGTGCAACCACTACAACCAACCGATTGAGGACCTCAAAACGGCCCCGGTCACCCCCGGTGAGGAACTCGTTGTCGACATCGTCGATATCCACGAGAGCGGCGCCGGTGTCGGCCGGACGGAAGACGGATTTGTTGTCCTCGTTGACGGGGTTCTTCCGGAGGCCCGCGCTCGTGTGCGAATCACGAAGGTTCACTCGAATCACGCCCGGGGCGAAGAACTTGAGCGACTTCCGCTTGAGCCGGACACCGAAGAGGACGCCGATGAGTCGGCGACCGACACAGACGAGGACGCGGCCTCGGAGGACGTCCGCTTGGGCAGTCGCGACAACTTCTGGGGCTCATAAACGGTCGCCCCGTGCACAGGCTCATCACCGACTCCGCACGACACCCATCTTATGTCTAGCGTTGAGGACACCGAGCTCGTTGACACCTTTGAGCAGTTCTTTCGCGAGTACTATCAGGACGCCATCGGCGAACTCGCCCGCAAGTACCCCACCGAACAGCGTTCGCTGTACGTTGACTGGGACGATCTCTACCGGTTCGATCCAGACCTTGCTGATGACTACCTTGCTCAGCCCGAGCAGCTCCAAGAGTCTGCCGAGGAGGCCCTGCGGCTGTATGACCTGCCGATCGATGTCTCACTCGGACAGGCGCACGTTCGGGTACACAACCTTCCGGAAACCACGGACATCCGTGCGATCCGTGCCGAGGATGTCAACCGGCTAGTCGCCGTCCGTGGCATTGTCCGAAAGGCCACCGATGTGCGCCCGAAGGTCCGCGAGGCCGCCTTCCGCTGCCAGCGGTGTGAGACGCTCACCCGGGTGCCACAGACCGGCGGCACCTTCCAGGAACCACACGAGTGTCGCGGCTGTGACCGCCAGGGGCCGTTCCGGCTTGATGAGGATCAATCCGAGTTTGTCGACGCCCAGCGACTGCGCATCCAGGAGAGCCCAGAGGGCCTTCGTGGCGGTGAGACCCCACAGAACATTGATGTTGACATCGAGGACGACATCACCGGTGAGGTCTCCCCTGGTGACCGCGTGCAGGTTGTGGGTGTGTTGCGTCTTGATCAGGAGTCAAACGCCGATTCCCCCGTGTTTGATGTCTACATGGAGGGGGTCGCGATCGATCTTGAGGAAGAGGAATTCGAGGATATGGACATCACCGACGCCGACAAGCAGGCGATTGTCGATCTCTCGAACACCGACGACGTGTACGATCGGATGATCGACTCGATCGCGCCCTCGATCCACGGCTACGAGCGCGAGAAACTCGCCATCGCCCTCCAGTTGTTCTCTGGCGTCACGAAGAATCTCCCCGACGGATCGCGGATCCGGGGAGACTTACACATGCTCCTGATCGGCGATCCGGGTACGGGGAAGTGCGTAAAATATGATACAAAGGTCTCCCTTCCGGACGGAACGCAACCGGAAATCGGTACTATTGTCGAAGAGAATCTTGAGGACCCCACCCCCGTAGACGACGGAGTCTATCAAGAGTGCTCCATCCCGGTGCTGACGACTGATGGTCAACGGGTTGTTCCCGGTACCGCAAGCAAACTCTGGAAGCGACAGGCACCGGATCGGATGTACACCATCCGAACCGAAGGCGGCAAAACGCTTGAGGTAACCCCTTCGCATCCGCTCTTTACACAGACTGGGGGGAAGTTAGAGCCGACTACTGCGTCGGAGTTAGCCGACGGCGATTTCATCGCAACACCGATCGAACCGGACGAGTCGGTCAGCGCCCCGTATGCTCGGTCTGAGGCACCGAACGGGTTACGCACTCCTGAGACGCCTGGGTTCGTCACGGAACAGAAGGCCCGCTTGGCCGCCGAGATCGACGACGCCGAAGCGAACAGTGATGTCGTCCCGAACGTGGGGGGAATGCTCCGGGACATCCGCGAAGCCCTCGCGCTCTCGCAGTCCGACTGCGGCGTCCCCCGGAGCACGTATCAACACTACGAACGCGGGGACCGCAATCCGAGTCGCGCTGCCCTGCACACCGTCCTTGACGCCTTCAGAGCGCGCATGGAGCGGCTGTCGACACTTCGCGAGCGGGTTGTCGACGGCGAGCGGGACGCGATCCTCACCGCCCGCGACGAGCTCGACATCTCGCAGGCAGCACCGGCCGACGGTATGGACGTCTCCCAGACCGCGACCAGTCACTCCGAGCGACACGTCACCCCCGATGGCGGCCGCGTGACGGACGCAGGGGGAGTCGTCCTTGAGCGACTCGACGCGGCGCTTTCGGTCACGGATAACATCGACCGTCTCCGAGCGCTCGCCGAGAGCGACATCGGGTGGGACCGAATCGACTCAATCGAGGCCGTCGATCCGGAGTACGAGTGGGTCTATGATCTTGAGGTTGAGGGGACACACACGTACATCTCCAACGGCGTTGTCTCGCACAACTCACAGTTGCTGCAGTACATCCGCAACATCGCGCCACGGTCCGTCTATACCTCCGGGAAGGGCTCATCCTCTGCAGGGCTGTGTGTGACCGGCGATACACGGGTCCACACCGACGATGGATTCGTCCCGATCCGCGATATCGCGACGGCGTATCACCCCGATCCAGTCTCCGAAGAGACGGCAACGACCGCAGAACGCGGCCTCTACACGTACGACCGCGAAGATGGACGCATTGAGGCGACGAAGAGCTCACACGTCTGGCGCATGCCAGAGAAGCCGTGTAGACGCATCGAAACGGCCCACGGAAAACAGCTTGAAGCATCACTCAACACGCCTGTTCTTGTTCGCGACGCCGATGGCGTCGAGTGGCGACCAATTTCTGCGGTTGCTCCCGGTGTGTCGGTTGCTGTCCCACAGTACCGACATATTGACCGGTCCTCTCCCTCGATCCGGGATGTCATCGGACGCACCGACGAGCGGGTGAAGCTGGGTTCGGAGTCCGTTGAGTTCATCCGGACACGCCTGCGTGAGGAGTATGACACGCTGCGCGACGCGGCTTCGGCCCTTGATCTTCCAGAGGCGGTCATCAACGACTCACCGTCGAATCACTCTCTACCGCTTGACACACTCGACCGGATTCTTACAGCGATCGGTGCCGACCGCGACGATCTCGACATCGGCCGCGTGCTGTCTCCTCGCGAAGACGACATTGTGATTCCGGATGCATTCAATGCCGACCTCCTGTACCTGCTTGGGCTCGTCTTCGGCAACGGTGACGTGGCGGATCCAGACCGGGAAGGCGGCCACGTTCGGATCTCGAACGCTGATGAGGCCTTGCTCCAACAGGCTGCAACAATCATTGAGGAGCAGTTCGGCACGTCCGTCGAGATCAACTCCCAGGCGGACCGGGCCTCAACGCTTCGGCTTCACAGTGTGACTATCGCACGGTTCTTCCGTGCACTCGGTGTGGTGTCACCACAGGCCGACCGCAAACTTCCTCCCCAACTCACGACGGCGAACCACGCCGACGCGTTCCTCCGTGGACTGTTCGACGCAACCGGCACGATTGGTTCGCACGCCGACGGTGGAGTGAGCGTTCAACTCTCGATGGGCAGTCCGGAACTCGCAGCCCAGGTTCAGTTGATGCTTGAGACGTATGGGGTTCGTGCGCGAATACGTGAATGCGACCGACAGAACTCGTCTGTCCACTCGGATGGTGACGATCCCGGCGCTATGTCGGCTCAGACACATCTCACGATCTACGGACAGCATGTCACCGCGTTCGCCGACGAAATTGGATTCAACTCCAGCGCGAAGGCGGCAGCGCTTGCGGAGATGATCCAAGAGGCGGATTATCGCAATGCATCCGGTCCGTCTGGAGATGCACTTGCGCTCCCTGACGGCGCGGGCACCCGGAGCCTTCCACTCTCCCGTGACGAGGAGCCAAGCGAACCCCGGCCGCTGATCGATCTCGACACCGGTGATCGCGCCGCAACCGCCACGAAGGCGGCCAATTCGGATCTGTGGTGGGATGAGGTAATCGAGGCATCCGACACTGGCGAAAAGGAGGTATTCGATCTTACCGTCCCTGAGACGCATAATTTCCTCGGCAACGGCCTTGTCACCCACAATACCGCTGCTGCGGTCCGTGATGACTTCGGCGACGGCCAGCAGTGGACCCTTGAGGCCGGCGCGCTCGTCCTCGCCGATCGGGGAATCGCGGCGATTGACGAACTCGACAAGATGCGGTGTGTCACCGGAGATACGCGCGTCAGGTGTGACGATGGCCATCGGCGCATCCGCGATATCGCCGCCGAGGCCGCTACGCAGGGCGCCATCGAGACGCTCCCGAATGGCCGGACAATCCGGGGTGTCGATCTTGCTGTCAGGACAATGACTGACGACGGCCGGCTTGTCACTCGGCCTGTGACGGCGATCCATGAGTACGAAGCCCCGGAGGAGCTCTACGAGGTGACCCTCACAACGGGAGAATCGCTCACGACAACCGCCGATCACCCGTTCTTCGTTCTTGAGGACGGCGAGCGAACCACGAGACCCGCGGCAGCGTTGACCGCGGGTGACCGAACGTGCGTGCCACGCGCTGAAGCCCGCGCCGACGGCGGCACACTAGTGGCTTCCGACGCCCTCTCAAGCCCCTCTGCTTTTAGGGATATCACCTGGCGTCGTGTCGCGTCTGTTCACCCGATCCAGACCGCTCCGTCCGCCTCCGATCAGTCGCATTCGCGTGTGTACGATCTCACCGTCGCGGGCACGCACAACTTCGTGGCAAATGGCGTGGTCGTGCATAACTCCGAAGACCGCTCGGCCATGCACGAGGCGCTCGAACAGCAGTCCTATCACCCTGACACCGAGGTGTTGCTGGCTGACGGTCGGCGGGTTCCCATTGGCCGCTTCGTTGACCAGCAGATGGCCGATCGTCCGGCGGATGTCATTGACGGCGTTGACTGTGAGATTCTTCCTGTCGACGATGTTCGCGTGCATTCGGTTGATCGTGACGCCGATACGATCGAGAAGGTTCCCGTCGACCGCGTGAGCCGGCACGAAGCTCCTGAGGAGTTCGTTCGGGTGCGCTTTATGAACGGCCGATCGGTGACGGTCACGCCGGAGCATCCTCTCTTCGTGGCCGATGACCGTGAGACCATCCCGGCGAGCGGCATTGAACCGGGTGACCGTGTGCCAATCCCGACGGTCCTCCCGAACACACCCGGTGGTGCGACGCTTGCTTCCGCCGCGGCACCCGAGCACCTCACGCCTGCGCTGGCCGAGTTGACCGGTCTCCTCGTCGCGGCGCCGACCTGTGCGCCCACCGATAATGGGTTCCGAGTTGCGTACGACGACCGGACGCCAGCCGATCGCCTTGACACGCTTGTGACCGATATCGATGCGGTGTCGGTCAAGGATCGTCCCGATCCGACTAGCCGGCACCTTGACGCATCTGAGCTTATCGACACATTCGCCGCTGTCACGGACGGGCGCGTCCCTGCTCCGGTTCTCGGGAGCGCCCGGACACACATTCAGCGCTTTCTCGCCGGGGCGTTTGTTGTCGCTGGCCGACAGTCCCCCCCGGGAGTTGACGCGCCGACGCGTGCGCTGGGCGGTGATTATGCCGACGCCTTCGCGAAACTGGGCATCCAGACGACCGTTACCCCAGAGGGGGTGACGGTGGTACAGGACTACCTAGATCGGTTCAACGAGGTCGTCCTTGAGGGCGCAGATCCGACTATTACTGTCGATGATCCCCTTGAGACGGTCGAGGTGTTCGATGTTGAAACGATCCCGAACGAGGATGTCGAGTGGGTCTATGACGTTACCGTTGAACCCACACACACGTTCGTGAGCCAGGGCCTCCTGCTTCATAACTCGATCAGTATCTCGAAGGCGGGAATCAACGCGACGCTTAAGAGTCGATGCTCGCTGTTGGGGGCAGCCAATCCGACTTACGGCCGGTTCGATCACTACGAGCCCATCGGCGAACAGATTGATCTCGAACCTGCGTTGATCTCCCGGTTCGACCTCATTTTCACCGTAACCGACCAGCCCGACCCTGACGAGGACCGCCGGCTTGCCCAACACATCCTGACGACAAACTACGCCGGTGAACTCAACACTCAGCGCGAGGAAATGCCCTCGCCGGAGATCAGCCGTTCGGAGGTTGAGTCGATCCAGGAAAGCGTTGAACCGGCGATCGATCCCGAGTTGCTCCGCAAGTATGTCGCCTACGCCAAACAGAACTGCCACCCCCGGATGACCGAATCCGCCCGGGCGGCGATCGAGGAGTTCTATGTCGATCTGCGCTCACAAGGGGCCGATGAGGACGCGCCGGTGCCCGTGACCGCCCGGAAACTCGAAGCGCTTGTCCGTCTTGCCGAGGCCAGCGCGCGGATCCGGTTATCGGATACCGTCACCCAGGAGGACGCCGATCGGGTGATCGAGATCGTTCGCTCGTCGCTCCAGAACATCGGGGTCGATCCCGAAACCGGCCAGTTCGATGCCGATGTCGTTGAGACGGGAACGTCAACCAGTCAGCGCAAACGCATCCAGGAAATCAAGGACCTTATCTCCGAGATGGAGTCCGAATACGACGACGGCGTCCCTGTCGAGGCCATTCTCGATCGGGCCGACGAGGTGGACCTCGATCGCCGGAAAGCCGAGGCCGAAATCGAGAAACTCAAGCGCAAAGGAGAGGTCTACGAACCGTCGACTGATCACGTTCGCACCACCTGATTATGGACCGGATTGCCGCCCTCCGAAACGTCGAAGACGCCCTTTCACAATTTGAACAGGGTGACCTCGACCTCGCCGGGCTCGAACGACAGGTCCAGGCCGTTTTGCGTACCTATGCGACGGAGTTTGACGATGATCGCCGGGCGGTCTATCGGGTTGGCGAGACCGTGGTCGTTGCCGACTCGCCGGCGGCCGCCCGCGAACAGGCGGCAACGCTCGTTGAGGACGAGACGTTTGATCCGGACCGAGCGTCACTCGAACGGCTCTCGGAGTGACAGCACGCTAGCGAAAGCCCATCCTCTTTAAGAGGAGAGCGTCAACCGAACGAACCGTAGCCATTATATTGGTATTCCTGAGTACCCGCTTTCATTGTGCTGCTCGTCATCACCTACTCTCGGGCCGCCCGGCAGATGCTCCGAAATATGTGCCGCGCCCACGAGGACACGGTCGTTCGTCGACTCGGGCGAGCAGCGCTGTTCGAGCCGACGCACTTCGGGGCGTTTCTGGCCTTGCGGTTGCGCGAGCGACACGGCGTCGCCGTTCAGATTGAGCGCACCCGACCGTTCAACGAGTTTGAGGCCGTTCCATCGACTGTTCGGACGGCAGCCGCGGCGTACGCCCAGCGGTCTGAGCCCAGCACTCCCTACAGAGCTTTTGCGGCGGGAACGTCACATCCCGATCCGGCAACGCTCAAACGCGAGGAGCTGTGACGATGGTCGTCGTCACGGACCTCCCAGGTGACACTGACACGATCCTCCGAGGACGAGCGATCGACCTCCGTCGGTACAACCTGGATCCGGCGACCATCGCACGGGCACTCCAGACGCCTGCTGCGACTCGTCTGACAATCCGGTCACCATCACCGGGACCGGTTCACGACCGGGTCGGCGTTATCTGTGACGACCGACAGTACCCACTCCGGACCGCACTCGCCGTCACCGCCCGGGCGCTGGGCTATTCCGCGCCGCAGGATGAGGCCGTTGCAGACCTTCGTGCCGACATTGCAGCGATCACTCCATCACCGCCGGAGACGACCGGCCTCCGACGTGATCTCGCGACGGTCCGCCCCGCCGATGCCGAGTACGAGCAACTCGCTGCCCTTCGCGGCGCTGTCGAGGCCCTCCGTGAGTACGACCTTGATCCGACCCCGGCGCTTGAGCGGTTTCACGCCGCGGTCGCTGACCTCTCCGACCGTGAAACCGAGCGGATCGTGACCGAGAACGAACTTGAGGAGTGCCGCCGGCACCGTCGGGCTGTCCGTGACCAGTTAGAACGCCGCCTCCGGCTGATCGATCGCGCTGAGAATCTTGAGCGTGACGCCCGCGAACACCTCGCGGCGGCTATTGCTCCGATGTTTCACCGTGCTCTTGCTGCTGTTCCCGGACCGTGTACGCCTGGTCCGACACCGGGTACTGTCGACGGCGATCCAACGACCGCGGCTCTCGCTGTCTGTCGGGTTGCGCCACTTGCTGCACCGGTTATCGTTGCAGCCGACCGGTTTCCCACGGCGACAGCTGCCACGGCGTGTCTTGATGCCCCGGTGATTCTGGTGTGAGGCCTCCTCATCGTCGCCGACAGGGACCTCCTCCACTGTTATAGGTCAACTCTTGACTGGTGGTGCGCCCGGGGTTCAAACACCAGTACGCACCACCTCGTGTATGGTCGAGTTGCAGTACACGACGGCGCGACGGGGATCTGTTGTACTTGTTGCAGGGGTACTTGACGACCGCGACACCGTCTCCGGTGTTGCCGCCTACCGCGTCCAGATCGGGGTTCATATCGATGGTAGTATTTGGCTCCCGTCTTCGGACGCTCAGATACGCCGCGACGACAATGTCGTCGATATCGTTCTTCCTGCAGGCGGTGTCCGCGGCGTCGGTGTCGCCGGCCGCGGGACTCTCGATGACCCACCCCTCGAGGTGTTGGACATTGACCCGACATCCGAGACCGATCGCCCAACAACACCAATGGACGTGCTTCGCGTCCTCGGCACCCCGATCCCGCCACGCGCAGCTGTACCGGCCACCCCGTCGTCTTATCGCGACTCAACTGATCCCGCTCCAACGGCGCACCAGTCGTCCGCTGTAATTCCTCCGGCGGTCGATACCTGGTTCGATGCTGTTGAGGCCCGTCTCGACGCAGACACGCTCGCGGCGGCTGATCATCGTCGACTCTCGGAGGTCCATACGCGTGCCACTCGTCTCATCAACCGCACCCGGTCGTCTCCACGTCGATGATCGTCGCGGTCTGTGGTGGCAAGGGTGGGGTCGGTAAGACGACCGTTGCGTTGAACCTCGGGATGGCGCCATCGACCGTCGTCGTTGATGCCGATCTCGGTATGGCCGACCTTCCGGCCGACAACGGCCCGACACTCCACGATGTGTTGGCAGACCGGGCGTCAGTTGAGCAGGCCCTCTACCAACACGGCCAGCTCATTCTTCTTCCGGGGGGCCGCTCGCTCGCCGCCCTCCGGGCTGCTGACCCAGTCCGTTTAGTCTCTGTACTTGAAGCGCTTGATGATCAATACGGCCGGGTCGTCGTTGACTGTCCTGCCGGCCTGGCGGCCGATGTCGGGCTTGCGCTGTACGCTGCCGATCGGTCGGTACTCGTTACAACACCTGATCACGTTGCCCTCCCTGATGCTGTCCGCACGCGTGCTCTCGTCCGGGTGCTTGACGCCGGCGTCCAGCGCGTGGTGCTCAACAAGGCTGGCGCGGCCCCGCCAACCGACGCCGTGCGTGAGGCTCTCGGTATCCCCGTCGAGGTTCTCCCTGCCGATGACCGTATTGTCGATGCCACAACCGCCGGACAGCCTGTTGCTGTTCGATATCCCGATACGGCCCCGGCCAAAGCGATGACCCGACTTGTGGATGCCGTTTTCGACTAACCGTCAAGATCCTGGGCGATCGACGCGAGCTGCTCGTCAGGGCGTCCGGGGGCGTCATACACAGTCCGTTCCCCCGGAGCGCGCAGCCCATACTTGTATCCCGGTTCGATCACGTCGCAGTGGACCGTCCGACCGATCGTGAGCTCCACTGTCTCAAGCCATGGCCGCAGTCGATCCTCTCCACCGCTGTGAGTCCGGGCTGTCTCAGGAGTCCCATAGATGCCTGTCACCCGCGGCCCCTCATCATCGGCGAAGGCTTCGGGTTGGGTGAAATACGTCTGCGTGTCGCCGGTAAGGACCACCCGGATGACCTCGCCGACCGGTATGGCTGCTGACTGTGGCAGTGAGAGTGCTGGTCGACGGCGGGTACCATGAGCGACGACCGTCGCGTCGTAGGTGTTGATCGCCTCGTTATCGGAGGGAATACGCTCCATATCAATGGCTACGCATCAACGCGTTTGGGTTCTCCGGGACGAAAAAAGAAAATCCGCTATTGCGCCGTTTGACCGCTTGCCGGCCTCAGCACTCCGACCAGCCGCAGGCCTCGCAGGTCTTACAGCCCTCGGAGTAGTACAGTGCCATCGATCCGCACTCCGGACACTCTGGGTTTTCGCCGGCGGCAAGCACCTGCTCGGAGTCGGCTTCACTCGCAGCCTGCTCCGGCTGGACCGCGCTTGAGCCGCCGTCGGTCTGGTGTTCGGCCTCGGCCTCCTGAAGCTCCGTCAGGTTGCGCTGTTGGGGGTAGCCCTTGTCGATCTCGCCGTCGAGATATCGCCGCATTGCGGTGCCGATGGCGTCCGGGATCGACTGAATCTGCTCGCCCTTGTCCCAGGCGACCTTCGGCGACCGGATGCCTTGGAGCTCGTCGGCGATTTCGCGGGGATCGATCCCCGAGCGCAGTGCTGTTGAGATGGTCTTCGCCAGTGACTCCGTGAAGGAGGCGGTGAACCCACCCGAGTTGCCGATGTTAGCGAACAGTTCAAACGGTCGGCCCTGTTCGTCCTCGTTGATATTCACATAGAGCTTGCCGTAGCCAGTGTCGATGCGCTGGGTGATCCCGTGGAGTACGTCGGGACGGGATCGCACCTCAACGTAGCCCTCCTCGTTGAGCTCACAGACCGCCTCTTCGGGCATCGCGGCGTTTGCCTCGGCGGCCTCACCCAGTGATCGGAGCTCCTCAAGGGGCTCTTCAAGCACTGACTGGGCCTCCGCGTGGTCGAGGAACGCTTCGAGGCTCCCGAAGGCCGCCTCGATCTGCTCGGCGATGGTCTCGGCAGCCTCGTCCTCGTCGGCGAACTCGGCGTTCTGCGCGCGAGTCGTCTTGACCTGCTTCGAGCGCGTGCCGTCGCGGTAGTAGGTCACGCCTTTGCCGCCGTTACGCAGGACATAGTCGAAGGCTTCCTTCGTGTCGGCTAGCGTCGCGTCGTTCGGGGCGTTGACCGTCTTCGAGATCGCGGCATCGACGCCGTGCTGGAGCGCGCACTGAATTGAGGCGTGCTCAATCGCCGAGAGGTCCTGGGTTGTGACGAACAGCTCGCCAATCTCGTTGGGGACGGACTCAAGCGATTCGACACCTTCCCACTCGTTGTTGTTCATCAACTCGACGGCCTCCTCCTTGACCGCCTCGACGTCAAGCCCATTGGCCTCAAGCGTCCGGAGGAAGTAGTCATCAAACTCGACGAGCATCTCGTCGCCCTGGACGTCGTCGGAGACGTTCTTGAAGAACGCGACGTCGTAGATGGGTTCGCATCCGCCGCTGGTGTTCGCCAGCATTGAAGTCGTCCCTGTCGGGGCGATCGTCGTGGTGTTGTAGTTCCGCATCGGATAGCCCTCTTCGTACGCCGCGGGGTCGGCACCGACGTGGCGCTCGAACCACTCGGCGTGGGCCGTCGGATCGGCGAATTTCGAGTCATCCCACCAGTCGAAGACGCCCCGCTCGTCGGCGAGATCGCGGCTGACACGCTTTGACTCGTGGTTGATGTGGGTCATCACCTGTCGGGCCATCTCGTTGCCGACCTCTGAGCCGTATTGGACGCCCAGCTGGATGTACATCTGTGCCAGACCCATGATACCCAGCCCGACCTTCCGGGTCGCCCCAACCGTCTCATCGATCTCCGGAATCGGGAAGTCCGACATCGTCACGACGTTGTCGAGGAACCGGGTGCCGGTCTCGACGCGCCGATTTAAGCGCTCCCAGTCGATCGCCTCCTCAAGGAAGGCCTCGACGCGCTCCGCAAGCGAGTCGATGTCGCTCTCCTCGGCGAAGGTCCGCCAGTCCGGCGACGATTCATCAACAATAGTTGATAGGTTGATGTGCCCGAGATTACAGGCATCGTACTCCATTAACGGTTCTTCGCCGCATGGATTTGTCGCCGTAATGACTTCTTTTCGGTGGTACTCATCAGAGCCAAGCGCGGCGTCCGGATCGGCGGGGAAGGCGTGCTGGCGGTTGACCTCACTAATGTGGATGACACCCGGTTCACCGTTTTCGTGGGCGCCCTCGCAGATGCGCTCCCACAGCAGTTGGGCGTCGATCTCGAGGACCTCGCCAACCTCGACCTGATCGCCGAGCCCGTAGCGCTCGTACATCTCCTTGGTCTTCTGGGTGGCTACGTGGGGCTCGGCCGTCCGGGGGTTGACCATCGTGAGGGTCTCCCCGTTGTCCTTGGCTTCGAGGAACTCGTCGGTGACTGTCACCGAAATGTTGAAATTCGACAGGTTCCCCTCGACGGCGTTTCGAAGGTGCTCGGGTACTCGGCCGTCCTCGTCGATGAGCTCGCGGGCCTCCTCAAGTGCGCCGCTGAAGCTGGTGTGCGTGAAGTCGTCGGGATCGTTGAGCTTGAGCGTGCGCGCCAGCGAGACGTCCTTGCGTTTGGCGTGAATGAAGTCGACGACATCGGGATGGGTAACGTGCATCGTCGCCATCTGGGCGCCGCGTCGGACGCCACCCTGCGCGATGGTCTCGCACATCTGATCGGCCGTCTGCATGAACGTCAGCGGTCCGGAGGCGATTCCGCCGGTTGAGCCGACAGCGTCGCCGTACGGCCGGAGCTTTGACCAGTCGTAGCCGACGCCACCGCCGGTCTTGAAGATCTGACTGGCCTCGGTGATGGTCTCGTGGATGTCGACGTTGTCGTCTTCCGGGCTGTTGACGAAACACGCCGAGAGTTGCTGGAGCTCGTTGCCCGCGTTCATGATTGTCGGGCTGTTGGGCATCCACGCGAGTCGTTCCATGAGCTCTTGGAACTCGTTTTTCCACTCTTCGACAACCGTCCGGACCTCCGCCGGGAGCTCAGGCACGACGGTGTCATAAGCGAAATACCGGACGTTGTCCTCGGTCAGAGGGACCTCCTCCTTGAGGAGGTGGTCGCGCGCCGCTTCGAGCTCATCCGGGAACGCATCGATGTCCGCGAACTCACTGGCGTCGTACCCGAAGACCTCGCCAGCGACCTCACCACGTCGGCTGTGGGTGTGTTTGATCTGCTCGGGCGTGACGGTGATCGGCTCGTCTGTGTCGGCGTAGACAGCCTCAGCGAGCGCGATGTTCTTTGCGACGCGCTCGAACACCTCCGAGACATCCTCGACAAGGTTGCCATCGACATCCTTCCGGAGGTACCGCGCCGGCATGATGTTCTGGACGGCGTTGTCGGTCATCCGGTCGACAACGGTTTCATCTGGGTTGTCGTGTCGTTTGATCGGCAGTACTGGTTCGTCGATGGTGGAGTCACTGGAACTCATTGTGACCCCTCGTTGACGGTCGATACCCGCGCGACGGTGATTGTTATTGAATCCATGGTAGCTGTAAGGGGAGTAGTACGTGCCTTGCGGGCAGTATCGGTTCGCTTGGGGGCCGATCCCCACTCGTTGGTCTTCGACGCTCCACCCCTTCGGCGGGATGCTCCTTAATTGCTACTCATGCGCGGTGAAACTGAATCGCCGCCGCAAGGAAGTGCTCGATCAGGTTATGTCCCGCCCCTGTGAGCACACTCTCGGGATGGAACTGGACGCAGGTGAGTGGCTGCTCTCGATGGCGGATTCCCATGACGAGCTCGTGGTCGTCCTCGGTGCGTGCGGTGACCTCGAAGACAGAGGGAATGTCCTCAGCGATCAGCGAGTGATACCGACCGACCGCCGCTGACTGCTCGACCCCCCGGAAGATGCCCTGTCCGTCGTGGCTGATGGTCGAGACCTTCCCGTGGACGGGTTCGGGTGCCCGGACAATCTGCCCGCCGTTGATGTAGACCGCCGCTTCAAGGCCAAGACAGACGCCCAGTGTCGGAACCGTCGGCGAGAGCTGCTCAAGGACGGCGTTGGTCACCCCGACGTCGCGGTCGTGTTTTGGATGTCCCGGTCCAGGCGAGATGATGATCGCGTCGGGGTCAGCAGCCTCGATGGTTTCCATTGAGGCGGTGTTGCGATAGACGCTTGTATTGGCGTACTGGCTGACGTACTCGACGAGGTTGTAGGTGAAGGAGTCGAAGTTATCAACGAACAGTACCGTTAGCTCTTCGAGTGCGCGTTTGTCGATGGCGGCCGGATCGAACTCTGCGATGCTTCTCATCGGATCACCTCCGCGCTGTCTGTCGTTGCAATGCGCTCGATTGCCGCCAGTACGCCGTCCATCTTCGACTCGGTTTCCTCGTACTCAGCGGCCGGATCGCTGTCGGCAACGATGCCCGCTCCGGCCTGGACCGTAACGCGCTGGCTGTCGGCCAGCTGCTCGATAGTTGCCGTCCGGATGACAATCGCTGCGTCGGCGTCACCGGTCCACGAAAAGTATCCCACGCCGCCTCCGTAGATGCCTCGCGGCCGTGGTTCGAGGTCGTCGATAATCTCCATCGCCCGCATCTTCGGCGCCCCTGAGAGTGTTCCAGCGGGGAAGGTCGCACGCATCGCGTCGAAGGCATCACGATCTGCCCGCAGTCGACCTGTCACGGTCGACTCGATGTGCTGAACGTGGCTGTACTTGAGGACGTTCATGAACTCCTCAACGCGCACCGATCCAGGGGTGGCGACCCGTCGGACATCGTTTCGTGCGAGGTCGACGAGCATGGTGTGCTCGGAGCGTTCTTTCTCGTCGGCGAGCAACTCGCCGGCCAACCGGCGATCCTCAACGGGACTTGATCCCCGCGGGTAGGTTCCCGCGATTGGATTGAGTAACACCTCCTCTCCCCGCACCGAGACCAGCGTCTCCGGACTCGCTCCGACGACCTGCCGGTCACCGTGATCAAGGAGATACATGTACGGCGAGGGATTGATCTCCCGCAACGCGGCGTACAGTCCGAGCGGGTCGATGTCGCCGTAGAGCTCGCGTGAGCGGGCGATCACCCCCTGATAGATGTCGCCGTCAAGAACGTGTTCTTTGGCCTCGCGAACGGCCGCCTCGTAGACCGACCGGTCGCCGGCAACACTCCGCTCAATGTCGAATCCGCCCGGATCCGGATCGGTGGCCGAAGCGAGTCGTCGGTCGACCTCCTCGGCTTCTGCTTGGAGCCGATCGTACACGGCGTCCGGATCAGTATCGGGCCCAAGCAGGGGGGTGAACACCGCTTCAACGGTGCCAGCGACCTCGTCGAACACCAGCGTCCGGGTCGTCAGCAGGTACTGCGCCTCGGGCACCGGCGTGTCGGGGGGCTCGACGCCGACCTCCTTGAGATGTAGGTCGTAGACGGCGTCGTACCCGAGGAACCCGACGAGCCCTCCCTCAAGGCGCTGGCGAGTATCGTCCTCGAAGCCGGCCAACCGTGCGTCTGGCAGCGCCGTCCGAAGTGCGTCAAGGGTATCTGCCCCATCAGCGGCCAGCAACCGCTTGTATCGCGGTGGTCCCCGTATCTCGATATCGGTTGTCGACTGATCGACCGTGATAACGGCGACGGGGTCGTATCCGACAAACGAGTATCGGGCGTGACGATCGGTTGCCTCGGTGGACGGACGGAAGGCTCCGTCCGGATCGCTTGACGGCGTCTTTTCCGCACTCTCGAGTAAGAACGCGTAGTCGTTGTGCTCCTCGGCATCAGTTGTTCGTCCGGTCAGTGCCGCGTACGCGGCGATCGGCTCTGTGTCGGCATTCAGCCGGGTTCCGACCCGGATCACAACCGGACGACTTCCCGCTGCTCGTTCACAAAACTCAGTCCGTGAGAGTGACAGTCGACTCATTCGCGTTCGCGCACCTCCGCTTGCTTGGCTGCGGTGACAAACGCCGCAACGGCGTCTGCATCTTTGTGTCCCCCCGTCTGCTCGACACCGCTGGCGACATCGACCCCGAACGGATTGACCGTTGTGACCGCGTCGGCGACGTTCTCTGGTGTCAGTCCGCCGGCGAGGAGTACCGGTATCGACACCGATTGAACAATCGATGCCGTCTGTTCCCAGTCGTGGGTTTGACCGGTACCGCCGCCACCGTCCGCAGCGATCGAGTCAACCAGTAGGGCATCAGCTGCGTCTGCATACGCCTCGACGGTCGCTGGGTTGTCCGCGTCAACGGCAACGAGTACCTCTGTATCGGTCGACGTGTTGAGTGTGGCAACAGCTTCGGGATCGAGTCCGCCGTGAATCTGGATTGCATCAGGCGCGACCGTCTCGATGAGTGTGTGTGCTTGCTTGAGCGTCTCGGGCATACTTACAAGCACCCCTGTCACCAGCGGCGGCACGCCTGCAAGCAGGGTCTCTGCCTGTTCAAGCGAGACCTCGCGGGGGGTCTCCACCGGAACATCCGCAATGACGCCGACCGCGTCGACTCCGGCGGCGACGCTGGCGGTCACGTCCTCTGGTCGCGTGTGACCACAGACCTTTACCCGTACGCCCTGACTCATACCGCTTCCCGGAGCTGTTCGAGTTGCTCCATCGCTGCCCCTGAATCGATCGTCTGAGCGGCCAGTTCGACGCCATCCGAGAGGGTTGACGCGGTGTCAGCGACGTACAGCGCCGCCCCGGCATTTGCAAGAATAATATCGCGTTTGCCCCCGCCAACCTCCCCAGCAAGGATTCCTCGAAGATCTGCGGCGTTCTCCTCGGGGGTGCCACCAGCGACTGCCTCGATGTCGTATCGTCCAACGCCAATATCGGTCGGCCCAAGCGTATACTCTTCGATGCTGTCTCCCTTGATCTCGGCGACAGTCGTCTCCTCGTGGACGCCGATCTCGTCAATCCCGCCACCGTGAACGACCAGTGCGTGATCGACCGGCATGCGAGCGAGCGCCCGCGCGATCAGCGACACAAGATCGTCGTCGTAGACACCAACCACCTGTGCATCTGCTCCTGCGGGGTTAGTTAGCGGGCCGAGTACGTTGAAGATCGTCCGCATGCCGAGTTCCTTCCGCGGTCCAATTACGGCCTTCATCGCGGGATGGAACACCGGAGCGAGCATGAATCCAATCCCATGTTCCTCAATCGACCGTTCAACGGCCTCGGGCTCGGCGTCAACGGTCACTCCGACCTCCTCAAGAACGTCAGCGCTGCCTGAAGATGAGGAGACCGAGTAGTTGCCGTGCTTGGCAACCGGCACGCCCGCGGCGGCAGCGACAATCGCGCTGGTCGTCGAGACGTTGATCGTATCGTGGGCATCGCCCCCGGTCCCGACAATGTCGACCAACGGTGACCGGTCGGGATCGATCCGTCGTGCCTCCGCGCGCATTCCCTCCGCGAAGCCAGCAATCTCCGCCTCTGTCTCGCCTTTCGCGCGCAGTCCAGCGAGTAGTGCTCCAATCTGTGCCTCCGTCGCCTCCTCGAAGACCGCTTTCGCCGTCTCACGGGCATCGGCCTGCGTTAGATCTGTTCCCTCGACCACCCGTTTGATGTGCGCTTGCATGTACGATCACCAATGTACTCTTTCGTATTTCAATGTACAGGTCTGCACATTAGTGTGCTCCGATCGGATGGTTGTCGCCGTATTAGCTGCATGCAGGCGCTAAGCCCCCGTCCTCAAGGAGCCGTCAACGGCGGCGAGTAAGCAGGGGTAGTTCACAACAGATGGGAGCACTCTGATGACGCCGGCCGGGGAGACTCAAGCGAGCGGCGTGCGCTCGACAACCGTCTCATCAGCGGTCGGATACTGCTCGACAATCTCCCCCTCATCGAGATCGCCCGCATCAATCATCTCCTCAAGGAGCCACCAGGCGAGTTCGATGTGCTCACCTTCGATGCTATAGTACTCCTCAGGGACACCCAGTGCGTTGAACCGCTGTGGATCGGTCGCAGTCCGACCATAGACGAGCGTGCCGTCGTCGGTTACCTCATCGAAGGGTCGCTGGACGTTCTCGGCCGTCCGTCTGAGTCGCCGCCGGTGCTGAGCGGCGTCCTTGAACCGCGAAGTGCAGAAGTAGACCTGCTCGTGGTCGGCCATCTCCTCAACGATCGCCTCACGCGGACTCTCGGCGACGTGCATGTCGTCGCTTTTTCGTTCGTAGCCGTGGTCGTGCATCCGCTGGTAGTTTCCTTGGGTAATCTCGAACTCGTTGACGTTACAGAACGCGGCCGCCCCCTCATCAAGGAACTCAAGGAACTCCGCCTCGGGACGGATCCCTGGAATCTCAAAGCCCGGCCGAAGTCCTTCCTCACGGGCCACATACAGGATGTCCTCCCAGTCGGTCCCATGAAGCGATCCCCAGAGCGCCAACGGTGGGTGAAACCGGATCTCATCAAGGCCGGCGTCGGACAGCCGGCGCATGTTCTCGCGATCCCCTGTGATCCCCGTATAGAGGTGGATGTGGTGATCTGGACCGAACTCGTCTTTCAGCAGCGAGATGTAGTGACAGGTCCGGTCGAGTACCTCCTGGGGTTCACCCCCAGTGATTGAGCTGCCAAGCGCGTCCATCCGACGAGCCTCCTCAAGGACGTCTGCGTCTGACTTAACCGGCCGTTCGTTCGCGTAGACCTGGTCGGTATCCTTGCGATTCTCGCTTAATGGGCAGTAAAAGCAGTTCCGGTGTTCACAGTATCCATAGACAAATAACACCATTTTTCCCCCGCGCGCACACTGCTCACAACCCTGCGAGTGCATCATCCCTGATACAGGACTGGGCGGTAAAAACCGACCGCATCTGACGGGCAACACATACAACCCCCAGTGTTCAACCCTTATGCGGCATGTTTACACGACGGGCGATGATCGCGACAGCGGGGGTGACAATTGCCGGGGCGTTGGCTGGCTGTGCCGGAGCGATCCCCGATGAGTTCGAGGCGACGGCAGCGACCGTCCCGACGGACGCCCTCGATACGACCGGCTACGAGGACCAGGGGACCCAGCCTCGGGAGACCTCCCGTGAGTTCCAGGCCGGCGGCGACACTCAGACGGTCACAGTCATCAACTACCAGAGCTCCTACGATAAGGCGGTCACACTGCCAGGTGCCCAGTCGGTTCGCGCGGCGCAGTTCGTGGTGTTGAGTTCGCCACAGATCTCCGTTCTCGGCCAGGAGTTCAATCCGATCAACGATTGGGGCCATCGCGAGTTCGCTGATGAGCTCCAGTCCCAAAGCGACCGACTCGGCGCACTCCAGCAGACCGATGAGTCACAGACAATGCTCCTTGGAGAGGAGATCGCCGTCGGTCGATACACCGGCCAGGCGACCTATGAGAACCTCGAAACACCAATCGACATCGTGATGCGCGCGTCGGCGCCAGTATCAGACGACGGCGACTTCATTCTCGCGGCGGGATCCTATCCGGCGGCCGTCGCCGAGGCGGAAGCGCCGAACGTCGACACGCTTTTCGATGGGGTCATACACGAGGCGTGATCGCAAGGGCCGGAACAATTGTATGGCTCGATTGCCAACGCAATTTTAATGCTGCTGGTCCTGTGTGTGGACCGCGACGACGACCTCGGCCGTAAAACGGGGCTTGAAACGCCTGTCGTCGGCCGTGAAGCCCTACGCGAAGCGGCCGTTGCGCTGGCGACCGCGGACCCAGAGGACTCCGACGTTAACGTCCTATTCAAGGGTCTCCAGATTGTCGACTCCATTGAGGACGAAACAGTGACCGTCGCTGCGGTCACCGGGGCTCCCGAAGACGATGTTGCCGCTGATCGTCGCGTCGGTGAGGAGGTTGATGAGATCCTCGCTAGTCTTGAATCCAGCGAGGAGATCCGTGCGCTTGTGGTAACCGACGGAGCCCAAGATGAGGGCGTTCTCCCGGTCATCCGCTCACGCATGCCGATCGATGGGGTGCGTCGCGTTGTTGTTCGGCAGGTGCAGGATCTCGAATCGGTCTACTACACCGTCAAACAGGTCCTTAACGATCCGGAGACCCGCGGCACTATCTTGATTCCGCTGGGCATCCTTATGCTGGTGTACCCGCTGGCCGTTCTCGCCAACTACTTTGACCTCCCGGGGGTCGTCTTCGGCGTCACCTCCGGCTTGCTCGGATTGTACCTCTTGGCCCGTGGCTTCGGGATCGGTGCACTTCTCGATGAGACTGTCGACCGGCTCAGACAGGGTCTGTATGCCGGTCGCGTTACGATCGTCACCTATCTTGTCGCGATCGCACTGCTCGTGATCGGTGGCGTTAGTGGCGTTGACCAACTCGATGCCATCCGAACCCAGGGGCGATCCCCAGGAGCGGTCGAGATTGCGGCGGCACTCGTCTACGGCGCTGTCCAGTGGTTCGCCGCTGCTGGGCTCACCACCAGCCTCGGGCAAATCACCGACGAGTACCTCGCAGACCGTCTTGAGTGGCGGTACCTGAACGCTCCATTTTATGTCATCGCCATCGCAGTTGTGCTCCACGGGCTCAGTGCCTTTCTGCTCGGTCAGGCCGCCCTCTCGTATCTCGCTGGGGCGTTAACCGGTGGCTTCCTTCTTGGGGTGGCGAGTACGCTTACCTTCGCCGTCGCTGAATCACGGGCCCCACGTCGGTCTTCCTCAACACGGTGACTGGTGATGTGTGTCAATATCGCATGCCGGCGGTACCACGATTGCTTTCGAAAACCCTAATCGTTTTATCCCCTCTGCATCAACTCTGATACAGTGTGTTGCCGCACGTCGCGCTCGACTAGTTAACCTATGCCCAGTGATGAACTCGTCCGGCGATGCAAGGAAATTCAGCGGGACACAGGGCGGACTTTTTACTTCGCGACGCGCCTCCTCCCGACCCGGGTTCGGCATCCGACGTACGTCCTCTATGCCTTCTTCCGGATCGCCGATGAGGTCGTTGACGGCGACCAAGCCAACCGCCTGACCCCCGACGAACAGGAAGCCCGACTCGAAGACCTCCGCCAGCAGGCGCTCGGCGAGATCGATCCGACCCGCCCGGAACTTGAGGCGTTCATTGAGGTCAAAGAGGAGTACGATATCCCCGACCAGGAGATCGATGTCTTCATTGATGCGATGCAGACCGACATCGATAAGGACCGGTATGAGTCCTTTGAGGAACTCCGGACGTATATGCGCGGGTCGGCGGCGGCTGTCGGGGTGATGATGACCGCCATCATGGAACCAGAGAACCGCGACCGCGCGCTGCCCCACGCCCGGGCGCTTGGGGAGGCTTTCCAGATGTCGAACTTCTTGCGTGATGTTCGCGAGGACATTGTTGAGCGCGACCGCATCTATCTTCCTCAGGAGACCCTTGACCGCCACGGCGTCACGCCCGGTCAGATTGAGCGACTTGAGTTCTCTCCCGGCTTCGCCGCAGCCGTTCGTGACGAACTCAACCGGACCGAACGCCTGTATCGTGAGGGGATCGCTGGGATCAAACATCTCCCGGATGACTGTCAGTTCCCTGTGTTACTTGCATCGGTGTTATATGCCGACTATCACAGTCAGATCCGCGCCGTCAACTGTGACGTGCTAACCAACGAACCTGGGCTGTCGACACTGCGGAAACTCTCCTTGTTCGCCCGGACGGGATACCGCTGGAAGCTCTCGAAAGACCCTGAATCCGTCTTTCGGTCCGTTAGTGACCTAACCCTACCGGATTCAACGGCTCGGCCGCCTGAACCCGGCGAGACGCTGCCCATCCGATAATCGCTCACTTCTTGACGATTTGTCTCCCAGAGAGCCCGGCGAAATCAAACCACTCCACCCGGAACAATCCAAGTAGTACGACTCCGGCCAGTAACGCCGGACCAAGGTGCCCGAAGTACAGATTGACCGCACCCCAGAAGAGCACGAAGTTGATCAGATCGTCAAGGAAAAACTCGCACTGTTCGAGGCGATCAACCAGCGCGTCGTGATCAAAGAAGACGTGTAACAGTCCAACGGCGACCGATCCTGAAAGCACCCATCCAACGAAATTCATCGCTGGAATGCCGTAGTAGGCTCCAGGCTCCGCCCACCCCCAGAAGTTTAACGCGACTGCGCCTGGATCAAGGATCAAATCGAGTCCGACGACGGCCCCGATCACAGCGGGATACCGAACCGGCACCCGCTCGGCAAATCCCCCTAACGCAAGAACGGCCAGGAGATACCCGTCGATCAGGATTGGGAAGTAAAACACCGGCAATGCAAGCGGAACGTCGCCGAACAACATTGGTCCAAGGTGTAGCTGATAGCTGAAGTTCTCATACGGGAACCCGGTGTTCACGCCGACGAGTTCGATCCCCCACGCAAACAGCGCCAGTAAGGCGAGTCCGGCGGCAGCACGTCGATCGATCAGTGGGGCGAGCCCAGCGATCAACGGGAGTGCCATGATCGAGGCTGCTATGACGATCAGGTAAGGATTGAACGCGAGCCACGCCGGAATCACGTTCTCGTGTCCGCCGATCAACAATATCACGCCAACCAGTGGAAAGGTCAACGCAATCGTCGGCCGGTTGTTCCGGACGACTGTCTCAAGCCACTGCTCGACCGTTTGCCGATCCATCCTCCCAACCGTCGGTCGGCGGTGTACATCAACCATTCGACGTTACCCAAATGCCGGCGGGAGCACCGCCGATGGCGGTACAGCGTGGATCAGTGCCCAGAGTGTCAGTCCCGCACCGATACTCGTGTTGATGTACGGATACCACCAGTACGCCCGGTCAACGGAGACCTCCGAGGTGAGCACCCCGGTGGCGATCACCGCGTAGAGCCCGATAACGACCCCAGCCCGGATGTCTTGGATGCCGAAGGCAACCGCAGCGGCGGCCCAGACGGCGATACAGTAGCCAAACGCCCCTCGCTCGCCAAGAACGGTTGCGGTTGTATCAATCCCCGCCCGTCGATCGGGTTCGATGTCGGGAATTGCCGAGAAGGTGTGCATCGCCATCGCCCACAGCCAGGCCCCGACGATGATCATCAGCGGTGGCTGAGTGCCGGCAACGGTGACGTATGCGGCTACCCCTGGGAGGATGTACAGCCCGTTTGAGACCGAGTCTAGAAACGGCGTGGTCTTGAATCGGAACGGTGGCGCGCTGTATTCGGTCGCCAACACGGCGTACAACAGGAGCCACGGCCAGGCGCCTCGATTAACGAGCGGGAACAATCCGAACAACGCCAGTCCGCTGGCAATAACGATTACCGGCACGAACCCCTGACCGGTGTAATGGACCTCTTTGTCGCCTTTCTTCGGATTCGCGGCGTCAATATCCGTATCGAAGAGGTCGTTGATCCCGTATAGATAGATGTTCGCTGGCCCGACGAAGTACACGAACAGCGCCACCGTTGTTGGGGTGATCAGATCGGCCGGGCCACTGGCGGCGTACGCAACGGCGACGACGATTGGTCCCGCGAGATAAAACCAGAACCGCGGCCGGGAGAGCTTGATTAGGTAAGACGCCCGCTCCATTGGTGATCAGGTGGTGTCGGTGATGATCTTTTCAGCGACAATCTCACCGCTGATAAGTCCCATTGGCACGCCGATCCCCGGGTTAGTTGAGGCTCCGACGGCGTAGAGCCCGTCGACCCCTGGATAGCGATGGTTTGGACGGAACAGTGCTGTCTGGGTAAGCGTGTGTGCCATCCCCAGCGCGCTTCCTTCGTAACTATTGTATCGCTCGGCGAACCCGGAGACGCAGAAGGACTCCTCGACAACAATCCGGTCACGAAGGTCGACATCGGTGTAGGCTGCAATCCCCTCAAGCACCTCCTCGCGGAAGGGGCCCCGTTCGGCCGGTCCATCATCAAGTCCGGGCGCAATTGGAACGAGCACGACCACCGTGTGGTGTCCATCCGGCGCCACCGTGTCATCGGTCTTCGAGGGCACACACAGGTACATCGATGGATCATCCGGCCAGGCCGGCGCCTCGAAAATCGATTCGAAGTGATCGCTCCAGTCCGTCGGCAACAACAGCGTGTGATGATCAAGCCCAGGGAGCTCTCCTTCGACGCCCAGATAGAGCATATACGCCGACGGCGCGTAGGTCCGCCCCTCCCAGTAGTCCGCGCCGTAGCTTCGCTTCTCTGGCGGGAGCAACTCCTGGTCGATATGGGCAAGATTGGCGTTGCCCACGACGATGTCCGCCGGAACCCCGGCCGTTGTCGTCCCGCCGTCGGCCACGGTCACCTCGGGCGTCTCGGTTGCCGTCGGTGGCCCATCGGCGGCTGCCGACACCTGTGGTGGAGCGTCCGCCGGTGCCTCGGCAATCGGTGAGGGTCCACCGTGTTCAGGTCGGGCGACCTCAAGGCTGAAGCCACCGCGCTGGCCTTTGATCTCGCGCACCTCGCAGTTCACCCGGTACTCCACGCCGAGAGCGTCTCCGAGCTCGACCAGCGCGTCAACGATTGTGCCGAGTCCGCCCTGGGGATAGTACACGCCGAGGTTGAAGTCCACGTGGCTCATGAGGTTGTACAGCGCCGGCGTGTTCGTTGGTGACCCGCCGAGGAAAATAAGGGTGTACTGCATCAACTGCTGGAGCTTCGGATGATCAAAGTATGACTCGACGTGGTCCTGCATCGACCCACGGAGGGTTAGATCCCGGGCGTGAATGAGCGCTGGATCGATCCAGTCGCGCAACCGCGAGCGATCGGTGTAGACAAACTCCTCCATCCCGATCTCGTAGGTGTGTTCTGACTCCTCAAGATAGGCCTCAAGCGCGTCACCCGCACCCGCCTCATACGCCTCAAAGAGCCCTTTCGTCTTGTCGACGTCGGCGGAGATCTCAACCCGGTCGCCGTCGTCGAAGAACACCGAGTAGTGCGGATCGAGGTGGGTCAACTCGTAGAAGTCCGCTGGATCGTGGTCGAACTCCGCGAAGAACCGCTCGAAGACATCTGGCATCAGGTACCACGATGGTCCCATATCGAAGGTGAACCCATCCCGGTATAGCCGGCTCAACCGCCCACCAAGCTGTTCGTTCCGTTCCAGGACGGTCACATCGGCTCCTGCCTGTGCCAGATGGCACGCCGTCGCGAGCCCTCCAACACCTGAACCGATAATCGCGACTGACCGTCCTGTAAGATCACTCATATGAGTTTGATGGGTCGCGAGACAATTAAACCGTCCCATCGCGGCGGTCCACAACGGGAACTCATCGCTGTCGCGTTACGACGAACTCGGCGATTTCCCGCAGATACGACGATGCGCGCGGATCCGCCGTCTCAACCCGGTTGAGCGCATCGATTGCCTTGGTGGCCTCCGTTCGTGCCCGTTCGGTCGCTTCATTCGCGGAGAGGCTGGTCACCCGCACGATTGATGGGCGATCGACGGTAGCGTCGTGGTCGGTGGGTTTACCGATCATCTCAGTGTCGGCAGTCGCATCAAGAATGTCATCACGTATTTGGAAGGCGACACCAAGCCGTTCGGCGTACTCTCCGAATGCCTCCGTTGTTTCGGTCGACGCATCAGCGGCGATTGCTCCGAGTTCGGCCGCCGCCCGAAACAGGGCTCCTGTCTTCCGTTGGGCAAGCGTCAGGTACTCTTCGTCGTCGGTCGGCTGATCGGCTAACTCCATTGCCTCCCCTTGGCCCAACGCGACCATCGCGTCGGCGACTACCTCCATGGCGCGGGGATCTGCCGAGAATAGCGCGAAGGCTTCTCCGAGAAGGCCATCGCTTGCGACGATCGCTCGTCCATGTCCAAAGGCCGTCCAGGCGCTGTCGACGCCGCGCCGGAGGACCGACCGGTCGATAATGTCATCAACAACCAGCGAGGCGGTGTGTACAAGTTCAATTCCGGCAGCGAAATCAAGCGCCTCCTCTGGATCACCACCGGCTGCCTCACACACCAGTACCGTTACGAGCGGCCGGACACGCTTTCCCCCCGAGAGGGTCACCTGGGCGATCTCCTCAGAGAGGTCGTCGTGCTCGATCCCAGCGATGATCTCCTCAAGCCGGGTTTCGACCAACGACCGCCGCCGCTCCAGAAACTCCATCGAAGTACCTATTGTAGATGCTCGCCGGTCAAGTACGTGACGGACGCCCAATCCGGTGTGTCTGTGTTAGGGCGCGTCGATTGGACTCACGCTTCATCCGTGGCTATCTTGAGTCGTTCAACGAGCGCCGTGATGAGTGCCGCTGGCTCGCCGACAACCGCCTGATCGGCCACCTCAAAGACGGGGGCGCCTGGGTCAGCGTTAATCGCGATCACCGTCTCTGCACGGCGAATGTCCGATAGGTATCCCCGGTCCCCATCGACTCCGACCGTGAGGCATACCACTGATGCTCCTATCGCCCGCCCGATCTGTCGCTGTCGGGGAACCCACCCGGCATCGACAGCCGGTCGCGTCCCGACGATCACGCCATCGATCAACTCGGCCATCTGCTTGATCGCCTCGAATGTAACCGTATCGTTGATTCCCCGTCCGACGACGATGAGAACGGCTGCCCGCTCGGCATTCGAGACACGTCTGCCGAGTTCCTGAAATCCGTCAACCCTTACTGCCGGATCCGTGACGCTCGCGATGTCCTCGTGATGTATCGTTGGGGTCCCTGTTCCCGAGGCGGCTGACCAGACGCCTGGTCGAACGGTCACCACGGCCGGTTCATCATCGAGCTCAACGCTCACCTCAAGCTTCGATGCGTACCACCGACGGCGCACTTTTAGTGGATCGTTCGCCTCAATGCCAGTAATGTCGGTCACGATTGGCCGATTGAGCGCCGTGGCGATCGCCGGGGCGTAATCGACACCATTGGCTGTGTGCGGGATCACGACGTGTGTCGGCTCGTCGATCTTGGTGAGGAGCTCTTTGACCCCTTGGTAGTGCTCGGTGTGGTGAAACTCGGCCCCACCCGGCACCAGGTGCATCGTGTCGACGGCTGCACGATCAAGTGACGACGCGAGCGTTTTGCCGTTCCCGCCGATTACTGCGACCCGTACTCTATCACTTGCCAGTTCGGCTGCGGCGGTGATCGCTTCGTAGGTTGGTGATCGAACCCGTCCGCGCCGATGGTCTGCGATAACGAGCGCGTCAGTCATCGCCGATCACTTCGTGTGCCCGAAGCGTGTCAACGATTCCGTCGGCGAGTTCTTCTGGCTCTCCTGTGGTTCGGTCGACTGCTTGGAGCCCGGTCGGAACCTGCATCTCGGTGACCACTTCACGCTGGTGGCTGACGAGTGCCTCCGCGTCGAGGCCCCACGCCGCGGGTGATCGAACCGTGATCGACTCTGATTGTGCGGACTCTTCCGGTGGATCGACCGATACGATTCCAGTCTCGACGGTAAGCACTGCCGGGAGCTCAATCGTGAGCCGCGCTTCAAGCTGATCTTCGAGCTCCCGACGTACCCGGAGGCGCTCGGTAGCTGAATTGAGATCGACCCCAATCACTCGTGATGCCCACGCGTATCCGGCCTGTTCTGCTAGGGCGACTCCCGTTGCAGCGCGAGCCATATCGCTTGATTGAGCCCCGGTGAGCACGAGTGCTGGCTGTCGGTGAGTGACGATGGCAGCGAGGATGGTGACCACCGGTCTGATATCGACTCTGGGAGGGGAGTCCGGCGCCAGTGGCGGGGCCCAGACGCGAAAGGCTTCGTCGGCTCCCATCGCGAGCCCTCGCTTGAGGACTGCATCGGCCCGCTCAGGGCCAACGGTCACGAGCGTGATGGTTGCCTCCGGGAGGTCCGTTGCGATGTCGACTGCCGTAGCGATGGCGTACCGGTCCCACTCATTGAGACCGTAGGACACCGCCGTCTCCGGGAGTTTCCCCTCCTCAATCTGGACTATCCCATCGACACGTGTGACCTGTCTGATCGGGACCAGTAGCTCCATGCCGAATGACTGCCGCGGCAGTGACAAAACCGTTGAGGCCCGACGCCTTACTCGCCGGAATCGTTGTAGCGACCGGGAGAACGTGACGGGGGCGGCTATGGAATGTAACTGACAAGCAGAAGCTCCCCATAC
>JBEQAX010000021.1:0-28516 GCA_041640095.1 Salinarchaeum sp. | reverse complement strand
CAAGTTCGAGAGCCGGTGTAACCGCATCCCGGTCGATTCCAAGGTCATCAAGATCCAGCACCTGCAGCTCCTTGCTTTGGGCCTGTCGGATGCCCATCAGACTCGCGTAGCGTGGCTCGTTGATCCCCGTCTGGATGGTGAAGACAGCTGGGAGATCGACCTCGGTAACCTCCTCAAGACCGCCCTCGAGTTCTCGGTGGACAGTCGCCGGTTCGCTCGGATCAGCCACATCAAGGTCGTTAACGACCGCGGCCCATTCATACCCAAGGGCGTGGGCAAGCGCGACGCCGGTCGCACCGAATGCGTCGTCGCTGGCCTGTACACCGGTCAAGACGAGATCCGGATCCTCGGCCTTGAGTGCGGCGGCCAGCACCGTCCGCTGGGTGCGCACGTCAAGGAGCGGGGGATCCGCGAGGGCGTCATCCCAGATCCGAACCGCCCGGTCAGCCCCCTTCGCAAGGGCCATCCGGATGGTCTCTTCGCTACGCTCGGGGCCGATCGCGACGACGACCACTTCGACATCCTCGTCGCGGGCCTCCTTGAGTTGGACGGCCTCCTCAACGGCGTAGTCGTCCCACTCGTTGAGGTCGTACTCCAGATACTGTTCCGGGATCGACGTGCCCGATACCTCAAAGTTGTCGTCCACTGCTGCCACTTCGCGCACGGTGACTGCAACCCGCATGTTCGTGTTGGCATTCCCGCAAGTCAGGTTAAATCTTTTCCGCCGATACCAGGGTGTGGCCTCCATCGACGTAATCTAGTTGTACCTGCAGCGAGGTGGTCGTGGTATGCGACAACTGTCGCTGTCGAACGCGACCTTTGAGGGCAATAGTAACGCCTACCTGCTGGACGAGGGCGCCGAAACGGTGCTCATCGACAGCGGAGACAGCACTGACGTCTCTCGTGACCAGCTCCGGAGCACGCTCCAGGAATCCGGTCACACGTTCGCCGATATCGATCGGATCCTGCTGACACACTGGCACGGCGACCACGTCGGTCTTGCCGGCGAGATTCAGGCGGCCGGCGGGGCGACCGTTCACGTCCACGCGGCCGACGCTCCGCTTGTTCGTGGCGACGCCGACGCATGGGACGACCTCCAGGCGTCCTGGCGGACCTATCTAAACGAGTGGGGCGTTCCGGAAGCCAAACGCGAGGAGCTCTACGAGCACCTACCGGGCCGGGAGTTCGTCTCGACGCCCCCGACTGTTGAACCCATTACGGACGGCGCCCAATTCACCATCGGTGACACGCACCTGACAGCCAGACACGCACCAGGACACGCAGCCGGGCTGTGTATCTACGAGCGCGATGACGGCGTGGCATTCAGCGGCGACGCGCTTCTGCCGAAGTACACCCCAAACGTCGGTGGTGCCGACGTCCGGGTTGATCGCCCACTAGCGAAGTACCTCGCAACGCTTGACGCCATCGTTACCGCGGACTACGACCGGGTGTGGCCCGGCCACCGTGATGTCATCAACGCGCCGACCGATCGAGCCCGCGAGATCATCCACCACCACGAGGAGCGGTCACTTCGCGTGCTTGATGCGCTTGCCACCCACGCTCCGTGTGACGCCTGGCAGGTGAGCGATCACCTCTTTGGCGCGCTTGAGGCCATCCACATCCTCCATGGGCCAGGAGAGTCCTACGCACACCTTGAGCACCTGTGTCATACCGGTGCCGTCTACCGCGAGGGCAACGAGTACGATCTCACCGATACGACCCGAGAACTGCTCGACGCAGAGGCGACTGAGACCATTATCGACCGGTATCTATACGCAACGTGAGCTACGGGGAACAAAAAGAAACGCGTGACGGTCAGTGGGTCTCGGCCTCGGCTTCGGCGTCGTCCTGGAGTTCAGTGCGCCTGATTTTCCCAGTGACCGTCTTTGGAAGCTCGTCGCGAAACTCGATCTCGCGGGGATACGCGTGGGCTGAGAGGTCCTCTCGAACCCGGTCTTTGATCTCCGCTTTGAGTTCATCCGATGGCGTTGCGTCGTTGCTGGGGATAACGTACGCCTTCACGATGTTGCCCCGCTCGGGGTGTGGCTTCGGCACAACGGCGGCCTCGGCCACGGCGTCGTGTTCGCCAAGGGTGCTCTCAACCTCGAAAGGCCCGATCCGATAGCCCGAAGAGAGGATCACGTCGTCGGCGCGTCCCTCAAACCAGAAGTAGCCGTCCTCGTCCTTGTGCGCGAGGTCCCCCGAGAGGTACCACTCGCCGTCTGGACCATCAACGAAACAGCCGGCAGTCTTCTCGGGCTTTTGCCAGTACTCCGCGAAGAAGCAGGGATACGCTCCCCGCTGGGCGATCTCGCCCGTCTCGCCTGGCGGCAGTACCTCGCCGGTCTGTGGATCAACGATGTCGGCCTCAATGCCAGGTAGCGGTTTACCCATCGATCCCGGCCGGAGCTCCATCGTCGGGTAGTTGTTGATGATCATGTTCCCCGTCTCGGTCTGACCGTAGGTGTCGAGGATGGTCACCCCAAGTTCCGTCTCGCCCCACTCGACGACGCCCGCGCTGAGTGGTTCGCCGATCGAGAGGGCGTGTCGGAGATCAAGATCGATCCCCTCAAGCACCTCCTCATGCTCGCGGAGCGTCCGGTAGGCTGTCGGGACCGAGAACAGGACCGTGATCGGATAGGTGTCGAGCAACTCCGCCCAGGCCTCGGGATCGAACTCCCCCTCGTAGGTGAATAGCGATGCGCCCCAGAACCATGCGCCGAGTGTGTTGATCGCGCCGGTTAACCAGCCCAGATCGCCAGTGGACCAGTACAGGTCGCCATCCTGGAGATCAACCGCGTAGTGCTGGGTGGCGGCGACGCCCGCGAGCCACCGCTGTTTGTGTAACACCCCTTTGGCCGGCCCGGTCGTCCCGGAGGTGTAATACAACAGCGCGTTATCCTCGCCGGCGGTTTCAGCGACCGCGTAATCGGTCGGCATCTGATCAAGCGCCGGGGCGAACAGGACATCCTCCGGTGGGGCCCCGCCCCCGCGGTCGACGGTGATGACGTGCTCAACCGACGGCGCGTCCTCAAGGGCGGCGGCGATCCGCTCGCGGTTGTCTGTAGTTGTCACCACGACCGACGCATCACAGTCATCAAGCCGGTAGGCGATCCCATCGGGCCCAAAGCGCTCGTTGATGCTCCCCCAGACGGCTCCGCGCTTGAGCGTCCCGATCAGCGCAACATAGTGCTCGGGGATCCGCGGCATGAACGAGAACACCCGATCGCCCTCGTCAACGCCCAGCTGTTCAAGAACGTGTGCAAACTGGCTTGAGCGGTTTGACAACTCCCAGAACGTCATCGTCGACAGTTCCCCATCGGTGTCGACCTGGTACAATGCGACTTGGCCGCGGTCGTCGGCGTGTCGGTCAACCGTCTCGTGGCCGATGTTCAGCGCCTCCGGGGCGTCCCAGTCGGCCTCGGCGTAGATGTCGTCCCACGAAAACGATGCACGCGTGGTGTCATAGTCGGGTAAGTTGTGACTTGCCACCATGTATCTGGTAGACATACCACTATCATATTTAAATATTGAGGTCGGTTCGATCCCGGTTGTCGCTTAACCGTCGATGGCTGGGATCTCCGTATCAAGATCGAGTTCGGACTCGAATGCCCGTGCGACCCGCAGGTGCCGTCGTGCGGTGTCGAGCATCGCGGTGTCGATCATCTCACCCTCGTATCGGACGGCGCTATCGCCTGTCTCACGGGCCGTCTGGAGGGCGTTGTAGGCGCCGATCCAGTATTCGACCGTCTCAGCGTCGGGCAGGTAGATGTCATTGGCGTGTGCGACGTGATCGGGGTGGATAACGACGTACCCGTCATAGCCCACCTCCCGAGCGAACTGCATATCTGCCCGCAACCCCTCAATGTCTTCGATATCGACATAAGGCCCCGACAGGGGGTACTCGACACCGGCCGCCCGGGCGTCCATCAGGACCTTCTCGAGGAGATGGACCGTCTCAAGACCCGACGCACCGGGGCCGGTCCACTCGAAGCCGAGCGCACGTTCGGTGTCAGCCCCTTTAACCGCGCCACACTCGACCGTCCGGACCCGTTCGGAGGCCGCACACACCGTGTGGGCGGCGCGCATCCCCGCGGCCGTCTCGATGATCGGCATGAGTGTCGTCTCCCCGACCGATCGGCCCTCGCGACGCTCGATGTGGTCAAGAACCGTCGCCGTCGCGGTGACGTCCGCCGCTTCCGTGACGTCCGGTAATACCAACCCCTCGACACCAGCAGCCATGGCCGCCTCGATGTCTGCGGCGGTGTGATCGTGTGTGGCGTTGGCGTGGCCGTTGATCCGTACGTAGACACGCTGGCCGGCGGCAGTAAGCTCCGGTGCGTGCTCGGCGACATGCTCGCGGGCCTCGGCCTTCGCGGATGGGGCGACCGCGTCCTCAAGATCAAGGATGACGACATCGGCCTCGTGATCGGCCGCCGAGGCGAGCCATGCCGGCTTGTTCGCCGGGATATACAGTGCCGACCGGATCGGGTCGATAGAGCGGGCGGCGGTCATGGGTCAGTACGACCGCGGGAAGCCGAGTTGCTGGCCGATGTGGTTGTAGGCCATCTGCTGGGTCACCGGGGCCAGACGCGCGAGGTTGACCTCGCGCCACCACCGCTCAACGTCGTACTCCTTGGCGAAACCCCACCCCCCGAAGGCCTGCATTGCGTGCCGAACCGCTTCGATACCGGCCTCAATCGAGGTGGCCTTGGCAACGTTGGTCTCATAGCCACAGGACTTGCCCTGGTCGTACAGCCAGGAGGCCTTCCGGCGCATGAGTGCGGCCGTCTCCATCCGGGCGTAGGCCTTGGTGATCGGGAAGGAAATCGCCTGGTGGGTCCCGATTGGAGCGCCGAACACCTCGCGGTCGTTGGCGTACGCGATGGCCTCGTTGGCGGCGAGCTTACCGATGCCCGTAGCGGCGGCAGCGAAGCCGATCCGCTCGGGGTTGATCATCTCGACGAGCGGATCCCAGCCACCATCTTCTGGTCCCAATAGGTTCTCTTCGGGAACGCGCACGTCATCGAAGAACACCTCACAGGACTTCGAGTAGTTCATCGCGTGCTTGGGGATCGGCGAGACATCGATTCCCGGGGTGTCCATGTCGACAATGAACAGGCTGATGCCATCGGTCCGGTGCTCAACGTCCTCGGCCGGCGTCGTCCGGGTGACGAGAATGATGTTGTCGGCGCGGTCGGAGAACGTGATCCAGGCCTTCTGGCCGTTGATGACGAACTCGTCGCCGTCGCGGCGGGCCTGGGTTCCCGTGTTGAGCGTGTTGGTGCCTGCCTCGGGTTCGGTGATACCGATACAGAACTCGCGCTCGCCAGCGGCGATATCGGGCAGGTACCGCTCCTTCTGGGCGTCTGTGCCGTACTCGTTGATCCCAACTGTCGCCATTCCGGCAGTCAACACCAGGTACCAGGTGCCCGCCATACCACACCCCTCCGCACAGAGGGTCTCCATGGCAATCCCCATCTCCTGCATTCCCATGCCAGCGCCACCGTAGTCCATCGGGACCATCAGCCCATGAAAGCCGGCCTCTGTCAGCGCCTCCCAGAACTCGTGGGCGAATTCGCCTGCTTCTTCCTTTGCTCGCCAGTACGCTGGGTCGTACTCACTAGCGATCTCCGTCGCGGTCGAGCGAATCATCGAGTGCTCGTTGGGCTCGCGAAACTCCATGGTGGCTTGACGTGTGCTAGAACCCCACTAATACTTTGTGGCGGCGGCCACCCGGAGTGATGGCAATTCTTAATACCGGGTTTCGGTTTGTGTCCATCACACATGACACCGTCAGACATGCCTGCGATGGACGAGGTTGTTCATGACCCCGAGTCGGACTTTGTTGAGTCGACCAACGTCTACGCCTTCATGCAGGCCTATGACATCGATGACTACGACGAGTTGATCACCCGGACGACGTCGGCGGTGCCTAACGAACCGGAATCCGGGATTGAGTGGTTCTGGGACACGCTCGTTGAGTACCTCGACATCGAGTTTTACACCGACTACGACCGGGTGCGCGACAACAGCGAGGGGCCCCAGTTCACCGACTGGTATCCTGGAGGGGAGCTCAACATCGCGCACAACACCCTTGATCGCCACGCCGCCGCTGGTACCGCCACCCGGAACACTGTGGCCTGTATCTGGGAGGGCGAGGACGGTACCGTCCGACAGGTCACCTACCAGCAACTCTACCGGGAGGCCAACCAGGTGGCCAACGCGCTTGAGGAGCGGGGGGTCGGCGTCGGCGACACCGTCGGGCTGTACATGCCGATGGTCCCCGAAGTCATCTCGATTCTTTATGGCATCTTCAAGGTCGGCGCGATCGCCGTGCCGATCTTCTCGGGCTTTGGCGTTGAGGCGGCCGCCACGCGGATCGCCGACGCCGAGTGTTCGGTGTTGTTCACCGGCGACGGGTTTCTCCGCCGGGGTGACGAGGTACTGCTCAAGGCAACTGCCGACGATGCCATTGACGAGGCCGGCCACGTCGAGGATACGATTGTCGTCGATCGGCTCGGACGGGTTGCGGCCGGCGATATTCCGTGGGACGATGATCGGGACACAGCGTGGGCGGACGCGGTTGCCACCCAGTCTGAGACCTACGAGACCACGCCTGTCCCGTCGGATCATCCTGCAATGTTGCTATACTCCTCTGGGACGACCGGGATGCCCAAAGGGATCGTCCAGACGCACGCCGGCGCGCAACTGCAGTGTGCCAAGGAGGTGTACTTCGGGTTTGACCTCAAGCCCGGCGACCGATTCTTCTGGGTGTCGGACATCGGCTGGATGATGGGTCCATGGACACTCATCGGGACACACACCTTCGGCCGCACGATGTTCATGTACGAGGGCGCCCCGGATCACCCCGAACCGGACCGCTTCTGGGAGATGATCGACCGTCATGATATCACCCAGTTTGGGATCTCGCCGACGGCGATTCGTGCACTCCGCAAGCAGGGCGATGCGTGGGTTGAAGACCACGACCTCTCCTCATTGCGCCTGCTCGGATCGACGGGCGAGCCCTGGGACCCAGAGGCATGGCAATGGTTTTATGAGCAGGTCGGTGGGGGCGAGTGTCCAATTATCAACATCTCCGGAGGCACCGAGATCTGTGGCTGTTTCCTCATGCCGATGCCCATCCAGTCGCTCAAGCCTTGTACGCTCGGCGGACCAGGACTGGGGATGGACATCGACATCGTTGACGCTGATGGGACCTCAATCGCCGACACGCACGAACGGGGATACCTCGTCGCGCGCGACTCCTGCCCGTCGATGACCAACAGCCTCTGGTCGGGTGACGATCGTTATCTCAAGGAATACTGGTCAACCTGGGAGGATCTCTGGGATCACGGTGACTGGGCACAGAAGGACGAGGACGGCTTCTGGTTCCTCCACGGTCGGGCCGACGACACACTCAATGTCGCCGGGCGGAAGGTCGGTCCGGCGGAGATTGAAGGAGTAGCGATGGAACACGGCGCCGTCAACCAGGCCGCCGCCATCGGCGTTCCCGACGATGTGACCGGGACAGCCGTCGTGTTGTACGTCGTCCCCGAACCGGACGCCGAGGCATCGCCGGAGCTGCGCGAGACGATTCAGTCGCTCATCGGTGCCGAACACGGCAAGCCCTTCCGACCGAGCGAGATCCGGTTCGTCAAGGAGCTCCCGAAAACCCAGTCCGGCAAGATCGTCCGGCGGGCCATCCGAGCCTCTCATCTCGATGAGGATCCCGGCGACCGCTCCAGTATTGAGAACCCAGAGGCACTTGAGGCGCTGGGACCCTCCGAGTGATCCAGGCGGACCATAACAGTTATTCCGTTGCCTGGTGACTGCCAGCGTGTGTCACTGTCACGACCCGGAGCCCCGGGCTAGACACCACGCATCTTCCCACCATCAGTGTACTCACACATGAAACTCCAGGTGAATCAATCGGTCACCGAGACACAAGCACAGGCAATTGCCGAGGCCTTCGCGACGGAGTTTGAGGAGTCCGTCAAGGTCCTTGGCGACGACGCGACGCCAATCGCTCAGGCGCGCCCCAGCCCCGAAAGCCCGCCCGAGACGAACGATGACCTCGGGCCGACCGCCCGCGAGGAGGCGCTCCGCGAGGAGATTGCTGAGATCGAATCGGGCGGACCACAGCGGTACAAGGAGCAGCTCTCCGAGGAGGGCAAGCATTTCGTCCGCGACCGACTTGATCTGTGGTTTGGCGATGACTTTCATTTTGAGGACGGCAAGTTTGCCGCATTCGATGCTGAGGACCAGCTTCCGGCCGATGGACTCATCACCGGTGCCGCGGAGTTCGAGGGACGCGATCTGCACTTTATGGCCAACGACTATACGGTCAAACGCGGAAGTATGGCCGAGAAAGGGGTCGAGAAGTTCCTGCGAATGCAACAGCGGGCGCTCGATACCGGTCGGCCGGTGTTGTATCTCATGGACTCCTCCGGCGGTCGCATTGACCAGCAGACCGGCTTCTTCGCCAACCGCGAGGGCATCGGCAAGTATTATTACAACCACTCGATGCTCTCCGGGCGGGTGCCACAGATCTGCGTGCTCTATGGGCCCTGTATCGCCGGCGCGGCCTATACACCTGTCTTTGCCGACTTCACCATCATGGTCGAGGGGATGAGTGCAATGGCGATCGCCAGTCCGCGGATGGTCGAGATGGTCACCGGCGAGGAGATCACACTTGAGGAACTGGGTGGGCCCGAGGTCCACACCACGCAGTCCGGCAGCGCAGACCTCATCGCCGACGACGAGGAGCATGCCCGCGCGCTGGCCGCCAAATTGCTGTCGTATCTCCCCGATAACAGCGACGAAACGCCACCTCAGACGGCGGGATGCGCCCCGGAGTACCCCCCAACCGAGATTGACGGGCTCATCCCGGAGGACCCCAATCGCGGCTATGACATGCACGACCTGCTCAAGCGGGTGGTCGATGCGGACTCGCTGTTGGAACTCCAGCCCGCCTACGGCCCGGAGATCATCACCGCGTTTGGACGGATCAATGGTCGGCCGATCGGAATCATCGCCAACCAGCCGGCCGAGCGGGCCGGGGCGATCTTCCCGGATGCCGCTCGAAAGGCAGCAGAGTTCATCTGGACGTGCGATGCGTACAACATCCCGCTGTTGTATCTGTGTGATACGCCCGGGTTCATGGCTGGCTCGGAGGTCGAACAGGAGGGCATCCTTGAGGCCGGCAAGAAAATGATTTATGCGACCTCGTCGGCGACGGTCCCCAAACAGTCCGTCATTGTCCGGAAGGCCTACGGCGCGGGGATCTACGCGATGTCCGGGCCGGCGTACGACCCCGAGTCGACGATTGCACTCCCCAGTGGCGAAATCGCGATCATGGGCCCGGAAGCGGCAATTAATGCGGTCTACGCCAAGAAGCTCGCGGAGATTGATGACCCTGAGCGCCGACAGGAACGCGAGGCCGAGCTCCGCGAGGAGTACCGCGAGGACATCGATGTCCACCGGATGGCCAGCGAGGTGGTTATCGACGAGATCGTCCCGCCGTCAGATCTCCGAGACGAACTTGATGCCCGGTTCAGCTTTTACAGTACCGTCGAAAAGGACCTTCCTGACAAGAAGCACGGAACGATTCTGTGAATACGATGACGGGGAAGTACTTCGAGGAGTTCACCGAGGGCGAGACGATCGAACACGACAAGCGTCGAACCATCACCGAGAGCGACAACCAGCGGTTCTGCGATCTGACGATGAACCAGCAGCCGTTGCATCTGGATCATGCCTTCGCCGCGGACACCGAGTTTGAGCGGCCACTGGTCAATGGTCTGTATACGATGAGTCTCGCTGTCGGGTTGACGATCCCGGAGACGACCGATGGAACGATCGTCGCGAACCTATCCTATGACAACGTCGAACACCCAGAACCGGTATTTCACGGCGACACGATCCGTGTCCAGTCGACGGTCACCCATACCCGGGAAACCAGCGACGGCGAGCGTGGGATCGTCACGATGCACGTTGAGGTGTTCAAGATCACCGACGAGGCGGATCCGCTAGTCTGTTCGTTTGATCGGACAGTCCTCGCAAAGAAACGTCCCGACAGTGCTACCGACTGAACTCGTAGCCATCGCTTCGGTCCCACAACTCATCGGTATCGATATTCGCAAGCGTCCGGTGGCGAACCTTGCCGGTCGGCGTTCGCGGGAGTGTCTCTCGGATGGCGATGTACCGCGGGGTCTTCACGTATGGGAGTCGTTCTTTGCAGTGTTGGTAGACATCGATCGGGGTCAGATCCGCTGTCGGGATGACAACAGCGGCGATCTCCTCGGGCCCGGCGTCTGTTGAGACGCCAACGACAACTGATGTGTCGACTGCCGGGTGGGTGTTGATGACCTCCTCGATTTCGAGGGCCGAAATACGGCTGGCCACCCGGCCTCGGTAGATCGAGTTTTCCTCGCTCGCGACGAACACGAGATACCCATCTTCGTCGATGTACCCGCTGTCACCGGTGTGAATCCACTGGTCTTGCCAGTCGGCGACGGTCGCGTCGGGGTCGCCGTGATAGCCTTGCATCATGGTATTGTTTCGGGTCGGTCGAACGACAATCTCACCCGTCTCACCGCGAGGGAGCGACCAGCCGTCCTCGTCAACGATGTCGATGGCGGCGTGCGAGACAGGCCTGCCGACGGTTCCGATCCGACGGTCCTCAATCCGGTTGTACGTCGCGATAGTCGCCACCTGCGTGGTTCCATACCCTTCTAAGACCGTCACGCCGAAGTGGGCCTCAAAGTCCTTGATGAGCGTCTCGTCGGCCCCAAAGCCAAGACTGTGTCCGATTGCGACCTCAACTGGATTGGTGGCGTAGCGTTCGCGGCGCGAAGGCGTATCGAGCACAGCGAGCATCCGGCTCAGATAGAGAAATACCGACGCCTCCGCGTCGATTGTCGCCGGCCAGAAGTCCTCCGGAATGAACTCCTCAAGAAGGACAACCGTCCCGCCTGCAGTAAGCGCACCCATAACGCCGATCTGGTAGGTGAAGACGCTATATAGCGGCAGACTCGTCAGAATCCGATCCTCAGGTCCGAACGCAAAGAGGTGTTCGCTGGCTTCCCACCCGGTGTTGACGTAGGCATACTGTGGGAGAACAACACCTTTCGGGCTGGCCCCGGGAGTCGGCTGGACGAAGGTCACCGACAGCGGATCCGTTGGGGTGACCGACGCCGTCGGTGGCGTCGTCGTGGATGGAGTCTGGAGGGCATCAAATGGCTCGTATCGTCCCGTTGGAGGATCCTCGCCGACAAAGAACTCCATTGCCCCTGGCGATCGGTCAAGGGCTTCATAGGAATCCCGGGTACGGTCGTCAACGAAGACGGCACGGCTGTCAACTTGATCGAACACCGTCGCGAGGCTCTCGCCGGTAAAGCGCGTGTCGATCGGGACCATCACCGCACCCAGTTTGGCAAGCGCCATCGAGAGGAGCAGGTATGTACTCGAGTTATAAAGATATAGACAGACGTGATCCCCATGACCAACACCGCGGTCAGCGAGAGCCGCTGCAAGCGCGTCTGACCGGGCATCGAAGGCCTCGTAGCTCAGCGTGGTCGGCCCACACTCAAGAAACGTCGCTCTCGGTCGTGTAGCGACCTGGTTGTGGAGTGCGGCCGGAACGGTCTTCTCGGGCGGGCCGCCCTCAGACACGGTCAGTCACCATCTGTCGGTGTTCATCAAGCATGTTGACGACTCGATCGACCGATCGCCCACCGCTGAAGTGATGTGAGTACCCAAATACGCCGAAAGCGTGGACCTGATTCGATGGAGTCTCGAAGGCAACGCCCACCGACTGGACACCGATTGCCGCCTCGCCACTAGCGTGTGCGTAGCCCTGTTCGCGGATCTGGGCCAGTTCCCCACGCAGGGTCGCTTCGTCGGTAACGGTCTCGGTCGTGTACGCTGGCAGGCCGTGTTCGTCAATGATCCACGCTACCGCCTCATCTGAGAGCGCCGCCAAGATGGCCTTGCCCGGCGCGTGGGCGTGCAGATACGACCGCTTGCCGATCCGACCATACTCCTCGGTGTCAAGGTCGGGACCAGCGCGCGCCGCAAAGATCCCTCGGCCGACCTCCTCGGTGATCCACCAGACGGGCAACTCAATCGCGTCAGCCGCCGCCTCAAGTGGCCCTTCGATCGCGTTCCTTTCGGGTCTTGCCTCGCGGGCCGCTTCACCGTGGGTCAATAGCCGTAGACCAAGCCGGTAGTGTCCGTTGCGCTTGACAACATAGCCCATCGCATGGAGCGTCGCAAGGTGGTTGTGAACCGTGCTTTTGGCGATGTCCGTCCGCTCGGCGAGTTCGCCGAGCGTGATGTCACCGAAATCTTGGATCACTGAGAGGATCTGGAAGGCCGTCTCGACCGACTGCACCCGCCGGGCGGAGCGGTCCGGTCGCATTTTTCATAGTATTTGCTGATAGTGTGTTTATAGCTGTCGGGGCCCGGCCGCTTGCGGGGCATACCTTTACAACACTGGTGCCGTCAGAATATGGGTATGGATTGGGAAACCGTCACTCTAGCATACGATGACGACATTGCGACGCTGACCGTCAACCGGCCCGACCAGCTCAACGCGCTTGACGTGCCAACACTTGAGGCCCTCGGCGAGGCGATCGACACGGCCGTTGAGGACGATGCTCGTGTGCTCGTTGTTCGAGGCGCTGGCGACCGGGCGTTTATTGCCGGTGGCGATATCGCCCACATGCAGAATCTTTCGACCCCGGAGGCCGAGGAGTTATCAGCACTCGGTCACGCCGTCTCCGACCGGCTGGCTACTGCACCGATTCCGACAATCGCCGGGATCGACGGATACGCCCTTGGTGGTGGGTGCGAACTCGCCGTGGCATGTGACTTCCGGGTGGCGACACCGGATGCCCTGATCGGAACGACCGAGATCGACCTGGGGATCATGCCCGGGTGGGGGGCAACCCAGCGACTTCCGACGATCGTCGGCGACGCGATGGCCCGACGCATGATCTTTTTGGGCGAACAGCTTGACGCCGAGACGGCCCTTGAGCATGGGCTTGTCGGAGAGGTCGTCCCCGACGAGGAGTTTGAGGCCCGACTCGATACGCTCGCAAGCGATCTCGCCGCCAAGCCACACTTTGCCCTTCAGACGGCCAAGGCCGCAATCAACCAGGCGGGCACCGGATCGCGCGAGGCCGGGCTTGAGTACGAGCGACGGGCCTTCGCCGGTCTCTTCGGCACGGCTGACCAGCGCGAGGGGATGGCCGCATTCCTTGAAGATCGCGAGCCGGACTTCGAGTGACGACAACTTACTTGGGGGCGGCTGCGCCATCAGCGAACATGGATTTCCAGCTTACCGCTGAACAGCGCCAGATCAAGGAGATGGTCGCCGACTTCGTTGACAACGAGGTCGTCCCGATCGCCGATGAGCTGGATGAGGAAGACGAGTTCCCGTGGGAACTCATCGACGACCTCGCTGAGCTGGGCCTGATGGGCATGCCCTTTCCCGAGGAGTATGGCGGGGCCGGGCTCGATTATCACGCCTACCCTGAGGCTCTTGTCGAGCTCTCGCGTGGTTCCGGCGGGCTGGGGACTATCGTCGCGGCACACACCTCCCTGGCTGGCGGGATGCTCAATGACTACGGCAACGAGTCCCAGAAACAGCGGTTTCTTGAGCCACTCGCTCGCGGCGCGGATATCGGGGCGTTCGCCCTTTCAGAGGCCGAAGCCGGGTCGGACGTCCCAGCGATGGAGACGACCGCACAGCGCGACGGTGACGGCTACCGCATCAACGGCCACAAGCTCTGGACATCGAACGGATCGGTTGCCGATACGGTGATCACCTTCGCGAAAACCGACCCTGAATCTGGTCATGAGGGCATCTCATCGTTTGTGCTGCGGCCCGCGGAGGACGACGGATTCAGCGTTGCCCGGACTGAGGACAAACTCGGCGACAAGCCCTGTCCGACGGCTGAACTCCGGTTTGATGATCTGTGGGTGCCTGCGGACCGTCGACTGGGCGATGAGGGCGACGGATTCATCCAGTCGCTGAAGACGCTCAACAGTGGCCGGATCACCATCGCCGCACGCTCGGTCGGGATCGCTCGGGCGGCACTCAATGCGGCCCTTGAGTACAGCCAGGAGCGCGAGCAGTTTGACCGCCAGATCAGCGACTTCCAGACGATCAAACACGACCTTGCGGACATGGATACCGATCTCAAGGCCGCCCGGCTGTTGATGCACGACGCTGCCGACAAGAAGACGCGTGGCGACCGATACGTGAAGGCGGCCGCCCAGGCCAAACTCTATGCCTCAGAGGTTTCACGGGACCTCGCCGAGCGGGGGATCCAGATCCACGGGGGATATGGTTACACGAAGGACTTCCCACTCGAACGGTATTACCGCGACGCCAAACTCAATGAGATCTACGAGGGAACCAGCGAGGTGCTCCGGAACACGATCGCCCGGGAACTGCTCGGGTAGGTTATCCCTCGTAGTTGTAAAAGCCCTCACCGGTCTTCTTGCCGAGTGCGCCGGCCTCAACCTTCCGGGCGAGAAGGTATGGCGGCCGGTACCGATCACCAAGTTCGGATTCAAGGGTCCGCATGGCCTCAAGACAGATGTCAAGACCAATGTGATCGGCGAGCTCAAGGGGCCCCATCGGCACGTTTGTCCCCAGCCGCATCCCGCGGTCAATGTCCTCTTTCGTGGCGACGCCCTCATCGTAGGCGCGGATTCCCTCGGCGATCCAGGGCATCAGAATTCGGTTGGTCACAAAGCCGGGCTTGTCGTCGGTCTCCCAGGTCGTCTTTCCGAGCGCCTCAGCGATATTGTGCGCCGTCTCGACCGTTTCAGCGGCAGTGTGTTCCCCGACGACGATCTCGACGCCTTCCATCACCGGCACCGGATTCATGAAGTGAATGCCGACGATGGCCTCTGGTCGTGTCGTCGCACTGGCGATGCTCGTGATCGACAGCGTCGAGGTGTTCGTTGCGAGGATGACCTCGTCGTCGGTGTATTCATCGAGATCCGAAAAGACATCGCGCTTGATCTCTAGGTCCTCAAGTACCGCCTCAATCACGAGGTCAACGTCGGCGAGATCCGCGAGATCCGTCGTTCCAGTGACTCGGTCAAGTGCTGCGGTCCGATCGGCCGCCTCAAGATCACCGGTATCGACGGCGCGCTGGAGGCCGCTGGCGATCCGATCCAGTCCCTCCTCAACCAGCGATTGTTCAATATCGCGGAGACGTACCTCGTAACCCGCCTGTGCGGCAACCTGTGCGATTCCGCTTCCCATGGTCCCAGCCCCAACGACGCCAATGCGGTCGATGTCGGCTACCTGACGTGGCATACCGGTCGTGTTACATCCCCCCACGGGTAAAAATGATGCCCCTTACCGATCTGCTGGAAGCGCCTCAAGCACGAGTTCGGCCACATCGACAATCTCAATGTCGTCCTCATAACCACCGGTCTTTCGGCCGTCCTCGTACATGGTCATACACATCGGACAGGCGACGACGAACCGGTCGATAGCCGCTCCCGCCTCGGTATCCTCAAGCGCCTCGCGCAGACGCTCCTCGCTGGGTTTGACCGCCTGGTCGTTGTCGAGCCATAACCCACCGCCCCCACCACCACAGCAATAGGAGTCAGCACGGTTCCGGGGCATCTCGTAGCGCTTGCACCCAGTGGCGTCGATGAGCTGACGCGGGGCCTCGTACTCGTCGTTGTACCGGCCGAGATGACACGGATCGTGGTAGGTCACAGTGTAATCGAGCCCCGCATCGAGTTGTAACTGTCCGGCCTCAAGCAGGTCGGCGACCACCTGGGTCCAATGAGCGACAGTGATGTCGCCGTTGGCGTTCCAGTGTCCCTCGTACTCAAAGCCGGTCAGCGGCGTCTCGGCGAAGTCACCGAAGTCAATCTCGGGATATTCGTGTTTCATGGTGTTGAACGAGTGCGGATCGGTACAGACGATGGTCTCGAACTCACAGTCATCGAAGGTCTCGACATGGTGGCCGGCGAGGTCGACGTACAGCAGCTCCTCGCCGAGCCGACGGACATCGTTGCCGTCATACCGTTCATCCTCGAAGAGAATGCCCCACTCGACGCCGGCGGCCTCGAACACCTGCGCGAGCGCCCGGGCGACCTGCTGGTTGCGGTCGTCAAAGCTGGGGTAATCACCCACGTACCAGAGGTACTCGACAGATTCCTCTCGGGCATCGGTCACCTCCATGTCGAGGTCATCCGCCCAGTCGGCCCGGTTGCGCTGGGACTCACCAAATGTATTCCCTCGTTGCATGAGGTTGCGAAACACCTCCTGGACGTTCGCGTCGACAGCCCCATCATCAACGAGCTGGCGGTTGAGTTTGGTGAACGATTTGAGATGCTCGATCTCGACGGGACAGACATCCATACAGGCCATACAGGCCATACACGACTCCATGGTCTCGGTCTCGATGACCCCGCCATCGGCGACAATCGGCCGGTCGTCGTCTGCCTCGCGCTCGCGGTGGGATTTCAGATCAAGGATCACGTTTCGCGGATCGAGGTTCCGCCCGACATCGGCGGCAGGGCAGGCCTCCGAGCAGCGTCCACAGTTGGTGCAGGCATCCTGATCAAGCAGTTCCTTCCAGGAGAAGTCCGCCATCGACTCAGCCCCCGTATCGGCATCGAGATCCGCAGGAACCCCAGGTAGCCGTTTTCCGGCCTGCTTGTCCCGCACGACAATATTGGCGAAGGATGTCAGCATGTGGACCGGCTTCGCGTAGGGAAGCCATGCGATGAACCCCAGCGAGACGAGCGCATGCACCCACCACAGTCCCACGTGCAGTTGACTCGCAAGCGTTTCCGAGACGCCGAGACCGCCAAGTGCCAGTCCGATTGCATACCCGACAAAGCTGACCACCTCGAACGATGGCATCCCGGTCGCATAGATACGGAGTCCCTCAAGCAGAAGGCCGGTGAGCCCGATGAACAGTAACGATCCAACGAAGAGGTCATCCGCCCAGTCGGTATGATCGCCGTGGAGACGGTCAAGTCGGCGTCCATAGCGTCGGTACACCGCGACGCCCAGCCCAACGACGAACAGCAGCCCAAACGCATCAACGGCGAACTGATACACCAGATAGAAATCACCGGTCCAAAATGAGCCGACAAGCCCACGGACAGACTCGTCGATGAAAAGGATCGATGTAGCGATGAACAACACCAGAAACCCCCACATCACGAACGCATGCATCACGCCCGCAACCCAGTCGCGGTCGGCCTGGCCACGATTCGAGAGGCCGAGTTGAACAGCTGTCCGGACCCGGGCGCGCAGGCTGTCAAACCGCGAAACCGGGTCTGCGCCTCCGAGGCGGTAGCGATCAAAGCGCCGGTAGACCCCATAAATAAAGATCAGAATCGCGGCCGTCGAAAGCAGGTAGAACAGTCCTTTCCCAATCGTCCCGACATTCCGAAAGGTCTCGCGTGTCGCTGTTGACTGTACGAGCGGCCCGTATGATCCGTCCAGTCCGATCGTGACACCCGTCGCTCCCAGAGCCACCATGTCTGGGTGTCCCTGACAGACAAAATAAGTGTGCCGGTCCCAACGCCAGCTGTGTTGGCTTTGTCTCTATCTTCAGGCTAAAGTTTTAATAATTGAGTATTCTGCCGATCACTAGTACACGATATAACTATTCGCTATCGATACATGATTCGCAATGTACGAATCAGATGGCTTTAACAGTGTCTTTAGTGCCTCTGATTCAGTTATAACGAATTCAACGGAGAACCTGCGATCCGGTGCGTATCGAGATGGAAACAATTTTTTGAGGGCCTAATAAATAGGAATTCGAGCAATACGGCTAGTGACACGTCGAAACACAACTGACGATATTATTTACAGTATGTTTTTCTAAGTATTATGCCGTAGGGGAGGCCGCATCAGTCAGTGGCGATCACCTCCCGGGCGCGCCAGCGACTGCTATTGCCGCCGATCAGTTGGGATCGGCGCCGGCGGATTGCGGGCCGCCGCCCGTCTGTGCTTCCTCAGCATCCCCCCACCCGCCCGCGTCAACGATTTCGAAGAGTTTGCGCCAGTTCTCGTCGTCTTCGCTCTCGGGGAGTGACTCGCGCAACTGTCGGAAGTCAGAAGCAGGAACCAGCTCGGAAACCAGGTCGACAATGACGCGCGAGTGGTGGGCGGCCTCCGGGCGATCGGTCCCTTCAATCTCGCTGACGCGTGTGACAAACTCCTTCCAGTCGAATCGCTGTCCGTGGTCGTTGACCGCTCCCGTCATGTACCACTTGATTTCCATAGGGAGCGATGCGGCAAGGTCCTCCGCGTTACCGGCCGGCAGTCGCTGGCCAAGGGGCATCAACGTTGCCCGGATGGCGCGGACAGCCTCGCCGGTACCAGGGAGTTCGAGACGGTGCTGAACGGTGCCGGTGAATTCGTCGAAGTCCATACACTCATAGTCTATGACAACGAGTCGTATAAATCTATGTGACCAGTCGTATCTATCACATATCATCACCGCAATGTCTTGGCAAACCAGTCGGCAGCGACATCGGCCACTTCGGTAAGCTCCTCCTCCGCATCGAAGAGGTGTCCCGCGCCTTCGACGATATGCAGTTCCTTCTCGCAGGTGAGCGTCTTAAGCGCGTCGCGGTTCAACTCAAGCACCTGTGTGTCGGCCCCACCGACAATGAACAACGTTGGGGCCGTCACGGTGTCAAGTACCGCTGTTGCAAGGTCAACGCGACCGCCGCGCGACACAACGGCATCGATCCTTTCGGGCTGACGGGCGGCCCCCCGGAGGGCGGCCGCAGCGCCGGTGCTTGATCCGAAGTACCCAAGACGCAGGTCCTGTGTCTCTGGCTGTGACCGGAGCCACTCCGTGACCCCGACGAGCCGGTCGGTCAACAGCTGAATGTCGAATCGGTTCGATCGATACTGGTCTTCCGCCTCGGTAAGCAGATCGAACAGGAGCGTGCCGAGACCGCGGCCGCGAATGACCTCGGCAACAAAGGTGTTCCGGGGGCTCTTCCGGCTTGATCCGCTGCCGTGCGCGAAGATCACCAACCCTGGTGCGCCGTCGGGCACCTCCAGGGTGGCTTCGAGTTCAACATCTCCGACGGGAATGGTCCGGGGCACTGGTGACGCCATAACGCACATATCATACTACGTATACTTGAGTTGCCGGGCTATTCTATTGGCACTCACCCACTAGCAGACACGCTCTCTTTATGAGAATCACTTACATGTACGGGGTGTGAACACTAATGAGTGTACCATGTCACCACGTCGCTTTGCCGACCGAACGGAAGCTGGCGAACAACTTGGCAACGCCCTTCGGGACCGTGGCATCAAGATCGACATGGTGTTGGCGATCCCACGTGGCGGACTCCCCTTGGGGCGAGCGGTTGCGGACACCCTTGGCGTGCCGTTGGACATCGTTGTCGCCCAGAAGATCGGCGCGCCGAGCAACCCCGAGTACGCAATCGGCGCTGTCGGCAGCGATGGCACGGTCTGGCGTAACGAAGAGGCGATTGAGCGGACCGATACCGGAGAGGCGTACTTCGAACGCGAGCGCGAACGCGAGGCGGCTATCGCGCGCGAGAAGCGCGACACCTATCGGGGGGACCGCCCGGATCCGGAGCTTGCAGGTCGGACCATCGCGGTCGTTGATGATGGCGTCGCAACCGGATCGACTGTCCGTGCCTGCCTGAAGATGCTTCGGGGAAGCGACGCCAAGCGGATCATCCTCGCGGTTCCGGTAGGACCACCTGACGTTATCCAGGAACTTGAGACACTGGCCGATGAGGTCGTCTGTCTTGAGCGCCCGCTTGGATTTCGGGGTGTCGGACAGTTCTACGATACCTTCGATCAGGTCTCCGACGAGGAGGCGATCACCTATCTTGAGGGGTGAGTTGGTTCGACAATCGCCCGCGCTACGGCCACGGCGTTTGCGAGGCCACGTTCGAATCCGGCTTCGAAGGTCGGATCGAAGAATGACGCCCGAGCCGACGCATCACCAGTCGGCCGATCGTGGTTGGCGATCCCTCGAATACTGAGGTACTGATCGAGGTGGCCAAAGCGCTCCAGTGCGGTGGCCGTTCCGGCGTCTTCCATCTCGGTCGCCCGGTACGGCGGACAGTCACGCTCGGCGGCAAGCCACTCAACCGCCTCGGCCAGCTCATGGCCGTGCCACAGCTCATCACCACAGACGTTTGTTCCAGTCGTCACAACCGGCGATCCCTCACCTCCGGCGTCAACTTCGACGTGCGTTGCACGCTCGTACGCGGTGTCGACTCGATCCTCGTCAAGCTCATATCGGCCCTGATCGCCAACGTAGGGATTGGTGGCGAGCGGCGGATCTCCGTCGTCGAACCGACATTTGAGATCCCAGTCAAGAATGGTTTCGGCGATAACGACCGAGCCAATTGGGAGCGACGGCGGCCCGCCGGCTACTCCGACCGAGAGCACGAGCGTGTCTGCGAGATCAAGGGTCGCACAGACGCTGGCCACCGTACTTGCCGCCGCGGACTTGCCCACGCCGGTAGGAAGCACCCCGATGTCGCCATCGTGTCGAAGTGGTGCCGGTGCTCCCGGGACCGACATCTCGGTATCGAGGTTGTAAGCCGCCTCCCAGGGAGCAACCTCGCTCGGAAGCGACGGCAGCGACTCAAATGCGGGCAACACCAGGATATGCAGGTCGACAGACACACCTCATCAGAGTGTGGCGGCCGAAAAAAGGACATCGGGGCGCCTAGTCGTTCCAGCGAACCTCCCACTCGAGTTCATAGCGCTGCTCGCCGGTCTCGGAGTCCGTCAAGCGCTCAAGTTCGGTCTCGAATCTGCTTGTCTGGGGCACATCAACGTCCCGCGGATCGCCCGGTGAGTCCGCTGGCACCTCGGCATCGGCGGCCGCATCAAGGTGGACGGTTCCGGTCCGGATGTCAGCGGCGACCGACTCAAGCGCGTCGGCGATCTGGTCACGGTTGAGGGTCTCGACGGTCTTGAACAGTTGTTCTTCTGGCATGCAATTGATGTTTTTCATGTGATAAGATAAAGCTATGGACGGATTCGACGACCAGCCGTCAGGGACACGAGACGGCGAGCACTCTCTAACGAAACGGACAATCCGGGGTGGACTGGAGGCATAGCCAATGGCAGAGACGCCGCTGTGGGCGCAACTTGGGGGGTGGCGGATTAGTCGACATCCGGTTGTACGCCGGATATACGGGCGACTCGACCAGGCCGGGATCGTTCTTGCGCAGCTAGATCGCTTTGAACGAACAACAGCTGAGTCACCAACCGACGATCCAGCGTTGCCCGACGGGGTTGAATTGACGAGCGTGTCGCCGGCCGATAGACTGCCCAACACACTTGACGCCGCCCCCGTGGCTCCCGAGGACCGACTCCTTCTGGCGAGACGGGGGGACACCACAGTCGGGTGGTGTCTACTGAGCGCTCGTCCGGTGTACGTTCCCGAACTCCACCGGCGACTCTCCTTCGACGGAGCCTATCTCTGGCAGTTGTACGTCACACCGAATGAACGCGGACAAGGAATCGGCTCAGCACTCGTCATGCGGGCTATTCAGGAGGCGGCGACGGCCCTCGACGAGACCCAGATCAGCGCTCTCGTGGCTCCCGACAATCTCCCATCGCGTCGGGCCTTCGCGAATGCCGGATTCACGCCGATTGAGCGATTCACTAGTGTGGGCTACCGTGACTGGCGCTACGACCGGCGCGAGCGACTTGGCTGACGATAGCTCCCTGGCCAACTGCCTCAGGGTCAAGCCCCGTGGCATCCCCCTTGATTATTCTGTGAATCATAGACGTACATGCGTGAAAATATATATACACAGGGTAAGATTATATAGTTTCATTTGTAATCATCAGGTACCGGATGCCAGACCAGCCACTACCCTTTGACCTTCCTGATACCCTCGTGACACAGGCGAACCGCCGGTGGGATAACACCGTCGGGATGAGTCTCCTGAGTCGACTGACCGGGGCGGACTACCTGAGCCTCGTCGCCCTGTTTTTTGCGTGGACCAGTACGGTGTTACTACTTAGAGAGCGCGTCCACCTGGGAATCCTGGTGATGTTCGGCGCGTTTGCCTTCGACAAACTCGACGGCTACTACGCCCGTACCCGCGGCGTGAGTTCGTCCTTCGGCCGGCAAGTCGATACCTTCATCGATGTTTTCGCCTACCTCGTGACGGCCGCCCTGCTGTATCACGTCGTGTTGTCGCCGTCGTGGTGGGCAACGGTGATCGTTGGCTTTGCTATCGTGACCTTCGGCGGGCTCCGGCTCGTGCGACACGCCGATGAGGGATTCGGCGAGGCTGAGGGGACGAGTTACTACATCGGCTGGACGGTGGTCCACGCCAACTTCGTCGTTCTCGCGCTGGTGTATCTTGATATCTTCGTCGGCGGGATCAACGGCTGGCTGGCGGCTGTCCCGATCGTAATCGCCGGCCTCATGATGGTGTCCGGATACAAGAGTTACAAGACCACCCTCGGACACGCTGTCGGCGGGCTTCTCATCTGTGTCGCCGCCGCGACCAGCCTGTTTGTTGTGCTCACCGGCGGTACATGACAGCGGCTTGTCGTCGAATCCGATTTGATCCTCACGTTCATACCGGTGTTTCCCACGATGGTGAAGGATCAGTCTATGAGATCTTATCATACTGTGATGACCGTGGACTTGACGCCGTCGCCATCACCGATCATGACACCACTGCCGCGGCTACTCAGGCACTGACGGCGCAGCAGTACTACGATGTCGAAGTCGTTCCTGGTGCGGAGATTTCAACGAGTGATGGCCATCTCCTCGCACTAGGGATCGAGACGGATCCGCCGGTGGGCTGCCCATTCACAGAAACGGTCACGTGGATTCGCGATCGTGGTGGGATCGCGATTGTGCCTCACCCGTTTCAGCGATCACGCCACGGCGTCGGACGGGCGGCAATCACTACCTGTGACGGCGTCGAGGTGTTCAACGCCTGGGCGGTTACTGGCGTCCGCAATCGACGGGCGGCCACCTTTGCCCGACGCGAGGGATATCCAGGACTCGGAAGTAGTGACGCACACCGACCGGATCTAGTAGGAACTGCCTACACCGAGGTCCTCATTGAAGACTCTCTGTCCGTTGAGACACTCCTTGCGGCGATTGCCGCCGGTCGCTGTTGGCCGGCTGGTCAGTCCGCTCGAACGCGTGAATATCTCCGGAAATCGGTCGGTAACATCACCCGGTGGACCCGAGCCACACACCGAAGCCTCGACCGTCTGTTCCACCGATTCCGTCTTGATTAACGGGCGATCACTGCGAGGGGACAGCCCGATCACGGCGTTCGAGTTGGTCGAGTAAGACCTCTCGCATGAGATGCATCCCTTCCGCGACGCGCTGATCGGCGAGCGTGTAATAATTATACACGCCGTCGGTCCGCTTGGTGACGACTCCCTGGTCGCGCATCCGTCGGAGATGCCGTGAGACGGTCGACTGGGGAATCCCTGTCGCCGCTTGGAGTTCGGAGACGGTACACTCTTCGCTGTCGGTGAGTTCGTCAAGGAGCTTGAGTCGGCGGGGATTCGAGAATACCGCACACAGGTCAGCCTGGCGGGTATAGAGTGCATCGTCCGTGTCTGTGACCATTAGTAACATACCCGGAGGCGGCCACACTCAAACGTGTCGGTCCCAGCAGCCTGTGGTTGACATTCGTCGGGTCCCACGCCAGATTCCGCAGACGATATATCCGGGTATCCAAATATCCGGAAGAACAAAGAATAAGTGTTAGAATCTGGTATGATGGCCGATGACACGGTGCATGTCTACCGGGGCACCGAGCGTAGCGTTGTCCGATACGCTCGGGCGTGACGCCGACAGTCCGACGCCGAGACCGACCGATACGTCCAGTGGTGGTCACCGATGACGGCCACGTCGACACCCCCAGCGCGGATCGTTATCATCGGCGGCGGAACCGGTGGAACGGTTACGGCCAATCGCCTCGCCGAGAAACTCCACAGCGAGATCGACGCTGGAAAGGCTGAAATCACACTGGTGACCGACGGCCCCCAGCACGTCTACAAGCCGATGTGGCTGTACGTGGCGTTCAACCGCAAGGACGTCGAAGAGAGTTATCGCCCCCACCGGGAGGTGCTCGACGATCGCGTCAACCTTGCGATCGATCGCGTTACCGACATCGAGCCCGATGCCCATCAAATCCAAACGGCCGACCGGACCGAGCCGATCGAGTACGACCGACTGGTCGTTGCCACCGGTGCGACTATCGAAGAGCCGCGCGTCGAGGGGTTCGACGACCACGGCCAGCACTTCTATACAGCTGAGGGAGCTCTTGAGCTGAAGGACCGTCTTGCAGACTTCCGGGGTGGTGAGTTGGTGTTAAGCACCATCGGGGTCCCACACATGTGTCCGGCGGCACCGGTTGAATTCGTGTTGATCGCTGATGAGTGGCTCTCTAAGCGTGGACTGCGCGAGGAGACCGAGATCACCTACACGTATCCGATCCACGCCGCCCATGAGGTCACGACGCTCGCTGATTGGATTGAGCCGACCTTCGAGGCGCGAGACATCACCCTCAAAACAGCCTTCGAGGTTGAGGCGGTCGATGCCGACACGCTCTATGCCGCCGATGGGCGGACACTTGAACATGATCTGCTTGTCGGCATTCCGCCGCACGCTGGCAGCGACCTGGTCCGACAGAGTTCGCTGGGCGAAGAGTGGATCGATGTTGACAACCGCACCCTAGAGGCGCGGGAAGCAAACGATATTTACGCGCTGGGGGATGCGACGAACGTTCCAACGAGCAAGGCCGGAAGCGCCGCACACTACCAGGCCGGGGTCGTCGCCGACCGGCTCGCCAGCGAGGTCCGCGGCGAGCTCCCAACGGCCCGCTATGACGGAAAGACACTGTGTTTCGTCGAGGCAGGACTTGACGAGGCGACGTACATCGAGTTTGATTACGATTCGGATCCGGTCGTCCGGGATCCGTCCGGAATCGTCCACTACGCAAAACTCGGCTACAACGAGTCCTACTGGCTGACCGCACGGGGGCTGATCTGAGCATGTCCGAGTCGACGGCGAGTCCCGATGTCGATCCATCTGTCGTTGACGCGATTGAGGACAATCCCGAGGACGTGGCGGCGCTGGTCGCCCAGGCGGGCCTTGACGACCAGGTGGTCGCCGCCGCCGACGGTAAGGAAACGCCCCGGAAGGCGGAGTCGAGTGCGCTTACCGAGACGATTGATGCCAACGATGAGGAACTTGCCGCCGCGCTTGATCGGCTGGCCGACCTCGAAGCCAACGGTGATCTTGAGACGGTGATCGGCGCGATGCAGGGCGTCTCCCTTCTGTCGGACGCGATGGATGACGAACTGGTGATGTCGCTTGGGTCAACGGCCAGTTCGCTCGGCGAACTTGCTGATGCCGCCTCGACACCCGAGACCCGACAGGGGACGCTTGCGCTAATTGATGCCCTCGGCGAGGCGGCAGGAAGCGACCCCGAACCGGTCGGAATGCTCGGGCTTGCCGGTGCGCTCCGTGACGATGACATCCGCCAGGGATTGGGCTTTCTGCTCGCAGTTGCCCGGGCAACCGGACGTCGGATCGGCGACGACCAGTAACGCGGAATCGTTTTGTCGATACGGTCGCCCGTAGGTGACATGTCCGTTCTGATTACCGGCGGGAGTCGGGGAATCGGTCGTGCAACGGCACTCCGTCTCGGCGAGACGCAGGATATCGCCGTTGGCTACCGCGAGTCGGCTGATGCTGCCGCCGCAGTCGTTGAATCGATTCGTGAGATGGGATCCGATGCTGTTGCGATCCAGGCTGATGTGACCGACTCCGATGCTGTTGCGGATCTTGTTGAGAAGGCCGCAACGACGCTTGATGGACTTGATGCAGTTGTGAACAACGCCGGAATCGTCGATCCGGCTCGTGCCACCGAGACGACCGATGAGCAATGGCAACGTGTGATCGAGACGAACCTCACAGGAGCATTTTACGTGACCCGGGCGGCACTGCCATACCTCCAGCCCGGTGGCGATGTGGTGTTCGTCTCGTCGATCGGCGGAACCGCGGGGACCGTCGACGCAAGCTATGCGGCGTCAAAGGCCGGACTGCACGGACTCACCCGTGCGCTGGCCAGAGAGTTCGGCGAGGAGGGAGTCCAAGTCAACGCCGTTGCTCCCGGTCCAGCTGAGACTGACATGAACAACGACATCCTCGCGTATCTCGAGTCAGTCGACTTTCGCGGGCACGAGAAAATTGACACGCACCTGCCGGAGTACGCCTGCGACCCGGCGGCAGTCGCTGACTCAATCGAGTACCTCCTTGCGAATAGCTACGTCCAGGGAGAGGTCCTCGCGGTCAACGGCGGGATGCAGTTCCGGTGATCCAGCCGTCGGGCGAGTCTCACGGCGAACGAAACCCATAGCCGCCTCGCCCGCAGAGAACCGGTCATGCGACTAGCACGCGCACAGACGGTCGACGGCATCGTGACCGGCGAGTACGACAACGGGGTTATCCACGCCGACGGAACTACTTATTCGATCGATCCGGACGGAGCAACGTTGCTTCCGCCGGCGGACCCCTCCGCGTTGTACTGTATCGGGCGGAACTATGCGGCGACGCTTGACCAGATGGACTACGACGTGCCCGATGAGCCGGACTTCTTTATCAAACCGCCGACGGCTCTCCTAGCGCCCGGCGAACCGCTTTCCTACCCGAGGTTTACCGATGAGCTGACCTACGCCGGCGAACTGGCAGCGGTGATCGACAAGCAAGCCCACAACATCACGCCAAAGGCGGTTCCGGAGGTGGTCCGCGGGTACACCATTCTGAACGATGTCGACGCACTGGATCAACCCGGCCGGACGGCCCGGAAGGCCTTCGATGGGGCGGCGCCGCTTGGCCCGTGGATTGAGACGGACATTGACCCATATGGCCTCTCGATGCACACCGAGATCAGCGGTGAACGTCGTCAGGAGGCGACAACCGACCAGATGCTCTTTGATCCCTATGAGACGGTGGCATTTCTCTCCGAACGGTTCACCTTCCGTCCCGGTGACGTGATTGCCTTCGGCAGCCCGGAGAACCCTGGACTCATCGAGCCAGGCGATACCGTCTCGATCACGTATGAGGGAATCGGCACGCTCGAACACGATATCGTCGCGTCAGAGTGAGCGTTGGCCTTTTTGTCGGATCGGATCCAGCCCTCGGCCATGGACTCTTTCGCTGTCTCGACAGACCACCGTCTCACCGTTGAGGACATCACCGACGAGGTCCAGGCGGCCGTTCCCGCCAACGCGACGGGGACGGTCACCGTCTTTGTCGAGCACACCACCGCCGGCGTGACGGTCAACGAGGGTGAGTCGCGACTTCTCGCGGATTTCGCTGACGCACTTGAGAATGTTGTCCCCGATACCGGCTGGCGTCACGACGCGATCGATGACAACGCTGACGCACATATCCGGGCGATGCTGATCGGGCCAAGCACGACAATTCCGGTCGTTGAGGGCACCCTTCAGCTGGGAACCTGGCAGTCAGTGTTGTTCGTTGAGTGTGATGGGCCTCGCCAGCGGCAGGTCAGTGTCGTCGCCGACTGAGGGAATGTGCATGATCGATACGGCACGTTTTTGCGACTGCCGATAGATCACTCATCTGTGTCAGAGATTGCCCGACATCTCGATGCTGCAGCGCAGTTGCTGGCGACCGCTCACGAGGCCGTCGGTGCGCATCCCGCCCAGCGGGTCGCCGCAGTTGATCTGGCCGACCGGGCGGCCGCCCACCTCAAGCAGGCTTACTCGTTGATCAACACCGAGACAACGCCTCGGACGGTGCCCTGCCAGGAGGCCGGAGCACTCCCACGAGAGACCCAGGCGCTCTTTGAGTTCCGCCAGAGCTTCGATACGCTCGTTCCGGACGCCTACACGCGTGGCATCTCGACCGACGATGAGGACGTCGCCCCTGTTACGGAGGTCGAGTCGGTGCTTGATCGGCTTGATTCGTTCCTTGAGGTCGGTCAGGCCGTCTACAACAACGGCGAATGCATCCGTAACACCCGCAAGGTCAACCAGATCAAATCCGAGGCCGGACTCGCCGAACCGTAATCGGTGCCGGTATGTAAGTGAGGATAGGTGTTTTGGCAGCAGAGCCGATCGGTATCGATGCGATGTACGCGAAGCTTGACCGCAGCCACGACGGCACCATCGGCTACGAACTCAGCGGCACGATCACCGAGGCGGAGTTCAAGGAGATGATCGCAGAGTTCGAGACGGCGATCAACGAAGCCGACGAACTCCGGCTGTTGATCCACACACCACGGATTCCCTCCTTCGAGTTCGCCCTCCTTGACGAGGATTTCGGGTTCTGGTTGAGCCACCGACACGACATCGAGCGGTACGCCGTCGTTGGCGACGGCCGACTGCTTGAGTGGGCGACAAGGGTCGGCGACCGGATCACCGGGATCGATGTGCGTCACTTCAAGGAGGCCGACATTGAGACGGCCTGGG
>JBEQAX010000020.1:0-29349 GCA_041640095.1 Salinarchaeum sp. | reverse complement strand
GAGGACGCGGTCGATGCGGTTATCGAAAACGACGACACCCTCGCCAAGAGCGTGATCGAACGCGATGACGATGTTGATCGGCTTTGGTTCGTTGTCTCGCGAACATTCCGCGGCACGCTTCGTTCTTCCCAGGAGATTGAGGAACTAGGGATGCCTCGGGAGGTGACCTTCGACTACCACTCAAGCGCCCGCCAGCTTGAGCGGATCGCCGATCACGCCGCCAAAATCAGTGAGGTCGCGATTGAACTTGATCCCGTCAACGATGAGGTGGCCGAGGCGCTACTAGAACTACACGAGGAGGCAACTTCGGTGATCGATACGGCGATGGACGCACTCCTTGAAGAGGATAGCGAGCGCTCGACTGAGTTAGCCCACAAGGCTCGTGAGGCAAACGCCGAGATTGACGAACACGCCAAACGCACCGACGAACTGCTCCACTCCCTTGATCCCCACGCCGCTCAGTCGCTTGGACTGGTGATCGACTCGCTTTCGCGGAGTGCCGACTACGGCGGCAACATCGCTGAGACCGCCCTCCAGAAGGCGGCACCGAAACCGTAGCTCGCGTACGACCCCTCGTGTGTCATCAATGCTGGCTCATCGACTCCGATCAGTGCGTGATCGCTGTCCGGTGACGTAACACCACTTGCTGTGGTTGATGAGGGCGGTTGACGCGGTTACGCCCCCTCAATTGCCCACCGATCGAACGGAAGGTCTTTGATGCGTACGGGCATATGTCTATGTGTCGGGTTCGTGGTCTAGTGGTTATGACGCGGCCCTTACAAGGCCGAGATCGGCGGTTCGAATCCGCCCGGACCCATGGCGACTGGTTTTGTATCCGCCGACCAACGGAGTTGTATGGACGCCGAGTCCCTCATTGCGGCGGCCCGTGAAGCGACTGATCGAGCGATTGTTCCCTATTCAGCGTATCCGGTTGGAGCGGCGATCGCGACGCCGTCAGACACCTACCGCGGCTGCAACATCGAAGTGGCGAACTACTCGAACAGTATCCACGCCGAGGCACTTGCCCTTGCACGCGCACTATACGCTGGCGAGCGTACCTTTGAGGCGCTCGCAGTCTCGACGGCTGCCCGTGACGGGGCACCGCCATGTGGAACCTGCCGGGAGACCCTCCGGGAATTCTGTCCGCCGGCGATGCCGGTATACCTCGATACCGGAAGTGGGTATGAGACACACACGATTGCGGAACTGCTCCCGGTCGCATTTGACCCCGACGAGCTTGACCGCCAGTCGCCGTGATCAGAACCCACACATTTATTACTATGTATGTGAACGTATACCATGTATGGCGATCGCACCCGACGACACGGACGAGCTCGTCGACGACTTCCTCTCCCAGAACGGCCACGAGGTAGCCACATGGGATGAGGACTATAACAAAAAACAGTGTCCGGAGTGTGGTGCACTCCACGACATGGATGCCACCAGTTGTAGCGTTTGTGGGTGGCGACCAGGCGAGTAGCCCTTCCCGTCGCTGATTTTTCCGACTGGGGAAAGCTTATATCGTCGTTTGGTGTCATGTTTCGACGGATATACGATGCCACGATGTCAGAACTGCGGGGCCTTCGTCACGGAGGCGTACGCACGGGTATTTACACCACGCGGCGTGGATCAACCGCGCGTCTGTCCGAACTGCGAAGACAAGATTCGGGACGGCAACGGCGTCCGTGAGGCCCGCTCACCGCGGGGTACCTAAGGCCCGCTTTGATCCCTGCTCCGCCCCGAACGGCGGAGTCCCTTGATGTTTCTATAACCCGCGGCGCTTATATTGGTCCCGACCCTGGTATCCGGTTATGACAGATTCATCGCCGACAGTAACCCGCTTGTTCGGGGGGCCGGGGAGCGGGAAAACAACCGCCTTGCTTGACCGTGTCGAAGACATCCTTGAGGATGACGAGGTTGCGGTTTCCGACATTCTCGTTGTGTCGTACACCCGAGCGGCTGCCGCCGAGATCCGTGAGCGGCTTGCCGAACGGATCGATGTCTCACCCCGCTCGCTGCAGGGTAATGTCTGTACGATGCACGCCAAAGCGTACGATCTACTCAACCTCTCACGGGGCGATGTCGTCTCCGAGTCCGACAAGCAGGAGTTCTGTGAGGACTTTGGACTGGAGTTTGAAGACGAATACTCCGGGGCCGCCCGACGGACCGCCCGCTCGACTACCCTTGGAAACAAGATCATCGCAACCAGCCAGTGGCTCCAGCGAACCCGTCGGGATGTCGCCGACTGGTATGATGTGCCCTTCCAGTGGGATGTCGAGACCGTCCGTCTCCCGCCGGATATCGATCCAAACGCCCAAGAAGGCAATAAGTACACCCCGACGTGGCCAAGTGACGACGACCGCGTTGACGTTCCGGAGGCAATCCGCGCCTGGCGAACCTACAAGGGTGACAACGATCTGGTCGGCTTTGCTGATATGCTTGAGCGGGTCAAGGGGGGTTCGCGAGTGCCCAACGTCGATTATCTTGTCATCGACGAGTTTCAGGATATTACGACGCTCCAGTACGATGTCTATGCCGAGTGGCGTCCCCATCTTGAGCGTGTCTTGATTGCCGGGGACGACGACCAGGTCGTTTACTCGTGGCAGGGGGCTGATCCGAACCTTCTGCTCGATGAGGGGGTTGATGAGGATGTCGTGCTACCAAACTCCTACCGACTGCCTTCGCGCGTGCTCCGTGCAGTCAATCAAGAGATCAGCCATATCGACAAGCGCCAAGAGAAGGATCTCAATCCGCGCAAGGAGGGGGGCGAGGTTGAGGCGATGTCCAGTCCGTCGATGCTGGATCTGGTCCGTGAGATCCGTCGGACCGTTGAGGAGGAGCCGGGAACAATCATGGTGCTCTTTCGGGCCCGCTACCAGATGTTCCAGTTCATCGATGAGTTCCTTCCTGAGGGGTATCCCTTCCAGATCATGACCGACCAGCGGATGTGGACCGATCGGCTTTCACAGTACGTTGCCGCTGTCGAGGCGGTCGACGCCGATGAGCCCCTCACCGGGCTGCAGGCCCGTCGACTTGCGGACATGCTGGCCGATTCGGCCTTCGGGACGAATGACCGCGATGACCTCTTCGATGCTATCGATGAACGCCAAGAGGAAGCCGGTATTGAGGACCTTACGGACCTCCGGATTGAGCCGGAGCTGATCACCGAACACGCCCCGTTCATGCCAGGCCCGGCGGCGGCAGCAGACATGAGCCGGAAGATCACCTCCTTCCAGTCCGAGAGCATCGACGCCTACTTCACCCGTGGCCGGAAGCTCGATTCCGACCGCATCCGTGTTGGCACCATCCACTCAGCGAAGGGTCGTGAGGCCGATCACGTCTTTGTCGCGACGGATCTCACCGAGAAGGTCGTCGAACAGATGGCCGCTAGCATCGACGACCAGACGGCCGTTGAGGGGGTTGAGGAGTTCACCAAAAAGACCAATCCGGTTCCAACGCTCACGGACAACGAACGACGCGTATTCTATGTCGGAATGTCACGGGCTCGCGAACGACTGGTCGTTATTGAAGACCTCATCGACGGCGCCCCGACGCTCCCACTTCCAGTGGTATTGAACAACGACCTGAGCGACGCAAATCTTGAGACGTACTTCGACCGTGTCCGCGGTCATGGCGCGGTTGCCAACTCCCAGTGAACCCTCCGACAACGGACGCTGATTGACTCTACATTAGTCATCCGCCGTTGACGGCCGGATCGTCCGAATGAGATCTGACCGACCAGCCCGTCGAACCAGCCCACGGACGGGATCCTGGACGTGTGCGAGATTGTCTGATCCCAGATCAAGTACCTGTAATGCCGCCGGACGCCCCGACTTGATGACCCCGTAGTCGGCCCCGATCAGGTCGGCCCCGCGGTAGGTGGCCATCGCGAGTACCTCTCGGGTCGAGATATCAAACAGATCCGCAGTGAAAGCCATCTCGCGGTACATCGAAGGCTCGTTCATCATCACGTTATCCGTTCCCAACGCGACGGTCGTTGTCTCGACCTGTCGTTCAAGTGGCGGCAACCCAACACCGGTCGCCGCATTCGAGCGCGGACAGACGACGATCGGCACCTCCTCTGTGGCGATCCGCTCGAAATGTCGCTCCGCTAGGTGAACACCATGGATGATGAACTCTGGCGCAAGATCGAGTGCCGCGTCGACATCACTCGTGTCGACCTCTCCTGCGTGAATCCCGAAGATCTTGTCGGCGGCCGCCGTAGCCGCCCGCTCTTCGGTGAAGTCGGCATCGTTGGCACCGCTTGCGCCGAAACCGTCGGCCTGTTCCATTGCCGCGATTGATTCTCGCCCGAGGATTACTGGGTCGATCTCAAGACCGGTAGCCGCCTCCTTGAGTTGCGTGACACCCGTGACGCCTCCCTCACGAAACTCGATTGTCGTGACCGTTCCTCCTGTCTGCATGAAGCGCAGGGTCTGTCGCATCGCCTTGACGATCGTTTCTGGATCAGCGGCGCGGAGTAGCCGATGCTTGAGTCCATCCGGTGGAGCAACAAGTGCCTCAAGATCAAGCCCCTCGCCGGCCTCCTTGGCAATCGAGTCACCAATGTGCGTGTGGGCGTTGACAAACGCTGGTGCGATCAGCCGGTCAGCATCGACTGTACGCTCTTCGATGGCGACAATGTCGCCGTCTTCGATGTGAATCCGCCCCTCGATCGGGTCGAACGATCGACCGTGAAGGATGGTGCCTGTCAGCTCCACCAACGGTCACCTCCTGACTGCCGCAACACGCTCAGCTGCATCACGGCTTGATACACGCCCGTGTCTCGACCTCCGAGGGAGATAAACGCCCGTATCCGTCCTGACCGATCACTCGCCGTCCGAGAGAAACCGCGCAAGCGTGGTTGGCGGTCCTGTCTCGTCGTCAACGACCGCTCCGTCGGTATCGAGTCCGAGCACGGCGACGGCCGCCTCACCAACGGTCTCTGTGTCCGATTCCGGTGCATACACGCCGAGTCGCCACTGTGCTCGTCTGGCGGCCCGGAGCGCCTCGACGAGCGGTGATTGTTCTTCGAGACGACGAATCTCGTTGCTGACAACCACTCGCGACGTGCTCTCGGTGAACGTCGGCCGGTCAGGAATGTCGAGAATGACGGCTGTCGTCGGAACGTCCGCCCGTTCGGCGATGGTACGTTCCCACTCGCGGATCTGCTCGTGGCTCGCGTCAACGACCGACTCGGGGACAACCGCCATCTCTGCCCAGATGGCGCGCTTAAACAGTGCCCGTTCGTCAAGTCGTCGAACGTAGGATTCGGTCGCCGAACACTCACGGAGTGCAACCCGTAACGCCGGATCATCGAATCGCTGTACCGTTGTGGCTGATTCAGCGCCGGTTTCGATGAGCAACTCGCTGGCGCGTCGGAGCATCGACTTGCTGATCCGGGCGACGTGATGATTGTATACGGTGGGACTCATCAGCGCCCGGGCGATTAGGAGGCTCTCTGCTGTCTGGACGTTCCCAGGGCCAAGCACTAACTGTCCATCGCGAAACGACAGCCCGCGAAGCAGTCGATCCTGGTCGATGCTCCCGTACGGAACACCTGTATGGTGGGCGTCTCGGACGAGGTAGTCCATCCGATCAACGTCCAGTTCTCCCGAGATCACCGCACCGTATCGACCTTTTCCGGCGATCAACTCAGCGATCCGCTTAGGATCGAGGTCGTGATCCTTGAGTACCTCACTGGCGGCACTCGCCGCAAGCAGGTCTGCGACCTGGTCGTGGTACCGCCCGGTATACCGGTATAGTAGTGACTCGATATTATGGCTGAACGGCGCATGTCCGATATCGTGAAGGAGTGCTGCCGCCCGCAGCCGGCTGGCCCGCTGGCCGTCAAGCCCAAGACGGTCGACGGCCCGATCGGCGAGGTGATAGACGCCGATGCTGTGCTCAAACCGGGTGTGGTTCGCCGATGGATAGACGAGCGCAACGGTTCCGAGTTGCCGAATCCGGCGCAGTCGCTGGAGCACCGGCGTGTCAAGCAGGGCGCGCGCGACGCCCGTGATCTCGATGTGGTCGTGAACGCTATCTTTGATTGTCTTCATCGCCACCGCCTGACAGCCGCCGCCCAGCGCGCCGATTAGAGCACGTCTTCGTAGGCCTCGTGGCCGTGGATGTCGACGCCCGCCTCGGTGATCTCCGCGACGTAGATGCCGTTACCCGACCCGGTATCGCGCTCAGCCGCCGACTGAATTCCCTTGGCGGCGATCGGGATGGCCTCCTCATTCGAGAGGTCCGGCTCGTATTCCTGCTCAAGCGTCCCGTAGGCCAGCTGCATGCCCGATCCGGTGACCGTATAGTCGTCCTCCATGACGCCACCTGCCGGGTCGATGCTGTACACGTGGGTCCCCTCCTCGTCGATGCCGCCGAGGATTGGGTTGATCATGAAGAACGGTCCGCCCCGGGCGAAGTTGCCCGCCAGCGTCGAGAGCGCCTCCATGCTCATGTGCTTGCCCCGACGGGCCTCATACAGATTCGCTTCCGCTCGGAGGCTCGCGATGAACGACTGGGCGCCGCCGACGGATCCGACCATCGTCAGTGCGGCCTGTGGGTGGATCTGCTCGACCTTCTGCACGTTCTTGTTCGAGACGAAGCGTCCACCGAGGCTCGCGCGCTGGTCCGTCGCAATGACGACCCCTTCGGCCGTCGAGATGCCGATGGTCGTCGTCCCGGTCTTACTCACGTTCTCGAACTCCTCCTCGCTGAGGTCGTTCTCCGGGAGCGTGCCGAGCTGCGGTGTGTACGGATCGGCTGGCGCTCCGGCCGACCGATCGAAGTGACTCGCGGTATCAAACGACGATGACGAATGCGGTCGCATTGACGGTAGCTAACGGACCGACGGGTAAAAAGACCCCCGTTCAGGACCAGGCCTGCTGGGAGTTCACCGCAGGTCGAATCGCTCCCGTTGGGTCCGTCGGACCGATTCGGGATTGACCCGTTTGCCATCAACCTCGACTGAGTGGCCATTGGCCAACTGACCGAACTTTGGCCCCTCCGGAACGCCTTGTTTCGCGGCTGCCTCTGGGTCGAAGGTTTCTCGCTCGGCAATAATCGTGCCGCCCTCGCGTCGCACGCGATCGTACTGAGCCCCGAGAATATCGAGGAGTGCGTCAAGGAGCTCCATTGGCAGCCCGTATGTGGTGGCATCAGCGCCCCGAATCGCTGCTGTCGGTTCGATCACGGTCCCGCTCTCGCTGGTCCTGTACGCCAAACACGTCCGGTCGACGGCTTTTCGGGTCCGCTCACGGTCGATCCCCTGGACGGCCTCAAGGAGGGTATTCGGAAGCGTGATGACCTGTACCGCGTCGTCTGTCGGATCCCACTCACGGGCAGGCACGCCGAGTCTAGTGCCGTCGTCGATCGCCCCCACCGCAGATTCGAGGTGTTCAACGGCCGCCAGCGATACGCCGGTCGTCTCCTTGAGCCACGTCTCGCTCACGCGCTCGTATCCCAGTCGCTCGATCACTTCAGCTACCGCCGGATGCTCGCCGTCGAAGACCACCCGCTCGGCGCCGCTTCGCTCAAACATCGCCTCAAGCAGCGTGGGGTCTGGCTCGCCCATCGCCTCAAGACTCCAGTCGGCGGCGATATGGCCGAGTGCCCAGTCGGTCTCGGTGACGATCCGCGTACACCGCGGTGCGTAGTGATTCCCGCCGATTCCGATGACTGTCCGCTCTCGGGTAGGGGACTCCGCCGTCAGCGACAGAATGGCCCGTGCAACTGCCTCGCCCCCCTCCGGATCGCGCCACTGCGCTTCGTCACTTCCGAGTTCAATGAACAGCGACGGGGCACCGACGGTTGTCGGTCCGTGATGAGTGCATTCAAGACTCACATCGTATGTCTCCGGGGCGTGCGTCTGTAAGGCGTCGATCGCGGCCGCCGTTACGTTCGGGGCGGCAACGGCAAGCGTCCGGGGCTCCCCACCGTAGTCCGCCGCACCAAAATTCCCCGTGTGGTGAGCGCTCAACAGTGGTCCGGTATCGCCGGAGTGTCGCGACGCGACAACGATCACTGACGGATCGTCGAACGCCTCAGCGACCCCATCGAGATACAGATGGAGATCCTCGAAGGTCCGCATCGAGACGCCCGCACGCCGGTAGTACGTGCCGCCGCCGGCGGCTGGATCGCGCGTCTCATCCGTCCGTGTCTCCCAGTCGGCGATCGCGCGCAGTTGTTCGCCGATGGTCTCTGAGGCGATGTCTGCCTGGCTGATGACGACCCCGATCACACATTGTCTCGGCTGGCGACCGGATAAAACCCGTCGGCTCGCGCCGACCGCTATCCCTTTGGCGCCCCTGGCGTAGGCTTGTTCATGGATGTTTACGGCTTAATCGGCAGTCCGATTGAGCACTCGCTGTCGCCGCCGATGCACGAGGCCGCGTATGAAGCACTCGACCTCGACGCGCGGTATGTGACGCTTGAGCCGACCGATCCGATTGCGGCCGTTAACGGAGCTGACGCACTGGGAATCGCCGGATTGAACGTCACGATCCCTTACAAGCAAGCTGTCCTTGAGGCCGTCGAGCCCGACGCGATGGCTCAACGGGTCGGCGCGGTCAATACGATCGACTTCTCAGGCGCTCGTCCGACCGGCCACAACACCGACGTGATTGGGGTTCAACGGGCCTTCGCCCACCACGATGTCGCCCTGGCGGATCAGACGGCGGTATTGGTCGGCGCTGGCGGTGCCGGACGCGCTGTCGCGGTCGCACTGCGTGACGCCGGCGCACGACTTCGGATCCACAATCGGACCGAATCAAAGGCCAAAGCGCTGGCTGCTGACGTTGATGCAACGTGGGGGGGAATCAACGACGAGACGCTCGCGACGGCGTGTGCTGATGCTGATATCCTCGTTAACGCCACGAGTGTGGGAATGGAGTCCAATGAAACACCAGTCCCGGCGGCGGCACTGCATGCCGATCTGACCGTTATGGATGCGGTCTATCGCCCGCTTGAGACCCGGCTTCTCGCCGATGCGACGTCGGTCGGCGCGGATACGATCGACGGTGCGTGGATGCTCCTCTTCCAGGGGGTCGCAGCGCTTGAGCACTGGACCGACCACGCCGCCCCGGTTGACGCGATGAATGCGGCCTTGCGGTCACGACTTGAGTAGAAGACGCGTCCCTGCCTGAGACCGTCTGGCTCCGAGGAAGCTATCACCTTGTCTGCCGTATCCCGAATACGCATGATTCGGGGGCGTATTGCTGACATCATCCGCCGTAACGACCTGTTGACCGATGCGATTGGCGTGCTCGTCGCCTACCGTTCCCGACTCGTTCGCCGCTGGCGGCGGCTGGTGGGGACCGCAGCAGCCGACGCCGATGATCGGACCGTCACCGTTCGCGTCGAGCACACACCGACCGACGCGTCCACTCCAGTAACGGCGATCGAGGGGATCGGCCAGGCCCGTTCCGAGCGCCTCGAAGCGGCTGGAATTACGACTGTTGCTGACCTTCGCGCTGCCGACCTCGATGTGGTCGCCGAGATTACAGACTTGAGTCGAACCCGACTCGACCGCTGGCAGGAGCGCACGCACGAGTTCTGATGGGGCGTCCCCAGAGGATAAAACACATACCACCGCCCGGCCCATGTCGCGAGTATGGACGCGATTGTCCTCGCGGGCGGGTACGCGACGCGGCTGTGGCCAATCACGCGCCACCGGCCGAAGATGTTCCTCCCGGTCGGCGAGACGACCGTCATTGACCGGATCTTCACCGAACTTGAGGCGGACGACCGGATCGACCGCGTCTTCGTCAGCACCAACGAGCGGTTCGCGGAGGATTTTCGGTCGTTTCTCGATACGGCGCCCTACGAGAAGCCGCGTCTAAGCGTTGAGGAGACGACGACCGAGGACGAGAAGTTTGGTGTTATTGCCGCGCTTGCACAGCTCGTGCGCCGCGAGGACATCAGCGATGACACCCTGGTGATCGCTGGTGACAATCTGATCTCGTTTTCTGTCAGCGAGTTTCTTGATCACTTTGCCGCCCACGACGGACCCACCCTCGCCGCCTACGATGTCGGCGATGTTGATCGGGCGCGATCGTATGGTGTACTCGCGGTTGAGGATGGGTTCGTCACGCGGTTTCGCGAGAAGCCGGACGAACCAGAGAGCACTCTCGTTTCGATTGCCTGTTATGGCTTTCCAGCGGCGACCCTTGACCGGCTTGAGGAGTTCCTTGAGACAACCGACGCCCCAGACGAGATTGGGTGGTTCATCCAGTGGCTCGTTGACCGGGCGGAGGTCGGCGCATTCGTCTTCGACGAGGCGTGGTTTGATATCGGTACACCGGCCTCCTATCTCGACGCTGTCTCGTGGTATCTCGATGGTGACGCCCTGATCCATCCCGACGCAACGGTCGAGAACTCAACCATCGGCGAGAACGTTCACGTGATGGAGGGGGCCGAGGTTATCGATTCCCAGCTTGAGCGAACGGTCGTATTCCCGAATGCAACCATCCGCTCCTGTGATATCCGGTCTTCTATCATTGACGAAAACACGATCATGGAGCGTCTTGATCTTCAGGGAGCGCAGGTTGGCGCTGATACGACGCTTACTGCCCGCGACGACTGAACTGGACGTCGGTGATCTCAAGTCGCCCTCTGAGTCCGTCCCAGACGGTGTCATACTCGAGTTCGAGTGGCCGTTGCATGTGTGGCCCGTCGGTCACAACTGTCTCGAATTCTCCGCCTTCGCCGAGTGGATGTACTCCGTGACGGTCCGCCAGTTCCTGGAGCTCCTCAAAGGCCGTCCGGTCGAGTTGTCGCCCCAACCAGGACTGATCGAGTCCACCGGCGGCCACCTCAACGATGGTGATCGCAAACCCCGCCTCAAGAAGCCCCTCGGCAATCGCTTCGGTCGATTCGTTCCATAGTGGTGCGTACAACTCAAGCCCGAGTCGGTCACAGACCCCGGCAATTCGATCACGCTGATAGGTGCTCTCGATAGCGCCGGCAATGATCCCTGAGATCGACGTTTCGTCTGCGATCCTTGCGATCGCTTCCTCAAGGGGCTTGATCTCGAAGTCACCCCGATCGGTGACGCCTGGATCACCGTCCGGTGTCGGGAGCGAAACCGTCTCGTGGTCGATCCCGATACTCTCGGCGGCCTTGGCCGGGATCGCCGGTGTCGGTCGCTGATAGAGGTATGACTCGCCTTCTGGAAGAACGGTCACGAGCCGCGTGATGTCAAGACCGCGCCGGCGCCCTCGATAGAGTGCATACGTCGAGTCCTTGCCCCCCGAAAAGAGGCTCACCCACCCACCGGTCGTCGATTGTGGTTCTGACACACCCGTTATTACGCGCCACTCCTATAGGGATGTTTTGCTCTCACCCATGATCAGCCTCTGCCTCCGGCGTTGTCATGCGTGTCTGATCGATATAGCTGGCGAGTCTCACTCCGATGAGACTCAGAAGAATGCCAGCGAGAACGGCAACGGCGAGATGCTCGCCCGGCTGGAGGGTGATGGTATCAACCGAGAGTGGCCCCATGGCAAGTCCGGGGAGCCGAGCGGCGTTGAGCGATCCGGCCTGCTCGAGAAAGTATGCCGCGAATCCACGGACCACCAGCCCGACTGCGAGGATGAAAAACGGGAGATTGATCGAGGAGACCTGCACGGTGGTGTCCGCATCGAGCGTCTCATCGAGAAGTCGGCCACCGGCGGCGGTCAATCCTGCACCGGCAATCCAGGGAACGCTCTCGTAAATGAAGGTCATTGTCGGGAGGAGCACTCCATCGTCAAAGGGGAGCTCGGAAGCGGCCAAGGCTCCGAAGAATGCGCCGAGCAACGCCAGTCCGGCGGCGACAACGTACGTGACAACAGACACTTGTCCGGAGTACAGTGCTTCGCGGGTCTGGTAGCTCAGTCGCTCAAGATACGTGTCGATGCCAAGTCCCTTGAACAGAAGGAACATCCCGATGACGGCGACGATAACCGCCAGTGCTGTTCCAAGCGAGACCACTGACGAGAGGATCGGAAAGACCACCAGTGCGGTACCGAGTGGAACAAGCGTCGTCTGCCTGAGTTCCTCATCAGCGAGAAACTGCTTGAGGAGATAGTATGTCGACTCAAGATCACGGGCCTGCCGGACAACCACCCGGTCGACAGAGTCGACTGGCAGACGACTCTCGACCAGCGGCACTGACTGTTCGTCCTCAGCACTGTCGAGCACGACGACCGCCGATGTCGGGTTGTACCGGTCGGTCAGCGTGTCGAGTTGCCGAGCGACAGCACGGTCGGCTGAGACGGCCGAGTCAGCTCCGCCGGAGACAACAGCGACAGTAGCGGCATCACCCTCCTCGCGGATCGACCGGGTGATCCGAAGCCCCTCAAGAATGGCGTTTACATTTGAGTCCTCCGGATCGCTCAACCCGATGTCGGTCACCAACGACCGAACCCGTGACCAGCCGGCGACGGGCATGTCGATGTCCGCCTTCCGTCCGATGTCGCCGGTGCGGTCGAGACAGACGACGAGCGTGGTCACGACACGCCTACCAATGACCGCCGAGGGTAAAGCCTTCGTGGTCCTCTTGCAGGCAAGTGAACACCTTCGGGGTGTTCAACTACTCCTCAAGCCGGCGCAAACACGTTATCCGCTCAAACCAGGCACTCTTGACAATCACCGGAATCGGAACCGCTGGCTGATGTCCGCGTCAGTTAGTCGCGCGCCGATGCCGGCTCCGAAGGCATACGCGACAGTGCTGGCACCGCGTCGGAGCCGTCCAGTAACCCCCTGTGCCGGCGTGAATTCCTCAACGATGACTGTCGAGACGTCGAGTCGATCTTCTAAGGTTGCTTCGATGTCCTCGCGAGTTCCCAGTGTATCGACGAGCCCGCGCTCGGCGGCTTCTTCGCCGGTGTAGACGCGTGCCTCGGTTTCGCGGACCGTCTCGGGATCGAGGTCCCGTCCCTCAGCCACCCGCTCAACGAACTGCTCATAAAACTGATCGACGCGCTCTTGAAGATACGCCCGATCCTCGTCGTCAAGTTCGCGCAGCGGGGTCCCGGCGTCTTTGTACTCGCCGGCGACAAGCCGCTCGTAGGAGATTCCGAGGCGGTCGGCAAGGCCCGCAGCGTTGACCCGTGACCCCAGCACACCAATGCTGCCAACGAGGCTGACATCGCGCGCCCACAGTTCCTCACACCCAGCCGCAATCCAGTACCCGCCGCTGGCGCACTGATCGGTCGCGTACGCAATTGTGGGGCCGTCGAACGCGGCGACGGCCTGCCGGAGGTCGTCACTCGGCACGATCTCTCCACCGGGCGTGTTCAGTCGCACGATGAGCGCCTGGATGTTATCGGCGGCATCCGCGCGTTCGATCTGTTCGACAAGCCGGTCAGCCGGTGTTCCAATCGGCCCGCGCGGAACGACCCGGCCACCGCTGCGGGTGATTGGCCCCTCAATCGCGACCTCCGCTACATTGGCTCGTGAAAACAGCGAGTCCGCGAGCGATCGGCCAGCAAACAGACCGACGAAGGCAACGAGTACGGCAAGGACAACGCCGAGTCGGCTCACCCCCATCTGTGGCAGCGTGATAAACGCGAATACCCCGCTAATAGCCGCCAGCAGCCCGACGCCAAGCGTCACGACAATGCGAAGGCCGTCTCGGAGCGCTGTCACGTCCTTCCCCCCGCTCTCTGGACTTGCGTCTGGTCTTGTCGATTCATCGAATAGAGTCGAACCGCTGAAACAGTAAAAGCTCCCTGCCGCTCGCTAGAGCATGCCGGTCTTCTGAAGTTTCATCAGGTCCTCGGTGTCGAGGGTCTCGCCTTCCTTGAACTTCTGGTAAATCTCTTCGGCCTCCTCTTTGGCCTCTTCGCGCTTTTGTTCGCGTTCGGCCTTGCGTTCTTCCTCCTCCTCTTTGTCCAACTCGCGTAGACGCTTTTGTACGCGCACGAAGTCCTCGTGGTGTTGGTCGGCGGCCTCCTGGGCCTCAACGAAGAGGTCGTGCATCTCGTCCGCTCGATCTCGAATGTCGTCGGCCTCGCGGTAGGCCTCGATCATCTGGTTGTGATGTTCCTGGGCCTTGTCGGCCAGTTCCGTCACCTTCTGGTGGTGTTTCGAGGCCTCCGAACGGACCTGTTCAGCCCGCTCTTTGAGGTCGTCCAGCTCGTCGCTTTGATCCAGTTTCTCCTTGCGACGCTGGTACTCCTCGCGCTTGTCTTCGATCTTCTCGATGAGTTCCTGCTCTTCCTCCGAGGAAAGGACCTCCGTCTGCTGTTTGAACTCGAGATCCTCAATCTCCTCTTTGAGATCCTCGAGATCAGTTCCGTCGTCGAGTTCAAGATCCGTCTTGAGCTCGTCGACGCGATCGAACAACTCGTTGGCCTTTGCATTGAGCTCGTTGCGCTGCTCTTTGTGCTCTTGGACAAGCTCGTTCAGTTCATCGCGTCGTTCGCGGTGTTCCTGAGCCTCGTCGACCTTCTCGCGGGTCTTCGCATTGAGGTCGTCGCGCTTGCTCGCCCGTTCGGAGGCCAGCTGATTGAGTTCGTTACGGCGGTCCCGAAGCTGGCCAGCGCGTTTGATGAGCTCGCCCTTCGAGTCGTTCTCGAGTTCCTCGTCAGTCAGTTCGACGTTCTTCGATTCATCGAGCGGTGTTACGTCTAGGTCTGTCATGAGTCGCGTTCGATTCCATTACCGCACCGGCCCGAGTGGTACCACTCGCAGTGGCAGGACCAGTCACAAGGAGGGAGTCGCATTGTCTGCAAGCGATACCACCGGGAGTCCAGTGACGTTCTGGTACCTTTGAATATCTCCGCCTGTCGTTTAAAACTACCGGTACCTGCCCTCTACGGACCCCTCAGTACACGGCGTAATGCGAGTCGATACCGCAGCTGACGACGCTTGAAAGGTGAGTCGTTTTTGCCGCCCGTCGCTCAATACCCGAAAGCTATGTCCTCACAGGAGTCCAACGCGACAGCCGACCACACCGAACGCATCCACGCTCATGGCCATGAGAATGTCCAGGCCGCTCACGCCAGTACGCTTGAGATCACAACCGATGACTACCTGACGCCCGCTGGCGACTGCATTATCGGAATCGAGGCCGATCGGGCGCCGAGTGACTTCGCGTCCGCCTTCGTTGCCGCGTGTCAGCGTGCCGATGCACGGATTGAACTCAAACTCACCGTCGGCGATCGGACGACAACTGTTGTCGGCCGTGGCGACCCGGCGTTGACCTTTGAGACTGACCGATCACTTGTTGTCCGCACTAGTGATTACGTCGATGACCGCACCGTTATGCTTGAAGCAGATGCTTCCGCTGCAGAGCTCCCGCGACCGTTGGTCGCTGCCCTCGCTGATGGTGCGTCATTAACCGCCACGCTCAGGGTTGATTCACCCACGGGGTAGTCCTGCTCGCGTGTGGATCGACACGCAGTTACCCGGCTGGTAAGTACCATATCTATGGACATCCGTGAGTTACACCGGGCGCTGGTCGATCTCCACGGACAACCGGAAAAAGCCTATAGTGAGGATGGCGTACGCCAGTTGCTTACCACGATTCTCTCACAGAACGTCACCGGTGAGCAGACTGCTCGGGCCGCCGAGAACCTCTTTCAGACGTACCCTGACTACCGGGCCATTGAGGAGGCCGACCACGACGAACTCGCAGAGGTGATTTCAGCAGTCGGCCTGATGAACCAGAAGGCTCGGCGGATCCAGCGCTCGCTTGCCCGGATCCGTGAGGAAACCGGTGGAGCGTACACCCTGGCATTCCTCGATGAGATGGAAACGGCGGCGGCACAGGACTGGCTCACGGACATCAAGGGTATCGGCCCAAAGACCGCCAACGTCGTCTTGAACTTTCACTTTGAGAAGCCGACCTTCGCTGTCGACACCCACATTGAGCGCCTCTCAAAGCGCTTTGGATTGATCGATGAGTCAACGAGTGCTGCGGCGGCCCACGAGATTCTCAACGAGAAGATCCCTGATGATATCAAGTACAGTCTCCACGTGCTTCTTATCACCCACGGCCGCGAGTACTGTACGGCCCAGGACGCCAACTGTGATAATCCGGTGTGCGAGCGCTACTGTGACTGCCCGTACTGCGAGTGAGCGCTCAGACGAACCGGAAGGTCTCGAGATTCCGCGGCGCGAACGTCCGCATGTTGAACTTGTGATACAGCGCCGAGGAGAGGTCTTGGACAGATGATTCGTCGCCGTGGACACACAACACCTTCTCGGGACGTGGATTCATCGTCTTCACGAAGTCGATGAGCCCCTGACGGTCGGCGTGACCGGAGAAGCCGTCTACGGTCTCAACGTCCATGTTGAGTGTCAGCGTCCGACTCCGTGGACTGCCGTTACCGGCGCCTGGGTCATCGAAGGGGATCTCGGTGCGCCCGTTCTGGATCCGCCGACCAAGGGTTCCCTGTGCTTGGTAGCCAACGAAGATGAGCGTCGAGTCCTCCTCGCCGCCGAGGTGCCGAAGCCAGGACATAATCGGGCCGCCTTCGACCATCCCCGACGTTGACAGGACGATACAGGGACCGCTATCGGCGACCTCCTGGCGTTCCTCTTCGCCGCCGTCGATATGGTTGAACTGTTCGGCTAAGAATGGGTTTTCGTCCTCGTGGAGAATCCGATCCCGAAGCGAATCACGGAGGTACTCGGGATAGGTCGTATGAATCGCCGTTGCCTCCCAGATCATCCCATCGAGGTGGACCGGAACCGTGGGAATCTCACCCTCGCGCATGGCCTCCTCAAGGACGAGCATCATCTCCTGGGACCGACCGACCGCGAACGCCGGAATGAGCACTTTCCCACCCCGCTCGACAGTCTCGCGGATGGTCTGTTTGAGTTTGCGCTCGGAGTCTTCCTGGTCGGTCTGGTAGTCGTTGCGTCCGCCGTAGGTCGACTCAAGGATGAGACTCTCAACACGCGGGAAGTCATTGACGGCGCCGTTGAACAGCCGTGTGTCGGTGTAATGAATGTCACCGGAGAAGGCAACGTTGTATAGGCCATCACCAATGTGGAAGTGTGAGACTGCCGACCCGAGGATGTGTCCGGCGTTGTGGAACGTGAGTTTCACATCGGGAGCAATGTCGGTCACATCCCCGTACTCAATTGGGATGGTGTGTTTGATCGCCTCCCGAACCATCTCTGATTCGTACGGCGGCGACCGGCCCTCCTTGGCGGCGACATCAAGATAATCAAGCGTCAACAGCCCCATCAAATCCCGTGTTGGCTCAGTGCAGTAAATCGGCCCGTCGTAGCCGTACTTGAACAACAGCGGAATGAATGCCGAGTGATCGAGGTGAGCGTGCGTCAATACCACCGCATCAAGGTTGCTTGCTCCGGCCCCGAGCGCCTCGGGCACCTGCAGGTACGGCACCTCGCCTTCAGCGCCTGGCTTGTCGCCGCAGTCGATGAGAATGCGTGTCTCTGGTGTTGAGAGAATAAACGCCGCTCGTCCGACCTCCCGGCAGCATCCGAGTGTCGACACTCGGACATACTCCTCGTCGGAAAGCTTCTCACGGTGGATCTGCCGGCCAATCCGCTCAAGAATATCACGTCGGTCGGTCCGTTCCTGTTTGAGGAAGTTGCGTACGTTCTTGACCGTCGAAGACTCGATCGGCGGTGTCCGAACGACCTCCGGGGTCCAGCCGACCTCCTGGGTGATTTCTCGGAGCGTTGCCCCGTGACGGCCGATGACCATTCCTGGCTTCTCAGCCTCGATGACCACCTCACCTGTGTCGGCATGAAAGTCCAGGTCAGTCACCCCAGCCTCCTCGGGGATGACCTCCTCGACCTGCGGTCGGGCCTGCGAGGGCGGTAGTAACACCGCCGGGTCTGGACGGACGGTGATCCGTTTGCGGAGTTTCGAGGCGAGTTGACGCACCAGATCCCCCTGCGTGGCGAACCGCTTGGGATCGTGTGTGTAAATGACCAGCTCCGGTCCCTCGAAGGTCACATCGGTGATCGTGATATCATTCGGAACCTCACGCTCGATCTTTGCTTTCAGGTCGTCAAGGTACGTATCGACGGAACTCATAGTCGGTGACAAGTGATCGCACCAGCGCACACTCGGTGCGGCGGGTATCCATTAGCCACCCACAGGAGTGACCCGGAGAGGCCGGGCCTCAAGAGGACTGCGGGAGAGACGCCAAGAACCCGCTTTGCTACCGATACCGTATCACAGGTTAAAAGCTTTCCCAACCGTCCGCCGCCCGATTGTCCACCGTCGGGCACTCCGGGGAGTTTAAGCGGCCGGGCAGGTACGTTCCGCCGATGACCGATCGGGACCAGGAACTCGGGGTCACCGAGTCGAAAGCGCACAACACCGGCGAGTGGTACGCCGAGGTGGTACAGAAGGCGGAGGTGGCGGACTACGCGCCGACGGGCGGATTTATCGTTACCCGTCCCCGTGGATGGGCGCTCTGGGAGGCCCTCCAAGACCGACTTGATGGCTGGTTCAAAGAGACCGGCGTGACCAACGCTTACTTCCCGTTGTTTATTCCGGAATCCTATCTTGAACGAGAGAAGCACGTCGTTGAGGGGTTCGACCCCGAGGTTGCCTGGGTCACCCACGGTGGACACGAGGAACTTGAGGAACGACTGGCTGTCCGGCCGACCAGCGAGTCGATTATTGCGCCGTTTCTCGCCCAGTGGATCCGCAGCCATCGTGATCTCCCGATGCGGCTCAACCAGTGGTGCAGCGTTGTCCGCTGGGAAGCGACCGAGACCAAGCCGTTCTTCCGGACAAAGGAGTTCCACTGGCAGGAGGGTCACACCGCCCACCACGACGAGTCGACAGCCCGCGAGGAGACCGAACTCCGGCTCGCGCAGTACGAGCGACTCTATGAGGAGGTACTGGCGATCCCGGTACTGCGCGGGCGCAAGCCCGAGCATGACAAGTTCCCGGGTGCGGAGACCACAATGACCGTTGAGGCGCTGATGCCCGACGGCAAGTCTGTCCAGGCCGGTACCAGCCACTACCTCGGCACGACCTTCGCAGAGGCCTTCGATATCACCTATGCCGACGAGGACGAGGACACCCGACTGGCGCACACAACCTCGTGGGGGCTCTCCTGGCGCGCTCTTGGGGCCTTGATTATGACCCACGGAGACGATCAGGGGCTTGTCCTCCCTCCGACGGTCGCGCCGACCCAGGTCGTTATCGTCCCGATCTGGCAGGCCGACACCAAGACGGCCGTTCTAGACTACGCTGAGTCGCTCGCGACAAGGCTTGAGGCGGCTGATATCCGCGTCGAAGTCGACGACCGCGAGGAGCGCAATCCCGGGTTCAAGTTCAACGAACACGAACTCCACGGCGTTCCCCTTCGGATTGAGGTCGGTCCTGCCGAGGTCGAAGAGAATGCGGCGACGCTTGTCCACCGTCCCGACGGTGCCGAGGAGGAGGCTGACCGGGACTCGATTGTCACGGCTACTGAGACGGCACTTGAGACCGTTTACGACAAGCTCTACGACGCCGCCGCTGAGACGCTTGATACCAATATCCGTACGGCCGACAGCCCCGAAGAGATCCTCGGAACCATTGGCCAGTACGGTGGCTACGTGAAGGCGCCATGGTGTGGTGATGAGGCCTGTGAGACGGTTATCAAGGATGAGATTGCCGCAGAAATCGTCATGGTCCCGTCGGACCCAGAGACCGACCCGCACGGCGATACGTGTGCGATCTGCGGCGACCCGGCCGTCGAAACCGCCTACTTCGCGAAGACATACTGACCGCACCGCCGGTGAACAACCGTTTTCCCGGTTGCCCGTCTATGTCTAAGCATGTTCGACAAATCGTCGTGGATCCGCCTCCCGCGGAACGTCCTCGTCGGCCACGGCGTCCTCGATCGGACCGTTGACGCCATCGAGGAGTTACACCTGCACGGACAGCCGTTGATTGTCACCAGCCCTACACCACGGGCCGTTGCGGCCGACCGGATCGCCGAGGATTTCGCCGCCGAGGGTGTCGATCCAGTGATCGTTGAGATTGAAACCGCCTCGCGTGACTCCGTCGAGCGTGTGATCGACCAAGCACGTGATATCGATCCAGGATATCTACTCGGAGTCGGTGGTGGCAAACCGATCGATATCGCGAAACTCGCCGCTGCGGACCTCCACCGTGGCTTCGTCTCAGTTCCGACGGCCGCCAGCCACGACGGCATTGTCAGCGGTCGGGCGTCGGTTCCTGACGGCGACGTTCGACACAGTGTTGCCGCTGATCCGCCGCTGGCGGTCATTGCTGATACGACCATTCTTGCGGAGGCCCCCTGGGAGCTGACCACTGCCGGTTCGGCTGATATCATCAGTAACTACACTGCCGTCGCCGACTGGCGACTTGCCCACCGGCTGAAGGGCGTGCCCTTCTCGAAGTACGCCGCCGCCCTTTCAGAGATGACCGCCGAGATGTTGGTTGATACGGCCGACTCAGTGATGCCAGGGCTTGAGGAATCTGCTTGGATCGTCGTCAAGGCGCTGGTCTCCTCAGGAGTTGCCATGTCAATCGCCGGATCCTCGCGGCCAGCGAGTGGGGCTGAACACCTCTTTTCACACCGGCTCGACCAGATCGCCCCCGGGGCTGCTCTTCATGGCCACCAGGTTGGCGTTGGATCGATCATGATGGCGTATCTCCACAGCGGTGATCGCGGAATGTGGCGGAACATCCGGGCCGCCCTTGAGAGTATTGATGCCCCAACAACTGCTGCCGAACTCGGGATCGATCCCGAGGATATCATCGAGGCGCTCGCGACGGCCCACACCATCCGCGACCGGTACACCATTCTTGGCGACGGCCTTGAACGATCGGCTGCCCGCGAACTCGCCCATGAGACAGATGTCATCTGATCGTCGGACGGTGGCGGGAAATGCGGCCTACTTCATGCGATTTAAGTCGGGGTAACTGCGACAGTATCGTGCACGCAGGTTGCGTGCAGACCTCTCCCCACCCCTCTCCCCCTCGCAGCCCCCTCCCTCTCTTTCCCCCTCTTGTCTCCTCCCGCTTTGCATCCCCGGAAGACACTTGTTCGTCTACCGGCTACCAATCATTGATGCCGGCCACGGAGTACGACTTCTGGGTGCTTGATCTCGACGGAACGATCGTCGATGTTCAGTGGCCGTATGTACGAGAGACATTCGACATCCTGGGCGACCGACTTGGACGATCCTTCAGCGACCGCGAGGCGACGACCCTGTGGTATGGACTGAGCAAATCACGCGATGCGTATCTCGCCAGCCTTGCTGTCGACCGCGATCGGTTCTGGCGCGTCTTCGATGAGATCGAGGATCCGGTCCAACGGGCCGAGGCGACCTATCTCCACGACGACGCACGGCTGCTGGCCGATCTGGATGCCCCATGTGGCATTGTTACGCATTGCCGACCGCGCCTGACAAACGCCGTTCTCGATCATCTTGACATCCGTGATTGGTTCGATGTCGTGATCTGCTGTAATGATGAACTCGGCTGGAAGCCGGATCCTGACCCGGTTAACCGGGCTGTTTCCCAACTTGGCAACGCCACGATGTCCGACGACGGCATCCTTGTTGGTGACTCCCCGTGTGATGTCGGGGCAGCGTGGAACGCCGAACTCGCCGCCGCCCACGTTGAGCGTCACAGCTACGAAACCCGCGGACACTGTGTACTCGCCGATCATCGGATCGACAGCTTTGATGACCTCCGGCGATCGGCAACCGTCGCCGCCGACTAACCGACTACTCGATGGCGGTCTCAAGCGCCATCTCAAGGGCCTGTACCCCTGCTTTGTCGTACCGATCTGAGGCGGCAAGGACCCGTACCGAGATCGATCCGAGTGGAAGCACTTCAATATCGAGCGTATGCGCTGTCGCTGCAATCCCGATGCCAACATCGGCCGTTCCCCGGAGGACTGCTCGGGCGGGGCTCTCAAGTCCACGGGTTGTCTGTCCCCAGCCGTTGATCGCCGCTTCGAGTGTGCGCCGATCCGTATCACGCTCCTCGGCGAGCGCCGCCAGTTGATCGTCAAGTGCCGCCCGTATCCCCGCATCGGCACTCCGGTTAACGAAGGTGAGTTCACGGTCGACCAGGGAGGCCAGCCCCTCGACTTCATCAGGATTGTCGGTCGGAACGACGAGTCCCCATTCTCGCTGGAAGCTGGCTAACTCGATAGTCTCACCGGCGGGATCAAGCGGTCCCGTAACGACCACTACATCCGGAATACCGGCTCGAAGCTGACGGAGTCCAACCCGGGTCCCGGTCTGGCGATACCGCGGACGATCAAGCGCATCAAGCGCCCGGCCGACTGCCGGATCGGACTCGCCGATCACCAGGACTGACGGTGGTTGGATTGACTCCGCGAAGAATTCGACTGTCACTGTCTCACCGTCGGCGAGGTATGACACATCTGCTGGGACGGTCACGAGCCCATCAGCCGCGGCGACGCTGGTCGTCGCACCAGAGCCTCGATCGACCGGATATGCCAGTAACTCACCGTCCCCAGACGTAACGACGCCTACCGGCAGGAGTCGGCGGCGTCCTTCGGTAAACCGCTCTTCACGAGCCATCGTGGCCGTTCGCTGTGGTGTTGCACGTGTTGACCGACCGACGGCTGTCCGGAGCGTCGGTGCCACAAGGGTGCGAAAAACCATCAGTGCCGAGACCGGATATCCCGGCAGTCCCACGTAGCCGGTGTCGTTGATCGTTCCGACGATCGTTGGTTTCCCTGGCTTGAGTTTGACGCCATGGACGTGCACCTCGCCGCGGTCCGCGATGACGCGGTAGATTTGATCGGCTGCGCTGGCGCTTGTTGAGCCGGAACTCACCACCAAATCGCACGTCTCGGTCGCCCGATCGATAACATCAGCGATCGCCGCCCGATCATCTCCTACGGGCGTAAAGACCGTCGGTTCGCCCCCAACCTCGGCGACGGCCGCCGCAATCGAGCGGCTGTTGACGTCATAAATCTCTCCATGGTCGTGTTGTAGCGGGTTCCCCGGCTGGACGAGTTCGCGTCCGGTTGAAATGATCCCAACGGTCGGAGGTGTCTGTACGGTCACTGTCTCATGACCGAGTGCGGCAAGCAGGGCGATTTCGCGGCTCGTGAGCCGGCGTCCCGGCCCGAGTGCGCGATCACCCGCGGCGATGTCCGACCCGGCAAAAGCGACGTTGTCCCCGGGGGCGACTGCTGTCTCCACCTCAATTGTCGTTTCGGCCTCGCGAATGCGTTCGATCGGAACCATCGCGTCGGCCCCCGGGGGCAACACTGCACCGGTGGCAATCTCAATGGCCTCGCCGGTCGCCAGCGTCCCGGGGGGCTGTTCGCCTGCCTCGACTGTCCCAACGATCGAGAGTGTGACCGGATCGGCCTCGTTGGCGCCAAAGGTATCCTGCGCGCTAACGGCGTATCCGTCGAGTGTGGCTCGATCAAAACCGGGGACGTCAATTGCCGCATCGATGCGTTCGGCGAGTACCGCCCCCCGAGCCGCCTCGAGTGGGCGCTCTTCGGTCCCCGGATCGATTGGTAACGCGGCGACAGCAGCCTCAGCCGTCTCCGGGTCAACCAACTCACGAAACTCCTTACGGTCGGTCATAGACGCGCCTCCCAGTGCTCGACGGATACCGTTTCATCGGCTGGAAGTCCCTCTCGTTGTTCCGGCACGACGACCCAGCCATCAGCGCGGGCGGCCGAGGAGAGCACCCCAGCGCCGCTCGCACGGATCGGGGTTGCAACCGGTGGGGTTACGCTTTGATCAACTTCGACACGAGCGAACGTCTGGATCCCCGGTTCACTTCGGATCTTCCCGCCAAGTGTCGCCTGGGTCGTCGGGATCGGATCTGGGCGCTCCTGCCGGAGGCGTTTCACCGCTGGCCGGAGGAACTGCATAGCCGTGACGATACAAGACACCGGATAGCCGGGAAGGGCGATTACCGGTGTTGACTGGACGACTCCGAGTGCGACCGGGTGGCCCGGCTTGAGTCCGACGCCGTGGACAAGCACCTCCCCAAGATCCTCGATGACCTCCGGAAGCAGGTCACGCGTTCCAACCGATGATCCACCCGTTGTCACGATGATGTCCTTGGTGAGATCCCGCTGGATCGCCGCTCGCAAGGCATCGCGGTCGTCTGTGACAACGTCCCGGTACTCAGGGTGACCCCCCCACCGCGAGACATACCGCGACACGGTCAGCCCGTTGGTCTCGATTGCCTCGCCGGCGCCTGGGTCGCGCTGGACCAACTCCTCGCCGGTCGGAATGACCCCGATCCGTGGCCGGGCATAGACCTCGACAGTCGTCCGGCCGATGGACTTGAGCGCCCCCAACCCGGCCGGCCCAAGCCGATCGCCTGGCTCATACAGATGCTCGCCAGCACTGATATCCTCACCGACCGGCGCAACGTTGTCGCCCGTCGCGACCGGACTCTCGACTTCGAGATCATCGCCGCGGGGTGTTGCCTGCTCAATCGGCACGACGGCATCGGCCTCCTCTGGAACGGCACTTCCGGTGTGGACGGCGGTCGCCTCGTCGCGGTTGAGTCGGTCGGCCGTCTCGCGCAACCGAAGCACCGATGGCGATCGGTCGGTTGCCCCGAAGGTCGCCTCGGCGGTGAGCGCGTATCCATCCATAGCCGCCCGCCGGTAGGCGGGAACGTTGCGGTCTGCGATGATCGGCTCCGCGAGAACCCGTCCGTCCGCAGCTCCCAGCGCCACCGTCTCGGTCCGCTGAATCGGCGTGACGCGATCGAGCAGTGCACTCTGGGCCTGCTCAAGTGGAACGTGTGCTTTGAACCCGGAGGCCTTGCGATCCGGGTGATCAGCTGTCATATCCGTGGGTTGGCTGCGATTGCCCTGAATGTTTGCCCCGGTCCCGACGCCGTCGGTCGTCGCGTTGCGGGTCGGACCACCGCCTTTTTCGGTATACGGTGCCTATCAGACGGTATGTTACGATCCATCGTCGGCCGGCCTCCTGAGGCGGCAGCCGTCGACGTCCTCGAAGGCGACACGGCGCTCCGGTTCGTCGTGGATCTCCCGGGAGTGACCGCCGACACCCTGACCGTTCGAGGGGAGCACCATCGGCTCCAGATCGAGGCGCGCCGTGCCAAGCCCTACGAGGCCGACGAGGAGTACGTCCGTGAGGAGCGGGACCTCTATCTTGACACCACGCTCCCGGTTCCTCCAGCGTTCGATCCGACGGCCGCGTCGGCCCATCTTGCGGATGGCGTCCTTACCGTTACCGTTCCCGAGCGCACACCAACAACGGTTGCCGTCGAGGCCTGATCGTCTCGGATGGCGTCACTCCGGTCTTACTGGCGGTTCGTGCTCGTTCTGCGGTACTTTCTGCCGCTGATTGTTGGTTATCTGCGCGACCGTCGACGATTTCTTATCATCGGCGGAAGTCGAACGGTCTCCTCGGAGACCCGGCGTCGCCGGGCTGAGTACCTTCTTGAGTCACTGGTCTCCCTCGGGCCGACATTCATCAAACTCGGTCAGCTGCTCTCGACCCGCCCGGACGTGTTGCCACCGGAGTACGTCGATGTGTTCTCTCGGTTGCAAGATGACGTCCCGCCAGCCGACTGGTCGGAGGTCGAAGCACTCATCGAGGCCGATCTCGGTCCGGTTGAGGAGCGCTTCGATGAGTTCGATACCGAGGCGATTAGTGGCGCTAGTCTCGGCCAGGTCTACAAAGCACAGGTTGACGGCGAGCCCGTTGCGGTGAAGGTCCGCCGGCCGGGTGTGCAGCAACTCATCCAGGCCGACCTACAGGTGATCCGGTGGCTGATTCCGTTGCTCCAGCGGCTGGTCGATGACGCTCGGGCATATTCGCTTGAGAATCTGGCCGACGAGTTTGACAAGACGATCCGCGAGGAAATGGACTACGGCCGCGAGCGGATGGTTCTCGATGAGGTTCGGGAGAACTTCGCTGACTCTGAGAACATCCTCATCCCCCGATCGCTTGCCTCGCACTCCTCCGATCGAGTGCTCACAATGGAGTACATCGAGGGGATCAAGATCAACGATCTCGCGGCCCTCGAAGAAGCCGGAATCGATCGGACAGCGGTGGCCGAGCGACTCGCAGAGGCGTACCTCCAGATGATCGTTGAGGATGGGGTCTTTCATGCTGATCCGCACCCTGGAAATCTCGCCGTTCGACCGGACGGCCAGATCGTATTCTATGACTTTGGGATGTCCGGCGAGGCCGACGAATTCCTCCAGCAGAAGATCGTCGAGTTTTATGTCGCTGTTGCGAACCGCGATATCGACCGGATCCTGGATGTTATGGTCGAGATGGGGACACTCTCGCCAACCGCGGACCGGGCGGTCATGGCCGAGGTTATCGAACTGGCCATCCAGAACGCCCGCGGCGAGACGATCGACCAGTACCGCGTCCAGCGGATCATCCAACAGGTCCAGGACTCGATCTACGAGTTCCCCTTCCGCCTACCACGCGAGCTGGCGTTGGTGATGCGCGTGGGCACGATCACCGAGGGGGTCTGTGTGACCCTTGATCCGGAGTTTGACTTCATCGACACGGCCACCGGCTACCTCTCTGAGCAGGGCTACCGCGAGGAGACGATCCGGCGGGTGGCGACCGAGGTCGGATCGCGCGTGCAGGAGGCTGGCTCGGCGGCGATCCGTGTGCCCCCGAAACTTGAGCAGACGCTTGATCGGATTGAGCGTGAGAATCTCCACGTCAACGTCGATATCGAAGACTCGAACGGTCGGCTCCAGCGGCTCACCAAACGCGTCGTCTACGGGATGCTCACCACTGCGGGTGTGCTTTCAACCTCGTTTCTGTATGCTTTCTCGACCATTCAGGCGACAGCCGTCGTCGGGACCGGAACCATCGTGATCGGATACCTCCTCGTCCGGTCGTTCCGTGCTGGCGGCCCCTCGACGGAGTTCCAGGTCGAACCGGAGTTCGGTCGCCAGAGCTTCGAGGAGTTCGCGTCGGCTGACGAGGACGACGATTCGAACTGATTGGCTACCGCCTGACACTCACCACTCGCAGTCCGATCATCACGCGGATCGCGAGTTTCCCCGGCGCCGCCCTTCCACGATGTATCTCCGCAACTGTCGAGCGAGTGTTTCGCTGGGTTCGCGGATGCCGGGTTCCAAACTGTTTATGAAGACCCTCCGGTTACGGGTCCGTATGGCCAAACAGCAGACGGAAGTTCGAGACCTTCAGGAAGGCAACTACGTCATGATCGACGACACGGCCTGCAAGATCAACTCCTACAGCACGGCCAGTCCGGGCAAACACGGCAGCGCAAAAGCCCGGATCGAGGCCGAGGGGGTCTTCGATGGGCGCAAGCGCTCGATGAGCCAGCCCGTCGACACCAAGGTGTGGGTACCGATTATCGACCGCAAGCAGGGCCAGGTCGTCAACATGGAGAGCGACGATATCGCCCAGGTGATGGATCTTGACACCTATGAGACCATCACGATCAAGGTCCCCGAGGATATCGATCTGGCGCCCGACGACAACATCGAATACCTTGAGATGGAAGACCAGCGCAAGATCGTTGAGGCGTGACTGACGGGTTCCCTGGCGCAACGGCCGATCGCAATGCGGCTGAATACCTGATTGTAGGAGCGCCGCTGGATCGTACGACGACGTTTCAGCCGGGCACGCGTACCGGTCCGGACCGTCTTCGGCGGTTTGCCCGTTCCTTTGAGGACTACGACCAGGCGACCGATCAACGCTTTTCGAATCTCGACGTTGCTGATCATGGCAATGTCGAGCCGTTTGATGACCAGTCGACGTACCTCGGCTATCTTGAGGGTGTCCTTGCGGAGGCGGCCCGTGCGGGGCGTACGCCGCTAGTACTCGGCGGCGAGCACACGGTTTCTGTCGCGGCGATCCGCGCGCTTGATCCCGACATCGTCGTGAGTGTCGACGCCCACCTTGATCTCCGGGAGTCCTATCATGGCACGACGCTCAACCACGCCTGTGCAATGGCGCGAGCCCTTGAGGTGGCCGAGGAGCTCTATGTCGTCGGCGCCCGGGCTGGTAGCGAGCCCGAGTGGGCTCGGGCTGCCGAGTCCGACGTGACAGTCGTCCCCCCAGAGGCGGCCGCCGACTGGACGGTTCCGCAGTTCGACGGTCGGACGTACCTCAGCGTCGACATCGACGCGGTCGATCCTGGAGCTGCACCGGGCACCGGGACAATGGAGCCCTTTGGGCTGACACCACGGACCGTCCGGTCGGTCGTCCGGGCGATCGCCCCGCAGGCGGCTGGTATGGATCTTGTCGAGGTAAACGACCGCGACGACGGCCAGACCGCCGCTCTTGGCGCTAAACTCCTCCGGCGCTTTGTCTACGACCACGCCGCGGAGTGATCCACGACGACCACAACCCCCTTTTGTTGAACCGACCGAAGACGCGGTATGGACCTTGCGACCATCGTCGAGCGGTTCAACGACGAACTCTGCGTCGACGCGTACGCCGATCTTGACCCGAGTGCCAACGGCCTCCAGGTGGGCCGTCCAACCGGTACCGTCGAGCGGGCGGCGGTGACCGTCGATGCGGCAACGACGACCATCCGGGCGGCTCGCGAGCACGACGTCGACCTGCTGGTTGCCCATCACGGTGTGGTCTTCGGCGGACTTGATCGCGTTACCGATCGGGCGTATGACGCCATCGCCGAGCTCGTTGCCGGTGATATCGATCTGTATGCCGTTCACCTTCCACTCGACGGCCACCAGGAGCTGGGTAACGCCGCTCAGCTGGGTGACCGACTCGGGCTCGTCGACCGAACGCCATTCGGCGAGATTGGGCCGGAATATGGCGGCCAGCGTGGCCGGTTACCCGAGCCCCGTGCACTCGGGGACATTGCCGCCGAACTCGAAGCGGCCCTCCCGACCGGTGGACAGTCGGTCCAGACGCTCGATTTTGGCCCCGAGACGGTTGAAGAGGTCGCGATTGTCACGGGGAGCGGAACCGACTGGATCGACGAGGCGGCGGCCGTCGGGGCGGACGTGTTGATCACCGGCGAGGGCAAACAAGCGGCCTACCACGAGGCCCTTGATCGGGAAGTGAACGTCGTGCTGGCCGGCCACTACGCCACCGAGACTGGCGGTGTGCAGGCGCTCGGCGAGCTGCTCACCGACTGGGGGGTCGAGGTTACGACAATTGAGCACCCCACTGGGCTGTAGCTGCCCTACGGAGACTCACACCTCGAATGCGACGTTGGTCTCCGTTTCGAGGACACCGCTGACGGGCAACAGCTCCTCTGTCACCACTTGTGCGATCTCCTCTTTTGGAACCGATAGCCGGGCGACGATATCGTGCTCGCCGGTGACCATGTGTGTGGCCTCAACCGCGTCGACGGCGTCGATTGCCTCGGCGGCGCGCTGTATCGCTGACGGCTCGACATACACATGGACGTACGCATCAGTCATGGAACCAGTT
>JBEQAX010000019.1:0-32479 GCA_041640095.1 Salinarchaeum sp. | reverse complement strand
AACTAGTGTTGTAATCAAACAAGCAGCTGAATATCGGCATCCGCCATCTCGTCAATTGCCGCCGCAGCACCGACACCGGTCGTCACACCGTCATAGAAGTCCTCATCGTCGTACTCCATCAGTTCCTGGGTCATCTGACAGGCCTGGATTTCGACCCCCGACTGAAGACAGGTATCGACCAACTCATCAACGCTCGCGGTCCCGACATCCTCGATCTGACGATTCATCATCCAGGTCGTCATCCGGTCCATCCCCGGCAAGACGGCGATCAGGTTCGGGATCGGCATGTTCGGGTCGCCGGTGGAGCTCAACTTGAGGTCGTCCATCTTGTCCTCGTGGAGGATATCAAGCGCCCAGAACGTATGAAAGAGGGTGACCTCCCAGCCGAAGGCGGCGGCTGTTGACGCCAGAATCAACGGCGGGTACGCCATATCGAGGGTTCCCTTAGTGGCGATGATCGACATCTTCTGTGGGCCCGTGTCGACCTCATCACGGAGGTCAGCAAGTTCGGCACGGAGTTGCTCGACTTCCGCCTCAAGCTCGGCGACACGTGCGTGGCTGTTCTCCGGGTCGGGTGCGGTGGTGTCGGAACTCATCGTTGGTGGCGTTCGATGGCCCCGGCACTGGGACCATCGCTTGTAGGCTCCCCGACGCACTCATACTAAAGCCTTTGGGGGTCGGTGACACGCATTCGCCCGGCGAAACCTTGAATACGACGTGTACGGGTAACACGGCTGCGGACCATGTCAACAGAAGTCACAGCTGACCGTACCCTCGATGCAACGGGACTCGCCTGTCCGATGCCCGTCGTCCAGACCAAGTCCGAACTAGAGGAGATGACCGACGGCGAGATACTCGAAATTCTCGCGACCGATCCCGGCGCCGAGGAGGACATCCCGGCACTGGCCTCACGAACTGAAAACGAGTTTCTGGGCGTCGAAGATCGCGCCGGTGACGAACTCGCGTTGTATCTCAAACGAACCGATTGACGCGTCTCGCTCGGATTTAATTCGACACGGCGATGCGACACCCAGCGGCGTCAGGCCTTCTCCTGCACCGCCGGGAGAACGTCAAAGAGGTCGTGGGGGATGCCGTAGTCGGCGTGATCAAAGATCGGCGCCTCATCGTCGTCGTTGATCGCAACGATGACCTCGGCGTCTTCCATTCCTTCGAGGTGCTCTGGTGCTCCACTGATGCCGGCCGCAATATACAGCTCCGGGTCAACCTTCTGTCCGGACTTACCGACCTGTCGAGCCTTCGGCAGCCAGCCGTTGTCGATCAGCGGTCGTGAGCTTGCCAGCTCGGAGTCGAGAGCTGCGGCAGTTTCACGGGCGATCGGGATGTTCTCTTCGTCATCGATGCCTCGACCGATTGCAAGCAGACGATCCTCCTGTGTGATATCGACATCACCGGTCTCAGGCTCGTGGCGATCAACGAAGTCGATGCCGTCGCGATTGAGGCTAACGTCGAAGAACTCGCTTTCTGGCGTGCCACTCACCCGGCCGGCGTCGGCGTCGTACGCCCCGGCGGCCAAGGCGACAATTGCCGCGTCGCTCTCGAAACGCGACTCGACGTTCATCTTCCCGCCGTACAGTTGGCTCGTGACAACAAGGTCGTCCGCGTCGGTGTGCTCGATATCGCTCACGTACGTAACAACCGGACGGCCGGTCTCGGCTTCGACCCGCGAGGCGATGTCGAGACCAATCGAAGTAATCGACGAAAGCACGATTCGAGGATCGGCGGCGTCGATGACCTCCTGGACGGCTTCCGAGTAGGTCATTGGGTTGAACTCAGCAAGCCGCTCGTGTTCAACACGAAGGATACGATCGGCGGCGCCGAGTTCGTCAGTGAGCCGGTCAGTGTTATTGCCGAGTACCACGGCAACGAGGTCGTCCCCGGTTGTGTCAGCCAGTTGACGGCCGGCGTCGAGCATTTCGTAGCTGATATCATCCAATTCGTCTGGACTCTGGTGTTCGGTGATGGCGTAGATGTCGCTCATGGATCAGACCTCCATACCGTCCTGTTCGAGTCGGTCAAAGAGCTCTTCGACGGCCTGCTCCGGCGGTGCCATGATCATGTCCGCGCGATCACCGGTATCCGGTTCGGCAACCCCGATCACTTCCGAGCGTGGGTGTCGGTCCACACCGAGTTCGTCCGCTGAGCGTGTCATAATCTCGGCACTCTGCATGGCGCTTCGTACCTGCGTAACCGGCACATACCGTGGGGGCTCGCTTGCCGACTGAATCCCGAAGACCGCCGGGAGATCAACGTCGTACTCGGCGGCAACACCGCCGGAGAACTCCTTCTCAGCGCGTGCCGTGTCACCGCTAATATCGACACCGGTAACGACTGAGAGGTGTGGCACATCGAGTTCGGCGCCAAGCTTCGGAGCGAGTTGCCCATCGCGGTCCTCTGCCGACTGGACGCCGGTGAAGACGGCGTCGTATGTCGTCTGCTCAAGGTAGTTTGCGAACACGGCCGCCGCCTCCGTCGTTGAAATGTCCTCGGGGACATCGGTGATTTTCTGCAACCGATCGGCCCCTTTCGCGGCAGCCATGTGCAGCGTCTGTTCAAGATCACCGTGACCCGTATCAAGGCCGACGACAGTGACCGTGACGTCCTCATTGAGTGCCTCCTTTATGAGGATAGCCTCCTCAATGGCGTGGTCGTCGTACTCGTTGACAACGAACTCAATCCACGCGCGGTCGATATCGTCGCCGTCTGGGTGTGGGTCGAGTTCCTCTACCGGGTCGGGTTCCATGCGTATAGGTACCACTAGCTCCATGTGAACCTCAGGCGTGGTATGAATACTCGATAATAATGAATGTTATCGTCACATGCCCCGATAGCCGGGGCTTAGGCGAGTTCGGACCCTTCGAGATGCTCGCACTCCTCAAGATTGTCCTCGTTGGCGATCACGTCGGCGTACTGATCGACGGCTGGATCGCCTTTGGGCACCTCCGCGAGATCGGCTTCGAGATCGTCGGGGTCGATTCGAACGACCCAGCCGTCGCCGTAGGGATCCATGTTGATCATCTCCGCGTCGGATTTGACCGCATCGTTGACCGCAACGACCTCGCCACCGACAGGAGTCTGGACAGGCCCGACGTATTTGCTCGATTCGACGGTCGCAACGCTATCGCCCTTGTCAACGTCCGTGCCCTCGCGCTTGATGTGGGCGTGCAAGAACCGTTTAGCGAGACTCTGGGCGATATCCGTCATACCAACGGTCACCGTATCGTCGTCTGCGACCTGAGCCCAGACGTGGTCCTCTGGGGCGACGTGACGATCGGTCGGGATCACGCAGTTGTTGATACGTTCTGACATAGGCTCAATCAGAAGTACATCATAAAGTCGGCATCAAGCGCCAGATCGATGATCTGTGCGGCCCCAACAACATCGGCGTCATCAACGAGATCGTCGGCTGTGAGTCCGTGGAGGTCGAGACTCTGATGACAGACGGTGATATCAACGCCCGCGTCCGTCGCCTGATTGAGCATCGTGCGGAGGGTGGTATCGCTGTCCTCCTTGACCTTGAGTTGCTCTGGCATTCCCGCTTCGAGCTGGGCCGAGGCGTTCATCGTGTACCACATCTTCGTGTCGACCTCCATCGCCTCCGCGGTCATAGCGTAGAAGATGGGGGCGTACATCCGGTTTGGAAAGTCGATACCGTGGGTCTGGAGAATCACGGCGCTCCTGTCAGCCATGGTAGCGTGACACGAGTACACAGATAACACATTCCTAAATATATTTTCCGACCCCGGCGACCGGTCACGGCCAGATCCGTGCCGCGAACCCAACGTTCAATAGCCACACAGGTATGCTGTGTCCGCATGGGTTCCGGGACACGGCTCATCGATGTCGGCGAGGTCGATCCGGTGACCTCGCAGGCGCTATATCACGCGGTGACACGGTCGGTCACCTCAACCGATCAGGACGACACAGTCATCCTCGCACGACCGGCCGCGCCCTATGCGAGCCTCGGGTATCACTATTCCTCGGCAGTCGTCGATCTTGAGTACTGTGATGAGGAGAATCTGCCCGTGTTTCGCCGCCGGATTGGCGGCGGACTCGTGTATCTCGACCGGGACCAGCTGTTCGTCCAGTTCTGTATCGAAGGGCTGCCCCGATACCGCGGAGCAGCCTACGAGCGGCTCATGACGCCGCTTGTTGAGACCATTGACGAACTTGGTCTTGAGGGCGGCCTCTCCGATGGGTTCGATCTGACCGCCAACGGCCGCAAGATTGGTGGCATCGGTGCGGGTGAAATCGACGGAGCGTCAGCCGTCACGACCGGACTGTTGTTTGATTTTGATTGGCAGCGAGCGACCGATATTCACGATACCCCGACACCAGCCTTCCGCCGACAGCTGCTGTCGACGATGCGTTCACGGGTGACCACCCTCGCCCGGGAGTGTTCCCAGCGACCGGCCTGGGAGTACGTCAAAACGCGGCTCTGGGAGCACCTCATGGTCGATCTTCCGACGACATACCAGGGGGAACTCACTGCCCACGAGCGTGAGCTCCTTGAGGAAGAACGCGAGCGGCTCCGTAGCGACGAGTTTCTCCACCTGATTGATCAGCCCCCGACTGAACGCCGTGTCAAGGTGACCGATGGGGTCTTTCTCCGTCTCGTACGGGCACCAGTGGAGACCGATTACACGCAGGTCGTGATCGAAGAGCGTAATCGGACGGTTGCCGACGTGCGAACGCTCGACGGTGGGCGGCCACCGGTAGCGAGTGATCTCCGTGGTGAGTCGGTTGAGGCGGCGGTTGACCGGCTGACCGAGTCCTGACGGCAACCATCGTTCTCACTCGGGGGTTCGAATGCCGAACTCTTCTGCGTCGGGCTTGGTGGGCGATGATCCCTCCCAAGCTCCGTCTGACCACAACTGGTCGCGGATCATCCGCATGTCATCTTGGTTCGGAGCGAAAGGAAAGCTCCGAATGTCCGTCGGCCCGGAGTCACCGGCCGGACGATTGCACGCACACTCCTTGGTTGCTCCCGCACAACCGGAGGTCATAAACGGCCGTCCGGAGGCGATGATCTCCTCAAGCCGGTCATCAGGAATGCCGAATCCGTCGATCCGCCCGTCATCGAACTGCAGGTCCGCAACCGACGCGATGTCGTGATCGATAAGATACCGAGCCAGTTGCACCCGACGCCAGTGACCGGCTTCGCAGGTCTCCCAGTCCTCAAGAGCAGTTCCCTCATGCGGATAGAAGTTGAACAGGTGCGATTCCCCACCTAGATCATTGACACGCTGGACCGACTCGACAAACGCTCGTTCGCTCTCGCCGAGTCCAGCAATGAAGTGTGCGCCGAAGTGCCCCTCACCGAAGACATCACGGACGATCTCGAGTGCCTCCCAGTAGTTTTCCCAAGAGAGTCCACCGTCAACGCCAGCGCCTCGGTGGGCGCGAAACACCTCCTCGGTAGCGGCGTCGACCGCAATATCGCACATATCGGCCCCAGCGTCGGCAATGGCCTGGTAATCCGCCCGCTCCATAACCTTGGGGCAGCTGAGCAGGCTGATGTTAACATCGAGATCATTCAGCGATTCGACAACCCGGCGGGTATCTTCGGCCGCGTCCGGGTGGACGACCATTGAGACACAGACCCGTTCGATTTCGTCGTGCCCACGTAGTCGGTCTTTAATCTCATCAAGTGAGACCGTCGGCCAGCCGACCCGGATAAAGCTGTCTTCGGTCCGCTCGCCGCGATCGCGGGCCAGCCCGCAGTACGAGCAGTTCGCGAGACAGCCGGCAGCAGTCTGTGGGACATCATAGGTGAGCAACAAGTTCGCACAGTACAGCGGCGCGTCCCGATAGAGTTTCCCGGGGATAAGCCCGGTTTTGATAGCTGACGCACGAGACATCTTGAGCTGCGCTGGACGTTCGGACAGATTAACGCTCATGCTTGATTGGGGGCTGAGCGGGCTGCATCGAGGGTAACGGCAACGATGTCCTCGGCAGTGACACCGGTCATCGTCGGCGCCGCTTCCAGTGCCTCGATGAGTGCATCCCGCTCAAGCGGCGTCCATTTGAGTGCCGATTCGATTGCTGTTACGGTTGCCTGTGATGCAAAGAAGTCGCCGGTCAACCGGATGGCAGCGAGCGTCTCATCCTCGATTTGTGCATACACACGGAGAAGCCCTCCGTCGGTCTTCGCAGTCGCGACCCCGGTGTATGTTTCAGCATCAACGAGGTATCGCCAGTCGTCGGTGCCATACCGCTTTTCGACCAGCTGATCGATCCGTTCGCGTTCATCAGCGGTGAGGTGGTCCTCGGTAAGAGTGAGATCAAGGATGTCATCGAACCCAGTGGCGACCGCGTCAGCGGCCGCTTCGACATCAACGCCGGCCTGTTCACGGACAGTAGTAATCCGATCGGCGGCAGAGTCTGCGGCCTTGTCGCTCAGCTTCGCATCAGTAAAGCTCAACGCCTTTGACAGCAGCGTATAGTCGATATCAACGAGCAGACTGCAGTGAAACTGCACCTCACTGGTGCGCTCCCACAGCCCAAGTCCGGCGATCTTGCGTCCGTCGGCAACAATGTCGTTCTTCGGAACGAACCGGGCATCGATTCCGAGTTGATTAAGCGCCCTGACGATACCGCTACCGAAGTGTTCGAAGACGGCCGTGGTGTCCCGTGGGAGATCGTGTGTTTCTCGGTTGAGCGTCAGGGCGATTCCAAGCTGATCGGGGGTCATCACGATGGCACCGCCGCCCGTCAGTCGACGGTTGTACTCGACACCGGCATGGGTACACCACTCGGTGTCGATGTTCGCATTGAGATCCTGGTATCGGCCGACCAGTGCGGCTTGTTCGTAGGTGTACAGGTGTAATGCCGGCGAGCCCATCAGCACCTCATCGGTTGCGAGGCCCCTAGCTGCCGTCACCGCTCGGTCGTGGATGATACGCACCATGGATTACAATGAACAACAAGTGTGGTGTCGGGTTGGTTCAAGGCCGAGATCGGTGGCGTAACTGATGATTCCCTCCGATGGAAACGCGATGCCGTTGAAGCCAGCCTGGATAGCGCGCCGTTCAATCGCTACCGAGTAGTCCGCCGCCCGCGGACGAGCACACCCCAGCATGATCGTCGTCTCCGGGAGTCGCTCGCGTGCCGTCCGGAAGAGGTCGCCAACGGCGGCCGGATCCGGCGGCTCGACGTCGGCCATTGGCGCTCCGGCGACGGGCATCACCACAACAAACACGAGCGTGTCGACCCCGACATCGGCGATCATCTCGATGGCATCGTACTCTCCTCGGATTTCCCCATAGTGGAGTCCGGCGACAACATGCGGGATGAGGGTGAGACCGGCGGCGTCCAAGTGCTCAAGCGTCTGCTTGTACGCGTTCGGCGTGGTCTCGGAGAGGTGGTAGACCGACTCGATGGTGTCGGCCGCACCGATGATGTCGACCATCGCGGCACTGGCTCCGGCATCGGCGTACGCTTGTGCCGTATCGGGATCGTGGATCAATCCGGTGTGCAGTGCGACCTCAAGTCCACGATCGGCGGCAACGGCGATCCCGTCGAGATATGGCTCGAGATCAACCTGCCCGCGAGGGTTACAGCCACCACTGATCAGGACCCCCTCGGCTCCGCGCTCGGCGAGTTCGCGGACGCGTGTAACGAGTGTCTCAGGATCGGTCGCTGGAGTCATGCCATCAAGTACGGCACCGTTGCAGTGCTCACACTCCAGGCTACACCGGGTTCCGGTCACCGACAGCGACACGAACGTTTCCTCTCGATCGCTGAACTCAGAGGTCTCGTAGTCCTTGATCGACGGCGCGTGAAAGGCGATGACGTCGTCAAAGTGGGTGCACCGGGTGCGCCATGCTGATGCGTACGCGTCCGGAATAGCCGTCACTCGGGTGGACATCGCTCGCCTTCAAGCGCCGTCGTCCGGCGTTGTTCTTCGTCGATTTCCTCACGCGCCCATGGTTCGATGTCGTCACCACCAACGAGTCGGCCGAAGTCGGCATTATCCGCCGGAGCGAGGGCAAGTAACCAGTGGTCATACGGAGCAAGGTTGATTTGCTGTGGCTCGCGGACAACATCGCGGTTGACCGCAACGACCTCGCCACCGATCGGAGCTGGTTTCGATCCGACAAACTTCGCGGACTCAAGATTCACCAGCTCATCACCCGCAGGAACCTCCTCGCCGGGCTCTTTGAGTAGCACGCGCTGGTAGGTACCAGCCGCCTCCTGCTCAAAGTCATCCACGCCAATCCGTACCCGGTCGTCGTGTCGTTTGACCCACAGGTGTGTCTCCGGATCGTACTGTCGGTCCGATGGAAACCGGTAGTCATCAACTTGTGGCATACGGTGTGGCTAGTTCGATTGAAACATCAGTTAATTAGTCGTTTCGTTACCGGAACCGGACCTCGCTAGCGGGAGCGACAGAGCTAGCATCCGTTTGCTTATCCTCAGTATATCACATCAACCAGTCAATCGAATATTGATTTGTTAGATATCGATTTTCGGTCGGTGGCCGGCAAAAGATATTGATAAGCCATGCGTTTTTATCGCTAAAAACACGATCGACCATCTGATATTGATAATTCCCTCGATATGACAGATAAAATATTAATTAACAATCACACAAGTACAATTCCGCGGCAAGCGAATTATTCATACTGCTTGATACACGTGTGTCTACCACATGGACCTCCAGTATCAAGACGGGGAGATCGACCTCGCGGTTGAGAATATTGGAGGGATCGAGCAGACGACCGTCACACTCACTCGGGGGACAACGGTCCTCGCCGGTCGGAACGCGACCAACCGGACATCCCTTCTTCAGGCGATTATGGCGGCTCTGGGATCAGATAATGTTACCATCAAGGGCGATGCCGATCACGGAGCGGTCGAACTCAAGTTAGACGACACAACGTATCACCGGACACTCCACCGGACGGACGACACCGTGCACGGCGAGGGTGATACCTTTTGTGAGGATCCCGATGCCGCCGAGTTGTATGCGTTTTTACTTCGTTCCAACGAGGTGCGACGACGGGTCACCAGCGGCGGTGACCTCCGGGAGTTGATTATGGCACCGATCGACACGGAAGAGATTCAAGCGAAGATCAACTGCCGCACCGAACAGCGTCGAGCGGTCTCCGAGGAGATCGAATCGATTCAGGAGCTCAAACCACAGCTGCCGGAGCTCGAACGGCAACGACAGGACCTCCGTAAGGAGATCAATCAAAAGCGCCAGCAACTACAAGAGGTCGAAGCGGAGATCGAAGAGCACAACGCCACCGTTGACGAAACGAAGGCCGAACAGGACGAACTCGAATCGACGCTTGCCGAGCTCCGACAACAGCGTGCTACACTTGAGGATGTGCGGTACGATATCGAGACGATCACCGAGACAATCGAAGAGTTGCGCGCCGAGCGCGCCGATATCGAGCAGGAACTCGATGCGTTGAGTGTCCCAGACGAGGACGAACGGACGCATCTCGACGAACAGATCAGCCGGTATCGCAGACGCAAACAGCAGCTTGAGTCGGACCTCAATGAGATCCAGACGGTCATCGAGTTCAACGAGGACATGCTCGAGAGCCCGGAGTCAGGACCGGTCGAGGCGCTAGAGGCCAACGACACGCCGGTGACCGACGCACTCACTCCGGATCAGACGGTTACCTGCTGGACCTGTGGATCGGAGGTGGCCGTTGATCGGATCGAGTCGACGATCACCACACTGCAAGAGGTCGCACGCGATCGCATCGGCGAGATCAACGACCTTGAGGCCGAGATTGAGGCGCTGGTCGAACAACGACAGACGATCGAACAGCGCCAGCACCGTCACGAGACCCTCACCGACCGACGGGCACAGATCGACGCCCAGCTCGATGATCGTCAGGCAGCACTTGCGACCAAACAGGATCGACGCAGGACACTTATTGAATCAATCGAACAGCTCGAAACAGAGGTCGAAACGCTCGAAGCCAGCGCTAACGAGCACCTGCTTGAGCTCCATCGACAGGCGAACAATCTTGAGCACGAGATTGGTCGACTTGAAGCTGAACTTGAGGGCGTGACCGAAGAGATTGCCGATATCGAGTCGGAACTCGATCGTCTAGAGGAGCTCACCGCTGAGCGCGAACAACTCGCCGATGAAATTGCCGATCTCCGGACACGGATCGAGACGATCGAAGCGGAGGCAATCGAACAGTTCAACGATCACATGGACGAGGTACTCAACGCACTTGAGTACGACAATCTCGAACGAATCTGGATCGAACGTCGGCAACAAGAGACCAGGGAGGGCCGACAGACCGTCACAGAAACCGTCTTCGAGTTGCACATCGTTCGACGAACGGATTCAGGACGGGCGTATGAGGATACGATCGACCATCTCAGCGAGAGCGAACGCGAGGTCACCGGCCTGATCTTTGCACTCGCGGGGTATCTTGCACACGATGTGCATGACACCTGTCCGGTCATGCTACTGGATTCACTCGAAGCAATCGACGCCCAGCGAATCGCCGACCTCGTTGCGTACATGGAGTCATATACCGAAATCCTCGTGGTCGCCCTGCTACCGGAGGACGCCGCCGCACTCGATGACTCCTACCCACGAGTTACCAACATCTAAGCGGACCGACCAGAGAACCCAGCGAAGTGTGTGATCTTGGGAATAGCTTATAATCCCGTACATTGATCATGGTGTTACCATGGCACATGAGATGGTCAACTACAGAGATGTACAGGCTATCGCCAATTCGCAGCACTTCTTGCGGGACGCACTAAACACCAGTCGCCTGTGTTTTAGCGTGGTGGACTGCGATCCAGGATGGGAATCCTCACCTCACGATCACGCTGACGACGCCGTCGAAGAGGTCTACTTCCTCGCCCGTGGAGAGGTAACGCTCGTCGTTGAGGAGGAGGCGCTTGAGCTAGCCCCAGGCGACACGGTTCGGGTTGATCCCGCGACAACACGACATCTTGAAAATGGCGACAACGAGAGTCTGGTGGTTATCGCAAGCGTAGAAGTATAGTAAGTATATACATATAGATTTAGAACTATTTGACGAAACAGTTAGGATTTTATTAATACGTTCGTTGGGCGATGTAATTTCAGATCGTCGAATGAGAACGTAATACGCCAGTTAAAGACAGCCGCGCTCGTCTCTCCGATTGCTGTGAGATATCATCCAATACCAGTGTTGACTGACTAAGCGAGCTGTAACAGCATGTTCCGGGACTAAGATTGCCGATGTACACATTTATTAACCTCATATTATAAGAAAGTACTTATTTTGAACTCATGTTCTAAATAGACAGAAATATGATATAGAACTCCGCTGGTGCTCACACAAGCTCATTCGCTAAAAGTTGAGCAGCTATTGACACGTTGGTCAGATCCGTTCGTCAACGGCTTCGGCCAGTATCGTCGTCATACAGACCGGCTCGTGTCCGGCGTCTGCAAAGAGTGAACGCCGGCCAGGCTCATGTACTAGGGTGATGATGCGCGGGACATCAAACCGGGTCCGGACGAGTTGGGCAGCAAGCAGATTCCGGCGGTCAGAGCGTGTCATGACAAGGACCGCTGAGGCCGTCGCAACACCGGCCTCCGCAAGAACACCGGAGTCGACCGGATCACCAACGACCCCCGGAACAACCGTCGACTCATACGCGTCGTCAACGATAGCGACACGATGGCCGCTGGCATGTAGCTGTTCGGCGATCACGGTTCCAGCCCGGGCACCTCCGAGAACGTAGTGGGTGGCCTCCTGAAGGTTAACGGGGCAGTCAGTGTCGTCGGCGTGTTGTGAGGACATAGATATGCGTCGTAACCAGCCGTCTTTGTCTTGAACAAGCCCAAGTACGTAACGAATACATATAAATTAGCCGTATTTTTACCGAACTGTTATCTCATGGAGTACAGGTCATTATTTCGTTTAATCGATCCGGCACCGACGGCCCCGAGTATCCACAGACCGGCTGGTCAGGATGGCCTACCTATCGGCGGCACGGACATCCTCAAGAAACGTCTCGACACGGCTGGCGCTCTCTACCCACGTTGGATGCCGCTCGTATCGCGCGCGTGCTGCGGTCCCCATCTCCGCTAGCCGATCACGGTTGTTTGCTAGTGTCTGGACAGCCGTCGTGATCGCAGCCGCATCCCCTGGATTGACGAGCACTCCGGTGGTCCCATCGGACACGATATCGGTCGCACCGCCAGCGGTGGTGGCAATCGCTGGAAGACCGAAGCTCATGCCCTCAAGATAGACAATGCCAAATCCCTCGTATTGTGATGGGACGGCGAGCAGGTGGCTCTCACGGAGGACCGATCGCAACTCGGTATCGGTCAGTTCGCCGGCCATCGTGACCACCTCGGTGAGACCGTTCCGTTCGATCAGGGTACGGACCCGACGTGTGTATGCACGGTCGGTCGGGCGGCCGACGACGGTCAGTGTCCAGTCGGCAGTGACCGATGACAAGCCCTTGATAAGCGTATCGAGCCCCTTACGCTCAATCAGGTTGCCCAGAAAGACGAGCCGGAGCGGCCCCTCGTGGGCACGCTGGGTGATCGCATCGACCGTCATGGTCGGGTCGAACTGATCGCCGGCCGGTGGCACCACCAGCGTCGTGCGCTCGGGAATACCCGCATCAAGCACCGTCTCACGGGTGGCGGTACTGTTACAGATGACACCATCGACTGACCGAAGATAGCGGTACTCAATCGCCCGGTACAGCGGCGCTAACGGACGGTGTTCGGCGGCCCGGAGGTGATGAACGATGCTCACGACCGGATAGGATAGGCGATCGGTGTGGCCCACTAGTGACGGGTGTGCTAATTCATCCTGGAGCATCACATCAACGTCGACATCGAGGGCGCGGCCCATTGCTGGCGCCACGCTATCGAGAAGACCACGCGGGTACCAGCGCCACGGCAGCTCAACGACAGAAACCCGGTGTCCGGCGTATTTGAGGTGACGCAGTAACTCACGGTCATAACGAAACCCGCCAGACCGCTCTGACAGCGAGCCATAGATTGTCAGCCCGATGTGCATCTCCTTACCAGTTGTTGGCAATGTGATCTACTTTATTCAGTCTGGCCGACCCGGGACACTGCGGAATCTTTGCCGGTCATTATTTGTTTGTCAGTGCTCCGACTTCGGGTTTTCTATCTGTTCCTTGACGTTGGTTGCATCTGGAGTGGCAAGCTTCACCCGAAGCTCTCCGAAGCCGTACTTCGAGTGGTTCCCGACGCGGGTGAGTCCGGACATTGGTCTCCACCGGACGGTCGCCCCTGATGGGGAAGGGCCACGCGACCCCCACGTGATCGCCCGAGATGGGTTCTACAGGCGGAGCAGGCCGAGTGTCGGGGCTTGACCCTGAGGCGGTTCACGCAGCCATCAGAGGTCAGCGACGTCCTCAATGGCGTCGGTCAGTGCTCGGATGCTCTCGACGGTGTGCTCACCCATGTGCCCGATACGGAAACTCTCCTCACTGAGCGAACCGTAGCCACTTGAGAAGACCATGTCGTACTCCTCGGAAACAGCCTCGACGGTCGCTTCGACATCGATATCGCGGGTGTTCTCGACGCAGGTCACCGTCTGAGACGCATAGCCCGTCTCGGGGTAGAGGTCGAAGTGCTCTTGTGCCCACTCACGGGTATACTCGGCCATGTCCCGATGCCGCCGGTCGCGTTCACGGTGGCCCTCCTCAAGGAGGTGTTTCATCTGCGTGCGGTAGGCGAGCATCAGCGGGATCGCCGGCGTGGAGTGGGTCTGGCCCTTCCGATCGTAGTAATCAAGACAGCGCTGGAAGCCGCCGTACCACGAGGCCGAGTCGGTTTCGAGTTCGCGCTCGTAGGCGGCGTCACTGACGGTACAGACCGCCAGCCCGGGGGGCATCGCGAAGGCCTTCTGCGTCGAGGTGAAGATGGCGTCGATATTGTGTCCCTCGATGTCGATGTAGTCGCCACCCAGACAGGAAATGGCGTCAACGACGAAGTACGTATCCGGGTAGTCACCGAGAAGATCGCCAATCTCCTCAACCGGATTGCGCACCCCCGTTGAGGTCTCGTTCATCACCATTCCAACGGCGTCGTATTCGCCAGCCTCAAGCGCGTCACGGATGTCCACGGGCTTGACGGCCTCGCCCCACTCGTACTCGATCCGGTCGACATCCTTGCCGAGGCGCTCGGCGACGTTGGCCTGGCGTTCGCTGAACGCGCCCGAGGTTGGAACGAGCATGCGGTCCTCAACGAGGTTGAGCGTCGTTGCCTCCCAGAACTCCGTTCCCGAGGCAGTGAGGATGATAACCTCCTGGTCGGTACCGAGAAACTCCTTTGTGTCCTCAACGATAGTCGTATAGAGGTCGGTCATCCGGTCCATGCGGTGGCCAAACATCGGCTGGGCCATCGCGTCGATGACGTCCTCGCGGACTTCGGTTGGACCGGGCAGATACAGCGTCTTTTCCGGGTACTCGCCGGTGTACTCGCGTTTCTGAGTCACGTGCGCTCCCCAACACTAGAGTGGAGATGGCAGGTGTGTTTGTGTGTTTTGATACGGGGGGCAAACCGTTGCCAACGTTGCGTCACCGGTCGGTCGGCGGATGCCAGAAGAGTCCGTCCGCGATGAGCACACAACACGCAAGGGAAGCACTCGCTGTTGAGGGGATCCAACTGTCAAAGGCGATGGCGCCGGCGCCGGAGATCAATACGAAGGTAAGCGGGATTAACGCCAAGAGAAGATCAGCGTGCGCGACTGATATGATCGAATGGTTACCGCTCATCTTACTCCATGTAGCCGAGATCCCGCAGTTTCTGTGCAATCTGCCGGGCCTCCTGCTCGGGGATCTCGTCGTCGGATTCCATCTCGCGGACGACGACGTGCTTGACAAATTCTTTGACCGATGTGAACGGCTCGTCCTCGATATAGGCCTCGACGTCACTGACAAACTCCTTGCGCAACGAAATTGTTGTGTACTCGCTCATTGGTGAATAGTGGCGTTTCTGCCCACATAAATTTTAATTATATCTAATTACCGCGCGGACGATCGATACAAGCCTACACACGTTCGACGCCGAGCGTGTCGCGCAAGATGAGGTGACCGATGACTGACAGTGAGTTGTGAAACAGAAGTATTAAACTATTATATTCTGGTTGTTAATCCGAACAGCATGACTACGATAATCGTTGGCAGAATGGATCGATCAGTATGAACGTCATCTGGCTCATCGCGATCGCGCTGGTGGTGCTCGGGACGGCGTATCTTGCATACGGTCGGTACATGGCGCGGTTCCTCGAGCTCGATAACAGCCGGACAACCCCGGCCCACGAGTACGAGGACGGCCAGGAGTACGTGCCGGCGAAGAAGCCAGTCCTCCTCGGTCATCACTTCTCAAGCATTGCCGGGGGAGCACCGATTATTGGCCCGATCACAGCCTCGTTCGTCTGGGGGTGGCTGCCGGCGTTTCTCTGGATTATCATTGGCAATCCGCTGTTCGGCGCCGTTCACGACATCACGGCGCTGACCAGCAGTATCCGTCACCGCGGCCGCTCAATCGGATACGTACTCGGCGAGTACGTTGGTCAGCGGGGTAAACAGATGCTCTTGTGGTTCGCATTTCTGACGCTGATTCTTGTTGTGGCCGCTTTTGCGCTTGTGGTGTCACTCGTGTTCGATGCGTATCCCCAGACCGCAACGGCAAGCATTATCTATGTGCTTTTAGCGCTAATCTTTGGAGTCTGGCTCTATCAGCTGAACCTCTCGTTTTGGGGCGGGACGATTCTGTTCGTCGCCGGTGTCTTCGCCTCGGTGTGGGTCGGACTGCAGTACCCGATCGCCCTCGTGAGCGCTAGCGGACACCCAGCTGGGACACTCACACTCGTTGAGTCTGCACCAGGGTTCGTTCCGGCGCTGCTTGGAAGCCAGAACATCGGGGCCTGGGTACTCGTCGTGCTCGTGTACGCGGCAATCGCCAGCATCACGCCAGTCTGGATTCTGCTCCAGCCACGGGATTATCTCTCATCGTTCCTCTTGTACACCGGCCTGGGTGGGGCTGTCCTCGCGATTGTCGTCGGCACATTCGTTACCGGAGTGTCAGCGAGTGCCGGTGGCGAACCGATCTCACTGTCGATCACGATGAACGCCTGGAACGGCTTCTTCGGGGCGAACAGCCCCTTTGCGGATCAGCTGCCGTTAATGCCGCTGTTCCCGCTGTTGTTTGTCACCATCTCGTGTGGCGCAATCAGTGGCTTTCATTCGCTGGTGGCCTCCGGTACGACGGCAAAGCAGCTCAACCGGGAGTCCGACGCCCGACTGATCGGTTACGGCGCGATGTTGCTTGAAGGGCTATTGTCAGCAGTCGCCATTGCGGCGGTCGTGATCGTTGCCGTTCAGCCCGGAGCAACCAGCGGAATTGGTCTTGCACTCCCGAACTTCGCGACCGGCGGCGGCGCCATTCTCACTGCCCTTGGGATTCCACACAGCGCAGCCGCTCCGTTTATGGCACTCGTGCTGGTCGCCTTCCTGTTGACGAGCCTCGATACGGCTACGCGTCTGGGTCGGTACATGATCGAGGAACTCGTTGCGACTCCGGACACCACGACTCAGCAGGTCGCCAAGAACCGCTATGTAAACACGACCGTGATTATTGTGGCCGCGTACATCCTTCTGAGCACGGGGCGGTGGGCTGATCTCTGGACGCTCTTTGGTGGTGCCAACCAGCTGTTAGCGGCCATCGCGTTGACCGTCGGGACAGTCTGGATCGCCAACTGGGACCGCACCAAACAGCTGTATTCAACATCGATACCGCTGGCAGTGATGCTTGTCATCACCGTCTCCAGCCTTCTGTGGACGGCTTTCTACACCGTCATCGGTGGCCGACTGCTTGGGATCACCGGAAGCGCCGCCACAGGCTGGGCCGACCAGCTCGCCGCAGTCTTCCAGGTCACGATCGCACTCACACTCGTTGGACTCGCACTCGCGATCGTCTGGATCGGCTATAAGAACGTTCGTAGCGTTCGCGGAGCTGGCCAGTCAGTACGGGCTGATAGCGGTCCGGTTGACGACGACTGAGCCGTTAGCCTCCACTGCCGGCTTTTTTGTCCTAAGAACAGTCAGGCGCGGGGTATCAAACGCCGTATCCGGGGGGATCCCGCTCATACTCCATTGGCTGTCCGCAGGATGGACACGTCGGTGGTGACTCAGATACATCGGCGGCGGACACTCGGACATCGCACTCATAGCACCAGTAGGCCCCCTCTACGTCCGGAACCTCTTCGAAGTGGGCTTCGATGAGTGAGGCGATTGTCTCGCGGAGTGACACACCTACAGACTATCTGGAAGCGTACTTAGTGATGTCGCCGCTATCCCAGAAGCGATCCAACGACGAGGATGTTCAAGCGCGGATACGCAGATGGGACAGAACAGTATCGATCAGGGACAACGAGGGGCCAGCACGGATCGAAGCAGGAGTCGGGATGGAGTCGTAGCGCGTGATGAGCAGGCCCCTCAAAGAACGCTCACTGATGGCTGCACTTAATAATTTCTTTATAGATATTCATAACTGCCATGCGCACCCGGTATCTGTCCCGCGCTGAAGGCGGGGCGTTCTCCGTCGTATCCGCACCCTCCTGATCAGGAGAACTGAATATGCCGCCGGAGGAATCTGTCAATCGTTTATTTGTACTCGATCAAACTATACTAATTCATTATTTTCGCTCTGCACAACACATATATATCAAAGAAGACCTCCGGCCGAGTGGATCAGTTGGATGGAACGGACAACCACCAGAGGCCATCGGGCGGACACTCACCGACAGGTGTGCATGCACGGATGGCAACGCTCCACCCGGGCCCGCATATCGGTGGGACAGATTGATAGAGGCAACCGACGCGCCTCGATAAACCGCGGAGGTCGAGGCGCACAGTCTAATCATGACTGATGACCGTTCTATCGGCAAGGCAACCCGATACCGCCATCTCGTCGAACACACGCGCGACGCCATCGTCGAATTCGAGTTTGTCGGGGAAACGCCCATGGTACGCTGGGTCAACGAGGCGTTTATCGACATTTTCGGGTACTCCCGTGAGGTCATAGAGGGCGCCTCACTCAATGATCTCATCGTCCCGGAGTGGCACACCGAGGAAGCCAGACACTTTGATACGCGAACGATCGCCGGTGATATTAACCACAAACGAGTCCAACGCGAAACAGCAACCGGGCTCAGACAGTTTCTCTATCGGGGGATTCCCTACGAGGACGACGAACTCCCGGTCGATGGGGCTGCCATCTACACCGATCTGACGGATCTCATTCGTCAGCGCCGGCAACTCAAGGTGCTGAATCGGGTACTCCGGCATAACCTTCGGAATCAGGTTAATCTCATCGCCGGCCACACCACACGACTGCTTGATGCTATCGACGAACCGTCGACCGAACACGTTGAGACCGCCGTGGCCGTTGAACAGGCGGCTCGGAACCTGGAAACGCTCACACAGGAGGCAGACCAGATTGAGGACGTCATTGCCCCCCAACCCGGCGACGTGGAACTTGAGTGTGTGTCGTTGCTCCAGACCGTTGTCGCCGATATGCGTCGCCAGTATCCGGCCGCGACAATCCGAATGCGGCTGCCGGAGGCGCTGTCGGTCCGGGCAGATCACCGGCTTCGCTTTGCCATTGAGGGACTCATCGATAACGCGATCAGCCATAATCCGGCCGAAACACCAATAGTGGAGGTGACGGCGACCGAGGCCGACTCAAGCGGCTGGGCAGATGTCTGTGTCGACGACAACGGCCCGCGGATCCCAGCCACCGAACGAGCGATCATCAACGGCGATATGGAGATGGACAGCACACGACACGGGAGTGGCCTTGGATTGTGGCTGATCAAGTGGACCACCGAACTCTACGGTGGGGATGTATCGATCACGACGAGTGATCTCGGTGGCAACCGGGTCTGTCTCCGGTTATTATGCGCCTGATTGGGTGGCGGGCACCGGTAGGTTCCATGAGTGTTTGATCCACGCGAAGGTTGATACCGACGGCGAACACCCCGTTTGATATGGATCCAGACTCCGACCGCGGGTGCCCCAAGTGTGGACACGCCGAGACGGATGTGGGGGAGATCGCAACGACCGGCAGTGGTCTCTCGAAGATGTTCGACATCCAGACAAACAGCTTCACCGTCGTCTCGTGTACGAATTGCGGGTACTCTGAGTTGTATCGTGATACGACCTCCGGTACGAGCGACGTTGTCGACATTTTCCTCGGGTGATGGCCGACGCAAGTCTTCTAGTTGGTATCCTGCTCGTCGTCGCGATCGGTCTCCCGCTTGTATTGTATGTTGCCGTTCGCGCCGAGCGCGATCAGCGGGAGACGATGGACCGCAACGCGGCAGAACGAGAGGCCCGTCGCGACACTCGCGACGGCGAGTGAGCAATCGGCTGTGTTTCGCGGCCCTTCCGAGGTACGCGTTGGCACGACGACACGCTCATTGTGCACTATCCCTGATACGGGACGAATGGCAGTACAATCCGTACCGGGGGCAACCACCGATGACGGCTGACGAGCGCGATCGGTACATCGCCGTGATTGATCAGGACGAGGTCACCGACGAGGTACGCGATATCGCGGTCAACTACGATCCGGTCAATCGCGCTGGCGGCGAGGGCTTTCACGTCACCGAAGACGGAGAGTTACACATTGACGACGCGAAGGTCATCGCCGAGCACGCACTTATCGAGAAGAAGATCCCGAACGACGCAATCCGGATCGTTCCATTGCCCACGGCGACTGGTCAACTGGTCCACCAGTACGGTCAAAACGGCTTTCAGCTGTACAACCTGCCCAGTCCGGTAAGTGGGCGTGTCGTCGGGCTCCTCGGGCGCAACGGCATCGGAAAGAGTACCGCCTTGCGCATTCTGGCAGGCGATCTCGTCCCCAACCTCGGCGAACCGGAGGCAGACCACGACTGGTCGGCGGTGATCGACGCACTCGGAGGCACGACACTTCAGGCCCATCTCGCTGGGCTCCGCGATGGGTCGGTCACAACCGCATACAAACCCCAGCGCGTCGATCGGGGATCCGCCAGCGAGAAGACGGTCGCCGAGATCATCGGCAACACGGCATCGTCAGTCATCGATCGCCTTGCGGTCCGCACATTGCTGGATCGCCAGCTATCGACCCTCTCCGGTGGACAGCGCCAGCGCGTGCTGATCGCTGCGACACTGACGAGCGAGGCTGACCTCTACCTGTTCGATGAACCCTCGTCGTTTCTGGATGTCCAACAGCGACTGACGGTCGCACGGACGATTCGCGAGCATATCGCCGAGACGGACGCCACCGCAATCGTCGTTGAGCACGACCTGATGACGCTTGATCTGCTGTCGGACACGATTCACGTCCTCTACGGCGAGCCGGGCGGGTTCGGGGTCGTTGCCCAGCAGCTGGCGACCCGGGCTGGGATCAACCAGTTCCTCAATGGCGAACTCAAAGAGGAGAACGTCCGGATCCGGCCAGACGCCATCAAGTTTCCCTCAGCCGGCCAGCGACGCGTCGACCATGATAGTCCGGTTCTCACGTATCCGGAGTTGCGGAAGTCGTTTGACGAATTCACACTGACAGTCGCGTCCGGGCGCATCCACGCCGGAGAGACGATCGGGATCGTCGGCGAAAACGCGCTCGGGAAGACGACGTTTGTGAAACTGCTTGCCGGCGGACTCAGCCCCGATGTCGGAACTGTCCCCGGGGATGTCACCGTCTCGTATAAGCCACAGTATCTGAGTGCCGCGGAGACGACCACCGTTCGAGAACGGTTCGCCGCCGTGACCGACATCTACGCGACATCCTTCAAGCGACAGATCCGTAATCCCTTTGAGCTGGAGCCGCTGTTTGACCGCTCGCTTGCGGATCTCTCCGGCGGTGAGCTCCAGCGGGTTGGAATCGCGCTCTGTCTAGCGCGGGAGGCTGATCTATACCTGCTTGATGAGCCCTCGGCGTTTCTTGATGTCGACCGCCGGGCCACGGTTGTCGACAGTCTTCGGCGGTTCAGTCAGCAGACCGAACGGCCAGTCCTCGTGGTTGATCACGACCTCTTTGTCATCGATCGGGTCGCGGACCGACTGATCGTCTTTGAGGGCACGTCGGGCGAACGCGGACAGGCGGGGGCCCCACAGCCGATGCGCGAGGGCATGAACACCTTCCTTGAGGCGCTTGGCATCACCTTCCGACGGGACGCACGGAGCGGCCGTCCACGGGTCAACAAGCCCGACAGCCAACTTGATCGCGAGCAGAAGACCCGCGGCGAGTACTACTATAATTCCTGAACAATCGAGTGGGCCGTGATTAGGGCGTACTGACAGTGTAGGTCGCTCGATAGAGTGTCCCATCGTAGACGACCATTGTCTCACTACTCGATAAGTCGACAAGATCGACCGATTCGGGGTCGCTATCAGGGGCGAACAGACGCACAACGAGGGTCCGGTACGCCGATGACGCGTCGGCAATCGGTTGATCGTGGCCGTACTCTTGGTCGATTGCCGCCTGGAGAATATCGTGCTGGCGGTCGGTGAGCGTTGACGGCTCGAGTCTTACGGCGTCCGTCCGAGACCGTGCAAGGACATCGGTTACATACGCCTCTGCTGAGGTAGCGACCGTCGAGCCTTCGAGTCTGTAGCTGTGTAAGCGCGTCTCGGTCGCCTCGCCGGTAACCGAGAGCTGGATCTGCCCGTCTTGGTAGCGGACGGTATCATACTCGGGAGTCGGAACGAGCAGCGAGTCCGTTGGTCCGCGCGGTGTCGCCGAATAGACCAGTTCCTTCTCACCGGAGACGCGCCCCTCGGTCTGGGAGAGTCTCCGCCAGAGTTCGTTTATAAGACCGGTCCGGAGGGCGCCACGGTCGACCGCTGGGAGGGCATCGAAGGCGATCGTCTCATCGTCGTCAACCGAGGTCGTCGCCGGGACCGTCGCCTCGAATTCGATCGGGTAGGCCATCGCCGGCGTATGCTCTGTCGTTTCGTGTGTAAGTTCGTAGAACGTTCCGTCCTGTCGAACGATTTCCCCCTCGGCAACCAGCGTGTCGGCGGCGGTATAGGACGCTGATCCGTCCTCAAGTACACGCTGAACCAGGGTGTGGCCGTACGGACCGAGCGCACGAATCGTCACCGGTGTGGTGGTCCGCTCAACGACGGTCGAGGGGGTCTGGGTGCGCAACGACAGCGATCCGATGGTGCCACCGGTGCCGCCTATCGGCCTTATACACCCAGCAGTTGCGAGGACCCCGCCGGTCGCGAGGAGGGCACGACGTGTGGAGGGCATATAGCAGCCATCAAACACGAGATGTAAAAACGATACGACCGGTTCGATCCACGAGTGAGTAGCTTTTTGCCGGTCATCCGATACCGTCCGGTCGGATGACCGCTGCGGAAGTCGATCTCGATCGCATCTCACCGCTGGCCTGGCGGCTGCTCCGGGTCGCTGCCGGATTCAGCCAGCGCGATGTTGAACGTGAGGTCGACGAGCTGATGCAGGCGCACCTCTCGATGCTTGAGAATGGATCGCGCGGCCTCTCACGGGCCCGTCGGGAGGTTCTCTTCGAGCTGTATGCTGCCGAGCTCACTACCGCGCAGTATCAGGCTATTGTTGATCATTTCTGAGACGTGTGAACGCCTCCCGCTTCGCCGTACAGAGACAATGATTAAGGATACACCGGAGAGAGCTGTGCTGTGTATCAATGATACGGGGGATCACAGGCACAGCACGTGGCAAACTCGCGCTATTTATGGCCATTTCATTCGGCACACTCGTCCTCGCATTTGTCCCCTCGTTTGAGGGACTCTCCGTACGGGGACAGTACGCGATTGCAACAATGTTCTTCGCCGGAGGGCTCTGGGTGACCGGGACGCTCCCGCTTGCGGTGACAGCACTCTCGATTCCGGTGTTGCTCACTGGATTTGGGGTGTATGACGACATCGATCCGGCACTATCGGGCTTCGCTGACCACCTTATCTTCCTGTTCATCGCCGGGTTCATGCTCGCGAATGCCCTCCAGAAATACGACGTCGACCGACGGATCGCGTTGTGGCTCATGAGTCGGATGGGAACGTCCCCACGCCGACTCATCGCCGCAGTCATGCTGGCGACGGCGGTGCTCTCGATGTGGGTATCAAACACCGCTACAACGGCTATGATGACACCCATCGCGGTGGGTGTCCTCGCACAGGTCATCGGTCGCGAGAAGGTGCAGGCCGCGGATGATGACGCCGACACGTTCTCGAACATGCAGATTGCGACACTGCTTGGGACGGCGTACGCTGCCAGCGTCGGCGGCGTCGGCACGCTCATCGGGACGCCGCCGAACGCCGTTGTCGCGACACAGGCCAACGAAATCCTCAACTACGAGATCGGCTTTGTCGACTGGCTGCTCATCGGCCTGCCCATCGTGATCATCACCCTCCCGATCGTCTGGTACGTCCTCACCTTCTGGTTGTACCCACCCGAGATCGAGGACGTCAGCGAGGCGCGCCAGGAGGCCAGACGATACCTTCGGGAGGAGGGCTCACTTAGCCCGCGTGGCCGTCGGGTAACGGCCATCTTCGTCGTCACGGCGGGGTTGTGGGTGCTCGGTGGGCTTGACATCCTCTTTGAGGGCTGGCTGCCGGAGGTCTGGTTCAATACTCTCTTTGGAACCGACGACGGACAGACAGTCCTCGGTGTCGCCGGTCACCAAGGGCTGTTATACTACGTGATGGTCGGACTGTACGCGATTCCAGCGCTCGTGCTCGCGGATACCGTCGAGTGGGAGGATATCGTCGATATCGACTGGGGAACGATCCTCCTGTTCGGCGGTGGTATCGCTCTCGCGGACGCCTTCGCGAAGACGGGCGCAACCGAGTGGCTCGCCCGGACGGTCTTCGGGGGGCTCACCGGCGCTCCCATCGTGCTGGTCGTCGGTGTGGTCGTGCTGTTGGTGATCTTCCTCACCGAGATGACCTCTAACACGGCGACGGCGACCATTATCGTACCGGTGCTCATCGGGATCGGAGGGATCTTCGCGAGCACACTCGGACTCACCGAGGTCGCTGCCGGGCTTTTCCTCGCGGTAAGCGGCGCCATCGCCGCCTCCTTTGCGTTCACCCTGCCTGTCGCGACTCCACCGAACGCCATCGTCTTCGGGAGCGGTCACCTCAAACAGCGGCATATGATGCGTGCCGGTGTTGTGCTCAACCTGCTGATGACGGCCATCTTGACCGGGCTCATCTGGCTGCTCTTCCAGTACGTCTGGCCGCAGTTCCTCTGGTGATCAGTCATCGTTGGCGAACGCGCTGGCGCCTCCGAGCAAAATAGGACACTCGTCCTTACAGCCGGTCTAGGAGCATACTCCGGGCGTGACCCAAGGCGATGCACCGAACGCCCCACCGAGCACACGAGGGAGTCGGTGAAGCATGGTCCGACACAACCGTTGATCGGTCTTCCAAGTCGGAAAAACGGTTGATTACCGGCTCAGGCTTCGACACCGACATCTGTTGCCTGCTCGTAGTACTGTGCTTCCCACTCGCTGCGCGCCTCAAGTTCGCGTTCGCCGCGTTGGGTCAGCGTATAGGAGTTCGTCCGCTTGTCGATCTGGCCCTTCTCAACGAGGCCTTTCTCAACGAGCGTATCGAGGTTGGGGTACAGCCGGCCGTGGTTGATCTCCGTGCCGTAGTAGGATTCGAGTTCCTGTTTGATCGCAAGACCGTGCGGTTCGTCCATGCCAGCAATAACGTATAGGAGATCACGCTGAAAGCCTGTTAAGTCGTGCATATCAAATCTTTGTGATTCAATCAGATAAAATTTCCGATGGTATTTGATAAGCCATCTGATCGACTGTCGGACACTCTTGACGCGTCATAATTCGGTTGAGCGGATACACTCTGATATGACTGACATTAAGTGTTGTCCATTAGTAACGAATGTGTCTCAAATTCTTGAATATCGTGACACGGCGATCCGATCCTTCTCACCATGTGGGTCTCGGAGGGGTGAGGAGAAAACACCAAAACGGATTTGCGGGTCGCCCCAAGAATCACCACACGACCGTGGTACGGGGGCTGAACTTTCAACAGGGAGTTTGCAGGGCAAGGTGTACTATGACCGTCGAATCTATCGGACAGGGATGGCGATGAACCGGGGCGGACTCTACGAATTCTTCGACACTCACCTCGGGACCTGGCGACGGCGGATTTTGGTGGCGATCAGCGCCGTCACAGTGCTTGTTTTGATTTATGCCGCCATCTACCGGTGGGCAATCGGAGAGTTTGAGGGGGTCTCAGTGACCTACCTTGATGCGGTTCAGGTTGTCATTGAGGCACTGACAACCGCTGGCTTCGGCGGCGATACCCAGCACTGGAACACCGATGTAATGAACGCGATTGTTATCAGCATGAACCTCACGGGGGTCATATTGGTGTTCTTGGCGGTACCGGCGTTCGTCGTCCCGCTGTTCCGGCAGGTCTTCGGTGAACAGCGTGCCCCACGGTCAACCGACCTCACCAACCACGTCATCCTGTGTTCGATTACCACCCACGAGGATGTCCTCCGGAACGAGCTTGACGCTGCCGACGTGCCGTATCTGGTGATTGAGGAGGACGAGGCGGACGTTCTCGAGTTGATTGATCAGGGCGTTAACGCCATCGTCGGCAATCCCGAGGAAGAGCAAACATTGCGTCAGGCAAACGTTGAGTCCGCTCGTGCTGTCGTCGTTGACGTTCCAGAGAAACGAGGGGTCTCAACAGTGTTGACTATCCGGGAGCTCAACGAATCGGTTCAGGTTATCAGCGTCACCGAGACCGAAACGGAGGCCGGGTACCACCGACAGGCAGGGGCTGACCGTGCCCTTCGCCCAACGCAGGTGTTGGCCCGGGGACTGGCCCGCCGAGCGTTGACATCGATCGGTCGGGAGATCAGAGAGTACATTGACGTTGCTGACGACCTAGAGTTGACTGAACTGGTTGTAAAAGAGGACAGCAACCTGGTCGGACAAACCCTTGAGAATGCCCATCTACGCGAACGCTTTGGGACGACCGTCGTCGGTGTGTGGTCAAACGGCGAGTTCTATCCGGCCCCAGATCCTGAGTTCCGGATCACCCCTGGAACGATCATGCTGGTAGCAGGCAGTATTGAAGGACTTGAGGCGGTCCGAGTCCGGACCGAACCGAATCCCGAGGTAAACGGTGATCGGATCGTTCTCGTTGGGTACGGTGATGTCGGAAACACAATCGCGACACGGCTTGCAGAGGCTGACGTGCCGATGACAATCGTCGACATGGAGGACGACCCTGAGGTCGATGTCGTCGGTGATATTACCGATCCGGCAACACTGCTTGATGCTGAGGTACGAACGGCCCGTGCGATCGTGCTCGCGCTTGATGACGATACAGCGACGATCTACGCGACGGTCGCACTCGGCCAGATTGCCCCCGGCGTCCCTGTGATCGCCCGGGTCAACGAGATCCAAGATCGCAAGAAGCTCTATCGGGCTGGCGCTCGGTACGCACTGGCGCTGTCGACAGTTACCGGACGCTTGCTTTCGTCGATTATCCTTGAGGGCAGCGAATTACTCGCCCCCGAAACGCGCTTCGAGATTGTCCGAACACAAGCGCCGGCACTCGCAGGACAGAGTCTCCGGGAAGCGGCACTCGGCGAGCAAATCGGCGTGACCGTCATTGCCGCCGAACGGAACGGCGAACTCATCGTCGATATCGGCCCAGAGTTCACAATTCGTCCCGATGACGTGCTGGTCGTTGCCGGCAGTGACACGACCGTAAACGAGTTTCTCTCGATTGCCCAGTGAATAAAGGAGATAGTGATCCCCCGAAGGATCGTTCGTGGAGCCCAGCTCGTCTCGTTAGAGTGCACCGCCCCATCTTACTCGCTTACGGCTGCCGCCATTCGCTTGTTGCGTTGCTTCGTGAGGACGGAGACGTAGCCTTTGACTTCCTCCCACGGCTGAAGCCGTGGGTTTTCGCCTCGCACTACTGTAAGAGTTAACTACTGGGTGGCTGAAGCATCGAAAACATGGAACCCCGTGTCGACTGGCGCGCAAGTGCCAGTCTCCTCGGGTCGGTCATCAAATACGTCTCGCTGTCGATGTTCGTTCCCTTGGTGATCGCTGTCGCTTATGGGGAGGACATCTGGCCCTTTGTGGTCTCACTGGTCGTTGCGGCAAGCATCGGCACCGGCCTTGAGCGTCTTGATCGCGATCCCGACATGGGGACTGCCGAGGCACTCGTATTGGTCTCGACTGCGTGGCTCGGGGTCGCTGGCGTTGGCGCTTTGCCGTACCTCCTGGCTGGCTATGGTACCGCATCGGTTGTCGGGCTGCATGTGCCGGTTGGCGAGCCACTGCCAGTGGTCATTGACGCTGTTATCCACTCGGTTGTGAACGCGCTCTTCGAGTCAATGAGCGGCTTCACCACAACCGGCGCGACTGTACTTGAGGAGATCGGGCTAGAGCGACACTCTCACGCATTGTTGATGTGGCGCCAACTCACCCAGTGGCTCGGGGGGATGGGAATTATTGTGTTGATGATCGCCATTCTGCCGGAACTGACGGTCAATGGCGCCCAGTTGATGCAGTCAGAAACTCCCGGACCGGCACTCCAGAAACTCACACCGAAAATTGCGAGGACAGCACGGGTGCTCTGGGCGGTCTATCTCGGGGTTACGATTGCGTACATCGCGCTGTTGTATGGCCTGCATCTGGCCGGGGTGGCTCCGGAGATGACGCTGTATCAGGCGGTTGCTCACGGCTTTAGCACCCTCCCAACCGGTGGATTCTCGCCAAAGGCCCAGAGCATCGCCGCTTTCTCGGCGGTCGTTCAGTGGGTCGTCATCCCCTTTGTCGTGCTCGCGGGGGTCAACTTCGCGCTTCTCTGGCATGTGGTACGCGGGGAATTTACCGCCCTCCGCGAGGACGCCGAGATCCGGGCCTATCTTGGCGCCGTTGGCGTGCTGGTCGCAGTGACTAGCGCGGTGCTTTACGGTGGTGGCGCGCCAGCCCTTGAACTCGGCGGGCGCACAGCAGGAGCGCCGTCAACTGCCCTTCGGCAGGCAGCTTTCCAGATCGCCTCACTGTTGAACTCAACAGGGTTTGCGACGGCCAACTTTGCGCAGTGGGATACACACACCCAGCTGCTGTTAGTCCTCGCGATGTTCGTCGGCGGCTCTGCCGGCTCAACCGGCGGCGGTATCAAGGTAATCCGCTGGCTCGTCACGCTCCGGGCGATCCGTCGCGAACTCTATAAGGCGGTCTACCCGTCTGCCGTCCGACCGGTCCGTCTTGGTGGAGCGGTTGTCGATGAAGACGCGATCCGGAGTATTCTCGCCTTCACGCTGCTGTATCTTGGACTTCTTGTCTTCGCCGCCATCCTCATCGCGCTTGATACCGCCAGGGCGGGCATCACGCTCTCGTCGCTTGAGATTGTGAGCGCGTCACTGGCGACACTCGGCAATATCGGACCAGGGTTTGGCCGGCTTGGACCCTTCGGGAACTACCTGTTTTTCCCGCTTCCGTCGAAGCTTCTCATGATCGCCCTCATGTGGGTCGGCCGGCTTGAGATCGTCCCGGTACTCGCCGTGCTCGTCGGCTTGCGCGGCCCGAAGTGATCTCAGGCACCGGTCTGGGTCGCAAACCGGTCGGCCAACTCAGCTGTGATGAACGCGATGACCGTATCACCCGCCTGAAGAACGGTGTCCCCTCGCGGGGCGAGCACCTCACCGGCACGAACAATCGCCCCAAACACCAGCGGTCCATCGAACGCGGTCGCAATCTCCTGTACCGATCGGTCAACATAGGTGCTCGTCGGCGCCAAGTTAATCTCCATGACCTCGGCTTGGTCATTCTCAAGCATCGCGAGGTTCTCTACGGCCTCGCGATGGGTCACTCGGATGATCTCCTCGGCCGTGACAGTGCGCGGATTGACCGCGACGTCGATACCGACCTCCTCAAATAGCGTACGATAGGCATGATCGTCGACAACTGAGACGATGCGGTCGGCGCCACGGCGTCTGGCGAGCATCGATACAAGCAGATTCTGTTCATCGCTTGGAAGCGCCGCGACGACCACGTCCGCCGTCTCGATTGGTGCCTCCGGCGCGAAGTCCCCCTCGGTGACCTCGCGTTCGACAACTAGCGTCTCCGGAAGCGTCTCCGCGAGCTGTCTGGCTCGTTCGGGGTCGCCCTCAACGAGTGTCGGACGACGGCCCTGTGCCTCAAGGAGTCGAGCAACATGGTGACCAATCTGCGAACCGCCGACAATCACGATCTCTTCGGGGACGGCTGGCGTTGTCGGTGGCGCCGTCTCAGTCGCAAATGACCGGACCTCGTCGGGCGGCCCAATGACAACCAGCCGGTCGCCAGACTTGATCCGGGTCTCACCACTCGGGAAGACAAATCCATCGTCACGAAACAGCGCCACGAAGGTCACCTGTTCGAACTGATCGGCCTCCGCTACCCGATGCCCCGCCACGGCACTCTCGGGGCCGACCTCAAGTTCAACCATCTCGATGGCGCCGTCGGCGAAGGGATCGATATCGATCGCTGCGGGCACATCAACCACGCGGACAATATCGTTGGCGGTCATCTCCGTCGAACAGACCATCAGGTCCACCCCGAAGACATCCTCACCCTCTTCCCATGCTCGACGGTACTTCGGATTCTTCGTTCGGGCAATCGTGAACGGGTCAGCGCCGACAGAGGCGAGTTCGCACACAATGAGATTAACCCGGTCATCATCGGTACTCGCAATGACGATGTCGGCCCGCTCAATCTCGGCCGATTCGAGGGTCGAGACTGACGCCCCGTCACCACAGACCGTCAGCACGTCAAGATCGTACTCCAGTTGCTCGGTTCGATCCGGGTCGCGATCGATGACGACGACCTCGTGATCGCTCGCCAGCTCGGCCGCTGTTGAGGTGCCAACCTGGCCAGCCCCGACGATCACGATGCGCATGGCTGGGTTTTAGCCGAGGCCATCAAGTGTGTTTCCCTCAAGGGGAACGTTGATCCGGGCTGCCCCCGCATCAAGAACCATGCCCAGCACGATGGAGGTCAAGTGTCTCGCGGATGACTGCGTGCTCGATATGTTCGAGAACCACTACACGTACGCGGTTGACGATGACCACGGCGTCGAGGATCTTACCTGTCCGGTCTGTGGCGGGAGTGATCTTGAGGAGATCACTCTCTAGCGTGACGCAAGTGCATCGGCAATCGCGTCGTAGGGCGGAAACGCCGGCCACTCGGTGGCAGCCCAGGCGTACTGGATACTGCGATCGTCGTCGATGACGAACACGGCCGGCCGGGGTTCACTCACGCCGGCCATCCCGTCAAGATCGTGGACCACCCCGTAGCGTTCGGCAACGCCGTTGGCCGGATCGCTAAACAGCGGATACGGATAGTCCTCTGCATCAAGGAACCGGGCGATATCATAGGGCGTCGAAATCGTACAGCCAACCACCGAGACGTCGTACTGGTCGTCCCACGCCCGGTCAGCCAGTTCGTCGTAGATATACGTCGCCGGGAAACTGCCAAGCATCGGCGTGAACACGAGCACCACCGGCGGCTCAAGTGCCGACAACGCGGTATCCTCCCAGTACTCGGCGGTTACTAACGGCCGGGTAAACGCCGGCGCGGGCTCGCCAACCGTCGGGTGATCGGCCGCTCCAAGATCGGTCACCTCAAAGTCAATTGCCATCGCCGTAGACCCCCCTGAGGTAGTTGACGATATTCTCGCTCTCGGTCAGAATGACGTCGTTCCGGTCGTCGACAAGTGCCGGCACCGACCGACTGCCGGTAAGACGCTTGACCACGTTTCGCTCTGAATGCATCGGTTCGACGAACCGCGAGTGATACGGCAGCTCAAGCTCGTCGAGAACACGGATGACCCGCTCGCAGTACGGACAGGCCTGCAGGCGATAGACCGTCAGCCAGGACTCGGTCATACCCTGTATTCGCTGGCGACCTCCTAAGCGTGACGTTCAGTCGTCGGCCGCCGACGGCGGCGTGACGGCATCGGTCTGGAGTTCCTCAAGGGACTTCGGGAAGGTCCGCAGGCGCTTGTGGATCGCGATGCCCGCATCGGCCCCCTGACCCATCGCGATCGGAATCTGGTTGTGTCCCGGAGTGAGATCGCCCACAGCAAAGACGCCGTCAACGCTGGTTCGTCCCTCATCATCAACGGCGACAGTGCCGTCGTCGTTGAGGTCACAGCCAAGTTCGGTGGCGAGTTCGTTGTTGTAATCCGAACCGTACATCGCGAAGCCGCCGGTGTACTCCCGCGTGGTCCCGTCGGCGAACGCAAAGCCCCCAAGCCAGCTGGGATCCTCCTCGTCGCGGAACATATCGGTGATTTCGGCGTCGACCACGTCGACGGGGTGAGCGGCGAGCAACTCGCCGGTGTGCTCGCTCCAGGTAGGATCATCACCGCGGAGCAACAGATCGACGTCGTCGGTGAAGTTCAGCATGATCATCGCGACGTAGGCGGCACTATTGCCGTGGCCCATCACATAGACGGGTTCGTCGCGGAACATGTAGGCATCACAGTGCAAACAGTAGTGCAGACCGCGGCCGGTTCGAGGTAGTGGCCGGTCGGCCTCATTATCGGAGAAGCCGGTCGCGAAGACGACCACATCAGCATGTAGTGTCTGATCACCGGTCGTGATCGCAAAGCGCGGGGCGTCGCTGATCTGTGTGACATCGGTCACGGTCCCCCGGATCAGATCCGTGCCGTAGTGCTCAAGTTGGTCTTGGGCGGTCCCAAGGAACTCTCCGCCGGAGGTCGACTCGGGGACGCCGATGACATTGTGGGTATCAAGCATCATCGCCGCGCGTCCGCCACCGCGGTTTACCAGCGCGGTGTCGTGGTTGAGTCGGGTCGTATACAGTGCTGTCGAGAGGCCAGCTGGGCCGCCACCGATCACGACGACCTCATACGATGTGTCGCCGTCACCGCTCTTGCCTTGTTCGGGCATGTCCCGTTTCATGGGCGGGACGGAATTAAATCTTGCAGGCTACGTTCCCGGCTTTGAGATCGCTCATCCGTTGTGTGCGCTCATCCACATTCTTGGCGCGCTTATAAGCCTACGAGACTGTCTAATTTCCGAATGAACTCAGCGGACTCGCTCTCGTAAGCCCGCTGAATCCGCGACAGCTCTTCCGAACGGTTGACGAACGAGGGTGGCATGCACGGGTATCCGCTCTCCGATTTCATAAATATTCCAACGGCTGAACGCGAGATGTCTGAACACGATTTGTATAATTTGAGCTATCATCCCGATCTCGAGTATTGCGTTTCAGGAGAGTCATCAGTAGGCAGCACTGTTATTTTTGGGGGATTTCTCAGTTCCTCGCTGGGAGTCGATTTTTCTGATAGGTTTCGGCGGGGAGAGTGGGATGAGATTCCGAGGTAGACCATCTAGACTGGGCGTATCCGTGAACGCTTAGCGGAGCATTCGCAACTCACGAGAGAC
>JBEQAX010000018.1:0-32667 GCA_041640095.1 Salinarchaeum sp. | reverse complement strand
TGATCCCCCACGAGGGCTTTGACCTGAAGGCCGGCTTCGGTGACGACAAGGCCGTCTTCACCGAGGGGCCCCGCTCGGGAATGCACCGTTTCGACAATGCCTCGCTGTTCGTTGATGATCCCGACGCTGATCTTACGGACGTTGACCTGCTTGATATCGCGCCAACGATCCTCTCGCTGATGGAGCTTGAGTACGACACAGCAGCGTTTGATGGAACAAGCGTCGTCTGATTCAGCGACAACGTGAGCGTTATGGGGATGCATTGAGTATCGCCGGACGCGCGCGGGTAGCCAAGCGGTCAACGGCGCAGCGCTTAGGACGCTGTCCCGTAGGGGTCCGCAGGTTCGAATCCTGTCCCGCGCATTCACGACGCCCGGGGAAATCGTGAGATTGAGTGGGTTCGCGCCGTGGTGTTCGCGGGCTTTGACCTGAACACGTCCGTCGTGCCATTCTTTCAAGCCGCTTACTCGAACATGTCGGCGCTCGGCCTGCTCTGCCTGTAGATTCGTACTTCTCGAGTCCGAAGACGAGTTCTAGAACGAACTGGGGAGATCCAGCTCGGATCATGTTCCAGCAGACCGAGGGCATCGCCAGGCGACACGCGAACGTACCATTGTTTCTCAGCCCCCAATCGCATGTGAGTCACCCACAGTCTTAAACGGTTTTAGATGATTTGTCTGATGTATGGCCGACGACAAGCAAGGGCGAGAGAAACAGGCCCGTGACGCGACGCGCCGCCAGCAGCGCCGGGACATCGAGACCGATCTTGAGCGCATGGACGAGCCCGAGCCGCCCATCGAGGACGAGGAACTGCACCTCTTTGAGGAGCGCATTGAGCCCTTGCGGTTCCCGGCGACCGGAAAGGCTGTTGTTGAGGCGGCGGGCGAGCACGAGCTCACGACCGAGGAGGATACGTATACCGTTCGTGAACTCATCCCCGAGTCCGAGCGACACCAGTATGAGAGCCGTCAGGCGGTGCGTGCGCAAGTCCAGCGGCCAACGGTTGCCGGCGCGATGAAGCGGATTGTCGAGGCCAGCGACCAACTTGAGGAGGTTTCCCAGCGTAAGACCCGACAGAACGCCTACGAGAAGACACTCCGGGCGCTCAAGACGATCGAAGCCGACGACGAGGATGAAGGTATCCGCGTTGTGACCGACTGGATTCTTGAGCAGATTCACGAGGATGGGCACCTTCCTAGCTCGCGTGAGGTCAGACAACGCGCCGCGGAGTTCTGCCGGGACAACGACATCCCGATCAGTGACAACGACTGGCTCGGAGCGTGACTACTCCGAGAGGTCGAAAACGAGCCGATCGCCCGGCTCAACGCTGTGCTCGGTCGTCCAGTCGTAAGGCACCTCAAGGACGTACTGTCCATGACCGGAATAGCGCTGGGCGGCCCCGTTCTCATCGGGCCCCGGCTCGGGAGCGTGATGAATCCGGGTGATCCGCCCCTCAGCGGCCGCGTAGATGATATCGATCCCGAAATCCATGTCCTTCATGTAGAACTCCCGGTTTGCCATGGTCTCGAATACGAAGAGCATACCCCACCCCGGCCGAAGGATCTCGGTAGCTGAGAGTCCCCGCTTCCGCTCGGGCCGGTCGTCAGCGATCGCGGCTGTGACCGTTGGGCGTTGGGTGCCATCAGGGGTATCCGCGGCAACGGTCGTCGTTGGATAGTCGGTGTAGATCGTCGGCCCCGTCTCGTCGGTGGCAGACGCCCCTGATCTCCCGAGACAGCCGGCCGTCGCCAGTCCGATGCCGGCGAGTACCCCTCGTCGCGTCCGTTTATCCACAGCCAGTCATGGGTTGACTCGCGCCTAAGCCCTCCGGTTCCGTCGCACCCGCGGTGCTCTTGATGCTCGATCCCCTGATACAGCTATGAGTTGGCACACGGTTGCGATCCGTTCTGTCGAGTCGGTTGGGCCGGACACCGTTGCGGTCACCCTTGAGACCCCCGCGGGACTCTCGGCTGTCCCCGGGCAGTTTCTCAAGCTTCGCCGAACGATGAACGGCGATCCCGTCACCCGGTTTTACTCGCTGTCGGCAACCAGCGATGGGCTTGAGGTCACTGTTGCAGTCGACCCAGAGGGCAGTCTCTCACCGTGGCTCGTGGAGGCCTCGCCCGGCGCTACCGTCGAGATCGACGGCCCCTACGGGCAGGCGTTCTACGAGGATGCCCCGACGGTCGTACTGCTTGCCGGCGACGTTGGGGTTGCACCGGCTGTGGGGGTCGCCGAGCGTGCGCTGGCCGCCGGTGCGCAGGTGACGCTTGTCTATGCCGACGATGTTCGACTCCACGAGCGCCGGTTAGCCCGACTGGCCGCCGGTGGGGCGTCGGTACGAGTTCTGCAGGCTGAGGCCGATCTGGCCCCGTCATTGGCCGACCGTCTGCCGACGGACGGGCGGGTGTTCGTCTATGGCTTTGCCCCCTTCGTTGAGCGAGCCACAGCCGCCATTGACGCGGCTGGTGGCGACGCCGAGACGGCGACGATCGAGAACTTTGGCTGAGCGGTCGTCACCGTCATGTGGCGGCCGCCCGTCATTCCACTATCGATGTACTTGCCTGATGAGACCTGGCCCGATCTACAGTCGTATTTTGACACCGAATCAATCGCTGTCGTGCCCCTAGGCTCAACCGAACAACACGGTCCACACCTGCCGGAGGGGACCGATCACTTCATCGCTGAGGCCTTTGCCCGCGAGGTGGCTGACCGCCTCGATATCCTGTGTACGCCACCGGTTCGGATCGGCGTGTCGCCACATCACCGGCAGTTTCCGGGGACGATGTGGGTCGATCCGCCAGCCTTCCGGGCGTACGTTGAATCCTTCGCGCGGAATCTCGCCTATCATGGCATTGATCGGATCGTCTTCGTGAATGCCCACGGCGGAAATGTCGAACACCTCCGTGAGGTCGGCCGCCGCCTCCGCGACGACGAGGTGCTCTATGCAATCGAGTGGATGTGGAACGAGTCGATCCCTGATCTCGTGGACGACCTCTTCGAACACAACGGCCCACATGGTGGGCCCAAGGAGACGGCGATGATCCAGTACCTCGCTGGTGAACTGGTCGCCGAGGATCGGATCGAGGATGCCCGCGACGGCGGTCTCGTCAACTGGCAGACCGACGAGAGCGTCCGCCGCCACGGCGCTCGGGTCTTCTATGACTCGATCGATAACACCGACAACGGCGTGCTTGGCGACCAGACCGACGCGACGGCCGCGAAAGGTGAACAAATGTTTGAGGCGGCGGCCGACCAGCTTATTGCGCTCTGTGAGTGGCTTGATGCACAGCCCTTCGAGTCGCTACTGCCGAAATCGCGGGTCTGATCGACCCCCAGGGGGCCCCAAATGGCTTAAGAGTGTCGCGCGATTCTCTCCTGCTTAAAAATATGACTGAGTGTTGGCACTTTCTAAACCCCCTCGTGCCCTCGCTGAGCCTCTTGCAGCCCAAATCGGCCAACAGGTTTTATGCTGTCCCGTTCGGACGTTCGTACAATGCCGGACGCGACCGTGACCGAGTTGTTTGCCGATCTGTCCGCAGACGTCGACGGCATCCTTCTGTTCTCTCCGCCGGCGTCTTACTACGAACGGTTTGCGGCGGTGTCACTCCCGGTGATTGTCGTGGCGGTCGAGAATGATATCGAGGCCGACACGTTCGTTGAACTCCCGCTTGCGTTTACCGACACCGTCGATCAGATCCAGTTCGGCGTCGACGCCGCCTTCCGGGATGACCTGGTTTCCGAAGGCGACGAACTCCTGTGTGTTGTTTCGATGTTTGGCGACGACCTCGATACCGTTTCCCGGGTCCGGGCCACCGAAAGCGACCGCTCTGGCATCTACGACCTCTTCTCGAACTCGCGTGCCGAGCCGGGGGTCATCCGCGATGTCCTTGAACTGGCCATCGAACTCGGCAAGAAGGGACAGAAAGGCGAGCCCGTTGGGGCCCTGTTTGTCGTTGGTGACTCCGGACAGGTCATGAACAAGTCTCGCCCGCTCTCGTACAACCCCTTCGAGAAAAGCCATGTCCACGTTGGCGACCCCATTGTGACGGTCATGCTCAAGGAGTTTTCACGACTCGACGGCGCCTTTGTCGTCAGCGATGCCGGAAAGATTGTCTCCGCATATCGCTATCTCGAACCGGCCGCCGAGGATGTCGACATCCCGAAGGGACTCGGCGCCCGCCACATGGCCGCCGGAGCCATCACCCAGGACACCGAAGCAACGGCGATTGTTCTTTCAGAAAGCGACGGCCTTGTCCGGGCGTTCAAGCGTGGAGACCTGGTCCTCGAACTCGATCCCGAGGAGTACTGACCTGCAATCAGCCGACCGTCTCCGTGACGGTCGCATACGGCGTGCGACATGGCGGACCGTCCGCGAACCGCCACCGGCTCATCCCCCCAACGCGGAGCAGTGAGGACGATCGTGTTGCGATCTCCGCCCCGTGGAGACACCGGCCGTATTCGTGATTGCTCAGACAATCGCCCGCCCGTCTGAGCCACTCCGCGGCGGTCTCCTCAAGACTCGGCGTGAGGGTGTCGGCTAGCCGCTGGGCCTGTCGGGCCTGTTCGCGCCCCTGAGCCGGCCGATCGGCCGGCTCGATCCACTGGTCGGCGGTCCCGACATTGACAACAACGTGTACACCCGGCGTGAGCGGGTGTGTCTGTGTTAGCCCTGTCGGCCCCTCGTGGACGAGCATGGCTGCGTCCTCGCGATCCGCACAGACGAGATGAAATGGCGCGTAAGCAGTATGCGCTGTTGCCGCCTGGATCCGCTCAACAGCGGCCGCGGCTGAGCGTTCTGCGAGCGCATCAAGGACCAGTTGCCCGCGCGATCGGTCACCGCTGGGAGCTGACTGCCAGCGATTGGTCACTGCGACTGTCACTCCGGCGGCGTTGTACCCAAGCCAGGTTCCACCAGCGTCGATGTCCCGCGGTGCGACAATCGGGATTGGTCGATCCCAGGCCGACGGTGGCTGATAGGCGCGATCGGGTGCCTCGTCGCGGTTCATCGCGAGGCACACGGGGGCGTTATCGAAGGCTTTCCACGCGAGAACAATCGTACACACGGCCGATCACTTGTTTGCGCCGCGCTTTGTGTTTCGGGTTGAGGATGAGCACTCCTGTCGCAACCGCACGATGCGCGTCCCAGTGGCGAGTACAAGCGCACCAACGAGTGCACTAACGGCTCCGGCTGCTGCTAGTTGGTACGCTGTTGCGCCCCCGCTGACAACCGTATCGCCAGCTATCGGAAGCCAGGTGTAGTGGGGACGGATCGGAAACAGTCCGCTTGGATCAGCTTGTCCGACGATCGGTAGGAAGTAATCAACAAGGAGATTGCCGCTGTAGACGGCAGTCGCGACGGCAATCGCTCGCAGTCTAAAGGCTGTGATTCGGTGAAGCACCATTGCCTGAACGACCATCCCGAGATGACTGATAAACAGAAAGGCGTGCAACGGAAGTCCGGCCTGTGCGACTGAGGCGTTCCAACCGACAAGTAGCACCCAGGGCGTCCACACGCCGAAAATGAAGTTTCCGAAGAACGCCAGAACCGCAAGGTACTCGCTACGGTGGCCACTTGCCCACGCGGCAAAGGCGGCCGCAATCAGGAGGGTTGCCGTTGGACTGTCCGGAATCAGCGGCCACATGACCGTCGGTGTTGCGGCGAGCTGATACCGGTAGTACCAGAAGCCAAAGGCAGTCCCGAGCAGATTGATCGCCACGACCACCCACACGAATCGGTAGCCCATCCGCTCAATCGTTGCGGGCACCGGAGTGGCCCACCGCGGGAGGTCCTCCCGTGTTGGTAGCCGCCGATTCGATCCGACGACCTCGTCCATGCCATCCCGTGTGTTGACCGGCGGCTTATCGCTTTCCTCATGCACTTATTCGCCAATGGGCCCTTCTGTCGGGGTTGCTGGTACGCCAGCGACTGTCGTCTCTGGGGGGACATCGGTGACGACTAGCGAGTTCGCAGCGACGGTCGCACCGTCGCCGATCTTCACTCCCGGGAGCACAATGGCCCCAGCCCCGACCGTTGCCCGCGCACCAATACTTGTCTCGCCGACCCGATACTCATCCTGGAGGTACTCATGACAAAGAATCGTGGCGTCGTACCCGATGATGGCATCGGCGCCGACGGTGATCCGTTCCGGCCAGAATACGTCTGGCGTCGCCTCAAGTCCCCAGGCGGCGCCCGAGCCGACCGTCATCCCGAGCTGGCGATACAGCCAGTTCTTCACGCGCAGACTCGGGAGAATCCGACAGAGCACGATGACGAGATACTGCGCGATCACCCGAAGCGGTGATCGGCTTGCCGGCCAGTGCCACAGCGAATTCCGCCGGCCGGGTGTTGCGTGTCGATCAAGCCGCTCGTGGCGGGGATCCTCGCTCACACCGGACGCTTGCGTCCGGGGGCACATGATCCTAACTGCCAATAGTCACTCCTCACGCAGTGCCGTCATATGATCAATCCGTGACTGCACAAGCGCCTCCGTGCCGATGTCCGAGCGCACGCGAAGTCCGTCGGTGCCAGTCCGCTCAAAGGCCTCAGAGACAATGGCCTCGGCCTCGGCGATCGTCGGCGCCTGCCCGACGACCGCAAACGACCGGGAGGTCGTGGTATAGATGCCGTCCTCGCGCGCATCGACACTCGCGTAGAACAACGTCGCTGGGGCAGCCGCTTCGTCGTCGATCGTTACTGCGGCGCCGGCCTGTGGATCTGTCGGGTACCCATCAGGTACCGCGTATCGACAGACGGTGGCCTGATCGCTGAAGGTGAGCTCGGGGAGTGACTCCTCCTCGCGGGCGGCCATCAACACGTCGAGGAAATCCGTTTCAAGTACCGGCAGGGTATTCATTGCCTCGGGATCGCCAAAGCGGGCGTTGAACTCGACAACCTTCGGACCGTCGGCGGTCAACATGAACTGTCCATAGAGGATGCCCCGGTACGATGGGAGGTGCTCGACGATCGCCTCAAGAATCTCGACAGCAGCTTCATACTCCGCCTCGGTCATGAACGGCAGAGTGTACTCGGCCGCACTGTACGAGCCCATCCCGCCGGTGTTCGGTCCCTCATCGCCTTCGTAAGCGCGTTTGTGGTCCTGAACCGCCGGCGTAACGCGAACTTCGCCGTTTGCAACGAATGCCTGAACGGTGAACTCCTCGCCGACCAGCCGTTCCTCAAGGACGAACTGGTCGTAGTCACTCTCGCGGATGTAGGTCTTGGCCTCGGCCTTGCTAATCTGATCCCCTGTCACGCGGACGCCCTTTCCGCCGGTCAGTCCCGTCGGCTTGACGGCGAGATCTCCCTCGGTGTCGTCGATGTACGCACACGCCGCATCGACATCCTCGAAAACGGCAAACGCCGGACGGCCCGGGATGTCATGTTTGGCCATGAACTCCCGCTGAAAGGCCTTGTCCGTCTCGATCCGAGCGGCCGCTTCCGGCGGGCCGAAGGCGTAGATCCCCGCCTCATCAAGCGCGTCGACGACCCCCGCTTCCAGGGGTGTCTCTGGACCGACCACTGCCAGCGTCGCATCGATCGACTCCGCGTACGATCGAACGGCGTCGGGATCGGTCGTATCGAGTAGCTCAACCTCCGCCGTGAGTGCGGCGATGCCAGGGTTCCGGTTGCCGGCACAGGCGTAGATCGTCGGGTCGTGCTCGCTCGCGGTGATCGCCCGTGTGATGGCGTGCTCTCGCCCGCCTCCACCGACGACGAGTACGGTCTCGGACATGGCTCTATCTGGTTCCGCGGTAGAATCGGCCTAAAGACTGCCGGTCCCCTACGAGTGTCTGTCAGGTGTCTGACGCTGGAGTGTGCTTTTTGCCATCGGCCGCCCTCCACACGGGCATGGCCGAGACCGATACCGAAACGATCACCGTCGGGGAGCGTAGCGCCGGGCCGCCGGCGGCTGACGAAACCACCGCTGGGACACCTGTGACGCTTCCGGTCGTCGAACTCCTGACCGGCCGGGGATTTATCACCGGCAAATCCGGCGCGGGCAAGAGCAACACCGCCTCGGTTGTCCTTGAGGACTTGCTGGCGAACAACTTCCCGTGTTTCATTCTTGACGCCGACGGCGAGTACTACGGTCTCAAAGAGACCTACGAGATCCTTCACGCCGGGGCTGACGAGGAATGTGATATCGTCGTCTCGCCTGAGCATGCCGAGAAGCTTGCCAGTTTAGCCCTTGAGGAAAATGTTCCAATCATTCTTGATATCTCCGGATATCTGGACCGGTCGGCGGCCGACCGGCTGGTGCGTGAGACCGCCCGACACCTCTTTGCCAAGGAGAAGAAGCTCAAAAAGCCATTTTTGCTGGTTGTCGAGGAGATCCACGAGTACATCCCCGAGGGAGGTGGTCTCGACGACACTGGGCGGATGTTGATCAAGATCGGCAAGCGTGGGCGCAAACACGGCCTTGGGCTCCTCGGGGTGAGCCAGCGCCCTGCCGATGTCAAGAAGGACTTCATCACCCAAGCCAACTGGCTGGTCTGGCACCGGCTGACCTGGGATAACGACACCCGCGTTGCTGGACGTGTCATCGGTGACGCCCACGCTGAGGCGATTACCGATCTTGATGACGGTGAGGCGTTTCTTCAGACCGACTGGACTGACGCGGAGATCCGCCGTGTCCAGTTCCGTCGCAAGCGCACCTTTGACGCCGGCGCGACGCCCGGACTTGAGGACTTCGAACGCCCCGAATTGAAGTCCGTCAGCGAGGGCTTGCTTGCGGAACTTGAGGATATCTCCGACCGTCAGGAACGCCGCCAGGACCGCATTGAGGAGCTCGAAGCTGAACTCGAACGTAAGGAACGCCGCATTGACGAACTTGAGCGGGAGCTCGCCCAGGCCAAGACCGTCTCGGACGCGGCCGAACAGCTTGCCGCGGCGATTGACGATGGATCTGCGGTGGCGGCCACTGCTGACGACGATCTCGCCGACCGTATCGAGACGATCGAGACGGCTGTCGAGACATTGGCCACGCGACTCGACTCCCTTGAGGCCCCACCCGTAGAGGAATCAGCGGACTCCCCCACAACGTCTGACTCGCTTGGATCGGTCCTTGAGTCGGCACTTGAAACGACCGACACTGCGGATGCCGTTTCGTCCTCGACAACGTCCGACGACCCCGACTCGCTTCCGGACATTGATCTCACCGCCGCGTTTGATCCCTGGCCGGAAGCACTCAGTCCCTCCGATTCTGACCGCGATGACCCCCCAACGCCCGATCTGACAACATCGACTGCGTCGCCAACACGATCTGTATCGACCGCCTCTGAGGCGTCTACGGCGGTTCCCGCAGCGCTGTCACCGGCCGCGCGTGAGCGCACTCAGGCAGCCATCCGCGCGGCGACCTGTCCACCATCGGCCGCCGAGACGGTTCTTGAGCGACTCCTTGAGACGGCGGCAACGCCAGACACGCTTGCCGACACTCTCGAAGTCCCGACCCAACATGTCTGGACGCTCCTCTTTGAGTTGCGTCGGCGTGACCTGGCAACGCGTGATGCCAATGGACGCTACCGGCTCGCAACTGGAACCGAATCGACCACTGATCGCGTCAGTCTATGACCCCCATCCCCAACCTTTAGGTTCGCCCCCGTGTGATACTACCAAACTCGCCATGTGTCCACGGGATGCTGTTCGATTGTGCGGTCGCTTCCGACACCGGTGGACCACCGGCTCGCCTCAATCGTACCGTTGAAGGATGCGCGTCGATCATCACGCAATGCTATCTGACGGATGACGGCTACTGAATGGGGAATCATCACGGGAGTTAGCGTCTCTCACGCTCGTGCGACGGTCGACGAGCTGACCGCCGCACGTGCAGACTCCCAACAAGACCGGGTCTCGTCACTGCTCCGTCGTCCGGACGTCTCTGAGGCCTTCGCGTTACAAACGTGCAACCGGTCAGAGGCCTACGTCGTAACCGAGGACCCAGAAACCGGTCGAGCCGCCCTTGCCGATATTGCCCCCTCGGTGCGAGAGGGGGCGGTTGTCTACCGCCGTCACGAGGAGAGCCTCCGTCATCTCATGGCGGTCGCCACCGGGCTCCGCTCGCTTGTAATCGGCGAGGATCAGATCCTCGGTCAGGTGCGCGACGCCTACCACGATGCCCGCGAAGCTGGCGGGGTTGGTCCTGTCCTTGAGGAGGCCCTTCCGAAGACCATCCACGTCGGCGAACGTGTCCGCACCGAGACGGCAATCAACGAAGGCCACACCTCAATCGGAAGTGCTGGCGTTGAGCTCGCCACTCAGGAACTCGAACTCTCGAATGCGCACGCGCTAGTCGTTGGCGCTGGCGAGATGGGAGCACTGGCTGCCCGGTCGCTCGCTGCCCACGGTATTGACCAACTGACGATTGCAAACCGGACAGCCGATCACGCTGCTGAACTCGCCACGCTGATGCGCTCGTCTGTCGCCCAGCCGGTCGATACCATCACGCTTGAGCGTCTCAACGCTCGGTTATCCGACGCCGATGTCGTGATCACGGCAACAGGCAGCACTGATCCGGTTATCACCCCCGATATTGTCCCGCCGACGGATACGCTTGTGTTCATGGATCTCGCGCAGCCACGCGATGTCGCTGCAGCCGTCACCGAGCAGACCGGTGCGACGGTGTACGATCTTGATGATCTCAAGGCCGTCACCAGTCGTACCCAGGAACAGCGCCAGTCCGCGGCGACACGCGTTGAATCGATTATCGACTCCGAACTCCAGCACCTTCTGACGCGCTTCAAGCGCAAACGCGCCGATGAGGTTATTGCCGCGATGTATGAGGGCGCCGAGACGATCAAACAGCAGGAACTCAAGCAGGCGTTCTCGCAGTTGGAGGCTAACGGTGATCTCTCGGAGGCCCACCAGGAGGTCATCGAGTCGATGGCCGATGCGCTGGTCAATAAACTGCTTGCGGCACCGACCGATAGTCTCCGGGAAGCGGCTGAGAACGACGACTGGACGACGATTCACACAGCCTTAGAACTCTTTGATCCACACTCTCCCCCGAGTCAGGAGATGCCTCCGTCGTCGGTGAGAGCCAAGGACGACTGACTCAATCGCTTGCCTGTGGCGGCCGCCCAGTCGCCCGGGATGGCGGTGGAACGCCTGCAGGGGTGTCATCGTGGGTCGCCCACGGGAGTGGACAGCGGTTGGCTGTTTCATTGACGTGGGCGTATTGTTCCGGCGCGTTCGCTAGTGGATGGGCGGGATTGTAATCCCCGTCAATGCGTGCCGCTCGTACCTCACCGAAGCCGGCGAGCCGTGCCAAAATGCCTCGCCAGTGGTATTCGGCCGCTGCGGGGACCGAACACTCGCGTGGCAGTTCTGCGCTCGGAACGCGTCGCCCCAACACGGTGATATTAACGTTCGCGGCGAGGTCGTCGTGATCAAGCAGAATCCCGACCCGAGCGTCCGATGGCGATCGTTCCGCTAAGACATCCAGCCCGAGGTGTAACGCACGGTACTCGGCGACGTTGTTATCCGGGGCGCGATCGGGCAGGGATAGTCGTGCCACCTGCCGTCCATCATAGGTTTCAATCACGGCCCCAAGACCGCCACCATGATCTCGGAACGAGCCGTCAGTCGCCACGTAAAACTCGCGCCGGTGGGTCTGTGGCGGATGGGCGATGTGTGGGGTCGGTGCCTCGTCGAACAGATCCCGGAGGGATGGCCGGCCATGAGCGGCCATGAGCATCGTTGGCGGGGCAGGAAAATAAAGACTGGTGTCAGACAGTCGGACCGAAACGCTTGAGCAACCGGCCCCGAAAGTCATTGGCCGTGTCGGGATACCGCGATGCGGCGTTGTTCCTGTCGCTGGCGGCGGCTTGGGGGACTTCATTTGTTGCGATCAAGGCTGGCCTCGCGTATTTTCCGCCAGTATTGTTCGCCGCACTCCGGTATGACATTGCTGGTATATTGATGATCGCCTACGCGTGGTACGCTCTTGATGATCCACTCCCACATGGACGCGACCAGTGGGCTGTTGTCGGGACCGGTGCGGTGTTGATGATCGGTGCCTATCACGCCCTGCTGTTTATCGGTGAACAACACACCACCAGCGCGGCAGCGGCCGTCATTGTCTCGCTTTCCCCGGTGTTGACGACCGGACTTGCCCGGATCGCCCTCCCTGAGAATCAACTAGCGCTACCCGGAATGATCGGGATCTTCGCTGGACTCCTTGGCGTCGGGCTGATCGCCCGCCCCGACCCCGCAAATCTGCTTGCACCGACCTCCGTCGGTGTTGGCCTGATCTTTCTTGCAACCGCAGCCTTCGCGACGGGCAGCGTGGTAACCAAGCGTATTGACGCCGGGCTTCCTATCGAGAGTATGGAGGCGTGGTCAATGCTTGGCGGTGCATTGCTTATGCATGTCTGTAGCCGTCTCATCGGCGAGTCCATGGCCGATATCACGTGGACCGTTGATGCGCTGCTCGCGATTGGCTATCTTGCTCTTGTCGCCAGCGCGATCGGCTTTCTGATCTATTTTGCACTGCTTGACCGGCGCGGCCCGGTTGAGATCAATCTCGTCTCGTACGTCGCTCCGATCGTCACCGCGCTCGTCGGCTGGCTCCTCCTCGCTGAAACCATCGATACGCTCACGCTCGTTGGCTTCCTCTCGATTGTTATCGGATTTACCCTGATCAAACGACAAGCCCTCATTAACCGCCTTCCGGTCAGTCACTCCGGCTGGTAGGAGTGGCCAACAGCGAGGGCAATGACGTTGAGCGCAAGCAACCCGAGAAAAGTGGTGGTCCGCGAGACCGTATCGAGCCCGGTCGCAAGCAACGGAAGATACAAAAACGGAAGGGCGACCGAAAGCCAGAATCCCACGAACCGGATGGGCCGCTCAATGCGCTGTCGGAGGGTCCTTAGCGGTGCTCGCTCGTGCTCTTCGGTGGGGGCGTCCGAGTGCATGGATGGGTTGGACATGGGGACCAGCGTGTACCCACATGTACAGTCCAAATGGTCATATAACCCCCCGAGCGTTCGCTGAGTTTGCGACGTTTTACACCCACTTGAGCGCCGGTAATCACTGCCTGAAATCGCTCAAAAAAGTTTATAACCCGATTTGCCGCTGTTTCGTCGTTACTGGAATCCAATCCGGCTCTGGCGACGCTCGCCTGGCGGTCGGCCGCTCCCCCCGTGGAACTCCTGCTCGATCCCCTCGTAGTACTCAAGCAACTCTTCGGTGATCGTCGGGCGCACTGACTCGATGGCCGCCCGGAAGTGCCGCATCTCGACGGCCTCGGTGTCGGGGTCGTCCCGGAGTGCCTCGATCGCCGCCTCGCGAGCAATGGTCTCGAGGTCCGATCCGACGTACCCTTCGGTCCGTTCGGCAAGTTCACGAAGACTGACGTCCGGTGCAATCGGCATGTCAGCGGTGTGGATCCGGAAGATCTGTTCGCGCCCATCGATGTCGGGCTGTCCGACCATCACCAGGCGGTCGAACCGGCCCGAGCGGATCAACGCCGGATCGATCATGTCCGGCCGGTTGGTCGCGCCGATAACCATGACCTCCTCCATCTCCTCAAGCCCGTCGAGTTCGGTCAACAACTGGTTGACGACCCGTTCGGAGACGTTCGATCCCGTCTCCTGAGACCGCCCTGGGGCGAGTGAGTCCAGCTCGTCGAAGAAGATCACTGTCGGGGCAACCTGCTTGGCCTTCCGGAAGGTCTGCCGGATGGCCTTCTCAGACTCGCCAACCCACTTCGAGAGCAACTGCGGACCGCGAACGGAGATGAAATTGGCGTTGGTCTCGTTCGCGACGGCCTTGGCCATGAGCGTCTTGCCGGTCCCCGGAGGACCGTACAACAACACCCCCTTCGGTGGCTCGATTCCCATCCGCTCAAAGCGCTCGGGATCGCGCATCGGCCACTCGACGGACTCCTTGATGTTCCGCTTTGGCTCATCGAGCCCACCGACATCCTCCCAGGTGACTTTGGGCAACTCGACAAGGACCTCCCGCATTGCAGAGGGCTCAACCTCGCCGAGGGCGCCCTTGAAGTCCTCGCGTTTGACGATCATCCGGTCGATCAAGCTCGGCGGGATGTCCTCCTGATCAAGATCGATCTCGGGAAGGTACCGCCGCAGAGCCTTCATCGCCGCCTCCTTCGTCAGCGACTCGATGTCCGCCCCAACAAACCCGTGCGTCTCGTCAGCGAGATACGACAGATCAACATCGTCCGACAGCGGCATGCCACGGGTGTGGATCTGAAGAATCTCCTTGCGGCCGCTCTCGTTGGGCACGCCAATCTCGATCTCGCGGTCGAACCGACCGGGCCGGCGCAGAGCGGGATCGACTGAGTCCACCCGGTTGGTCGCCGCAATCACGACTACCTGCTCGCGGGACTCGAGCCCGTCCATCATCGTCAGCAACTGAGCGACAACGCGTCGCTCGACTTCCCCGGTCACATCTTCCCGCTTGGGAGCGATCGAGTCCAACTCATCGATGAAGACAATCGAGGGCGCCTCCTCGGTCGCCTCTTCGAAGACCTCTCGGAGCTGCTGTTCGGATTCGCCGTAGTACTTTGAGATGATCTCCGGGCCGGCAATCGAGAAGAAACTCGCCGAGGTCTCATTGGCGACAGCCTTCGCCAGGAGGGTCTTCCCGGTCCCCGGCGGGCCGTGTAACAAGAGCCCTTGCGGGGGCTCGATCCCGAGCTTCTTGAACACCTGCGGGTGTTTCATCGGGAGTTCGACCATCTCCCGGACCCGCTGGATTTCGTTTTGAAGTCCACCGATGTCCTCGTAGGTGATCCCACCGCCGGTCTTCTCGTAGCCCGCGATGGGCTCTTCGCGGAGCTCGACGTCGGTATCCTCGGTGATCAATACGACGCCCTCCGGCTCGGTCTCCACGCCGATCAGCGGGATCGCCTGCCCTGGCGAGCGCATGAACGGGTGGTTCGTACTCGACATGACCGGGACAATGTCGCCCTCGACGACCGGTCGCTTGAGGATCTGCCGCTTGACCATTCCGGCGGCATCCGATCCGAACTGAACGCTCGCGTCTTCCGGTGGCGCGAGTACCAGCCGGTCAGCCTTGGTCGCGTCGGCCTTTGTAATTGACACCCGCTCGCCAATCCCAACGTCGGCGTTCTGCCGGGTGAACCCGTCAATACGGACCGTATCGGTGTTCCAGTCCTGTCGGTCGGCCCGCCAGACCTTCGCCGCGGTCCGTTCGGCACCCTCAATCTCGATGATGTCGCCCGGGCTGAGCTTGAGATGTAACAGCGTATCCGGATCGAGCCGCGCAATCCCCCGCCCCGAGTCGTTCGGGTAGGCCTTCGCGACCTCGAGTTGGACTTCGTTCATGCTTTCGATTATCTACCGTATATCGGGGTGCAACGCCGATATGTCTTTTGTTGCCCGCCATCGCCGCCCCAATGTCACTCGCACGTCTGACGCACAGTTTTGTACCTGGATTTCTGAGCATGCAACATGACGAGTCTTGAGGACGTCTACGACGGCGGGGTCGGCGGGGTGACAACGCGCCGCCGGATGTTCGCCGGGGCCACGCTGCTGGCCAGCGGTACGCTCCTCTCACTCGCCGGCCTAACGGTCATCACCACCGGGCTTGGTGGTGGCCCCCAGACCATCTCGGCCCGACTCTACGCTGGCGTCCTCTTCGGACTGGCGGCCCCCGGAGTTCTGAGCGGAATTGTCGTCGCGCTGCCGGCCAAGCCACACCTCCGGATTGCGGCGGCCATCGGCGCGAGTCTCACGCTGCTGGGGGTAGCAACGTTCACCTATGCCTATCCTGAGCACTGGGCCGGTTACGGCCGCCAGCTGACCGCACAGGTGTCGGGTGTGTATGCTCTTGGCATCCTCGTGCTTACCTACTGTCTGTTCGCCGGGATTGTCACGCTCCGTCAGCGCAACGACCCCGGTGGAACGGTCTCGCTCACTCTGCGCTCGCCGACGGTCATCCTTGGCAGCGAGTCCGACGATTCGGAGTCCTCCAACGACGGCCTCGGCGGAGTTGGCTTTCTCGGATCAACGCCCGACGGATCCGTCGACACCCAAACCGGCACCCGGAGCCACCGCTCGTCATCCCGTCGTGACTCTCCCGCCGGTGCGACGAGCGACGGCGGTGTCGCTCGCTCGGACATCCACACCCCAGAACCGTCGAGTGAATCCCATTCTCGTCGGTCCCCATCGGCTGATGTTGGAGACACCTACTGCGGCAACTGTCGGTACTTCAAGTACCGGAACGGGGTCTCCGGCATGGAGCCGTACTGCCAGTACCACGGCGAGCGTCTTGAGGATATGGAGGCCTGCGAGCACTGGGAGGCCAACCGCCGCGAGTGATCACGCATCGACACGATCTCCCGCCGTTCGCGCCTCTTCAAGCGTTCTCGTGACACGCTCCCAGTGGCTGCCCTTCCAGAAGTGCTGTCCACAGTCCCGACACCGGTAGACCGCCATCTCGTCGGCCGCTGGCGCGTATGTCGGTGTTGACACCTCTGCTGGAACGCGCTCAAGGCGCCCGTTACACCGGCCACACCGCGGTGGCCGGTCGGCCGGTTCAAGTGAGACTCCAGCCGCAGCGAGCTCCCGCAACTGGCCGTTCGTGTCGGTCGCTTCGAGTAGGATTGACCGCTCCGCTGCTGCCGCCAACGTCTGATCCCGGGTTACAACGGTCCGGCCCTCGCTGGCGGCGCACGCACGGATATCGGTGTCGGCCTCAAGATCCCGGTTGAGCGCGTACCAGACGTCGTGGCCGCACATCCGTAGGTACGAGACGATTCCCCCACACATCTGGTCGACGAGTAGTTGCATGCGTCAGGACCGGAGGGACTCGACACCGTCGGTGTTTCTGACATCAGCCGCCTCTGCCCACCCGCGCCGAGCGGTGTGAACGCCGTATTCGATGTGCTCGAAGGAGCTCGGTCGGTGGGCGTCAGTGTCGATCACGATCTCCGCCCCCGCATCGATCGCGGCCCTGACCGCCTCGCCCCACAGGTCAAGCCGAAGCGGATTGCTGTTGACCTCAAGCGCCGTTCCGGCTGCCGCGGCGGCCTCACCGACGACCGTTGGGTCGAACTCGATCCCGCTACGCTGGTTGAGGAGTCGGCCGCTTGGGTGCCCGATGATATCGACCGCTGGGTGCTCGATTGCTGTACAGAGCCGCTCTGTGCCATCGCCGCTCAGGCCGCTGTGCGGCGAGGCAACGACGACATCACACGCCGCGAGCACGGTGTCGTCCATCGAGACGCCGCCATCGGCGGCGATGTTGGTCTCGACGCCAGTGAGTAGATCGATGTCGAGTTCAGCATCAACGGCTTCGACCGCGGCGTGTTGTTCACGTAACTCCGCTGCTGAGAGCCCCATTCCCCCGACGACCCCCGGCCCGTCGGCGTGGTCGGTGATGGCGAGGTACTCGTGACCGAAGGCGGCTGCTGCGGTTGCCATCTCCCTTATTGAGGCGGTCCCATCAGACCAGTCTGTGTGGACGTGAAGATCCCCACGAATATCGTTCATCTGGACGAGGTCGGGAAGCTCCCCCGTTGCGGCGGCGGTGATCTCTCCGGTGCCCTCACGGAGTTCTGGTGGGATCCACGCGAGGCCGAGCACCTCATACATTGACGCTTCGGTGTTTCCGGCGATCCGCTGGCCGGTCTCGCCGTCGATCAGCTCGAAGGCGCCGTACTCGTTCAGCGAGATGTCACGCTCAAGCGCGTAGTTGCGCAGCTGTACGTTGTGCTCCTTGCTTCCAGTGAAATACTGGAGTGCAGCGCCGTACTCTTCCGGCGTGACAACCCGGAGGTCTGCCTGGACGCCGTCACGCCGGATCGACGCCTTGCTCTCGCCAGCCTCGATGATCTCATCGCCCTCTGCGACGAATGTGTCGACGACGGCCGCAGCGTCCGTCGTTGCGACGAGTACGTCGATATCGCCGACTGTCGGCCGCCACCGACGGATCGACCCGGCGAGATCACACGCCTCAACGGCGTCGTGAGCTTTCATCGTCGTGAGAAGCTCGTCGGCAACCGGCCGTGTGTCGCCCAAGAGTTCGCGTGCATCGGCCTGACGCGCAAACGCGAGGTTCTTGAGGATGTTCTGCTCAGAGGTCTGTCCGAATCCGCGCAGGTCACGAATCTTCTCGTTCCGTGCAACGCGTTCGAGGTCGGCAAGCGTCTGCACCTCAAGCTCTTGATACAGCGTCGCGACCGTCTTCGGTCCCACCCCCTCGACAGCGGTCAGGGCGTCCATCTCGACGGGCAACTCCCCGCGAAGCGCTTCGAGCTCTTCGATACTCCCCGTCTCGACGTACTCAACGAGTTTGTCGGCGATGGCCTCGCCGACACGATCAATCTCCATGACGGCCTCAGGGCCGTCGGCAGCGAGTGCCGCGACCGATCCAGGATACTCGGCGACGTTTTCGGCCGCTCGGCGATACGCAGCGGGCTTGTACTCAATGTCCTTGGCTTCAAGTCGGTCAGCAAACTCGAACAATAGGTTCGCCAGGGTTGTGTTGTCCGGACGGTTGTCGTCGCTCATCGTTCAAGTCCCCCGTGATTGATCTCCCGAGCGATCGTCATGGCCAAGTGCCTGCTTGAGAAAGCTCATCCAGCGACGCTTGTCGGCGACCTCCTGTTGTTCGGCCTCAGCCTCGATGTCAGTGGCTTCGAGTGATCCAAGCGCGTTCAGCGCGCGATCAATGCCGATAATCTCCTCAACGAGTTGCTCGCCGTCCTCGTAGCTGATAGCGCCCTCCTCAAGCGTCTCAAGCCGTTGTTTCCGCCCGCGTCTGAGGTTTCGGGTTGCCTGCTTGACGCGTTCGCGCTCGCTTTGGGGGTAACTCTCGCGCTGTTGCACCTCGAAAACGAAGTCCCGAAGCGCCACCGATTCCCCCTGGATGGTGAGCTGCGCTGGAATCTGGTGTCCAATTGTCGCCCCCTCGCGGTTGACCCGTTCAAGAAGTTGCTTGCGCTGGAGATCGTCCATGTCCGTTTGTGGGAGTGCAACGAGCAAAAACCTGCCCCGCGCGAACCACAAATGCCTTTGGCCCGCTCGGAGTATTGTGTGTAATGGCAACCTGCGACGTGTGTGGGACCGAGGTCGACATGCCGTACGAGTGCCACCGATGTGGGGGGACGTTCTGCTCAGAACACCGTCTTCCCGAGCGTCATGACTGCCCTGGGCTCAATCAGTACAGCGGCAGTGCGGGCGGCGGCCGATTCGACAGCGACTTCGGCTCGTCGGGGACCCAGGCGGCGCACTCGACGGAGACCTCCGGATTTGGTCCCGATCCGCGTGGCGGCCTTCGGGCGTACGTCCACAACAACATGACGTACGTGTTTTTAGTGGTAATGTGGCTGACCTTCGGCCTCCAGTTGCTGGTCAGCAGTCTACAGGGCCCGGCTGTTCACGACGCGCTGTTTGTGCTTGAACCAACTGCCATTGAGCAGGTCTGGACGTGGGTGACAGCGATCTTCGCCCACGGCGATATCAACCACATCATTGTCAACAGCATCGCGCTGTACTTCTTTGGCCCGCTCGTTGAGCGCCGTGTCGGGAGTCGCAACTTCGCGGCGTTATTCCTCGGCGCCGGGGTGGTGGCCGGACTCGCGCATGTGCTATTTGACCTCCTTACTGCCGGGGTCGGTCCCGGGGTGCTTGGTGCAAGCGGCGCTGTGCTGGCGATTATGGGCGTCTTAACGATTCTCAACCCCGATCTGCGCGTGCTGTTGTTCTTTGTTATCCCGATGCCACTGTGGGTGCTGACGCTTGGGTTTGCAGCCATCTCCATCCTGATCAGCTTTGGGTTCGGCCCGGGAGCTGGTGGTGTTGCGCACTTTGCGCACCTCGTTGGCCTGTTGATCGGCCTGGCGTACGGACAGCGACTCAAACAGCAGGGTGTTAACGTCCCCAACCAGATGCGACTGGGGGGCGGCCCCGGCGGCCGGTTCTGAGATGGATCTCGCGCGGCCGTGGTTCCGCACCGATCCGACGCTTGAGCGGACCGCGATGGAACGGCTCCAGCGCGATGTCGCCGCTGTCGCCACCTTCTCAGACGCACTTGACGATATCGACACCGTCTGTGGAATTGACCAGGCCTTCGATGGGGACGAGGCGGTCAGCGCCGCGGTGGTGATGCGTGATGGCACCGTCGTTGAGCAGGCAACCGCCAGAGCGCCGGCCCCGATCCCGTATATTCCTGGACTGCTGTCGTTTCGTGAACTGCCGGCCATCGTTGAGGCGCTTGGCGAGCTGACGACCGACCCGGACTGTCTGCTCGTCGATGGAAGCGGTCGAATTCACTTTCGACAGGCCGGTCTCGCGACACACGTCGGGATCCTCTTTGATCGCCCGGCGATCGGTGTCGCAAAGCAACTACTCTGTGGCACGCCCGCTGACTCAACAGCTGACCAGGCCGCAGGTGAGCGGGTGGCGATCCACGCTGACGCCGATGTTGATGCGCCGGACGGGACAACCATCGGATATGCACTTCAAACTCGGCAGTTCGACTCGCCCAATCGGCATATCAACCCACTGTACGTGAGCCCAGGGCACCGCGTGAGCGCGACAACGGCCGCCGACCGTGTGCTAAAGGCCTGTACGTCGTACAAACTCCCAGAGCCAATCCGTGCGGCTGATCGATTGGCGGGCAGCGCGGTTGATCACTAAGGGTCGAATCGCCGGGTAAGCCCCAGAGTATTTGATCGCCGGCAGTCAACGCGCTGGTATGAAATCGGTTCGGAAGGGACTTCGAGACGACGAACTTGAGAAGGATACGTACGGCCGGCTGACCTGTGCTGAGTGTAACGAGACGCTCAAACGCGAAGATGACCCTGAAGAGATTGGCACGGTCCGCACCTGCCCAAACTGTGGGCGGTCTTGGCGGGAGCTTGGGTAGCCGCTGTTGGTTTGTCCCTGATAGCAACGCGTTGATACCCTCTGATCAGCCGCTCCCTCTTCGGGACATCGGTCCCCGTCTTGCTGTGTCTTACAGCCCACTGGGGCTCTCTCTGCCTGATTGTGGAGTTTTGTGCCTGGCGAGTAACTCTGTTCCTGTCGTGCCGGGTGTTTGCACGGGCGCTTCACAGAATATTCGTCAGCGCCCGGTTTCGGGGGGCTTTTGTCGGAATCTCATCAATGACAGGACATGCGGGTGTGTCTCGTTGTCAACCCGATCGCCGGGATGGGCGGCCGGGTCGGACTCAAAGGGACTGACGGCAAACTCAAGACGGCACGCGAGCGTGGAGCCGAACCGCGAGCGCCCGAGCGTGCAATCCGGGCGGCTGAGACGCTCCGACAGGCGGCTCCTGAGACAACTGTGCTCGCTGCCCCGGGTGCGATGGGGGCTGATGAGGCACGACAGGCGGGATTTGAGCCGACGGTCATCGGGGATATCGATCCAGACCGGACACGCCCACCGGCCGCTACCGAGGCGTCGGACACCCGGGCGGTTGTCCGTGCGGCGGTTGAGGCCGATGCCGACGTGATTCTCTTCGTCGGTGGCGATGGCACCGCCACCGATGTTGCTGAGACACTTGATACGCTTGCGGTCGATACGCCGATGCTCGGTGTCCCTGCGGGCGTGAAGGTCTACTCGTCGGTCTTTGCCGTGACACCCGAGGAAGCCGGGCGGATTGTCACAGCCTTCGACCGGGTCACCGACCGTGAGGTCAACGATATCGACGAGGATGCCTACCGCGACGGGGAGGTCCACACCGACCTCCGGGCAATTCGGCCGGTGCCGGTCGCCGACGGGCTCCAGTCAAGCAAGCAACTCGGTGGTGGACAAGTCTCCGGGATTGCCGCGGGCATTGCCGCCGATGTTACGCCAGGGACGACCTACGTACTCGGTCCTGGAAGCACGCTTGGAGCGATCAAGGATGAACTCGGTATTGACGGTACGGCACTCGGCGTCGACGTCTGGCGGGCTACTGATACTGGTGGCGAACTACTGGTTGAGGACGCGACCGCAGACGAGATCCTCGCCGCCCTCGGTGAGGAAAACGTCGTTATTGTCTCACCGATTGGCGGTCAAGGGTTCGTCTTCGGCCGTGGCAACCACCAGATTTCTCCCGCCGTGATCGATCGCTCCGAGGTTGAGATTGTTGCCGCCCGCGAGAAACTCGACGATCTCGATGCTCTTCGCGTTGATCTTGATGATCCCGATGTTGAGACGGAGTTGCGAGGTTGGTGGCGGGTCCGTACTGGTCGGGTTGAGCGCCGGATGATGAAGCTTCGGTAACTGTTGTCTTTAGGACTCACACGATCGTACCGTCCTCGTTCTGTGTCGAACTGGAGCGCTGAAGCGGCACGCGCTGTGTTGGGAGTGGCCTATAATATCATCCAATATTCGACAAGTAATATAATGAGAATTCAGTCAATATTAAGACCGTGACGCCCATGTCAGAACGTATGGATACACGGAAGGTACAGCGGCTCGGCCCGTCAACACTCGCGATGACGCTCCCGGCAGCGTGGGCCCGCGAGCATGGGGTCGAGAAGGGGGATGAGGTAACCTTGCGAACGGGTGACTCGGGAACGCTCATGGTAATGACCGAGACAGTCAATCAGGGAGAGTCCGAGGCGGTCATCCGTGCCGACGAACTTGATGCGACCGCCGTTGAGCGGGCGATTGTCGGCCAGTACGTGCTCGGTCGGCGGATCATCCGGGTCGTTCGGACCGACGGCGTGCTTGAAAGCGAGACGATCAACGCCGTCTATCGCGCGGAGAACCAGCTGATGGGACTAGGCGTTGTCGAGGAGACGCCCGAGAGTATCGCTATCCGGTGCTCGGTCGACGCCGAGGACTTCACCCTCGATAATCTCCTCCGGCGTCTTGAGTCGACCGGACGGACGATGCGCGGCGAGGGCATCAAGGCGCTCGTCCACGGAAACCCCGATCTCGCCGAGCGTGCACTCAACCGTGAGCGACAGGCCAACAAGATCTTCGTGCTTGTGCTCCGGCTGATCTTCACGGCCTACCAGAACCCGAACCTCGCCCAGCCCATTGGGCTTACTTCCGGCTTCCCGCTCATCGGCTACCGGGCAATCGCCAAGAATCTTGAACTCATCGCCGACGACGCCGAGGATATCGCCGAAATCGCGCTTGAGGCCAGCAATCATACGCTAGAGGTCGATTCGGCAACGATGTCACGCATTAAGTCATTCACTGACGATGTCGATGACCTCTCTGAGCGTGCCATTGAGGCGACCATCGACCGCGACTTCGCGATGACCAACGAGGCTCGCCAACACTATCAGACCATCCAGGACTGCGAACAGGAGATTCTCTCTGATCTCCCGGAGATGAGCAACGACGATATCCTCCAGATCCGGGAGGTGCTCGTCAGCCTCCAGGAGACCGCCCAGTACGCCATGCGTAACGCCGAAATCGCCGCGAACCTCGCACTCAACGAGGAGAGTGACGCGATTGGCATCAGCTGAGCGTAACAGCTTCTTCGTTCCGTCCCTGTCCTCAGGTATGGTTGAGTTGGTTCTCGTTGTGGCCGTCGCAGAAACGGGCGTCATCGGCGACGGCGAGGCGATCCCGTGGACGTATCCCGAAGATCACGCCCAGTATACCGAGCGTGTGCGCGGCCATCCTGTCGTTGTCGGGCGACGAACCTTCGACCAGATGGGCCGACTTGAGGGCACTCACGCGGTGGTGCTCACGAACTCGCCACCATCTGTGACGCCTGACCGCGTTACATACGCTACGTCGGTTGCCGAGGCGGCCGCGGCCGTGGCCGACCGCGACGACCGCGGCTACGTTATCGGTGGGCAGGGCGTGTACTCGACGTTTCTTCCATATGCCGACCGGGCGCTGGTCTCCGAAATCCCCGAGGTCTCAACCGGATCACACGTGTTCCCCTATCTCGGTCAGCACTGGGAGCAAGTCGGAACAACCGCGTATGATACCTTCACGCTCGTTGAGTATACTAACCGATCTCCGATGCCGACTGACGCAGACGCCTGAGAATGCCGTCCGGCACCCCAACCCTCATCGTCGTCTCGAACCGCGAACCGTACATCCACCGCACGCCCGATACGGTTGACAAGCCAGTCGGTGGGCTTACCGCTGCTGTCGATGCCACTATGCGCGAAACCGGCGGCTGGTGGGTCGCCTGGGGCAGCGGTGACGCCGATTTCACTGTTGCCGATAAGGGAATCATCGACGTCCCTCCGGAGGATCCTCAGTATCAACTGAGGCGCATTCCACTTGATGAGACAGCACTTGAGGGGTACTACTACGGCTATAGCAATCAGGTGCTCTGGCCCCTTTCCCACGGGCTACTTGATCGCGTTAATGTTGCCCCGGGCTTTTGGGACCAGTATCGGGCGGTCAACGAGACCTTCGCGACCGCGGTGGCCGATACCATTAAAGAAGTTACCTCACCGCTTGTGTGGTTTCAGGACTATCACCTTACGCTCGCTCCCCAGCTGCTTCGTGAGCAACTCGGCCAGTCACCCCGGCTCCAACAGTTCTGGCACATCCCTTGGCCGGCGCCAGACCTCTTTGCGCGCTGTCCGCAGGCCGAGCAGGTACTTGAGGGTCTTCTCGCGAACGACCGACTTGGCTTTCATATCGAGGCCTACCGCCGGGCGTTTTTGTCGTCTGTTGACCGACACCTTTCGGGGGCAACAGTCATGTCCACCGACGATGGGCCGCCGCGTGTTGCCTACAACGGCACCGAGACGACGGTGTATGTTTCGCCGATTGGGGTCGACACCGATGCGGTCAGACGACTCGCCTCGACCGCATCGGTTCGTCAAGAGTGGGACCGCTTTCGGTCGACATATGACCTTGGCGCTACGGAAACTGTTCTCGTCGGCGTCGACCGGCTCGATTACACCAAGGGGATCGGTCATCGTCTCCGCGCCTTTGAGTACCTGTTAGAACAACGACCGGCGCTTCGTGGGACCGTTCGACTGATCCAGAAAGGCTCGCGGACCCGGACAGCTATTCCGACGTACCGTCGACACTATCGTCAGATTCGCGACCGGATCGACCGGGTCAACAACCGCTTCGGGACCGACGACTGGACCCCGATCACCTATATCGAAGGATCGCTCTCCCGACAGCGACTCATTGCGCTTCTCGCTGGCGCTGATGTGGGGCTCGTTACGTCGATTGCCGACGGGTTTAATCTCATTGCCCTTGAGTACGCAGTTGCTTCAACGCCGCCCGACGAACTACTTGTCAGCGAGTTCTGTGGCGCGGCATCGTATCTTAGTGGGGCCGTGACGATCAATCCCCATGACATCGCCGGTACCGCCGCGGCGATTGACCGCGCAATCAACGACGCGACCGTCGAGACCGACTGGGATCGACTCGCTGATCAGGCGCGGACGCTTGACATTGACGCCTGGCTGGCTGATGGACTCGCGTGAGGGCCGCGGCGTTATTACTATCCGGCGACTGGTTCTCGTATGGAGACAGTCAGTATCAACGGGCTTCCGATTGGCGACGGACATCCCCCCCGAATCATGAGCGTTCTCAACATGAGCGAACAGTCGGGATACGGTCCGAGCGTCTACCTTGCCCCCGAGGAGGCAGCGCGGTTTGTTGACGAGGAGCTTGTCCCTGCGGGAGCGGATATCGTTGACGTTGGCCTGCAGTCGGCTAATCCAAAGTACGAGGCCAAGCCCGTTGAGAAAGAACTTGACCGACTTGAGGAGGTCGCCCCGATCCTCGATCATATTGAGGCCGACGTACCGATCTCGCTTGAGACCCGCTATGCGGAGGTGGCCGAGGCGGCGATCGGCTACGGCTTCGATATCATCAACGATGTCTGTGGGTTTGCCGACCCTGATATGAAGCCGACGCTTGAGGCCCATGATATGCCCGTGGTCAAGATGGCGAGTCCGCCGGACCTTGCCCGACCGGGAGCACTTAAGACGGTTGATGAACTCTTTGAGGCGATTCAGCGCGACGGGTTCACCGACCGGACTATTATCGATCCGGCCTTCGGCGGATGGTACGATGGCCGCACTTTCGAGGATAACTACGAGCTGTTCCGACGGCTACGCGAGTTCCGGGCGTTTGGCCGTCCGATTCTCACTGCGACCAATCGCGAGGACTTTCTCGGAGCCCTCGCCGACAAGCTCACCACCGCTGACCAGCTACCAGTTAGCCTTGCGGCAGCGACGATGGAGGTCGAACGCGGGGCCCATGTCATTCGCACTCACGATACCGACGCCACCGCCGATGTGGTCAAAGTCGCCCATGCTCTTGGCGACCGGCGAGTCGCCGACCCCGATCCGCCGGCGGTCGTCGAACTCCCCGGGACAACCGTTGGCGAGGCCGCCCGACAGGCGGCGCTCGGAACCGTTCAGACCAACTCGCCACAGGCAGCTCTCACACGAGCCTTCGTTGTTGGCGATCTGACCGATGCTGACGTGGCGACCCTCCTCGAAACGGATCCGGAAGCGGCGGTTGTTGAGCGTGACGATAGCCTATATATCGTCGGGACCTCCCCGCAACTCGACGCGTTAGCCGCCGCCATCGATGGCGCGTCTGACCAGCTGTCGGTCGTCGCCGAACGGCTCCGCCAGGCTACCGCTCGCGATTACTGATCGCGGTCGTTTCAAGGAGTGTCTCGGCCAGACGGCGGTAGGCACGCGTGCTCGCGTCGGCGGCAAGTGGGTCGCCTTCGACGGCAGGGACTGTCTGTACCCGGTGGCCTCTGAACGGCGTTGTCACGGCTGTCGGTGGACGACGAGTCCCGACGATGACAACTGCCCCAACAGGTGTCCCGAGTGTCGACGCCATGGCTTCGGTTTTGATCGCGTCCTGCACGCTCGCACGTGTCGGCGATAAAACGACGACCACCGAATCTGCCATGACTAGTGGGGCAACAGCGTCGGGTCCGGCCCCGCAGGGACAATCGAGGATCGTTGGTACGTTGTCTTCCAGTGCAGCCGCGAGTCGGTCGTACTCAGGCGCTTGCCCGTACTGCGGGGCGGTCAACACATCAACACCCGAGACCCTTGGAGATTGATGGGCGATGGCCGCCAATGGTCGCTCGTTGAGATCGGTAATCGTTGGGGTCCGATCAACCGCGGCCACCCGGTGCGCGTTGGGCATGTCGATGTCCAAGTCAACGACACGCGCCCGACGGCCGGCTGTCGCGAGTGCGGCGGCCACGCCAATCGCGGTGGTCGTTTTTCCACAGCCCCCCTTTCCGCCAGCGATCGCAATCACGACCCTTCTTACTCTCGCCATCGCGTTTGAATCCGCCGAGAACGGAGCGACTTTATCCCGGTCAGTGTAACCTGTCGCCCGTGCGTATCGAGAACAGTTTCATTCCAGTCACCGGGGTGGGCCCACAGACCGAGCGGGCCCTCTGGGAGGCTGGCATCACCCGGTGGGAGCACTTCGATCCCGGCTGCTCAGTCGTTGGCACAACTCGTGCGGAGCGTATTGAGACGTTCATCGACCGGGCACAGAAGCGTCTCGCTGCGGGTGACGCCGCCTTCTTCCGGCAGACACTCCCGAGTGATGCCCACTGGCGGTTCTACGAGAACGCGCGTCCGGACACCGTATTTCTCGACATTGAAACGACTGGACTGGATCACGATCGCCACCGTGTGACGACGGTTTCGCTACACCGGGACGGAGAGACAACAACGCTCGTTAGCGGACGCGATCTCACTGCTCGTCGACTGGCCAGCGAACTCGCCGATGCACGCTTACTTGTGACGTTCAATGGTCGACGCTTTGACGTGCCGTTTTTAGAGCAGTCCTTTGATCTCTCGATTGATCTGCCCCACGCTGACCTGTGGTCGCTCAACCGCCAACTCGGGTATTCAGGCAGTCTTGACGACGTTGAACAGCGCCTTGGGATTGAGCGCGAGCGTCCGGACATCTCCGGGGCCGACGCGGTCCGCCTCTGGAAGGAGTATGAGGCCGGTCGCGAGCGCTCCCTTGAGACGCTTATCGAATACAACCGAGAGGACACTCGAAACATGGTGCCAATCATGGAACAGCTTTGCACACAACTCCACGAGGAGGTTTTTGCGTCGGTCTGCTCAGAGTAGCTACTCCGCAACAACGGTGTGTTCGAGGCGGCCAATTCCCTCGATGGTGACCGCAACCGTATCGCCGTCGGCGAGTGGGCCGACCCCTTCTGGCGTCCCGGTCATGATCACATCGCCCTGTTCGAGGGTCATATACTCGGTGATCTCGGCGATCAGTGTCGGCACGTCAAAGTGCAACCGGCCGATTGAGTCGTGTTGTCGGCGCTCGCCGTTAACTCGGAGCTCGATCGTCGCGTCCTCGGGAATCGACTCGGCGACAACCGGCCCCATCGGTGCTGCCCCATCGAAGGCCTTGCCACGCACCCAGTTCTGTTCGCGGCGCTGGTCGTCTCGGTTTGAGAGGTCCACTGCACAGGTATACCCCGCGATCACCGATTCGGCTGCTTCAGCATCGACACGACGACACTGCTCACCGATGACGACGGCGAGTTCCGCCTCGTAGTGTACCTCAGATGCGCTCCGTGGCAGCGGGATGCGATCGCCGTGACCGGCAACGGCGTTCGGCGGCTTCAAAAACAGCGATGGGCGGTCGGGCACCTCGGCGTCGAACTCGGCGGCGTGGGCGGCATAGTTTCGTCCAACACAGACGATCTTTGTTGGCTCGGTCGGCGAGAGCACATCGATGGCGTCGTCCGCGGCGTCGTAGGTGCGATCGGCGAACGCGATCGTCCCGTCGTCCCACTCGCCGGTTCGTATGGCTCCGCTTGGGTCACGAAAGCGAACACGCTTCATACTGGCGGGGTGTCCGCGGATCGTATAAAACCTCGCGCCGTCCCGCAGCTTGTCGCGCCCGAACAGAAGGCTTTTACTCGGTAACCAGATACCGTTGCGTGCGGCGCACCGTTGGTGTAGTCCGGCCAATCATATCGGCCTTTCGAGCCGATGACCGGGGTTCAAATCCCCGACGGTGCACTCTGATTGCGCAACGTTCGTTTTCGTGGAGACTCCCAAATACACCAAAGAAACCAGTGTTAACCTGATTGTCCGGCGCCTGCGAGAGAAACAATGTGCGACGCTCGCACTGGTGGGTCACATCTTGGCTGACGTGATCAGTAACGTGTCAGCCTCTGTATTTACCGTCCATGTTTGGACAGGCTGGTCCGCAAAGGTCTTGAGGTTCATTCCGAAATCACTCAGACGTGTCTGAATCAGACCTCTCCGCTGGCGTTGCTGACACGAACGAACCGCCTGACATCGAGTTCTACGGCGGTCGGGGGATGAGCGTCCTCCCGATTGCGCTGTTTATCATCTGGGCGATCTTCCAGACGGCCTTCTGGTACGTCTCTGACACCCAGGGGTTGATTATCGGGATGTTAGTCGGCCTGATCGTCGGGATGTTCTTCGTGAAAGGTTCGTGGACCGGGTATGCAAACACTATCTTCGAAGGGATGACTCAACCCGTTGCTGTAACGGCTATCGTAGCGTGGGTCTGGGCGGGCATGTTCGCCGAAACCCTCCAGATCGGTGGCTTTGTCGATGGTCTCATCTGGGCGGCCCAGGTACTCAACGTCGGGCCGCTGCTGTTTCCCGCCGTGACGTTCGTTCTGTGTGCCCTGCTCACGACGGGAATCGGTACCGGATACGGTGCGACAATCGCGTTCGTCACGCTGTTTTTCCCTGCAGGGGTTCTCTTGGGGGCCAATCCGGTCCTGCTCTTCGGGGCGATCCTCTCTGGGGCGGTCTTCGGCGACAACCTTGCCCCGGTGAGTGACACTACAATCGTTAGTGCGGTCACCCAAGACGCCGATATCGGGGGTGTTGTCGCAACGCGGTTCAAGTACGCCATTGTGGCGGCACTGCTTGCGCTCCCGCTGTACATCGTGGTTGCGACCTCCCTTAGCGGAATACAGGTAACCGGCGACGCGGCGGCCATTATCAGCGAGCAGAGTAACGCCCTCGGACTTGTTCATCTGGTCTCGATGGGGGTTGTGATCGGTACGGCCGTGGCCGGTCGTCATATCGTCGAGGCCATTTCCTGGGGGATTATCGCTGCCGTTGCGCTCACGCTCCTCACCGGATTAGCGTCACCGGCCGACATTCTGGTCTTCCGGGCGCCCGCCTCGGCACCACTGGCCGAACCGCTGTCGGCCCTGCCAATTCTTGAGGTGGTCTCAGAGGCCGGCAGTGTCGGTGTCGGTGGCAGCCTCTACTCGGGCGTTGTCGGATTCCTCCCGCTGTCGATTTTGGTGTTGTTCATCGTCGCTGGTGCACAGATCATGATCCGCGGCGGGGCTTTCGACGCGATTCTTGAGTTCACCTTTGATCGTCTCGCGACCAACGTCCGTCGCGCCGAGTTAACGATGGTCGGAACAGCCGCACTGATCAATGCCGCAATCACCATCAACACGGCCGCCGAGATTGCGATCGGGCCGTATATTTCGAAGGTTGGCGAGAAATTCAACCTCAACAGCTACCGGCGGGCCAACATTCTCGACTCACAGACATCCGCACTCGGGTACATCTTCCCGTGGTCGGGCGGTGTGCTTGCCGGATTCGGTGCAATGCAGACGCTGCCGGCAAACTACGACTGGTTCACGCAGTCGATGGTGGTCAACCCGATTGAGGTTGTTCCGTACGTCTTCCATGGCTGGCTGCTGGTCGCCGTATTCATCCTCGCGGCCATCACCGGCTTCGGACGTGAGTATCTGATTGACCGGACAAGTGCGGAGGTGGCGCGGGTATGAGCCTCCTTAAACGGTACCTCTCTGGGTTCCAATTCCGGAGTACGCATCCGACGCTCTCGCCGGGTGACGTTGTCGAGGTGTTTCTCTCTGAGCACACCGGTGAAGAAGGCATTGCCCGGATCGGCGACACAACACTCGTCGTTACGGACGTTCCACCGGAGCACGAGGGAAAACAGGTGCGTGTCCAGGTTGACCGCTTCGATGCTGATGACTCTACCGGTCGTGGCACCTTCCAGGCGGTTGTCGGCGAGAGTTCCTACACGGATTGACCTCCTCCACACGACTGAAGTCGTGGGATTCCTCCGTGGGTAATCCAACCAGTCGATTACCCCGGCTGTGAACTTGCGGGTTTGCTGATGCTGGGTTGGTCGTGCGACCGCGACTGTTCCCCAAACTCGGCGAGTATCCAGTCGTGTTCGTTCCACTGCCAGTACGCCCCCTCGTGGGGTGCGCCCCTGCCGCGTTCAGCAGACAGGGCAGCAGGCCGGGCCATCGGCCCTACTTCAGACTGCACGATGTTCCACGCTCCTGCCACGTCACTGTGTGCGTCTAAGGTACAGTCGTGACACCGGAACGAATCACCATTCCGAGTCACATCACTACTTCCACACTCGGGGCACTCGCTACTCGAATCGGCTTCGTTCACGTCTGCAACGGCAATTCCAACATCACCGAGTGTCAGTTCTATCCGATCCAGTAGCTGTCGGTGCGACCAGAAATTGTGCGTCTTCTCGTTCACCTCAGCACTCCAATGAGTGTCCAGCACATCGGTCAAGTCACCAACGTACACCGTGTCAACATTCCGTTCGAGCAACCATTCAGCAACGTGTTTCACCGCAGCATCTCGGCTGTGGTCGCGCTTTCTTGACCGCTCATCGTACAGGCGTTGGATACGGTGGCTCGTGTATTCATCTTCTCGGAGTTTCGACTGAAGTGTGGCGATTCGCTGGGAATAGCGCTGGAACCGCTCGAATTCCGGGCGGGCGTGGTACACGGCAGTATCACCGTCTTCGGTGACAACAGCCAACGTATTGTTCGCACCTACGTCGATGGCGGCTACCTGCGTCGTGTTCTCGGTGTCGAGTGTGTGAGTGAATGCAGCCTGTCGTTGTTGACGGAGATCGTCTGGTTGAATGCGAACAGGATGCTGGACACGAAGCTGGGCAGCGTGGTCGTCGTAGATGAGTTCCAAGCGGCTATCGTCACCGTCCCACTGCGGGTTGCCCCGCACGTCGAGCGTGACATGTTCGTTGTGTTCGAAGTCGTACCGGTCTTCGAGTACGTTACCGACGCCGAATTCGAGTGTGCTAGTATCCTCGTCCCAGTCGAACGTGTAGAGGTCGTTGCGGACGAAGCCGTGGAGTTCGTAGCCATCGCTTCTGTTGCCTCAGTATCCTAGTGGCGAGGGGTTCTCGGTCACTGTCAGGTCGTCGTCGTCGTGGTACTGGTCGAGCAACCGGAAGTGGCTGCGCCACGCTTCGCTGTTCTTGCGAGCGATCTGCTGGCACGTTGCTTTCCCAAGGATGGGGGCATACTCGTCGTAGAGGTCGGTGTAGTCAGCGTCCCATACGTCACCATTGTCGCTGAAGTATGCTTGGCGGCGTCGGTAGGTGATCTGGTTCCAGAGGGGTGGTTGGGCGGCCAGCCAGTCAAACACACACTGCTGATACCTGTCGCTGGTTGCTTCAGCAGTGTATGTGTTCGTTCGCTGTGGCCGGTCGCTCACACAGTATATTATGTGATAGATTATCGTAAACGTTGGGATTACAACCAGCCTATGTCACGTGGTTTGTGGCATCTCATGTCAGCTTCATCCACACCCCTGAAGGGGTGGGCTTTCGCCTCGCTACCGCTGTAATCAGGACTCTGTTACGCCGATAACCGGTCCGTCGACCTGCTCTTGTACCGCTTCAACAATCGCATCGAGGTTGGCGTCGGCCTCGAAGTAGAACACGAGATCGTAACTCCCGTTCCGAAGAAG
>JBEQAX010000017.1:0-33243 GCA_041640095.1 Salinarchaeum sp. | reverse complement strand
TACGTCGTTTTCCACTCCTCGATGCGGTCAGCGATCGCTTCGAGCTCACCGCGGAGTTCCTCTTTGTCGTTGGTCAGGATAAGCTCACGTAACTGATCGAAGTACGCTCGCGTCGGGTCTGGGATGTTGGGGTAGTCGTCGCGAGTCGCCGTCTGCCGAGTGTAGTTCGTTCAGAACTCGGACGGGCGTGGCGGGATTCGAACCCGCGATCGAGGGGTTAGGAACCCCTCGCCCTGTCCGCTAGGCCACACGCCCACGACAAAACGCGTCAGTTGTTGTTCGTTGATCGATCGGCCGACGGCTCTGCCTCAGCCCCCTCGCTGACTTCGGAGTCCTCGCTGCGCATCTCCTGAAGTTCCTGTTCGACCTCTTGTTTCCCCTTTTGGAATTCGCCGATGGCTTCCCCACTCGACCGAGCGAGTTGCGGAATTTTGTTGGCACCGAAGAGCAAGATCGCGATGAGGACGATCACCAGCACCTCCGGGCCAACGGGAAGACCGAACATCGGCACGAACGTGTCCATCACCATTGTCGACCGTGTGTAGCCTAGTGGCAATTATAGTCTTTTTGCCTCTCCGAACCGTCCGCTCGCGGCCGCAACGGCTATTTTTCTGGCGCTCAAGTCGTGTGTATGCTCGAACGCGGTGACGTTGCCCCGGGATTTTCCGCGCCGATGGCCGATGGTGGGATCCACATTACGACCCTTGCAGACCTGCTTGCTGACCCACCAGTACTGGTGGCGTTTTTCCCGGGAGCATTCACGGGAACCTGTACGAGTGAGATGCATGCCCTTGAGGAGCGATTCGGCAACGCCCCGGTGACGGTTGTGGGCATCAGCCGGGATCTCCCCTTCGCGTTGAACGCTTTTCGTGACGCCGAGGGGCTATCGGTCCCGCTGGTGGCCGACCCCGACGCGACGATCATGGCGGAGTATGATGTGGTGACCGACTTCGCTGATATCGGGCTTGACCGGATCGCCAAGCGGGCGGTGTTTCTGCTTGATGATGACGGTCGGGTTACCTACCGATGGATCGGTGAGGATCCGACCGTCGAACCGCCGTACGATGCGATTGCTGACGCCCTTGAGCGGTAGGCCAGTGCTTTGTGTGTCCGGGCTATACTACCATGGGTATGCCTGATGATGAGTTGCCCGCCGATCTGGTTGAGCGCACCCGAACCTACGACCCGACGGCGGACCATCCATTTCCCGAGGAGCGACTCAACCGCGTCCTTGCGTACATCGCCGATAGCGAGGTGATCGCCGCGTATCTTGAGGCCCAGAATGTGAACCCGGTCGACCGGATGAACTACAACGACCACGGGCCGACCCATATCGCGATTGTCCGTGACCGAGCGCTCCGGCTATACGAACTGCTCAAGCGTGCTGGCGTCAAGTTCAACGGTGCCGGCCAGCAGGGGCTTGCGGAGGCTGACGAGCCGGTCATCATCGCGCTGGCGGCAACGCTGCACGATGTCGGCCACATCGTCCACCGACATGACCACCCTTACTACTCGATTCCGGTTGCAACGCCGCTGCTTGATGACATTCTTCCGGAGTTCTATGACCCGGCGGCGGCTGTTCGCGTCAAAGCCGAGGTGCTTCACGCAATCTTGTGTCACCACACCGAGGAGCAGCCCCTGACGACAGAGGCCGGCGTCATTCGCGTGGCCGACGCACTCGACATGGAGCGGGGGCGGTCGCGGACACCCTACGAGAAGGGTGGCCGTGGGATTAACACGCTTTCGAGTCGGGCAATCGAACGGGTCGTGCTTGAACCCGGAGATGATGTCCCGGTCGCCGCCGAGATTGAGATGAACAGCGCCGTTGGTGTCTACCAGGTCGATTCGTTGCTCAAGGCCAAACTGGAGGGATCAGGCCTTGAGGAGCACGTTCGGATCGTCGCGATCAACACTCAGGAGGCCGAGGGACAGGACCTCGTCGAGCGGATTGAACTCTAGATCGCCGCACGATACCGAACCTGCTCGCCGGAGGCGTCGGTGTCGACAACGCCACGTTGTGCGAGTGTGCCGAGCACGCTCAAAATCGTCAACTGTGGCAGGTCGAGCCGACGCTGTAGTTGTGACGCCGTCGCTGCCCCCTCAAGGGCGAGCGAGTGAAAGACCAGCTTGGCTGTCGTTGAATCGATCTTTGCCATCAGTCGCTGTCGTGTCTCGCTGTCGAGGACGGCCGCCATACTCGGAGGCACAACTTCGACGATAATAAAACTCCTTATCGACGGCCGTCGAACTCGTCTCAGGCGGCCGCCGCAAAGTGGTCGTCGTACTCGCCAGCGTCGATTTTCGCCTTGAACTCACGGGGGTTCTCTCCCTCGATGGTCACGCCAAGCGAGGTACAGGTGCCGACGACCTCCTTGGCGGCGTTTTTCAGGTCGTACGCGAGCAGGTCGGACTGTTTCTGCTCGGCAATCTGCTTGACCTGATCGACCGAGAGGTCGGCAACGAACTCCTCCTGTGGCGTGCCGCTGCCGGTCTCGAAGCCGGCCTCGTCCTTGATGAGCTCGGCGGTCGGCGGCACTCCGACGTCAATCTCGAAGCTTCCATCTTCCTCATAGGTGATCGTTACGGGGACCTCGGTGCCGTCGAAGGCTGCCGTCTCGTCGTTGATCGTCTGGACAACCGACTGGACATCGACCGGTGTCGGACCGAGTTCCGGCCCGAGCGGCGGACCAGGATCCGCCTGGCCACCAGGAACCAGAACCTCAATCGTATCGCTCATGGACGAACAAACCCGCTATCGTGAGTTAAGGGTTGCTTTTTCCCCGCAGCGAGCGCTTAGCCGTCAACAGGCGAGAAATCGCCAGTGATGTCCCATTCGTGGATGCAGTAGGGACTGCCGACACGACACTCGTTGTCCTCGTCAATCTGCCAGCCGCCGTCGATCCATACTTCACAGCGTCCGCACCGCTCGCAGGTGCGGCGTTGGGGTGCGCGAAGGTTTTGCATACCCGGATGCATGGCGTCGAGCCTCATAACTGTTTGAGGTAGCCTCGTTCCACAGGGGGGTGAGTGCCCGTCCGTCCAATAAGAGTTAACCGGCTGGCAGGACTGCACGAAGGTGATGAGTACCGAGGTTAGTCGCGGCCGAGCCTGGCTGATGGCTGCCCGGCCACAGACGCTTCCTGCGGGAGCAGCCCCCGTGATTGTCGGCGTTGCTGTTGCACTCTGGCTTGATCTCGCCGCTGTTGGTCCGGCGATTGCAGCGCTAATCGGGGCGTTGTTGATCCAGATCGGCACGAACTTCGCGAACGACTATCATGATGGCGTTCGCGGCGTCGATGCGGCCCGCGAGGATGGCTACACACGGGTTACCCAGTCCGGATTGATCCCGGCCCGTCAGGTCAGAGCTGCGGCGCTTGTGACTTACGGCCTTGCATTACTGGTGGGCGGTTACCTGGTGTATGTCGGTGGTGTCCCGATTCTCATGATCGGCCTGGCAAGCTTGATCAGCGGCTACGCCTATGCGGGGGGGCCCTACCCGCTTGGCTCACACGGACTGGGCGACCTCTTCGTGTTCGTCTTTTTCGGAGTCATTGCGGTGACTGGCACCGTCTACGTCCAGGCGGTCGCGGCACTTGACGTGATGACCCCTGTCGGCATTCCGGCCGGGACGGTCCCGCTTGAGGCCCTCGTTGCGAGTCTTCCGATGGCGGCCCTGTCGACAAACGTTCTTGTGGTGAACAACGTGCGGGATCTTGAGTCAGATCGGGCCGCCGGCAAACACACTCTCGCCGTGCTTATCGGCTACCGCCTCAGCCGCATTGAGTTTCTTCTCATGATGGTGATGTCGTATCTCGTTCCGGTGGTCTTCTGGCTCGGGGCCGGGGTCGAATCGGCCGGCGTTGGCGCGTTGTTGCCACTCGTGACGCTCCCGTATGGACTCGTGATAACCAACACTGTCTGGACACACACCGACGGTGACGCGTTGAACCCGGCACTTGAGCAGACCGGAAAACTGCTGTTGGCCTACGCAGTCACCTTTGCCGTTGGACTGCTCATATAGCGTAGTCGCGGCGGGGTTTATTATTCCCGAGCCCGTAGCCAATAGCTGTACACGTGTCAGGCGAGCAGCGTGCAGTCATTGTCAAGCGGGTTGATCAGGGAACGGCTGACACCGAGGAGATCACACACCTCGCGGAGTCGGCCGGCTATACGGTTGTCGGAGAGCTCACCCAGACGCGCCCGGAGGATCCGGCGACGGCCATCGGTGCCGGGAAAGTACAGGAACTCGCCCGAACGGTCCTCACGACCGACGCAGAAACGGTCCTGTTCGACAACCGTCTTGGCCCCTACCAGACGTACAACCTCGGGCAGGAACTTCCAGAGGGGACCGAGGTCCTTGACCGGTTCAAGCTCATTTTGGACATCTTCGGCCAGCGCGCACAGACGCGTAAGGCCCAACTCCAGGTCGAACTTGCGGAGTTACGCTATGAACTCCCGCGGACGGAGGCCAAAACGAGCCTCGCCAAACGGGACGAACATCCTGGGTTCATGGGACTCGGCGAGTACGACGAGAGCCGCGAACAGGACATCAAAGCGCGCATCAGCCGGATTCGTGACGAACTTGAGGCCATCGAACAGACCGAGGCTGACCGTCGCGCCCAGCGCCGCGAGTCTGGCTTCGATCTGGTGGCGCTAGCGGGCTATACGAACGCCGGCAAGTCGACGCTTCTTCGCCGACTGGCAACCGATCTCAATGTCGATGAAAACGAGGATCTCCACCCGGATCTTGACCCCACGGCCGAATCCGAGGACCGACTGTTCACCACACTCGGAACAACCACCCGCGAGGCGGCCATCGACAGCCGCGATGTGCTGGTGACCGATACGGTCGGCTTTATCAGCGATTTGCCACACTGGCTTGTCGAGTCGTTCAAGTCGACGCTTGATGCCGTCTACCGAGCCGATCTCGTATTGCTCGTTGTCGATGTGAGCGAACCGATTGAGGACATCCGCGAGAAACTCGTGACCGCCCATGATACACTCTACGAACGCAATGAGGCGCCGATCGTGACGGTCCTCAATAAGACCGACCGCGTTGATGAGACCGAACTTGCAGAGAAGCGCGCTGCACTCTCAGCGCTTGCGACCGATCCGGTCGCGGTGAGCGCCACAACCGGGGCCAATATTGCTTCGCTGCGCGAGCGGATTCACGAGGAACTGCCGGCACTTGAGCACGAGCGACTGGTGATGCCGATGACTGATGAGACGATGAGCGTTGTTTCGTGGGTGCACGATCACGCCCGCGTCGATGACGTGAGCTACAACAACGACAGCGTCTGCATCGAGTTTGCAGCCCACCCCTCTGTTGTCGCACAGTCGCGTTCGAAGGCTAGCGATCTTGTCGCCACCGTCGAGTCGGTCTAGCCGTCCTCTGGCTGTGGTGTTACCGATGGGTGTCCTGTCGCTGGATGCGGTTCGACGGCTACATCGACGCCGAACACTACTTTGAGTCGATCGGCGGTGAGTACGTCCTGTGGCCGACCGCGTGCACGGATTGTTCCGTTTTCAAGGAGTACGATCTGGTCACAGAACCGCGCCGCGAGATCGAGGTCGTGCATCGCGAGTATGACCGTCCGATCGTCGGCAGCGATCGACCGCACGAGCGAGAGAATCGCGGTCTGGTGGTTAATATCGAGACTGGCTGTCGGCTCATCAAGTAATAAGACGGACGGATCCTGTGCGAGTGCCCGGGCGATGAACACCCGCTGTTGTTGTCCGCCGCTGAGTGTCGTAATCGGCCGATCGCGTAGGGCCGTTGTTTCCGTCCGTTCGAGGGCCGTCTCAACCGCCCGTTGATCCGCCTCTGTCGGTGTGCCAAAGCGCCCGCGGTGGGGGTATCGCCCCATTTCGACGAGCGTCTCGACATCGAAATTAAATCCAATCGTCGACTCCTGTGGGACAACCCCAACTCGTCGTCCGAGATCGCTCACATCGAGTGTCTCGACCCGGTCGCCGTCGATCCGCACCGTTCCGGCGGTCGGATCACGGAACCCGTCGATGGTTTGTAGTAGCGTCGTCTTGCCGGCGCCATTCGGACCGACCAATCCGAGAACGGTCCCGGTTGCTACCGATAGCGATAGCCCCGTGAGAATCTCCTGGCTGCCCAGTTCGACGACGAGATTGTCGACCTCGATCATACCGAATGCACCTCACGACTGATGAGAAGGTACAGAAAGAACGGCGCGCCGAGGGCGGCCGTAACGATCCCCACAGGGAGTTCTGCGGCCCCGGCGCGGGCAACGGTATCTGTTGTCACGAGGAAGATCGCGCCAGCAAGCGCACTTGTGGGAAGCAGTACCCGGTGATCGGGGCCGACAAGCAGTCGCATGATGTGGGGGACAACAAGGCCAACGAAGCCGATGACGCCCGAGACGGCGACCCCGGCAGCGGTCACGATGCTGGCGCCAGCGAGGAGGTTGCGCTTGCTACGCTCGACGTCAAGACCAAGCGCGTGAGCGTGCTCCTCACCCAGCATTAACAGGTTAAGATCCCGGGCGTGAGCCAGCAGAAGCGCAAAGACGACTAAAACTGGCGGCACTGCAATGCTCAGTCGCCACCAGGTGCTGGCGTGGAGATGACCCATGAGCCAGTACACGACGCGCTCGAGACTCTCACCGGCGTTCAACAGCAGGTAGGAGATAACAGCGCCGAAGAACGTCTGGACGGCAATGCCTGCCAACAGGAGTGTGGCCACCGGTGTTCGTCCGCCCTCCGTGGCGATAACGTACACCAGCCCGCCGGTGAATAACCCGCCAACAAATGCTGCTGTCGGGAGTCCGTAGGGAACGGTAATTGGTGCAACGATGTAGCCGACGGCCCCGGTTGCGGCGCCCGCGGAAATGCCGATAATCGACGGATCAGCCAGCGGATTCCGGAAGAATCCCTGAAACACCGTGCCGGCAGTTGCAAGCGCAAATCCAACAACTGCTCCGAGGAGGATCCGCGGCAGGCGGATTGACCCGACAATGGTGCGGGTTGTCGCTGGAACGTCCGCGGCAAGCGGGTGGATCCACTCGAGACTCCCGGCCGCGTAGGTCGGCACTACGACCAGCTCAAGGAGAACGGCCGCCGCTTCGAAGACGCCGATGTCCGCCGGTCCGATGGTGGCGCTACCGACGATGACCCCCAGCAGGATGACACCGAGTCCACCTGACCACCGGAGCGTCCGATGGAGTACCACAGCACAATCTCAGTTGTAATAATTAAATCTCTTTTGTACCGGCGGCGGACCGTATCACATGTATCGGAACGTCCTCCGTATTGTACTGCTTGTTGTGCTCCTCGGTGGCGCCAGCGGTATCCTCGCCACGGGGACTGCTGCGGAGTGTTCTTCCACAGTGACGGTCGAAGATCACAGCGGGACGACCGTTGAGGTGGCAGCTCCGGCCGAGCGCGTCGTCGTCTTAGAGCCGGCAGCCGCCCAGATTGTCTGGGCGATCGGGGCCGAAGACCGCGTCGTTGGCATGCCCGTCGGCGAGTACACGTCGTATCTTGACGGTGCGGCCAACAAAACCGACGTAACCGGGTCTTCAATCGAGTCCATTGATGTCGAGACGATCATCGCCCAGCAGCCGGATCTGGTGATTGCCCCGAACTATGTCAGTAACGCCACCATCCAACAGCTGCGGGCAGCGGAAATCGCCGTCTATCAGCGCTCGGAGCCGACGTCGCTCGACGAGATCTATACTCAGACGCGACTGTTTGGCCAGTTCCTCGGGGCGTGCGCCGCCGCCAACCAGACCGTCGCCGACATGCGCCAACAGGTTGAGGCGATTGAGACGGCAGTTGCTGACCGCGATCCGCCTCGCGTGCTGTATTACTTCTTTGGATACGCTGCCGGTGAGGAGACCTTCATTGGCGAGCTTCTCACGACTGCGGGTGGTGAGAACGTCGCTACTGAGGCTGGAATTGATGGGTTCGAACCAATCTCCAAGGAGATCATCGCACAGACCGATCCCGAGTGGATCGTGACGCCCAGTCACGCGGGCGTCCCGACCAACGAAACACCGTTTACGGAGACGACCGCCGTTCAGTCCGAGCAGGTCCTCGTAGTTGATGCCAACCACGTAAGCCAGCCCGGACCTCGGGTCGTCACTCCGCTTACCCGGATGGCACACGCCTTCCACCCGAACGCGACGCTTCCAGCGGCTGACACGACGGTGAACGCGTCTACGCCACCCACTTCAGAGGATCCACAGCCTGGATTCGGGATCGGTATGGCAGCTGCGGTGCTGGTCGGAGCGGGAATCCTCACCCATCGACGGCGTAACGTCTAATCTGTCCGCCGAGTAATTACTCGCGATGACGAAACGCTCGGGGGTGATCCTGGCCGGTGGCCGATCAACCCGGTTTGCAGGGGCCGACAAGGCACTCGTTGAGATTGCCGGCACGCCGATGGTCCGCCGCGTTGCCGATCGGCTCGGGAGGGTCGTCGACGAGGTGGTCGTCAACTGCCGGACCGAACAGCGCGAGGCGATCCGCGCCGCCATTGACGGGTGTTCGACACCGACGCGGATCGCCCTTGACGACCACCCCGACGAAGGGCCGGTGGCCGGTATGTACTCCGGACTCGCCGCTGCTAATGGGGACCTTGTGGCGGTGCTCGCCTGTGACATGCCAGCGGTCGTGCCGTCGTTCGTCGATGCGCTCTTTTCGGTAGCGACGGGCGACCGGCGCCTTGATTCTCCCTCAGTCCCCGCCGCGGGTCTGACACCCTCCGGCGACAGTCCGCCGTACGATGCCGTCGTGCCGATATCGCCTGAGGGCTGGTATGAACCACTGCAGGCGGTGTACCGGCGGGTGCCAACCTACCGGGCCTGTGAACGCGCTCTTGAGCGCGGGGATCGTAAGGCCTTGGCCCCGCTTGACTCGTTGTCGTGGACTTCCGTCGGCGAGTCAGTCATTAACGCCCACAATGCCGGTGTTGGGTTCAAAAGCGTCGACACGCGGGCCGACCTCACAGACGTAGTCAAGCAGTTTGTCTGATCGATCACTCCCGGACGGCGACGATTTCGGGGGTTTGCATCCGTGCGAGGACAACGCGATCAAACGCCGAGTCATCAAGCGCGTCGGCGATCTGCTCGGCGACGGCCCTGTCGGTATCGTTATCAACCATATTGAGCACCGCAATGGCGGTTGTGTCCGCCGGAATGGCCTTCTGTCCCCCCTGTTCGCTCGCGAGAACGGTCGCAACATCGGCCGGAGTGAGTTCATCGCCATACTCACGACCGGTGATTGTGGCCACCCGTTCCGGACGGTGGACGCACTCGTCGGTTAGTGCTTCACCGACGACGTGGACACTCGCAAGCACAAGTACGGTGTCGGCGCCTGCTGGAAGCTGTGGTTCGCGGTCGTTCGGTGCCTTGAGCTGGCGCATCCGCGCGCCATCGGCCTTGACGAGTGTCGTCTGGACGCTCGGAACGGCGTCGATGGTGGCAATCGTTGATGGAGCGTACCCCCGGTAGCGGTCCTCGCGCTCGCGCTCGGGAACGACACCGACCGGCCAGTCGTCTGTCGCCCGCACGGCCGCCACTGGATTGTCGGTTACGACGACATCGGCAACCGCGTCGTCGAAGATTGGAATCCGAACGGTGGCGGTGACGACCGCGCGATCAAGCGCGTCGGCGAGTGCGTATAGGGTCGTCTTCTTGCCGCCAGCGCCAACGGCACAGACAATTCCCGACTCGGCGGCCAGTGCAGCCGGGAGCGACGTTGCGGAGCCCGTCATGTGTCGAGGGGTCGCTTCTCCTTTTCAAGCACCCGAACATCGTTGATACGCGTCTCTGGGTACTGTCCGTCGGCGTCCTTCTCGGCGGCCTTTACCATGTCCCAGAGGACACCGAGGCCGGTCGTCACACCCTGGAGTGCCTCCATCTCACAGCCGGTCTTGCCGGTCGTCTCGACGGCTACCTCAAGCGTGACCGCTTTATCACGAATATCAAATGTCGTCTCGATGTTTGTGATCGGAATCTGGTGACACAACGGAACCGTTTCCCAGGTGTGTTTGACAGCGCGGATCGCGCCGATCCGGGCGGTTGCGAGGACGTTTCCCTTCTCAATGGCGTCTGCCTCAATTGCGTCGATTGTCGCCGGTCGGAGCTCGATTGTTCCGGTGGCAACAGCCCGTCGAGCTGTATCGGGCTTGTCCCCGACATCAACCATATCGGCGGTTCCGTCTGTGTCAGTGTGGGTCAATTCGTCGCTCATCGGTCCGTGTTCCATAGCGTCTCGGCGACAACTGGTGGAAGGTCGGTTGCCAGTAAGCCGTACCCCCGTTCTTCGACAATGCGGTCGCCAGCAGCGCCGTTGGCGTATGCGGCGATTGCCCCGGCCCGCAGTGGCGGATGCGTTGCGAGTAGCGCGCCGGCTAGTCCGGCGAGGACATCGCCTGTACCCCCGACGGTCATGCCCGGATTCCCCGTCCGGTTGATGCGCGTGTCGGTCCCATCGGAGATGATGTCGTTCGGACCCTTGACCAGGAGTGTATGACCAAGCTCGGCAGCGAAGGACTTGACGATATCGGCCCGCTCACGCCAGTCGTCCGGCGTCTCCTGGCCCATCCGTGCCAGCTCCCCGCGGTGGGGGGTGCACAGTAGTTCGGCATCGGTATCGACCCCGGGGATAACCTGCAGTGGATCCGCATCGACGACAACCCGATTATCGAGTGTTTCGAGGAGGTCGGTCGCTGCCTTGAGACTTGCATCAGCACGACCGAGTCCGGGCCCCAGGACGACACTGTCGTGTTCGGCCGCAAGAGTCTGTAGTCGGTCGACGTGATCCGGTCTGAGGTGATCGCCGGGAAGCGCTCGGACAATCAGATTCTCGCTGTATCCCTTGATCGCGTCAGCAACGGCCGTTGGACAGGCAACCCGCACCAGATCAGCTCCACCACGGAGGGCGGCCTGGGCGGCGAGCGCCGGTGCGCCCGAGTATGGCCCGCCACCGACAACCAGTACCTCGCCGTTGTCTCCCTTGTGGGCGTCTGCAGGTCGTGAAAGCGCCTGGAGGTCACCAGGGCCGACGAACCGCTCGGCTGCCGGGGGGATGCCGATGTCCGCGACGGTTACCTCGGCTTCGAGATCCACGAGTCCGGGCTTCATGTCGTGAAACGTAACGACGCGGTCAGCGGCAACGGCGTTGGTCGCGTCGGCGCCTGTGTCGGCGTTTACCCCCGATGGGACATCAACGGAGACGACACGTGCGGGGGCGTCGTTAATCCGGGCGGCGGCCGATGCGGCGGGTTCGCGGAGCTCCCCCGTGATACCGGTACCGAGGATACCGTCGACGATGACATCTGCCGACGCAATGGTGTCACCCGCGGCGCCCTCGTGCAAGGCCGTCGAGTCGCGTACCTCCCGCGTATCGTATGCTCCCTGCTGGAGTGCGTCCCAGTTGGCCTGGGCGTGGTCGCTCCGGATCCGATCGGCCCGGCCAAGCAGGAGAACGGTCACCGAACGGTCGTCGAGAAACCGCGTTGCCGCGAAGGCGTCACCACCGTTATTGCCGCGCCCGGCGACAACAGTGACGGCATCGCCCGACGCACTCACCTCGCGAACCGCTCGGGCGACGGCATTTCCGGCTGACTCCATGAGCTGCTGTCGCGACACGCCGACGGCGACGGCGTTGCGATCAACCATCGCCATCCGTTCGCTCGTGATCATCCTCTGACACTCAGCGGCCAAGCCCTTCAAATCTTCCCGTCGCTCGCCGTCGCCCCGGCAGCTCCTGTGTCACCGTGTCATCTTGAGAAGCGTGGACGTGTACGAAAAGTGAGCGGCTCGTTGACTCCGGCATCGTGCTCGATACGCTCAACAGACGTTCGCGACGAACACGCCGGGTGCCGTTCTCCAAGAGACGACTAGTCGCCATCGAAGGGCACAATCGTGATAGGGGCCTCCCCCGTTGACTCTGGCATGGACGTGACCATTCGGGCCAGTGATGTCGCCGGGCGGGCGCGTGCCCCCCCGTCAAAGAGCTACACCCACCGGGCGATTCTCGCGGCCGGTTACGGCCCCTCAGAGACGACGATTGAGGCGCCGCTGGTGAGCGCGGACACCCGAGCAACGATGCGCGCGGTGGAGGCCTTCGGTGGCAGTGTCGAGATGGCCGACGAACGACTACGGGTGACAGGCTTCGATGGCCAGCCGGCTGTCCCCGCGGATGTCATCGACTGTGCGAACAGCGGGACGACCATCCGGCTCGTGACGGCGGCGGCGGCACTCGCCGACGGCATGACCGTGTTGACCGGCGACGCCTCCTTGCGCTCGCGTCCACAGGGGCCGTTGCTCTCGGCGGTTGACCAACTCGGCGGCCAAGCGTGGAGCACCCGGAACAACGGACAGGCCCCACTTGTTGTCACCGGACCGATTGACGGCGGCCGAGTGTCGATCCCGGGTGATGTCTCCTCACAGTTCATCACTGCGCTGCTGATGGCCGGTGCCGTCACGCATGACGGCATCGAAGTCGCTCTTGAGACCGAGCTGAAGTCAGCGCCGTACGTCGAGATCACGATCGAACTGCTCGACGCCTTCGGGGTTGACGCGCGTCATACGACCGACGGCTTTGCCGTCGACGGCGGCCAGACCTATGATCCGCTGGGAGGAACCTATCAGGTGCCAGGCGACTTCTCCTCGCTGTCGTACCTGCTGGCGGCCGGTGCCGTTGCGGCACCGTCAGGACTGCGCGTTGCGGGAGCACGCCCGAGTGCTCAGGGCGATACTGCGATCGTCGACGTGCTTGATCGGATGGGGGCTAACCTCAAGTGGGATCGCGAAGCGGGGGAGATCACAGTCACCCAATCCTCGTTAAGCGGCGTGACCGTTAATGTCGCGAATACGCCGGATCTACTGCCGACGATTGCCGTGCTCGGCGCGATTGCTAATGGCACGACACGCATCACCGAGTGTGAACACGTCCGGTACAAGGAGACCGATCGGGTGTCCGCGATGGCTGAGGCCCTCGAGACCCTTGGGGCACACATTGAGGAACAACAAGACGAGCTAATCGTCCACGGCGCCAAAAGCGCCCTCACCGGCGGACACGTTGATGGCCGCCACGATCACCGGATCATCATGGCGCTATCGATTGCTGGGCTGGTTGCCGAAGGACCAGTCACGATCGCCGGTGCAGAGCACGTTGATGTGTCCTTCCCCGGCTTCTTCGAGTTGTTCGAGGAACTCGGAGTGACCCTCAAGCGGCAGGAGTGATCGGAGGAAAGGCCAAACGGTCATATGCTGGGGACTCTCACCAACGGATATGAACGGGAACCGATTCGGTCGGCTCTTCGAAGTGACGACATACGGTGAGAGCCACGGCGAGGCGATGGGCGTGACCGTCTCGGGGTGTCCGGCCGGAGTTGAACTCGATTCGACGGACATCCAGCGCGAACTCGACCGCCGCAAGCCCGGACAGTCGACGATCACAACGAGCCGAGGTGAGCCAGACCGGGTACAGATCAACTCCGGTCTGGAGGATGGCTACACGACCGGCACGCCGATCGGGATGGTCATTCAGAACAAAGACGCCCGTTCGGGCAAGTACGAGCCGTTCGTGACGGCCCCACGTCCCTCACACGGTGATTATACCTATTCTGCGAAGTTCGGCACCCGCAACTGGGGTGGTGGAGGCCGCTCGTCGGCTCGCGAGACGGTTAACTGGGTTGCCGCCGGCGCCGTTGCCAAGCAGGTGCTCAACCAGTCTGAGTACGATATCCAGATCAAAGCCCACGTTAACCAGCTTCACGACATCGAGGCGTCACCGGTGACCTTCGAGGAGATGCTTGAGAATACCGAGGAGACAGAGGTGCGGTGTGCGGATCTAGAAACCGCTGAGGAGATGCGCGAACTGCTTGAGGAGTACCAGAAGCGTGGCGACTCCGTCGGCGGGACGATCTATTTCGAGGCCCGCGGGATCCCCCGCGGACTGGGGGCCCCACGCTTTGATAGCATTCCGGCGCGCCTCGGTCAGGCAATGTTCGCAATCCCGGCGACAACCGCTGTCGAGTTCGGTCTCGGGCGCGACGCTGCGGCGGTCGCTGGCTCCGATCGCAACGAGGACTGGACGTTTGCTGACGGCGAGACGCGCCCGGCGACGGTCGCCGAGGAGGGCGATCCGGTCCCGGAGGGCAACGACCACGCTGGCCTTCAGGGAGGGATCACGACCGGCGAACCGATTTACGGAGAGGTGACCTGGCACGCGCCGACGTCGATCCCGAAAGAGCAGACGACGGTCGACTGGGAGACCGGCGAGCACGAGGATATCAATGTCGTCGGGCGACATGACCCGTCGTTACCCCCACGTGCCGTGCCTGTGGTTGAGGCCATGCTCTATGTAACCGTGCTTGATTTCATGCTGCTCGGTGGGCGGCTCAATCCTGACCGGCTTGATGACCGGCCAGGTGTCTACGATACCGAGTATCACCCCTCGAATCCTCGGCGCGAGGAGTGAGCCCTCACCGGGCGATTGTGCATCATTGTGCATTACTATTGGCTGTAGATACACCCCGTTATTCGCCGGTATCCGTGGACTTGCAGCAAACCTTCACGATCTATTCTTGGTAATCTATAGCAAACGCTTTAGTATTACTGGACAAACTGTCACAATACTCCCGGCCAGCGGCTGGCCGATGGTCACCCATGCATTCGGATGAATTCATCTGGCGGATCGCAGGTGGTTCCGGCGACGGGATCGACTCCACGAGTCGGAACTTTGCGACCGCACTGATGCGCTCTGGACTGCACGTCTTCACCCACAGACACTTTCCCTCACGGATCCGCGGCGGCCACACCTATGTCGAGGTTCGGGCGGCACCCGATCCGGTGGGGGCCCGCGCGGACGAGTACGACTGTCTGCTCGCACTGGGGGACTCCTTCGCTCGGAGCACCGACGAGGATGCCTACTACGACAACGAGCAGATCAAACCGCTTGAGGAGAACCTTGATGACCTCCGTGACGGCGGGATCATCGTCTACGACGACGGCGTTCTCGACACTGACGCCATCGAAAACTTTGACGAGCGCGCCGCCGAGCACGACTGGCAGGTCTATCCGGTTGACCTCCAAGCGATTGCTCGCGAATACGGCCGGGACGTCATGCGCAATACCGCTGGCGTCGGCGTTGTTGCGGAACTCGTCGATTTCGATGTCTCCTACATCGAGGAGATCATCACGGAGTCAATGGACGGTGATATCCGCGATCAGAACCTGAATGTCCTCTCAGATGCGGTTGCACTCGTCGATACCGAACTTGAGGCCGACCACGATGTCACCGTTCCTGACGGCGAACACGACAGCCAGCCGGCGCTTCTCTCAGGGTCGAACGCTATTGCCTACGGGGCGCTTGATGCGGGCTGTCGGTTCATTGCGGGATATCCGATGACGCCGTGGACGGACGTATTCACCATCATGTCCCAGAACCTGCCGTCATTCGACGGCGTCTCCGAGCAGGTTGAAGATGAGATTGCGGCGATCAACCTGGCGATTGGGGCCTCCCACGCCGGGGTGCGGGCGATGTCCGGCTCCTCCGGCGGTGGCTTCGCGTTGATGTCCGAGGCTGTTGGCCTCGCTGAGATGACTGAGACACCACTGGTGTTACTTGAGGCCATGCGCGCTGGCCCATCAACAGGCATGCCGACAAAGCCCGAACAGGCCGATCTTGAGCACGTGCTGTATACCAGCCAGGGTGACTCAAACCGTGTCGTATTTGCTCCAGGCACTCTCCGAGAGGCCTACGATCAGACCCGTCTGGCCTTTGAGTTGGCCTATGAGTACCATCTCCCGGCGATCATTGTCTATGATCAGAAGTTCTCGGGCGAGAATCGGACGCTCCCGGCGGACTTCTTTGATCGTGAGCCGACGACCGATCCAGGCAACGTCATGACTGAGGCGGACCTCGCCGAGGCCGCTCACGATGTCTCCGGCAAGTACGAGCGCTTCGACGTGAACGCCGAGACGGCGGTACCGCGGTCGGTTCCGGGCCAGTCCGGTGGTCGGTTCCTCGCGACAGGCAACGAGCACGTCCCGAGCGGTCACATCACGGAGGACCCGGAGATCCGGACTGCTCAGATGGACCGGCGGATGGCGAAACTCGATGCGGTTGAGGATGACCTCGCCGAGCAATCGACAAGCCTCCAGCGTCACGTCGGTCCCGAGGATGCCACCTACGGCATCATCACGTGGGGCACACAGCAGGATACCGTCTTTGAGGCGGTTGAACGGCTCACCGACCAGGGCGTCTCGGTCAAGGGACTGGGGGTCAGCCAACTGCTGCCGTTCCCCGACGAGGAGATGACCGCCTTCCTTGAGTCCGTTGACGAGGCCCTTGTCGTCGAGATGAACGCCAGCGGACAGTTCCGCGGGCTGATTCAGCGGGAACTTGGCCGATTCGGCGATCAGTTGGCGAGTCTCCTCAAATACGACGGCGAACCATTCACTCCCGGTGAGATTGTCGATGGCTTTGAGGTCGAAATCCTCGGCAATCGGGACGCACTGGTATCGACGACAGCGAAACTCCAGCACACCGCAGATGACTGATCATGAGTAGTGACTTCAGCGCGATCAACGATCCACACGAGCATAGCCGCGACGACTACACTCCTGAGGGCGAGCCCCAGCCGACGTGGTGTCCGGGCTGCGGCGACTTTGCGGTCGCCAAGTCCCTCAAGGGCGCCCTCTCCAATGTCAGCAAGGGCCCTGACGAGACGCTCGTTGTTACTGGAATCGGCTGCTCAGGCAAGCTCAACAGTTACGTCGACACCTACGGTTATCACGCTATTCACGGCCGCGCGCTCCCGGTTGCCCGTGGAGCGAAACTCTCGAACCCTGATCTTGAGGTAATCGCCGCTGGCGGTGACGGTGATGGCTATGGCATCGGTGGTAATCACTTCATGCACACCGCCCGAGAGAACCACGATCTTACGTATATCGTGTTCAACAACGAGATCTTCGGGCTGACCAAGGGCCAGACTTCGCCGACCAGTCCAAAGGGCCACACGTCCAAGACCCAGCCCCACGGATCGGCCAAGGACCCCGTCCGACCGCTCTCGTGGTCGCTGTCAGCCGGTGCCTCCTACGTTGCCCGGACCGCGGCGACCAACCCGCGGCAGGCACAGGAGATTATCGCCGAGGCGATTGAGCATGATGGATTCGCCCACATCGACTTCCTCACGCAGTGTCCGACCTGGAACAAGGACGCCAAGTCCTACGTTCCTTACATCGACATCAACGACTCCGACGAGTACGCCTTTGACCCATCCGATTACGACGAGGCCATGGAGATGGCCCGCGAGGCCGAGATTGCAATCCACGAAGGAGAGGTCCTGACCGGTCGCTTCTACACCGAGGAAGGACGGCTTACGGCCACCGAAGAAAAACAGCAGATCGGTGAACTCCCCGAAACCCCCCTCGCATACCAGCAGTTCGATACGGATACCGAGGCGTCACGGCGGTCCTACGAACTGCTTGGACGCCATACCTGAGCCTGCCATCGACTGTTTTCGGAGTAAAAACGACTCTTTGTCGTTTCAAAAGGTATTTTTTCGCGAAGAGCAAAGATAGCTGTAATGAGCACGGAGTCAACGGCCGAGCGCATCCTATCCGTCCTTGAGGAGGACGCTCAGGCCTGTTACGCCGAGATCGCAGAACGAGCCGATGTGTCGAAACCGACGGTCCGTAAGTATATCAACCAACTCGAAGATGAGGGTGTCATCGTGGGGTACTCCGCCGAGGTCGACCCAAAGAAGCTCTCGGGGCAGTCAATCGCGTTCGTCGGGATGGATGTCGAAAGCGAACAGTACGTCGAGGCGATCAAGCAGCTGAAAGACCTTGATGAGATCCGCCGACTATACACCTCAAGTGGCGACCACACGCTGATGGCCGAGGTTCGTGCCAAGGATGGTGATATGCTCGGAACGGTTATCCGCGAGGATATTCTTTCGATCGACGGCATCTCCGCCGCCCATCCATCGTTCCTTCAGGAACGGCTCAAGTGACCGTTACTCAAGCGCCGATTCAAGCCGATCCACGAGTGTCTCGTTTCCGAGATATACCGGACAACGGGCGTGCAGTTCATCCGGTGTTCGATCAAGGAGCGACCCATTGCCGTCGGAGGCAGCTCCACCAGCAGCCTCAAGCAGGTAGCCCATCGGTGCCGCCTCGAACTGGTATCGGAGTTTGCCCTGGGGATACCCGTTGAGACTCGGATAGGCAAAGAGCCCGCCGTACTCAAGGATCTGGTTGACATCGGCGACAAATGCCCCGCCATACCGGAGCTTGAGTTCGTGGCGAATCTCATCAGCAAATGCTGCGAATGGGGGGTGCCACGCGCTGTCGCCACCGCCGAATCCGTAGATCGTCGGCTCTGCCGGGAGGGTAACGTCCTCCTCAACGGCCTGTCGCTCGCCGTCGATTACCTCGTACTCGGTGACGGTCCCGCCGACGGCAGCTGTGAGTGTTGTCACCGGCCCAAACACGAGCGACGCAGCAGCAATCAGTGACCGCCCGGTTGTCGGAAAGGTGTCGTCATAGACCCCGACAATCGCGCCGGCAGCGTTGTTTGATGCCAGATTCGAGGAGCCATCGAGCGGATCCAGCGCGACGGAAACTCCGTCTCCACAGTCGATCACGCCCTCTCGTTCCTCGGATGCGAGGGCTCCAACGCCGTCGATCTCGCCGAGACGATCGACGAACAGCTCATCAGCCATGACATCGGCGGCGACGCGGGTGTCTCCGGTCGGGTTTTCGCCGGCTTCGCCACCGCGTCGCCCGAGGAAGTTCTCTCGAAGCGTCGGGGCAGCGGCAGCGATGGTGTCAAGGATCGCGTCGACGGGTGCGTCGGTCATACCTCAAGTGCCTCTTCGGCCGAGCGTTCTTCGAAGATGACCGCCTCAAGGGCGTCAAGAATCTGCCGGGGATTCTCCCGCTGGAAGACGTTGCGTCCAACGGCGAGACCCTTGCCGCCAGCGTCCATCACCGCCTCAACGCTTCGAAGGAACTCAAGATCAGAGACCTTCGACCCGCCGCTCATAATGACTTTAACGGGCCCGGCCATCTCGACGGCCAGCTCCATGCCTTCGCGTGACCCTGGATACTTGACCTTCGCGACGTCAGCACCGAGTTCGAGTGCTTGTCTGGCTGCGTACGCGATGACCTCGTCCTTTTTGTCGTTTTTGAGCCCCTGGCCACGCGGGTACGACCACATCACAACGGGCAGGTCGTGATCGCGAGCGGCCTCCTGGGCGGTAGCAAACTCCTCGGCCATTTCGACTTCGTAATTCGATCCCCCATACAGTGTGAAGCCGATGGCGTCGGCCCCGAGATCGGCGGCGTGCTCAACTGACCAGTTGACGGCCGAGTCGGGCTCTCCCATCCACAGGTTCGAGGTGCCGTTGAGTTTGGCGACGAGGTTGACCTCGTCCTCGTAGGAGGGATAGTAGTACTCCGCGATGCCCTTCTGGACCGCCAGTCCCGTTACGGCATCGTGTCGGGCCACCTCGAAGACCCGTTCGGGGTCTCGACTTTCGGGGACCGCCTCGAAGTCGGCCGGACCATGTTCGAGTCCGTGATCGTACGCGACGATAAGCACCTTACCGTCTCTGGCAATCGAGGCATCCTCAAGCGGGCGCATCACCTGGTATTTCGATAGAGGCACATCATTAACCTTTCCAAGCGCCGATCTAGCCTTGGTGTGACCGCTTGCCGTCGCGCCGCGACTGAGCCCGCTTCTGCCAGCGCTGGAGTCGAGAGCGCGGTTCGTCGATGGCGCCAGCAACGTCGGTGGGATCTACTGTCGCCAGCCGCCGCACGGTGTTGATCCCTGCTTCGGCGAGGTTCGCAGCGGCGTCGGCGTCAATACCCTCAATTGCCGTCGTCGGTTCGAGTTCTGCCGGTGGGATGGTAAATTCAAGTGTCGCTCCGTATCCCTCATCTGTTGATCGCTCGCGGCTGGCGGATGTCGCTGGTCGGGGTGGCCCGTCCGTCCAGTCGGGATCACTACTCCGGGCGACCCACTGGCGTTCCCCATCTCGAAGGCCACGGATAGATTGTGACCGCGTGTTGAGATCCGAGTTCCCGCCGGCGAGCGCCCACGGCAGCGAGTGCTCGCGACGGAGTTTCGCGGCGACACCGGGATTGACGCCAGCGTCGACAAGATGTCGGTAGGAAACCCGCTTCTCATGAATGTCGTCGGCGTCGATCCCGGCGGCTGCGAGCGTCGTTGCTGTCGCTGGTCCAACGAATCGCACGGCTTTAAGATCGCTGACTGATGGCGGATCGTACTCCTCGGTGTCGTCAGCCACTGCCAGAAGCCATTGCCGCAATGATATAAGAACCTGTGGGGCGGAAGGCGCCTGCCGGTGTGCTCACGCCTGATGCAACGGGGTGTGTTCCATTGTATTCCGCAGGGCCGGCAGTTCCTCCTTGTCTGCCCCCGACTCAAAGCGCTCGATCAGGGCGTAGACCTCCGACCGGGAGACCTTGACATCACCATCGACGACCGCCTCCGGGTGGTCACGCAGCTCGCGGATTGTCCCAACCGCGAGCAGCTTCGGGATGGCCCATGCCGAAAGGGTATTGCCCTGGGTCTCCGGCATGGCCATCAAGTAGGCCTGGGCGCCGTCGAGATAGCCAGCGGCTCGGTCAACAAGGCGTTCGACAACCGATCCGACGGCCCCGGCGGCTTCGGGGTTTGCGAGGTCATCTGGCCCGATCCCAGCCTCCCGAAGCCACTCAATCGGCAGGTAGACGTTGTTCTCCTCGCGGTAATCGTCACCGACGTCCTTTGCAACGTTGACCAACTGCAGTAGCAACGCGAAGGCCTCGGCATGCTCGCGCATTGATCGGCGTCGCTCCGGGGTGGCGTCCTCGGCCAACAGATTCGTCACCAGCTCACCGACCGTCCCGGCGGCGTACCAGCAGTACTCCTCAAGTTCGTCGATCGTCCGGATGCGGAGTCCGCCAGCGTCGGCGTACCGGTCGACAAACATGGCCATCCCGCTGACCAGCTCGCTTGCCGGGCCGCGGATCGCGTCGCGTGACGACTGTGGCAGCGAGTCAAAGGCCCGGTGTACCCGATCGACGTTCGCCACCACATTCCAGTCATCCGACCGATCTTCGGCCGGTGGCACCCACTCGGCAACCTCGTCTTCGAACGTGTCGAGGCTGGCATCGTTTTCAAGTACGGCCTCGTAGCGATCGAGTAAGCGCACCTGTTCGGCTGGAGGGATGTGGCCGGCATCTTCGATAGTATCGGCAACCCGGCACATGAGATAGCCGACACAGATCCGATCCGCCATCGGTGGTGCGAGCCGTTCAATTGTAATCGCAAACGTACGCGAAACATCGACAACGGCGTCGTGACACCAGGCTAGTTCGTCCACAACAGATCCGCCCTTGGACATCTGATATCGACTCTTAGCCGGCGACCGGTGAAAAACCACCGGATCACGACAGGCGTTACGGCTGCAGCTGCTTCTGGCGCCAGCGACTGTGCGCCTCAAGTGCGGTCCGCCCTGCATCGGTGAGCGCGTATCGATCATGGACGCCATCGACAGTCCGATCGACGTGTCCCGCCTCGACCAGTGCGGCAAGCGTACTCCGGAAGGATCCCGGATCAAGTCGAACTTCGTAGTGATCCTCAAGACGGCGTTTGAGCTCCTGTGTGGTAATGCCATCAGCACCATACAGCAACACGCAGATATCCCGGCGCCGGCCACTTGCGAGCCACTGGCTCATACCGCTGAGTCGGTACCAGCCGATACGAACGGTCTGGAACCGGCAGGATCACCCTGTGATCGACAGGTTCGATTACACCGCGGCATGTGTTTGATCTATGGCTGTTGTAGCCGAGGCTGACGGTGTGACGGCGCGGTACTACGAGACTGACACCGAGCGGGTGCTCACCTTCGAACGTGACGGACAGACAGCGGCAATCGCACAGAACATCGAGGGCTATGCCATGCTGAAGGTGCGACCGGAGGCCGATGGCGACGAACTTGAACGGTACTATGGCTTCGATATGGCCCTTGGTCACGCCGCCGAACTACTCGGCGTTTCACGGTCGACCCTCCCGGTTCCGGAGCCGGCCGCGGACATGGGAATGTGATCACCCACCGCTGACCGGTGGGAACAACGCGAGTTCGTCTTCGTCCTCGACGCTCGTGTCGAGTGCCGTAACCGGCGTTCCGTTCTTGAGGACATTGATGTGGTCCTCAATTGTGTCGTTGTCATCGATCACGCGCTCTTCAAGTGGTGGGTGGACATCGAAGAGCGCCTCAAGCGCCTCCGCAACCGTCGCCGGGGTGTCCTCGATTGTTACCCGGGTCGTTCCGGCTGTCTCACGAAGATCCGCGAAGAGCCGCCATTCCATGTCTGAGCCTATGGACGGACGCTAATGGGCATTCCGCCGGTCACAGACTGCGGGCGGCCTCAAGCGCGATTGTGATCGCCCGTTCGACATTGTCACGGGCCTTCGGTGGGAGCTCCTCATCCTCGGTCTCACCCTTCTGGGTGCCCTTAACCAGGTTGCCATCAACCGTACAGATTGCGCCGGCGTTGAGACCCTTTCGCCGGGCGAGACTGAACAATGCTGCTGCCTCCATCTCGACGGCGAGTAATCCGGCGGCCTCCCAGTCGGCGACTGTCGCCTCGTCTTCAGCATAAAAGGCGTCATCGGTCGCGATCGGGCCGACATGGACGGTTCCGGGGTCAGTCTCGGCTGCGGCGACCAACTGCTCAAGCACGGTATAAGAGGGAACGGCGGGGATGGTCGCCGACTCATAGCGTTTGGTGGTTCCCTCGTCCTTGGCCGCCCCTGTGGCGACAACCATGTCACCGATCTCAATGTCCGACTGGAGTGCGCCGGTCGTCCCGACACGAATCAGCGTGTCGACGCCGACCGCCGCCAGCTCCTCGGCAGCAATGGCCGCGGAGGGGCTTCCGATCCCGGTCGAACAGAGCGTCAGTCGCCGACCCTCGTAGGTCGCATTGACGAGCTTGTATTCGCGATTCTCGGCGACGGTCTTGACGTCTGTGCACTGTTGTGCAATCCGATCAACCCGGCCAGGATCACCCGGGACGAGTGCTAGGTCGGTGAGGTCGCCTTCCTCAACGAGAAGATGTGGCTGTTTTCCCATAATCGGAGATGGGTGACGACGGCTAAAAGGGATCCCGGTCGCCAAGGAGGGTGCCAACGGAAGTACGCTTGAGTGTCGACTGCGCGCCGTGGGTGGTCGTCGCAAGTGCGCCACAGGCGTTGCCTACGGAAAGTGCGCGGTCGTGTGTTGCTCCGCTGAGCCACGCGCGAAGATAGCCGGCCGCGAAGGCGTCGCCCGCTCCGCTGGTGTCAACCACATCGACATCGTGTCCGGCGACGGTGTGGTCTCCAGTATCGGTGTAGAGGCCCGCGCCGTCGGCCCCTTGTGTGCAGACGATGACCCGATCGCTTCTGACGCCACGCGCTGGCGTGTCAAATAGCGCTTTGAGTTCGTGTTCGCTGCCGAATACGATGTCCGCCCGCTCAAGAGCCTCGGTGAACTCCCGGTCGGCGGCGCGACGGCCCAGATCGATGCTGATCGACGCACCAGCGTCGGCCGCGATGCGGGTGAGCGTAGCGAGGGTCTCGGGTCGGTGGTTGGTCACATGCAGGTGTGTCGCCCCGGCGATTCGGCTGGAGTCGATATCTTCGGGGCTGAGCGCCTCGTTGACGCCCTCGTTCCCGAGAACGGCCACCTCGCCGGTCTCGGCCACGAGGAGGTACTTGACGGTGGTATCGCCACCAACGTGTCGTAGCCCGTCCGTGTCGACCCCGCGGTCGGTAAGTGCCGCCCGGGCGTCGACGGCGAGCTCGTCGGTTCCCACCGATCCGATCACCTCGACGGCCACCCCAAGATCCGCCAGTGCCGATGCGACGTTCGCCGCACTCCCGCCGACCCCGCGGAACCGGTCTGTGATCCGCGCTTCGTCATCGGGAGCGGGAAGCCGATCCACACACAGCGTCACATCCCAGTTGACGTGTCCAGCAACGGCGACCCGCACCATGGCCGAGCGTTGGTGTACGGCCTGAAAGGCACACCGATCGATTCACCCGCCGACTGTTGCAAGCACGAGATTCTGTACTGCTGGCCCTAATCCAACGCTAGCGACGAATACAAGCAAGAGCCGGGCCTCACGCGGGCGATCCTCAAGATACGTCCGGAATAATACGAGCAGACCGGCGGCAACTGCGAGCTTGACAAGGACGAACAACCAGCCGGCGCCGATGATGTCCGCGCCGGGCGCCGCGGCTCCGATTTCGAGGAGAAGCGCCGACACCGGTGTCCGCTCGGTTGCGCCGAGCGCGTCGTAGACAACGGCGGTCGAGATCCCGTCGATGGCGTGTCCGAAGACGACGAGCACACCTGTCCAGCCGACGACCGCGACGGTGGCAGGCGCCAGTCGTGATAGTGCTCGCCACACACCGACGGTGAGCAGCAGTGTCACCACAAGAATAATGACCGTCCATCTGATCGTCCTGAGGCCGGCCGTGACAATGAGCGTGAATCCCGCAGCGGTCAGTCCGGTCCCGCCGACACCACCTAGTATCCGGGCCGGCGACCGGGTGGCTGTTGCGCCGAGCCACACGAGACCGGTCACAAAAGCAAGAGTGAGATACACCGCGACTGTGCCGAACAGCGGGGCCACCGCCGACGGATAGACTCCGAGCTGGAACGCCCCGTGTGCGACCCCGCCAAGTGCGATCCAGGGAGCAATCGCGAGGGCCGTTGCGTCGGTTACCGCCGGTGACCGCCGCCACAGCCCGAGGAGAACGGCGCCAAGCCCGACAACGAGTCCAAGCAGGTATGGAAGCGGCGGCAGTTGCGTGCCAGCCGGCAACAATAGGGCCGTAGACACAGGCACATATCGATCGGCGACACCGACGGGCAAAAGCGCCTGGATTCGCGCCGGTTTAGGGCGTCGTGTTTTTGCCTATCGAGTCGCTATAACGGATGCTCGAATGGCCCGGTATCACATTGAGACGTACGGGTGTACGTCAAATCACGGCGAGACGCAGGCGATTGAGCGACGGCTTCGCGACGCCGGGCACCGTAAAACGGATCTTGAGACGGCCGATGTGGCGATTCTCAACACGTGTACCGTCGTCGAGACTACCGAAGACCGGATGCGGCGGCGCGCCGAGACGCTGGCTGAGGCAACCGCTGATCTGATTGTCACCGGGTGCATGGCGCTGGCCCAACCAGAGGCGTTTGAGGACCTCGATGCCCGGGTACGACACTGGGATGCCGTTCCTGGTGCCATTGGCAACGGCGAGTGTCCGACGACAACCGACGGTACTGAGCCGGTGCTTGACGGCATCATCGGCATCCTCCCAATTGCCCGGGGGTGCATGAGCAACTGCTCGTACTGTATCACCAAGGAAGCCACCGGTCGCATCGAGAGTCCGTCAGTCGATGAGAATGTCCGGCGGGCCCGGTCGCTGGTCCACGCCGGCGCAAAGGAACTTCGGATTACCGGCCAAGACACTGGCGTCTACGGCTGGGATCGCAACCAGGGCGAGAGCCTGCTTCCGGAGCTGCTTGATCGGATCTGTAGCGAGATTGACGGCGAGTTTCGCGTCCGTGTCGGCATGGCCAACCCCCGCGGGGTCTACAGCGTTCGCGAGGAGCTGGCGTCGGTGTTCGCCGCCCACGAGAAGCTCTATAACTTCCTGCATGTCCCCGTGCAGTCCGGTTCGGAGGCGGTCCTTTCGGACATGCGCCGGTCACACGGCGTCGAAGAGTATCGCGGCATTGTCGAGACCTTTAATGAGTACCTGCCGTACTGGACACTCTCAACGGACTTTCTCGTCGGCTTTCCGACCGAGACCGACGCCGATCATGAGCAAAGCGTCAGGTTGCTTGAGGAGACACGCCCGGAGAAGGTCAACGTGACCCGGTTCTCGAAGCGACCGGGGACCGATGCCGCCGATCTCCATGGGCTCGGCGGTCAGATCAAAAAGGACCGCTCGAAGGAACTCAGCGAACGCAAACGCGAACTCGTCGCCGCGGCGTACGCCGATATGGTCGGTGATCGACGTAAGGTACTTGTCGTCCAACCCGGACGAGAGGACTCGATGAAGTGTCGCGACAGCGCCTACCGCCAGATCATTGTCACCGACGCGGCGGAATACGGGCTTGAACCTGGGATGTTCACCACCGTCGAGGTAACCGACAGCGAGCACATGTACGCGTACGGCCAGCCCGTCGAGGAGCCGGAGTCAACTCCCGGCGTTACTGTGCATCCGCCGACACCGCGTCACTCTGACTGACTGGCAAGCCCAACGAGATGGCCGAGTTCGGGGAGAAGCAGATCGATCCCGAGCGCTGCAGCTGACTGACTGCCCGGCAGACACGCGACCAGTGTCCCCTCAGCGATGCCGGCGGTCGCTCGGGTGGCCATTGCCTGTGTCCCGATCTCACTGGCCGAACGTCGTCGGAAGAACTCGCCGAAGCCAGGCAGTTGCTTCTCGAAGAGGGCCGTGGCCGCCTCGATGGTTACGTCCTCGGGACTGACGCCGGTGCCGCCTGTGCTGATGACGGCGCCGACATCCGACCGGTCGACCAAGGCGGCGATAACCTCCTGAATTGCGTCGTAGTCGTCGGGAACAAGATCCCGGGTGACGACGTGGTGAGAGCTATCCTCAACGGTGGCGACGATCGTATCGCCGCTAGGATCGTGATCGAGATCGCGACTCGACGTGACCGTGAGAACGGCGACCCCAACATTCGCGACATCGTGGGCGTGGTGGTCGTGTGTCTCGCCGCCGTCCGTCCGGCAGGGCGGTGAATGCTGCTCCATGGTCATACCACAGTGGTCGCCGTGCTAAGTCCCGCGGTACTGAAAAGGTTCTTTGGTCCCGGCAGCGGCGTATCCGACATGACCAGCGTCAAGGAGTTCCGCATTGATCAGTCGCCGACGACGAACGAGCTCGGGGTCGGCGCGTTCAGATTTACCGACGCTTACTCGGTCTTCGACTGGGGGCAGATGCCAGACCCCATCCCGCAGAAGGGGGCCTCGCTGTGTGCGATGGGGGCGTTTAACTTTGAGCAACTCGAAGCGGCCGGCGTTCCTACCCACTACCGCGGGGTGATCCCGGCCGACGGCGATGCTCCGGTTGCGCTGTCGGCGGTCTCAACGCCGCCAACGGAGATGGCCATCGACCTGACGCAGGTTCCCGACCTTGTTCACGGTCCTGATGGGTACGATTATGAGGCCTACCACGCAGCGGCTGGCGAGAACTATCTGGTGCCCCTAGAGGTGGTGTTCCGTAACCGCGTTCCGGTTGGTTCGAGCCTACGGACGCGGACGACACCGGCCGATCACGGACTCGATATGGACACGTGGCCCGACGGTCCGGTCGAACTGGATGAGCCGATTGTCGAGTTCTCGACAAAGTACGAGGAGTCCGACCGGTACCTTGATCGGTCGGAGGCCGCGGAGATCGCTGGCAAGGCCTCGCTTGCGGACATCGAAGCTCTTGCACAGGAGGTCAACGCGGTGGTGACCGAGCGGGCGACCGCGGCTGGCTTCACCCACGACGACGGCAAGATTGAGGTGCTCTATCATGATGGCGAACTCCGTGTGGCCGATGTCGTCGGGACCTTCGACGAGAACCGGTTCTCGTATGATGGACAGCAGCTCTCGAAGGAGGTACTCCGGCAGTATCACAAACGCGAGCAGCCGGAATGGGTCGAGGCCGTGACGGAGGCCAAGCGGACGGCCGCAGTCAAGGAGGCGGTCGACTGGCGTACGCTGTGTGATCGTAACCCGGACCCGCTTCCGACGTCGGTGATCGAGACGGCCAGTGAGATGTACGCCAGCGGCGCCAACGCCTACATCGGGCGATCCCTGTTTGACGCCCCCCCGATCGATGAGGCCGTGGCGGCCGTCACCGAACTCACCGAGTAATCGCGGATCCGGATCGGTCACCTTCGGCTGGTCTCGTCGAACCCGCGTCTGATTCGCTCGTAAAGTACCCAGCAACCGAGGCGATCGCCAGCACGACGAACGCCAGCACCGCCTCGGCCCAGTGTCCGGCGGCGAGACTCTGTCCGGCATAGACGGTGATCAGATAGGCGGGCATCCGCCCGAGCGTGACGACGATGAGAAACGTCCGCAGGCGAAACGTGCTTAGTCCGGCGAGAAAGCAGATCGCATTGTCGGGAGCCCTGGAGAGAGCACGAACACGAGCAGGCCGGGGATGCCAACCCACTCGACGAACGCATCGAAGCGATTGATCACTTCGGGATTGAGACCCCGCTCAACGACCGAACGGCCGTACCATCGCGCGATCGTGAAGGCGATGGCACTCCCAATGACAAGTCCAATCAGACTGTATATTGTGCCGGCGACCGGTCCGAAAAAGCATCCCGCAACGAGAGCGGTGGCGTGTCCCGGAATCGGGAGCGAACACCACCTGTCGCACCTGCACGAGAATGAACGCCACCGGTGCGAGCACACCGAACTGGCCGAGCCACTCTTGGAAGGCCCCGACGTCGAAGATGAACGCAAGGTACTGTCGACCGATGACCAAGGCGAGCACCACCGCGAGCAGTCCGAACCCGAGTGCGATCAACGCCCGATGGCGGTCGGCTCGTGAGGCGAACATCGTCATGCGTGCAGACGCACTCCCCCGCGTCGATCCCCTTTGTGTGACCCAGCTGTGCGGCGAAACGAAAGGTGACCGTTCAACCGACAGATGCCTAACCGTTCCGCCGCGTCCGTGATCACGAATCAGTCTGCTTCGGCCTCGCTTCGCACCGTCATGACGGGCACCGACGCTGTCCGCACCGTTTTCTCGGCGACGCTTCCTAATAGGTGTCGCTGGACGCCCGTTCGGCCGTGGGTCCCCATGACGATGAAATCGATACCGTGAGCCTGTGCGTAATCATCAATCACCTCGTGGATTGTTGCTCCCGTCTCAACGGTACCGGCGGCGACTTCGACCCCACGGTCGGCTGCCATCTCTGTCGCCTCGGTCACGGCCTGTTCAGCGCGGGGCCTGAGTTCCTCGGCGTCAAACTGTGCCGGCACCTCCTCGGCAAGATCAAGGTCGGCCTGCTGTAACACCATAAGGACGTGCAGGGCGGCCGATTGGTCAGCGGCAAGGGCAATCGACGCCTCTTGGGCCGGATGGCTCGCTTCGCTCCCGTCGACGGCCACCAGGATCTCACGCGGGGGATACGGTCGTCCGGTTGCGGTATCCGGATTGAGGGTAATCACTGGCGTTGTGGCCTGCCGGAGCACGCGGGCGGTGACGCTTCCGAGGATGGTCCGACTCACGCCTGATCGTCCCCGGGTAGGCATCACGATTGCGTCTGCGTCAACCGTGTCGGTGTACTCAACGATCGTCTGCGCAACGGTCCCCCGGCGTACCGCCGTGACGGTATCAATGTCGTGGCCGGCGATCCGTTTCTCGGCGTTGGCGAGTACCTTCTCGCCGGCGGCTTCGAGAATGTCGACGACCTGGCCGCCGACCAGCATGACACTATCGCGGGTGACATCGGCGACGGTGAGCAGATGCAACGTGGCGTCGTGTGTCTCGGCGATCTCGGTGACGTACTCGAAGGCGGCGTCAACCCCCTCACTGTCGTCAACCGGGAAGACAATGCTGTCGTACATGTACGATCAGTTACTATACGATGATCAAAAGCGCTCGGGCGGTGATGACGGACCATTCTTGACTCTACCGCGCTAACCACGGATATGGACACACTTGAGGCGCTGTTCGATCACTCCTCGGCGCTGGTGTTTGGGATCGGCGGCAGCGGTGACATCGTTGGAAGCCTCCCGACGGCACGGCTGCTCGAAGCCCACGGACTTTCGGTCACCCTCGGGGGAGTCGCCTGGGAGCCCGTCCCCAAGGATACCCGCGTCGGGCCCCGGCCGTTCTCGGAGATCGATGCGATTGATCCCATCAGCGAGACGGTCGCCCGGGTGTACCCGGACACACAGACCACGGACGGACTCACGTTCAGTGAGACGCTTGTCGCCAGACACGTCGACAACGAGGTGGTCCTTCTCGACATCACCGAGGGGGGTGATGGACTGCGCGATGGCATCGATGCTGCTGCCGACACACTAGACATTGACCTTGTGGTTGGCGTTGACGCCGGCGGTGACGTCCTCGCGCGGGGCACCGAACCGGGCGTGCGTAGTCCCCTGACCGATGGTCTCGGTCTTGTTGCGCTGGACGAACTCACCGTCGATGCGAGTCTTGGGGTCTTCGGGTACGGAAGCGACGGTGAGTTGACGCCCGCCGAACTTGAGGCCCGGGTCGGCACGCTCGCCCACCGCGAGGGGCTTCTCGGCGGCTGGGGGCTGACCCCGCAGGTGCGAGACGAACTCGAAACCCTCCTTGAGACGGTCAGCACCGAGGCCAGTCGCGTTCCGGTTGAGGCCTTCCGTGGCGCTTTCGGACCGCGAACTATCCGTGATGGACGGGTGACCGTCGAGATGTCCCCCGCGAGTCTGGTGACGTTCTACTTTAATCCAGCAGTTGTTGCCGATGACTCGGAGATCGCGGCGGCCGTTCGTGGGACCGATGGGCTTGAGGCGGCGGCCGATGCTCTTAGACACCGGGGGCTCCAAACGGAGTTCGAAACCGAGCGCGAGCGCCTCAAGGCGGGCCGTGATGTCCCCTACGATCCAACCGTGGAGTGAGTCCTGTGGCTGACCACAATGCTGTTCAGGTAATCGCTCATCGCGGGTGTGCGGCGCAGTTCCCCGAGAACACCACCGCGGCCGTTACGGCGGTTGCGCCGCATGTCGACATGGTTGAGATCGATGCCCGCCAGTGTGCCAGTGGCGAGGTGGTGGTCGTCCACGATGATCATCTCGGCCGGCTCGCTGGCGCTGACCGCCGTGTCTCCGAGACGGACTGGTCCACGCTGCGGTCGCTGACGGTGCTCGACTCCGGGGAGTCCATTCCGCGGCTTTCGACGGTGTTCGAGGCGCTTCCGGCGGACACCGGTGTCAATATCGAACTCAAGACCGCCGACGCGGCCTCGGCCGTCTTAGAGATTGCGGCGGCGGATTCCCACCGGACGCTGTTCTCGTCGTTCGATCCGGCCGCGTTGGCGACGCTCCAGGATGAGGCCCCCGGGAGTGCCCGCGCTTTGCTGGTGCCTCCGCCGGAGACCGCTGTCGAGACGGCTGCATCCGGAACTGTCATGGCCGACACGGTTGCTGCTGTCCTTGATCGGGCCGATGCACTGGGGTGTGAGGCGGTCCATCCGCAGTACGACTGGTGTCTACAGACACGCCTCGTTGAGCGGGCTCACGACCGCGGACTCGCGGTCAATGCCTGGACGTTCGATACGGCCGATCCGATCAACGCCTGCATTGACGCGGGCGTCGACGGTGTGATTGTCGACCGGAACGACCTCGTCTGAGGTGTCGGCAGGACGGGTCGTTGGTCCGACATTGATACGCCCTGGCGGCCAACGTGTCGGTGATGACGATCGCAACAGACGTCACCGACCTGATCGGCGAGACGCCGCTTCTCCGGGTTGAGGGGTTTGCCCCAAATCTGGTGGTCAAACTTGAGTCGTTCAATCCCTACTCGGTGAAGGACCGAATCGCCCGGTCAATGATTGAGACGGCCGAAGCGGACGGATCGATTGACGCCGACACGACTGTGATCGAGCCGACAAGTGGCAACACCGGTATCGGTCTCGCAACGGTCTGTGCGGCGAAGGGCTACGAGCTGGTATTGACGATGCCCGAGTCGATGAGCCAGGAGCGCCGCCGACTCCTGCGGGCGCTCGGTGCCGAGATTGAACTCACGCCTGCCGATGAGGGCATGAGTGGCGCGATCGCACGCGCCGAGGCGCTTCGCGACGAGCTTGACAACACGTTTGTTCCCGGGCAGTTCGAGAATCCCGCTAACGCCGTTGCCCACCGCGAGACGACCGGCCCGGAACTGTACGAGGCGACCGACGGCGAGCTTGAGACGTTTGTCGCCGGTGTCGGCACCGGCGGAACGGTCACCGGCGTTGGCCAGTACTTCGAGGAGGATCGCGATACCGACTTGGAGGTCATCGGTGTCGAGCCTGCGGAGTCAGCGGTATTATCCGGTGCGGAGCCCGGCAGCCACGGTATCCAGGGCATCGGCGCCGGGTTCGTGCCGGACGTGCTCGAACGCGACCGACTGGATGCGGTGCGAACAGTCACCTACGAGGATGCTGTCACTGCGACCCGCCGTCTTGCCGAGGAAGAGGGCATCGCCGGGGGCATCTCGACCGGGGCGAACCTCCACGTGGCCGCCGAGGTGGCGGCCGAACGCGAGGGGCTGGTCGCGACGATTGTCTGTGATCCTGGCGAGCGATACCTCTCGACGGATCTGTACGCCTGATCATTTGTAGTCACTGCCGGGGTAGGTGGGACTTTCCAGCAAGGTTTGTCGTGGGATATACCTGCCTAAGGGTGCGATATCGGTGACCTACAGGCGGGGCAGGCCGAGTGCCTCGGGGTCAAACCCCGAGGCGGTTCACGCCGCGATACCCATCTTTCTCGCCGTTGATCAGACTCCGAAGTAACCCACTAGCGCGGCGGTCGTCACCACCGATAGGAGCACCTGTAGCGGGGCACCAACACGCATGTAGTCGGTAAAGCGGTATCCACCGGGACCATACACCATCAGATTGGTCTGGTAGCCGATGGGGGTGATGAAGGCGGCGCTGGCACCGAGGGTGACCGCGAGGACGAACGTAAACGCTTCCGCGCCGATGGTGCTGGCTGTCTCGGCGGCGATCGGCACGAGCAACACAACGCTCGCAACCGGGGTGATAAGCGCGGCGAGTACACTGGTCAGCAGATAACACACGAGGAGCACTCCAGCAACCGGAAGCACATCAACACTCTGTGCCAGCGCCTCGGCGAGCAGGACGTCGCCGCCGGTCTGTTGCATCGCTACCCCGAGTGGAAGGATGCCGGCCAACAGGAAGATCACGTTCCAGCCGACGGCGTCGTAGGCCTCACTCGGGCGGAGACAGTCGGTCACGAGCATCGCGAAGACACCACCGAGGGCGGCGATAACAATCGGAACGGCTCCGAGAGCGGCAGTAGCGATGACCCCGAGCAGAATCGAGAGCGCGAGTGGGGCTTTCGGGGTGAGCGGCGCAAGCTCGTCGATATCGCGATCAAAGGTGTGTGGATGGTTCGTAACGGCCAATTCGCCTGCTTCATCAAGATA
>JBEQAX010000016.1:0-34192 GCA_041640095.1 Salinarchaeum sp. | reverse complement strand
AATGTCGTCCCAGCAAAGGCTGCCGCTCCGAGTGGCGATTGGTTCACCCGGCCGTAGGCGTCGAACAACCGCTCGACATCGCGTGCGAACGCGGTGGCGTATGAGACCATCCAGAACCCGGCCGTGATTGGCTGGGCCGGCTGCAGGTGGGTATAGCCCGGCAGTAGCGTCTCTGCTTCGGCCTCGGCCGTCGTGAGGAGCCGTTCTCGGACGTCACAGAGCGTCTCAACGACATCAAGCAGGTCGTTCCGGAGCCGATAGCGCAGACACGTAGCGACCTCGTCGTTGCGCGAGCGAGCAGTGTGCATCCGACCGCCGTCTGGGCCGACGCGGTCGATCACCGCGGTCTCGATCGCGGCGTGCACGTCTTCGCCCTCGGGAAGAGCGCCGTGTCCCGCCGCCTCGATGTCCTCAAGTGCCTCAAGGATTGCCCCGGCGGTGTCGTCGTCGATAATCCCCTGCTCGGCGAGCATGACCACGTGTGCGCGGTCCACCGCGATGTCGGCCGCGAAGATGCGCTCGTCGGCTGCCAGCGAAGAGAGAAAGCCCCGTGCTGGACCGCCGCTAAAACGCTCGCGCCGCACAACGTCACGATCGTCGCCCTCGGTCATATCAGTCGTCGTTGAGTGAGTTCGCAAGCCGTTCTTGAAGCCCGTGATACTTCGCGACACCCGTTGCATCGGACTGGGCGATCCCGGCAACATCCTCGGTGTTGAATGACGCCATCTCCTCGGAGTACACCGCGTACTCGCTGTCGCGGGCGACGGCCCGGCAACTGCCGCCACCGACTTGGACGGTTGCCGTACCGGTTACAACATCCTGGGTCTCGTCGATGAACGCCTCAAGTGCGTCGACCAGTGGCGCAAATACCAGCCCTTCGTAGGCCTTCTCCGCCCACTCCTGTTCGATCTGCCGTTTGAACGACCGCTCTTCCTTGGTCAACACAAGGTCCTCAAGCGCCTGATGGGCGGTCAACAGCACCGTCGCGGCGGGGTGTTCGTAGTTTTCGCGGACCTTGAGACCAAGAATCCGGTCCTCCATGACATCTGTCCGGCCGACGCCGTAGGCCCCGGCGAGGTCGTTGAGTTCCTCAATCAGCGCGACAGGGTCGTCGTAGGACTCTCCGTTGATCGCTGTCGGTACGCCCGCCTCAAAGCTAATCTCGATTGTCGTTGACTCCGCGCTTGGAGCGGCCGTCCAGCTGTAGATGTCCTCCTCCGGGATGGTGTCAGGGTGCTCAAGCTCGGAGCCTTCGATGGCCCGCGACCAGATGTTCTGGTCGATCGAGTAACGGCCGCCGTCTCCGCCCTCAACCGGTAGATCGCGCTCGGCCGCGTAGTCCATCTCCCACTCCCGGGTTAGTCCGAGCTCCCGGACTGGGGCGATGACTTCCATGTCCGAGCCCCGCCAGACGGCTTCGAACCGGAGCTGGTCGTTGCCCTTGCCGGTGCACCCGTGCGCGAGTGCGTCGCAGTTCTCTTCTTCGGCGACGTCCATGATCGCCTCGGCAATCACCGGCCGCGCAAGCGCCGTTCCGAGCGGGTAGCCCTGGTAGGTCGCGTTCGCCTTGACCGCGTCGAGACACAACTCGGCGAATGCATCCGTCGCGTCGACGACGTGGTGCTCAAGATCAAGGGCCTCGGCCGTCTCGGCAGCCTCCTCAAACTCCGCCTCTGGCTGTCCAACATCAACCGTGACGCCGATGACTTCGTCGTACCCATACTCCTCCTCTAATAGTGGTACACAGACGGTCGTATCAAGCCCGCCCGAAAATGCGAGTGCAACGCGTGACATTCGTATCGAAACGGGGTCTCGGAGCAGTATTAAATCCTTCCATATAGATTATTAAGAATTTGCGCATACCAACGGATAGAGGCGCTATCCGGCGAATTCTGAACTTCGGACGAACGGAGGTAGTACTGATCGGGCCTAACGGCCCGGTCGTCGTCGCTGGCGAACGCGGTCGCTTGCGGTCGAGAAATGAGTCGCCGCGGAGACGGTTCGCCGCATATCTTTGTGTGGCAGTCCGCGATATAAAACGATTTCGCGATGGGGTCATCCGGGCTTGACGATATCATCGAGGTTCTCGATGACGATATCGTACCCCTCGCTTTCGCCCGGTATAATGTCCCCAAGCGTGGCGCCGAAGGCCGCCACTGTCCAGACCACGCTTACCCTGGCGGCCGCTTCGGACGCCGTTGGTGCTCCGATAAAAAGCCGGCCCCAGAGCACCATCAGGGCTATTACTGCGATCAGCGAGACAAGCAACACTCCGGCTAGTCGGCGTGGAACAATCCCGAACAGCGGCCGATGGGGTTCGATATCACGCACATCCGTCCAGTAAATGAGCCCGACCGTTCCGACAAGCATGAAGAGCACGTTCGCGAGCAGGAACACCGGAACATCCGCGATGCGGTATCGGAGAAGGTATCGAGCAATCTCGAAGATCCCGTCTTCGAACATCAGCGGCATCGCGAACAGTGTTCCACCAAGAAAGGCCTCCGCGACATCGCGTGTGGTGTACTTCCTGATCCGATCGCGTGCCGGCATCCGCTGGGCGATCGCAATCGTTTGGGCGACCTGTCGCCGTTCCTCGGGATCGTCGACGGTCTCCTCAAGTCGGTCAAGCTCCTCAAGGAGCCGATCAAGTTCCGGTGCGGTCATCCTCAAGCACAACAACCGATCGAGATAAAAAAGCCGGCCTCAGTCGAGACGAGAAGCAATATCCTCGGCGAAGTACGTCAGAATGAGATCGGCGCCGGCACGCTTGATCGACAGTAGTGACTCGTGGGCGACTGCCTCAAGATCAAGCCACCCTCGGTCGGCGGCGGCGTGCAACATCGCGTACTCCCCGGAGACGTTGTATGCGGCGACCGGACGATCAACCGTCTGATCGACCCGTTGTACGACATCGAGATACGGCAGCGCAGGCTTGATCATCACAACGTCTGCCCCCTCCTCAACATCGAGGCGCACCTCCCGACGCGCCGCCTCTCCGTTTGCCGGGTTCATCTGGTGATGTCGTCGATCGCCAAACGCAGGTGCCCCGTCGGCTGCGTCCCGAAATGGGCCGTAGAACGCACTCTCGTACTTGGCGGCGTAGCTCATGATCGGCACGCCTGTATGTCCGGTGTCGTCGAGTGCCTCGCGAATCGCCGTGACCATCCCGTCCATCATGCCGCTCGGCGCGACCATGTCGGCGCCAGCATCGGCGTGTGAGACGGCAATCTGTTGGAGCCGCTTGAGCGTCCGGTCATTATCAACGGTATACTCAGGGTCGTCCTGTGCCCCTGTTTCGAGTACGCCACAGTGTCCGTGCTCGGTGTATTCACATAGACAGACATCGGTGATGAGATAACAGTCCGTAGCGTCGCTGAGACGTCGGAGCGCGCGCTGGATGACCCCGTCTTCGGCCCACGCCGAGGACCCCTCGGCGTCTTTCTCAGTTGGCACGCCAAAGAGGATCACCGCTTCGACGCCCGTCTCTTGGACCTCCGCGACGCGCTCGATGACCTCCTCAAGTGGCACGCGTTCGTGGCCGGGCATCGATGGAATCGGCTGTCGGGTCTCAGCCGTTGCGTCCACGAATACCGGTGCAATTAGATCGCGCGCCGCAAGCTTGGTTTCGGCGACCATCTCGCGGATACCGTCCTTCCGTAACCGCCTGGGGCGCTCGGTGAGATCCATACTCACCAATCGGCCTTGGCGTCCTAAAGTCTCCCCACCGACGTCTCGGTCCGCCTATACCCGTCCACCGAACGCGGCGGCGAGGACGAGCCCGATTGCGAGGGCGACCACGATTGTGTCACGGCCCCGCCAACGGAGCGATGGAAGTGTCGGGTTCCAGGCGAAACATCGGGCCTGCAGAGCCAGTCCAAGCCGTTCAGCTCGACCAAAGGTGCGCCTGAGCCCGGCAATTCCGATGTTCGCCGCCTGGTCGGTCCATCCGCGCGTATCGCCTCGTCGCGCTAGTTGCGCCCGTCTGACCCGCCGCAGATCCTCGACCACCAGAGGAATCAGCCGAAAGACCAGTCCCACGCCGACGCCGAGGATGCGTCCCAGCCGACCGGGGAGGACCCACTGAATGGCCGCTTGCGTCTCTCGAACCGGCGTCGAACGGATATATGCCCCGGCTATGAACAGTGCGAGGAGCACGGCTCCCCCCGCCCGAGCCGACCTGAGGGCGGCGCGCACATCGAACCAGGGTGCCCCGAACGTCAGCCCGGCGATAAGCGGTCCGGCTGCTAGCAGCGCAATCGGGGCTCTGAATGTCCACAGTGCCGTCCGTACTGGGAGTCCCGCACTCCAGAGGCTGATCAGCGCCACAACCGCCAGCGCCCCCAGCCCGATTCCTTGATCGACTGTCACCGTCGCGGTAACGAATCCAACCTGAACGGCGAGTTTGGCCCGTGGGTCAAGTCCGTGAGCGAAGCGATCGGCCGGCGTATATCTCAGCATGTCTCCGGCGGGCGGACGCCATACTCGGCCAGCTGGTCTCTGACCGTGCTGAGTGGCCCGTCGGCGACTACCCGACCGTCGGCCATTACGATGATTCGGTCGACTAGGGAGACGATATCGCGCAGTTCGTGTGTCACGATGACGATTCCGGTATCGTCGTTGGCGAGTTCCGCGAGATGATCGCGGACGATCTGACGGGCCGGCCAGTCGAGTCCGGCGAACGGCTCGTCAAGGACAAGATGATCCGGGTTCATTGCGAGGGTTCCGGCGATGGCGACGCGGGCCTGTTCGCCGCCTGACAGTCGATCGAGTCGCTCGTCGCGGCGGCCGTCAAGCCCGACCGCAGCGAGAGCGGTCTCGACTCGCGTGTCGATCTCCTGACGATTGAGTCCCAGATTTTCCGGGCCGAAAGCAACGTCGGCGCCGATCGTCGCGGCAACGAACTGATCCCGCGGGTGCTGGAAGACCATCCCGACGGTCGTCCGAGCATAAACCGGGTCGTCGGTAACCGCGCGTCCGTCAACGCTGACGGTCCCGGTATCGGGCGTCAATAGGCCGTTGAAGTGACGCACCAGCGTCGTCTTCCCACTGCCGTTCGCACCGACGATCGCTACTGCCTCATCGTCCTCAATCGTCAGTGAAACCTCCTCAACGGCAATGATGTCGTCGTACCGGTGCGTGAGCTCTTGAACACTAATCACGACTGCACCGCTCCGGTAATGACTCCGCTTCGTCCGGCGAGGATGGCGGCGACTGCCTTGGCGATATCGCCGGGAAGGAACACTAATCCTCCGGTTACGAGCGCCTTCGGGATCGAGATCTCAAGGACCAGACTCAACCAGAGTCCGCCGAGCACGTACATGGTGGCGATCCCACCGGCAAGCCCGAATGCGTACCACGGCAGTTCGACCTGCTGTGGATCGGTCACCCGCGTGCTGCGATGAACGCCGAGTCCGATAACAGCGGCAGCAATCGGAAATGAGAGCAGATACCCACCGGTCGGGCCTCGTAGGTAGCCGAGCCCGGCGTTGCCCTGTGCGAAGACCGGAACGCCGACCGCACCGGTAAAGACATACAGCGCCATGGCCGCGGCCCCCCACCGGGGTCCGAGGAAGATCCCGGCGAGAAAGACGCCGAGTACCTGTAGTGTGATCGGCGCTGGTGAGAGCGGATACGGGACAGCGACGTAGGCCAAGGCGGCGGTCAGTGCGGCCATCGCTGCCGCATAGGCCAGCTGGTGGACCGTTCGATCGGCAACGAGATCGACGTCGTCGTAGTCGGTGCTCACGGCTATGCTGGGCCTGTCAACCCAAAAATAACTATTGGTTTACGACACAGCGAAGAAGGCTTATATATCGGTCTCTGTGTTGGCTATCCGTATGGACGAGAAAACTGAATCCCTCCGAGAGGTTTTCTTAGAGGTCTCAGACACCGAGACCGTCACTGAGGCGCAGTCAGACGCCCGTGGGACGCTCACCGACGATACATCCACCGACGAGCGGCTTGAGGCGATGCTCGCCGAGATGCGCGAGCGGTACACCTTCCGGAGTGACCTCACGGATGATCAGCTCCTCACCGTTGTCCGGCGATTCTACGACGGGGACTCGGACGCCGCCATCGCCGATGCGCTCGGATGCTCCGAGCAGACGGTCTTTAAGGCCCGACTTGATCTTCACTGCTTCCGTGAAGAGGACTTCGAGGCCCCTTTCGCGTTCGACGCGTTCCGTCGTGCCGTCGCCCAGGGGGCGTCAGTCGAGGATCTCGTCGATCAGTTCGACGCCTCTGCGACAACAATCCGTCAGTATCGACAACTTCTGGAGGCCCGCGATCAGGCCCGTCGGGCAAACGATCGGTACCGCGATGAGTTCGCCGAACTCCTCGCCGACGCTGATCTCACGGGTGGATTAACCCAGCGGGCCCGCGAGGACGGTCTGGACGAGGCGACCGAGGACATGGAGATCGATGTCTCCTTTTGAGGGCGTTCGCTTCGTTCCCGACGCGTTTTAGTTGACATCCTGAGTATCCTGTTTACATGCAAGTCGTCACGCTGGGTCCCGAAGGCACCTACTCCCACCGGGCTGCGACGGCCGTTTCGGATGATATCGCCTTTCGTGAGTCGGTCACGAACATCGTCGAAGCCGTTGAGGCCGGTGAGCACCCTCGCGGTGTGATCCCGATTGAAAACAGCATCGAGGGGTCGGTCACCGAGAGCCTCGATGCGCTTGCCGAAGCCGATGTCGCTGTCCTCCGGGAGCTCGTCACCCCCATTCGCCACGCACTGCTTGCCCAGCGTCCCGACTTCGAGACGGTCGCTAGCCACTCACAGGCGCTCGCCCAGTGCCGCGAATACCTCGCTGCCGAGTATCCCGACGCCTCCCTTGAGACAGTTGCTTCGACGGCCCGCGGCGTCGAGATCGCCCGCGAGGATCCGACCGTCGCCGCTATTGGCCACCCACAAAACGCCACCGGCGATCTCCAGGTGATCGCTGAGGCCATCCAAGACCGTACCTCGAACGCCACCCGCTTTTTCGGGATCGGCCCGCGTGAGACGCTTGACCTCGCCGGTGGCAAGTCCTCTTTTGCTGTTTATCCAAATACCGACTACCCCGGCCTCCTGCTTGAGTTACTCCAGCCGTTCGCGGACCGCGATATCAATCTCACTCGTATCGAATCTCGCCCTAGTGGCGCCCGACTCGGCGATTATGTCTTTCACATCGACATCGCTGCCGGACTTTACGAGGACCGGACACAGGCCGCCCTCGCAGACATTGAGGAGCTGGCCGTTGATGGGTGGGTCAAGCGCTTTGGCTCCTACGACGTCGAACACGTCGTCTGATTCGTCGCTCCGGTAGAGTTTTATCCGGCTCAAACATACCATTCTGTTGACTATGACTTCCAGTCCACTCGACGATCTTGAACAGCTGTTAGACCGCCTCGATACGGGAATCGATGTGTCGATGCCACGGGCAGCGTCGTGCGATGTCGTTGATCACGATGACTCCTACACCGTCCTCGTTGACCTTCCCGGCTACGACGCCGAGGAGCTTGAGGTCACCTACTCCGATGGACGGCTTCGCATTCACGGCGAACGCCAGGACTCCCTCGATGTCGAGGAGGATGCCTACATTCGACGGGAGCGTCGCCGCGCAACGGTCGATCGCACGGTACGGATCCCTGATCCAATCGATGAGGCGGCGATCGCGGCGACGTACTCTGACGGTGTTCTTGAGGTTACCCTCCCAAAAGCCGAGGATACGACCGGTGGCCACGAGATCGAAATCGAGTAGCCGTCCGCATTCGAAAAGACATTCTCTGCGCGAGAAGTCGGCAGTCCTTTTTACTCCTGCCGTCCGAACGGTCACGCATGAGTTACGAGCCCGCGGAGATTGAAGATCGCTGGCGTCGCCGATGGGCTGAGGAGGGTCGCTATGAGGTCGATCCGGACTCCGAGGCAGATGCCACGTTCATTACTGTTCCGTATCCCTACCCGAGTGGCGGGATGCACATCGGCCACGCGCGCACCTATACTGTTCCCGATGTCTACGCGCGGTACCGCCGCCAGCAAGGTGATAATGTTCTCTTTCCGATTGCCTGGCATGTCACCGGCACCCCGATTATCGGTGCTGTTGAGCGGCTCAAAGAAGGGGAACAGGCCCAGATCGACAGCCTTCAGAACGCCTTTGGCGTCCCCAAAGCGGATCTGGCCGACCTTGAGACTCCAATGGGCTACGCGCGGTACTTCATCGAAGAGGCCGACTGCTCGTATAAGACGGGAATGAGCCAACTCGGGCTTTCGATCGACTGGCGCCGCGAGTTTACTACCGAGGACGAACGGTACAAGCAGTTCATTTCCTGGCAATACGAAACCCTCCGCGAACGTGGTCTTCTTGAGAAGGGCCTGCACCCCGTCAACTACTGTACCAACGAGCAACAGCCGGTCACGACACACGACCTGCTTGAGGGCGAGGATGCAGAGTTCCAGGAGTATACCCTGATCAAGTTCAGTGACGCTGAGGCGACCTATCCGATGGCAACACTCAGACCGGAGACCGTCCGAGGTGTCACCAACGCCTACGTCGATCCTGAGGCCACCTACGTCCGTGCGACCGTCGATGGCGAGACCTGGATCGTCTCCGCGGCTGCCACCGAGAAGCTTGACCTACAGGCGCACGATGTCACCGTTGAGGAGCGCTTTGCGGGCGCCCGCCTTGTCGGCCGCGAGGTCGAAAACCCCGTCACCGGCGATCAGCTGTTGATCCTTCCGGCAGACTTCGTTGATGTCGAGAGCGCAACCGGCGTCGTGATGTCGGTCCCGGCGCACTCGCCCGATGACTATGTTGCTCTCCAGGACGCCAAAGCGCGCGCGGACGACCTCGCCGACTACGGTGTCGACCCTGAGCGAGTGCGCGCGATCGAACCGGTGTCGATCCTCGATGTTGAGGGCTACGGCGAGATTCCGGCGCGCGATGTCGTCGAGGAGTACGGGATCGATACCCAGGATGACCCGGCACTTGAGGAGGCGACTCAGGAACTGTACAACCGGGAGTTCCATCAGGGTGTGCTCCATGATACCTACGGCGAGTTCGGCGGCGAGACGATCGAGAACATCCGGGACGACCTAGACGAGCACTACCGCACGCAGGGGGCCTTTGCCAGCATGTACGACTTCGCCGAGGAGGTTGTCTGTCGGTGTGGCGGCGATGTTGAGGTGGCCGAACAGGAGACGTGGTTCCTCCGGTACAATGACGAGGAGTGGGTCCGAAAGGTCAATCTGGCCATCGACCAGCTCGAAACCATCCCGGAGAACACCCGCGAGCAGTATTATCACACCGTCGACTGGCTCGAAGAGTGGCCCTGTATCCGGAACTACGGGCTAGGGACGCCACTACCGTGGGATCCGGAGTTCATCATTGAGCCGTTGAGCGACTCGACAATCTATATGGCCTACTACACGATTGCTCACCGGCTCCAGGACATCCCCGTCGAGGAGCTTGATCGCGACTTCTTTGACGCGCTGTTTTATGGCTCCGAGGCCGTCGAGGAGGCCCCAGAGAAGGCTCTTGAACTGCGTGAGGAGTTTGACTACTGGTACCCCGTTGACTATCGGTGCTCAGCAGAAGATCTGATCAGCAACCACCTGACGTTCTTCCTGTATCACCACGCCGAACTCTTCGAGGAGGCCTACTGGCCTGGCGGTATCACCACCATGGGGATGGGCCTGCTTGAGGGCGAAAAGATGTCCTCCTCGAAGGGGCATGTGATCCTCCCGGGGGAGGCGATCGACACGTACGGCGCCGACACCGTCCGGTTCTTCTTGCTTAACAGCTCCGAGCCCTGGCAGGATTTTGACTGGCGGGATGATCTGGTCTCATCCACGCATGACCAACTCGCGCGCTTCTGGCGTCGGGCGGTCGAGTTGATCGACGGTCCCGGTGGTGATCCGGACGAACTCAAAGACATCGACCGGTGGCTGCTTGCAAACCTCCAAGAGACAATTGAATCGGTAACCGAGGCACTAGAGGGCTTTGAGACCCGGACGGCCAGTCAGGAAGCGTTCTATCGCTTCGAGGAACACCTCCGGTGGTATCGCCGCCGGACCGATCAGGACCGCCCCGGCGCTCAGTGGACCCTCCGAGAGGTGCTCAAGATGCGCCTCCGGCTGCTCGCGCCGTTCGTGCCGTTCCTCGCAAATGAGCTCCACGAGCGACTGACCGGGCAACCGGCCGAGGACGCCGCTTGGCCCACGCCCGCCGAGGAGTACCTCGATGCACCCGTCCTTGCCGGCGAGTGGCTGATTGAGGAGCTGACCGACGACATCGCTGACATTCTTGAGGTGACCGGCGAGGACCCCGAGACAATCCGCATCTACACGGCGGCAAACTGGAAACACGAGGTCTTCGAGACGGCCGTCGAGACCGGCCCCGACCACGGGGCGGTTATGGGACAAGTCATGAACAATCCGGACCTCCGCGAGCGCGGCGAGGCGGTTAATGACATCGTCGGTGAACTCGTTGAGTTCGTCCGCGGATACGATGACGAGCGTCTTGATGCGCTGACCGCGGTGGACGAAACGGCCGTTTACGATCAGGCAGTTGACTTCCTTGAGCGCGAATTCGACGCCGAGGTCGTCATCGCACCCGAGGACGCTGATCCGGTTGATCCGGAGAACAAGGCTTCACAGGCGGTTCCCTTCCGACCGGCCATCTACGTGGCCTGACTTTCCGACTGTACTCGATTCGGTCCTTCGTGGATCACGCTGTCGTGAGCAACTCGATTGTTTCTCCCCGATCGGCATCGACGGCACCCTCGTAGGCAGTGTGGGCGGCAGCAACGTCTTGGATCGCGAGGCCGGTTGAGTCAAAGACGCTCAGTCCACCGGTGTCGACGTGTGTCTCGTTGGTGACAACGGCTGCGAGATCGGCGTAAATGTCGTCGTCGGTCAACCGTCCAGCCCGGTAGGCAACGTTAATCTCTCCGGAGTGCGTGCACTGCTCGTAGTCGTCGATCACGATCGTTGCGTCCTGCAGAATCTGCTCGTCGAGTTCCTGTTTGCCGGCGGCGTCCGCTCCAACGGCATTGATATGCGTGTGATCGCCTACAGCAGCGCGCTCGACGATCGGCTCACGAACCGGGGTCACCGTCGAGAGAATATCACACGCCGCAGCGTCTGCGATTGAGCCAGCCCGGACATCAAACCGGTCCGAAAACGCGTCAATGAACGCATCGAGACGAGCCTGATCCTGCTCGGCGACGACGACCTCCTTGAGATCACGAACGGTTGCGATTGCGTTGAGCTGAGCATACGACTGCACGCCGGCACCGACGATACCGAGTGAGGTGGCGTTATCAATCGCCAGGTAGTCCGTCGCGACAGCCGCTGCCGCTCCGGTACGGAGTCGCGTCAGCTCGGTTCCGTCCATAATCGCCAGTGGCACGGCCGTCTCTGGGTCTGAGTAGATTACCACACCCATTACGGTCGGCAGATCGAACCGTTCTGGGTTGTTTGGGTGTGAGTTGACCCACTTGATGGCCGCGCCTTCCCAGTCCTCGGCGTCAACGTATGCCGGCATTGCTCGGAAATCGCCATCGTACTGCGCCAACTCGATATAGGACTTGGCGGGCATCTGTACGTTGTCACGGCCGTAGGCTACGAAAGCTCGCTCAACGGCGTCGATCAGCGTTGGTAGTGCGATTGTTTCAGTAACGTCGTCGCTATCCAAAATTCGCGTCTCCATAAAAGAAAAATACGTGGCCGCCAGCTTAACTGATCGGTTGTCAATCGGCCTGACTGGTGTGGACCTACCGGACGGTTACATCATGCCGCCCATGCCGCCGCCCATGCCGCCCATTCCGCCGGCACCGGCGCCGGGTCCTTCCTCGTCCTCTTCGCCTTCGGTCGAGAGGTCACCGGCCGAGATGATATCGTCGATCTTCAACACGAGGTTGGCGGCTTCGGTCGCCGAAGAAATGGCGTGGCGCTTGGAGTGAGCGGGTTCGACAACGCCGGCCTCGAAGGTGTCCTGAACGTCGCCGTCATTGACGTTGAGTCCGGCGCGGACATCGCCATCGTTGTGGGCCGCCCGCAGGTCGACCAGTGTGTCGATGGGATCGAGCCCGGAATTCTCTGCGAGCACGCGTGGGACCAGCTCAATCGAGTCGGCAAACCGCTCGACCGCTAGCTGCTCGCGGCCACTGACGCTGTCGGCGTACTCTCGGAGCCGCTGTGCGAGTTCGATTTCGATTGCCCCGCCGCCAGCGAGCACGCGGCCGTCGGCAATGGTCTGGGCGACTACATCGAGGGCATCGTTGACTCCCCGTTCGAGTTCGTCGACAACGTGATCCGTCGAGGCCCGTAGCACCAGCGTCACGCCGTGGGCGTCCTCGCCGGTCACGTGGAAGCTCTCGTTGGCCTCATCGCGGACGACCGATCCGACGCCAAGATCCGCTTCGGTAGCGTCCGCAAGATCAGAGACGATGCCTGCGTCAACGACCTCGGTGAGGAACTCGATGTCGGACTTCTTGACCCGACGGGCCGCCAGAATCCCCTCCTTCGCGAGGTAGTGCTGGGCGAGGTCATCGATTCCTTTCTGACAGAACACTACATCGGCACCGAGATCGGCAATCTGCTCGACCTTCGCCTTGAGCTGCTCCTCCTCGCGGTCAAGGAACTGTTGGAGCTGATCAGGATCGGCGACGCTGACCTCGGTATCGACGTCGGCCTCATCAACCTCAATTGGCTGGTCAAGCAGGAGGATGTTGGCGTCCTCCGCCTCGACCGGCATGTTGTCATGAACCGGATCCTTGTCGATGATTGCCCCCTGAAGCAGTTCCGAGTCGGACACGGCACCGCCAGTCTGGGTTTCGATCTTGAGGAATTCCAGGTCGACGACCCGGTCGCCGTCTTCGCTTTCGACGGTGAGCTGGCTGGCAGCCTCAACGATTAGCTCAGCGAGGTATTCCTTGTTGAATTCGGCGCCCTTCCCGGTCATCGATGTCTCCGCTACCGACCGGAGCAGTGCTTCGTCCTCGTGGTCGATGGCGGTGGCGATATCGTCAACCTCGTTCCGGGCGTGCTCGGACGCCAGCGTGAAGCCCTTGATAATCGCTGTCGGGTGGATATCCTGCTCAAGGAGATCCTCGGCGTTCTTGAGTAGTTCGCCAGCAATCGCGACAGCGGTCGTGGTACCGTCACCGGACTCGTCTTCCTGCGTCTCGGCGACCTCAATAATCATCTCGGCGGTCGGATCGTCGATGTCCATCTCCTGGAGGATCGTGACGCCGTCGTTCGTAACCGTCACGTCTCCCATGGAGTCGACGAGCATTTTATCCATGCCCTTCGGACCGAGGGTCGACCGGACGGACTCGGCGACGGCTCGAGCCGCTGAAATGTTCCGGGACTGCGCGTCCTCGTCTTTGACGCGCTGGGACTCCTCGGACATTACGATCATCGGTTGGCCCTGCTGCATGCGCTGACTCATAATCAACTCGAACTATGATAGTGCTTCTATATAAGCTTATCTTTCATCGCCGCTTGTCCCGATACGCGTATCCACGTGATGTCTGTCGTTTTCCGGTGTTATGGCCGTCTATCGGCTACTTGTGTCCATTTCAACCAGCGCAATAAACCGGCACCCCCCGACCGCTGTGGCTTATTTAAGTACGACTTTTATGCCCGACCAGTCAATAGAAGGACGCCAGGACTGGGATTTGAACCCAGAATCCCGTGGGGGAACACGCTTTCCAGGCGTGCGCCTTACCAGATTCGGCCATCCTGGCACACGACACTCGGTGGTAGTTCTGTCGGTCGGTTAAAGCCTTCTGTTCGTCGTACGCGATGCGCTTAGGCGACGGCGATTGCTTCGATCTCGATGTCGACACCCTTCGGCAAAGCGGCTACTTCCACGGCGCTCCGTGCCGGCGGTTCGGCATCGAAGTACTCAGCGTACGTGTCGTTCATCTCGTCAAAGGCGTCAATATCCGAGAGAAAGACGGTTACCTTGAGTACGTCCTCAAAGTCGGCCCCTGCCTCGGCAAGGATGGCTCCACAGTTGTCAAGGGCCTGTTCGGTCTGTGCGGCCACCGATGCGTTATCAAGCAGATCGCCGTCCGGTGTCATCGGGAGCTGTCCTGCCGTGAAAACAAGTCCGTCCGTGGTCGTCGCCTGACTATACGCCCCAACGGCCGCGGGGGCCTCGTCGGTCTGGATGATCTCTTTCATCACTCCCGGAGTGCACACCCGACACAATAAAACCCGCCCCATAGCAGCTGGGGCCGTCACACCCATATCGTCGCTCGTGTAAACCGCGGTATGTACATCGAGTACGACCGCGACACCTGCATCGGAATGTTCCAGTGCGTCGCCGAGTGGGACGCCTTTGAAGAGGATACGACCGCCGGGAAAGCGGTCCTTTCCGAGGCCGAGGAGATTGAGGATGGCCTGTTCCGCCGTGAGGTCCCCCCGGAGGCCGAACTCGACGCGAAGTTTGCTGCCCGTGCCTGTCCTGTTGATGCCATTGCCGTCTACGAAGACGGCGATCGGATTGTTCCATAATGTGTGGTGTGATACCAACTCACATTTGGAACAGAAAGGTCTAACAGACAGGCCAGTGAAAGCGGCGGTGATGCCCACCGTCGAATACCTCAACTACGAAGTCTTAGACGACAACGACTGGGATATGTACGATCCGGAAACCTTCGAGAAGGCAGCCGAAGCCGACCTCGATGAGGAGGACTACGGCACCTTCGAGGTTGCCTCTGGTGAGTACATCCTTGAGGCCGCCGAGGCCCAAGGTTTCGACTGGCCGTTCTCCTGTCGTGCTGGCGCCTGTGCGAACTGCGCCGGCATCGTCGTCAACGGTGACGTCAACATGGACATGCAGCAGATCCTCAGCGACGAGGAGGTCAACGAGAAGGACGTTGCGCTGACGTGTATTGCGACAGCCGAGAGCGACGAGATTCAGCTGGTGTACAACGCCAAGCACCTCGATTACCTCCGCGACCGCGTTATCTAATCCGACTGCCGTGTTGTGACGAGTCGGAACGGCTAAGCGCCCGCCCACCGATTCTCTCCTGTGCCAGACCTCGGCGTTATCGCCGCCCCTTGGACGGATCTATTCCGTCTTCTCGCCGTTCCGCTCTACGGCTGGGCGGCCCTTCGTGATGTCCGTACCCGTCGGGTTCCAAACGCCCTATGGCTTCCGGCCGTGGCGCTTGGCGCGGTCTTGTTACTCGTTGATGTAATCACGGCGTGGACCACCGGCGGCTACCTTTGGTTCCAGTTTGCCATCGGAACTGTTGTCTCGCTTGTCCTCGTCATTCCACTCGTCTACGGGCTGTGGCTTCTCGGCGGGTTCGGTGGAGCCGATGCTAAGGCCGTGATGGCACTCGCGGTGCTTGTTCCTGTCTTCCCACAGTATCAAGTCGGCACAACCCTCCTCCCGGTTGTCCACACCACCGTCGGGTCGTTCGTCCTGACGGTCCTCACAAACGCCGTCGTATTGGGACTGTTCTATCCGCTCGGTCTCGCCGTCTCAAATCTCCTGCGTGGGAACCTGTCACTCGTCATGGCCGTTGGCAAACGCTGCTCGGTCGATACAATCGGACAGCGCCACGGCCGTCTTCTTGAGTCACCTCAGGGACTAGTGCGTCGGGGACTGGATCTCGACGCTCTCCGGATGTATCTCCGGTGGCGGGGAACCGACCTCGCGACACTCCGGGCGAACCCGGATCGTATGCGCGATCCAGCGAGCCTGCCGGAAGCGCCCAATCCTCCCACCGACGGTGCTATCGCCGACGGTGGAACCTACGATGATCCTTGGGGGGCGGATGCCTTTCTTGAGGCGATTGAGGGTGACGCCTACGGCACTGATCCAGCCACCCTCAGAGACGGGCTTGAGACTATTGTCTCACGTGAGACTGTTTGGATTTCCCCGGGGATTCCGTTTCTCCTCCCGCTCTTTGGCGGCCTCATTGTCGGATTAACATACGGCGATGTGCTTTATGCTGTGCTCACCGCTGTCGGGTTCGTTCCGCCGACGTGATCTGCCGCCCGGGCAAAAGGCCTATTCGGACCTGCGGTCACCCTTATACATGGACTTCGGCGTTGAGCTTGACTTCGGTGAGACCGGACGGCTTCCAGCGATCGCTCAGGACGCGACATCCGGCGAGGTGCTGATGCTTGCTTACGTGACGCCGGACGCGCTTGAACGTACCCGAGAAACCGGTCGCGCCCACTACTACTCGCGAAGCCGCGACGAACTCTGGGAGAAGGGGGCCACCAGCGGCCACACCCAGACGGTCGAGGAAATCCGTGTCGACTGTGACGGAGACACGGTTCTTTATCTCGTCGATCAGACTGGCGGGGCCTGTCATACCGGCTACCGGTCGTGTTTCTATCGGACGATCGACGGCGAGGTCGTCGGCGAGCGCGTCTTCGACCCCGAGGACGTCTATGAGTGACGGCCCTACAACTGCTGAGACGGCCGTCGTTACGGAGCTTGAGGAGGCGGCTGCGGCCTACCGCGACGCCAAATCGGCCGTCGAGGAACGCGGCCGTGACCGACTTGAGCGTCTCACGGATGCCTATGAGACGGCAACGAATCTCCTCATTGAGTACGAGGGTTCGGCGACGGATACCGGCGCACAGGAGTTCGTCAATTTTGCGCAGTTCAAGGCCTCGTTTATCGGATTGGTTGAGGATCTCGACAACGACCTGCCGGCTGTCGACGCGTTTGCGGCGGCCCGTGATGCAATCGATAAGCGCCGGCTCAGTGAGGACGACTTCGCCCGTGCTCGACAGCGCCTTGGCCCGGTTGAAGATGAACTCGCGAAACTCGACGCGCTTGCGGACGCCCGTGACGCACTAATCGACGCCCGCCAGCGAGCCGAGGACCAGCGCTCGACGCTCGCCACCGAGGCCGACCGACTTGACGAACTGCTCTCGCTCGGTGCGGCCGACTTCGACGCCCCGGTCGAAGACCTCCGCGAACCGGTCGACACCTACAACGATGCCGTCCGAACTGCGTTTGCTGAGGCCCGACGAGACGCTCCGATCCGACGAGTGTTCGCCCTTCTTGAGCGGGCACAGGCCTATCCACTGGTTGAGTTTCGCGACCCGCCACCAGCACTCGCTACGTTTGTCGAGGAACCCCCGGCCGGTGAGCACTCAATCGCGGAGTTGCTTGAGTTCACCGAGTACTCTCGGTCGAAACTCGGTCATTATGTCGACGATCCCGCCGCGTTCCGACAGGCCGTCGCCACCAATCGCACCTATCTCGCCGAACTCGATGCTCAGCCGCTGACGATCGCGTGGCCGCCACCACCGGCCGAGCAGGTGCCATGGCTCGCCCGTGAACTCCGCGCCGTTGCTGGCCGCCTTGTTGACGCCGACGCAATCGCTGCCCTCCGCACTATCGAGTCCATCGCCCGTGATAAGGATCGATACCGGACGTTGCGACAGACCGCCATCGCCGAAGCGCGACTCGACGCCGAGGAACGAGCGGCGCTTGCCGACGGAACGCTTGCGGCTCGACGTGCGGCCCATCGTGACGCAATTGAGCGGATCGACGATGCGCTTGCCGCTGCTCCCGACCCCTAACTTAGAGAAAAAACAGGAGAAACCCTCCGACTTTAGCCGGGGGTAGCTCAATGGTCCATCGCGGCGGTTGCCGTTGTGACCAGGTACTGGGCGCGTTCGGGCTCAGCGGCCTCCGCGTACACGCGGATCAGAGGTTCGGTCCCGCTCGGCCGGATCAGCACCCAGGCGTCACCGGTGTCGATCCGATAGCCATCGCGGGTGTCGAGGGTTCCTGAGTGCTCGCGTGCCCACGTCTGTGCCCGTTCGAGGAGCCGATCCCGGTGGGTGGCATCTTCGTAGGCGATATTCTCTCGTACCATGTGATATCCCGTGTAGGGTGCGACAACCGCGCTTGCCGGCCGGTCAGCGACAAGTTCAAGGAACCGGGCGGCGGTGTATGCCCCGTCACGGGCAGTTCGAAACGGCGGAAAAATGACGCCACCATTGCCTTCGCCGGCGATCGGGACCGCTGTATCGCCGGCCCGAAGATCGGCAATGCGCTCGGCCAGGTAGGTCGCCCCGATGGGTGTCAACTCAATGGTGGCACCGGCCCCTTCGACGGCGTCAACGACACGCTGTGACACGTTGACCGCTGATACCATCGTATCGCCATCGGTGAGTTCCTCAGCTGCCAGTGCGGCGAGTGACGCACTGCCGTTGATTGGTGAGCCAGTCTCATCAATGAACACCGCACGATCCGCGTCACCGTCGTGGGCAATCCCGACATCGGCGTCGACAGCCTTGACCAGCTGACACAGGTCCTCAAGATGCTCTGGTACCGGCTCGGGATCACGCCCGGGGAAGCGTCCGTTAGCGTCTGCGTTTACCGTGTGCACCTCACAGCCGAGTCGCCGGAGCAGTGGTGGGGTCGTGAAACACCCAGCCCCGTGTGCCGGGTCGAGTGCGACTGTCAACTCAGCGGCTTCGATCACTGACCGGTTAACCGCTGCGAGAACACTCGCGATATACGCCTCACGACGGTCCTCGATCGACCGTTGTGTCCCGACAGCGTCCCACGAGGCGGTCGGCGTTGGCCCATCGATCACCGCCGCTTCAATCTGCTCTAATGTGCCGATGTCGAGTCCAACGCCGTCGGCGCCGACGAGCTTGATCCCGTTGAACTCCGGCGGATTGTGTGACGCTGTCACGATCACGGCCGGCATCCCGTTGGCAGCGGCATGGTGATGTGCCGCCGGTGTCGGAACCACTCCGAGTCGATCAACATCGACTCCGACGCTCACTAGTCCACTGACCACGGCGTCAGTGAGCATCCGTCCCGATGTTCGGGTGTCTCGGGCAACCGCAACCCGCGACGCCGACCAGACGGTCCCGGCTGCCTGTGCCACCTGTAGGGCAAATGTCGGGGTCATCTCGTCATTGACCACCCCACGGACCCCGCTGGATCCGAATATGTCCATACTGAGGGTGAGTGACCGCTCCCCATAGCCGTTTTGACGGGGTGCTGAGACCGAACACTCATGTACCGGTTCCTCTGTAGCCTCCGGTATGATTGTCAGCGGCTCCGACTCGCAGGTGTTGGCCACGCGACTCGCTGCGACACTTGACGAGCCACTCGCCGCCGTTGAGTACGACCGGTTTCCAGACGGCGAACTGCATGTCACGGTCGGGCCCGTCGATGCTGACCGTGCGGTTATCGTCGCCTCAACGGTATCCTCGCGTGCACACATCGAACTCCTCCAGCTGCAGGACGCCGTCAGGGAGGCCGGCATCGATGTAGTGACAACGGTGATTCCGTACCTGGGCTACGCCCGACAGGATGAGGCCTTCGCCCCCGGTGAGCCGGTCAGTATTCGGGCGATTGCCCAAGCCATCGACACCGGCACTGACCGCGTCGTGACCGTCAACCCCCACGAGTCGAATGTCCGATCGTTTTTTGATCCGCCGGCACGCGTCGTTGACGCCAGCGCGCGGCTGGCCGAACCGCTTCCAGCGGATCTTGTCGATCCGATCTTCCTCGCCCCGGACGCAGGTGCCACCGACCTAGCATCGACCGTTCGCGATGCATACGGGCGTGGAACAGTTGACGCCTTTGAGAAGACTCGTCACTCTGGAGAAGACATTGCGCTCTCGCCGTCCGAACTCGATGCCGAGGGGCGTGATGTTGTGGTCGTTGATGATATCATCGCCACCGGGTCGACGATGAGCGAGACCATCGAAACGCTCTACGACCAGGGCTGCAATCGCGTCCTTGTCACCTGTGTTCATCCGGTGCTCGCCGGGAATGCCTATCTCAAACTCATCCGATCGGGCGCGGACACGCTGTACGCTACCGATACGCTCGAACGTCCTGCGAGTACCGTCTCCGTAGCGCCAGTGATCGCGGATGCTATCGCATGATGACGTTCCTTGATCTGTGTCCCCGCCATCCGATAGAGACGATCTGGGAGTGACCGATGGCCCCTAACCGCTGGCGTCAGACGGTCGCCTGCTTGGCTGTCGGAGTCCTCTTCATTGTTGGTGGCGTCGGGGTAGCGTCCGCTGATGAACCTTTTGTTGAGCACGCCTGGACGACCTCACTTGAGGATGCCCCTCTTGGGACACCGGTCGTTGGTGACGACCGGGTGTACGTCACCACCCGCCGTTCCCTTGTCGCGCTTGACGCCCATACCGGACAGCCATACTGGTCGCGGTCGCTCCCGACTTCCGCAGCCGCTCCACCCGTACTTATCGATGGCACGGTCCGGGTCGTCGATACGACGGGAACGATTCACTCCTTTACCGCCGCAACCGGTGCCGGCAACCATACTGTCTCGTTCGGTCTCCATCCCCCTGCGTATGTCACGACCAGTGACGACACCGTCTATCTCCTCACGAACGAAACGCTCAGAGCGGTCTCACTTCGCGGTCTGACCGTGCGCTGGGAACGGCCGTTCACGGCCTCCTCGCTGACAATAGGGACCGATACCGACACCCTCGTCGCCGCCTCAGCAAACGGCACCCTTCGTGGGGTTGACACCCAGACCGGAGCCGATCAGTGGACGGTGTCGCTTCCATCATCCGTCGTTACACCCCCTGCCGTCCAGGCTGACTACGTCGGTGTTCTCACCGCTGACGGACGCGTACACGCGCTCGACACTGATGACGGCACGGCCCACTGGCGAACCACACTTGACACACCCACGGTCAAAACGGGGATAATTACCCCTCGATCCGCAGGGGTCTACGTCACCCCGACCCCCGACACGCTTGTCGCCATCGTTGACGGTGACGTTCGCTGGCAGCGCCCCCTCCCGGCCGATCGGACACAGCCGGCGTTGTGTCCAACGCCCGGAGAGGTGCTCGTGAGCACCGATACCGGCCGTCTCCTTGGAATTGATGCGTCAAGTGGAGCCAATCTTTGGGACGTATCGGTCACAACAGCTGAGCTTTCGCCCCCAGCCGTCGGATCGGCCGTCTACGTGGGCGATGGTGACGGTCGGCTGACCGCCGTCGTCCCGCAGGCGATCACGCTTGAACTCACGGCGACACGCTCCTCTCCGACAGCCGATACAATCACCGTGACAGCAACCATCGAGAATCAGCTCTCGGAATCACTTACCCGTTCGGTGCGAATCGAGGCTGGCGGACGCACGGCAACCGTTGACCAACGACTGCCCCCGGACAAACCGGTCACCGTTCGTTTCACCGGCGTTGCGGCGTTCGAGCCAACGGTCACGATCGGACCGGTTCGTGAGACGCTTTCACTCGGTGCTGATCCGCGTCGCTCGTCTCCGGAGGAGGTCACCGATGACACCGATCCGTCGACAACGACCGTATACATCCCTGAGCCTCCCACCGAGTCCACACCAAGCGACCCGACCCCTGGGTTCGGCGTGTGCGTCGCGATCCTTGCGGCCGTCCTGTTCAGTGCACTCGCTCGTCGGCGCCCCTGAGGTGTGCTTAGCAGTTGTTGTGACTACGATTGCGTTATTCAGTGCGGACGGCGGTAGCATGCCGTCTCACGGCTAATCAGTTGGTCATTGGTAAATAACCCTTCTGTGTTTTCAACGACTGTTAGGCAGTAGCTTCGCGGAGCGAGGCGATCGCAATCTCAACACTCGTATCTTCGATGTCCCACTTCTGACGGTGGCCATCGTCGATCGGTCCGACCTCCTCGGCACGAACCTCCTCGGCGATCAGCGACTGATACTCGGCAACAAGGTCGGCCACGTGGTCGTCCGCGATTGTATACTCAAGGCGGATTGGCTCCTCAATATCCAGTTCGAGATCCTTGCGCATCTCCTGGACGCGACGGATGACCTCCCTGGCGTATCCCTCGCTTTCGATATCCTCGGTCAGCGCGGTATCGACGTAGACAATCCCCATCGACTCGCCGTCGCGCTCAATCCGGGCGTCACTCACCGCTTCTGGTGGCTCGCGGACGAACTCGATCATCTCGTCGGTGAGTTGTTCGTCCTCGGCGATGATTTCCTCTTCATGAACCACCGCATTGAGCCGGTCGAGATCGGGCTCCGCGATCCGCACCTGCTTGAGGGCGTTCATGACCGTCTCCGCCTCCCCACCGAACGCCGGCCCGAGCTCGCGCATGTCGGCCTCCGGCCGGTATCGCAGTTCCTCCCAGGTGCTGTCGGCCGACACGACCTGAATCCCCCGGGCGTTCAGCCGGTCGGCCAGCAGATCCTCGTGTGCGGTCACCGCCTGTTTGACGCGGTCGGTGTCAGGCGCGACGACGACCCGCGTGACCGGCCACCGGAGCTTGCGTTCGGCCTGCTGGCGGGCGTTGGCTCCGGCCTCCTCGACCGCCCGGATGATCTCAATGTCCGTCTCGAGGGTTGGATCCTGCCACCGGTCGTCGGCTGCCGGCCAGTCGCACATGTGGACCGTCGGGTGGCCAGCATCACCGGTGAGCGTCCCGTAGATTTCTTCGGCGATGAACGGGGTAAATGGTGCCAGCAGTCGCACCACCCGGTTGAGAACGTACGCCAGCGTGTGGTAGGCGGCCTGCTTGGAGGCGCTGTCTTCTTTCTCCCACATCCGCTCGCGCACCGCTTGCACGTAGAACCGCGAGACATCATCGACGACGAACTCTCGGATCGCGTCGGCGGCGCGATCCTGTCGGAAGTCCGCCCAGTGTTCGGTCGCCGTCTCGATAACCGTCTGCAAGCGCGCGAGCACCCACCGATCGACGGTTTCGAGATCGTCTGCGACCGCATCGAGATCGAACGTTGCCGGATCGAATCCATCAAGTTCCATATACGGCAGCGGGAATCGGAAGACGTTCCAGAGGATGTTCAGGTCCCGCTGCATGGCCTCGGTCGTGTCCCAGGAGAACCGAATGTCCTCGCCCTGTGCGTTGACCGACAGCAAGAACAGGCGCATTGGGTCGACCCCGAAGCGGTCCATCACCTCGTGGGGATCGACGAGAATGTTCTTGGACTTGGACATCGCCCGGCCGTCTGGCATCAGCGCGTGGCCGTGCATCAGCACCTCGCGGTAGGGGATCGCGTCCATCGCCGCTGTCCCCATTCCAAGCTGCGACCAGAACCACCCGCGGGTCTGGTCGTGCGCCTCCATGATGAGATCCGCTGGCCAGAGCTCCTCGAACGCCTCGGTTTCTTCGGGGAACCGCAACGTGCCCCAGCTGGCCACTGAGGAGTCAAGCCAGACATCGAAGACATCGGGGACGCGTTCGTAGCGTACGCCGTTCTCGGTGATCGTCAGTTCATCGACGGTATCCTTGTGCAGGTCAACGCTCGTTGGATCGATCTCCTGATCCACCCGGGCGGCGAGTTCCTCGCGATCCTCAATCACAATCGCGTCGGCCATGTCACCGGACCACTCGCGCGGTTCGCCGTCGGTGGTCTCGGTGGGCAGCCAGATGGGGATCGGGATCCCCCAGTAGCGCTGTCGCGAGACGTTCCAGTCTGGTGCCTCGGTGACGAAGTCCCGGAACCGCTCGTCGCGCGCCCACTGGGGGTGCCACTCGCTGTCCTCAATGTTCGCGAGGAGATCATCCTTGATTTCGGTGATATTGATGAACCACTGGTCGGTGACGATCTGGACAATCCCCGTATCACACCGCCAGCAGTGACCGTAACTGTGCGTAACCGTCTCTGAGGCAAGCAGCCGATCCTTTGTCTCAAGATCGGCGATGATGTCCTCGTTGGCCTCCCGGACGAATGTCCCGGCGTATTTGCCGGCGGCCTCGGTGTAGATTCCGTCACCGCCGACCGGACAGAAAATCTCAAGCCCGAGTTCCTGCCCCCGCCCAAAGTCCTCCTCACCATGGCCAGGAGCGGAATGCACCAACCCGGTCCGGTCGGCCTCGACATACTCAGCTGAGTAGATCTGCAGTGCGTCCTCGCCGTCGGGGGCGTTGGGCACCTCCTCTCGAAGGGGGTGGTGATACGCCCAGCCGACCATCTCTGCTCCGGTGAGCCGCTCGATGATCTCGTAGTCTGTGTACCGGCCCTTTGAGAGGACCTCCTCAAGGGTGTCCGCAGCGACGTACAGCCGCTCTGTCTCGCCATCTTTCGTCGCATCAACCCCGACGTACTCGATGTCCTCATCGACGGCGACAAACGTGTTTGCCGGAATCGTCCAGGGCGTCGTTGTCCAGATGACGACTGACCCCGGCCGGTCCCGGAGCGAGAACTTGACGTAGATTGAGGGGTCCTCAACGTCCTCGTATTCGACCTCGTTGTTGGCGATAGCTGTCTCACACCGCGGACACTGGCTGATCGACCGTTGTCCCTGTTCGACAAGTCCGCGGTCATGCGCCTGGGCGAACCCCCACCAGGCCGCCTCCATGTACTCCGGTGCGACCGTCTTGTAGGGATCCTCCCAGTCCATCCAGACCCCGAAGGACTTGAAATCCGACTGGAGTCCTTCGAGTTGCTCCTCGGCGAACCGTTTACACTCCTCGATAAACGCATCCTCGCCGAAGGCCTCAATGTCTTTCTTGTTCTCAAAGCCCAGTTGCTCCTCAACGCGTGTCTCGATGGGCAGTCCGTGCATGTCATAGCCCGGCCGATCCCGGACGTTCTTGCCCTGCATCCGGTGATACCGCAGATAGGCGTCCTTGAGGACCTTGTTCCAGGTCGTTCCCATGTGGGCCGATCCGGAGGTGTACGGCGGCCCATCAACAAACAGGAAGTCCTCGCCATCCTCCCGGTGGGCGACGGTCTGCTCGTAGGCATCAACGGCGTCCCAGTGATCGAATACACGATCCTCGACCGCCTGAGGATCGTACTGATCAGGGACCTCCTCGAACCTGCTCATATCCCTTCTGACCGTCTCGGGGGATAAATGAGAATCGGTCATTGCATCGCGACTGTCGCGACCACAACGTTTCTTATGGCGGCCGTCAACGCCCCACGTATGACTGATTGCATCTTCTGTGCTATCGCCGACGGCGAACTGCCCAGTCACACCGTCTACGAGGACGACGCCGTCCTCGCATTCTTGGACGCAAACCCGCTGGTCGACGGCCACACCCTGGTGATTCCCAAAAGCCACCACGAGACGACCGACGACATGCCGGCGTCGGTCGGGGCCGAACTGGGTCGGGTCGTTACCACCCTCGCGCCGGCCGTCGAGGCGGCGGTTGATGCGGACGCCTCAACCATCGGAGTCAACAACGGTCCAGCGGCCGGCCAGGAGATCGACCATATTCACGCTCACATCATCCCGCGTCACGAGGGAGATGGCGGTCAGCCGATCCACGGCGTTGTCGGCACCCAGACTGAGGCGGACGACGAGGAACTTGAGCGGATCGCTGACGCGATTTTGGGAGCCCGGTGACGAGGCACCCCGATGCCCTCTGCCTCCGCGCCGACTGCCGCATCGTCCACAACGGCTGCTCTCGTTCGCGCTAATGATGGTACCGCCAGTGGGCCGCTATGTCTCGCGCTAGGCGGGATGCTTGTAGCCGCCGACCGCTCGGTGCTCATCCTTGATGTCGACGCCGACATCCAGCCGCTGGCTCGGTATACTCCCGGGGCGATCGACTCTGATCTTTCACAAGTGCTCCTCGGCGATGCGACGCTTGAGGAAGCGACCTATCCGACCCAGACTGCTGGCGGTCACCTCGCTGTCAGCCCGTTCCGTGCCCCTTTCGCCCGTCTCGCCCGGGCTAAGGCCCCTGAAGTGGCTCAGCAGCTTTCCCCCATACTTGAGACGGCAGCGACGCGCTATGATCACGTTATCGTTCACACGCCACCAATCGGCTCGAACCCTGCCGTCGCGGCCGTCACCGAGGCGTCGACGGTCGGGATCGCAACGCGTGCAGACGAATACGGTCTTGACGCGCTGTACACCATGCAGGGACGAATCGAAGATATCGGGGCTGAATGGACGACGACTCTCGCGACCGGTCGGAACAAACACGCTGATGCGGTTGATGTCGTGCTTCCGGACATTGTTCCAGGGATGTCCGCACCAGCCGATCCATCGTCGATATCCAAGCAGACCCGGACGGCGCTTGCAACACTTGCCAGTCAGCTCTGTGGCGTTGAGATTCCTGCAACCCGCCCTTAGTGACACGGAGCGAGCGGACACCCACCCCCTAGGGGGGCGAGAGGATCAACCTCAGTTACGGAACTCGTCTGCACCGGTCATTGTCTCTGCGAGCAAATCGCGCTTCTGTGTCGTTGGGCTCCCATCTTGCCCGAGTGCTGGCTCGATTGCTGCCATCGCTCCGGGAATCGAATCGTGGGTCTCAATGTACACCGTGAGCTCAAACTCGGTCTCGCTCGCCCCGGTGAGTTCGCGGGCCTCGCTCCGCGTAATCCGGGCATCGAGCCAATCACGGACAATCGCCCGCCCCTGGGGTGTCATTGGACAGACGCCGTCGATGCCGACCTGGTGAAGCACCTTCGCTGCGGTTATCGTCGGGACGCCAGCCGTCTCGCCAGCGCGTCCGACACTCTTGCCGGCGGCATACGCCTCAATGAGTGTTGCCGCCGCCTCAGCCGAACACGGGAGTGTGTCCGCGTAGGCCCCCAACCGCTCTGTGAGACCGTCACCGGCGTCATTGACCGTAGCGACGCCGCGGTCGCGTTGTTCGGTGGTCACCTCCAGGCCGGCGGCGATCTCGGCGAGTCCCATACCCAGCGATTCTCCGACCCCCGTAGTAAAGACATGGGGTGCCTGTCTGGGCTGCCCCAGCGTGTGCACACAGCCACCTACCGGTTACCGGTAGGTTCACGCCGTGCTCAGCGGGTATCTACCGGCGCTGCCGGCGCGGTTTAAATACCCTATCGGCGCCAACGTTCACCTGTGATGATGCAGACGCAATCCCCCACCGAATGTCCGGAGTGCCAGGGACACCTCGTTACCGAGGACAGCGAAACGCTCTGTGCGGAATGCGGCTTGATTGTCGCCGAGGACGCCATTGATCACGGTCCGGAGTGGCGGTCCTTCGACGACGACCCGACTGACCGCAAACGAACGGGGGCCCCGCTGACGCGCTCGCGTCACGATCGGGGGCTCTCAACCGAGATCGGGAACGACACCAATCTCCGGCTCACCGGTCGCAAACGCCGACAGCTGGCCCGGATGCGCCGCGAACACAATCGTGCGAAGATCGCGACCAAGGCCGATCGCAACAAGGTGTACGCCTTTACCGAGATCCGTCGGCTGGTGAGCACGCTTGAACTCCCGCGATCAATCCGTGAGTCCGCCTGTGCGCTCTTTGATTCCGCGCAGTCGGCCGACCTCCTCCGCGGTCGGTCGCTTGAAGGATTCGCAGCAGCAGCTGTGTACGTGATCTGTCGGGTCCAATCAATCGCACGAACGGTCGACGAAATTGCCGAGCACGCCCGCGCCGATGTCGCCGAATTACGCGCCGCTTACGACGCGCTCAATCGCGAGCTCGGTATCCCGACTGGTCCAATCTCTCCGACCGAGTATATTCCCCGGTTTGCCTCTGCGTTGTCGGTCTCTGACGCTGTAACGGCGAAGGCGATGGCGCTCGCCACCGAGGCTGAAAAAGAGGGTCTCGTCGTCGGCCGGGATCCGACTGGCGTCGCTGCCGGCTGTCTTTATACCGCTGCCCGCCGGGTTAATTTTGATATCTCTCAGACCGCTATCGCGGAGGTAGCCGACGTCTCGCCGGTCACTCTGCGAAAAACCTACCACGACCTCCGCTGATCGGCTCATACCGAACCCACGCGCTTTTGCGTCCACTCCTCCCAATACGCGGTATGCACGACTCGGTAGCGGCATTCCGGGCCGGTGAGCGCCCGGACGATGTCGTGATCTATATCGCCGATACGGCGGTTGATGACCCCGATCAACTCGCCGCCTACGGTGATCGCGTTGATGATGGCACGCTGTTGATCCTTGACGGCGAGCAAGGGCGACGCGTCTTCCAGACGGCCACCGGACAGGCGGCGATGAACTTCGCACAGGAGGCCATGCAACAGGAGGGGACGATTGCCCCGGAACTGACCAGCGGTGACTGCCCGGACTGCGATGATGGGCACCTTCAGGTGCTACTCGCTTTCTTCGAACCACAGAACGAGGCCGTCGGGGGTCGGTACGCCGAGGGAGATGTCATCCACGCCTATGCCCGTTGCTCCTGTGGCACCGCCTACTCTCACCGCTGGATTGTCTAGTCCGCGGCAGCAAGCGTGCGGAAGGCGTCGAGAATGAGCCGCTTGGCGACGGCCCCGTGGGTCGTCCAGTGATGCGCGTAATCTAGCATGTCGTCGTAGATTTCTGGCTTACACCCGGCGGCCTTCGGATGGCCCCCGCCGTTGACCTGTTCGGCCACCTCGTGACACCGCTTGAAGGACTCGGTCCCGCGGATTGAGGCCGGACCGGACGGTTTGACGATGACGGCCGCATCAGCGCCGTCCTCACGGAGTTGCTCGGCCACCTCGTTTTGCGAACACCGGCCGTAGGTCACGCCGACCGTCCAGTCACCGATTTCGTGAAACTCCGCACGGCGGACCGCGCGGTCAATCCGGTCAGCCTTCGTCTCGCGCCGCTGTTCAAGTGACTCAAGAACGGACTCTGGGAGATCCGGGCCGTGTTCAAGCACGGTCTCGACGTAGGTTTCATTGTCTTCGCTCCAGCGAGCGAAATCCGCGAGGTCATCGCTTCGAGGATCCTCCTTGATCCAGAGGTCGTGATCCCGGGTGACCGCAACCAGTGACTCGAGGTGCTCTGGGATTGGCTCGTCGATCGACCGGAGTGTTACGTCGGCGGTACACTCCTCGTCAGAAACACCAACGACCAGATCAACGCCGGCCTCGCGAACCGCCGTTGTGACGGCGTCGTCCCACTGGTGGTGATCGAACCATCGGACGGCCTGTGCGCGCTCAACCAGCGTTTCGATTGTCGGCGCAATCGGCTCGAATCGTTCGGGTGCGATATCACAGACGAACACCCGGAGTCCGGATGCCCCGTACTCGGCGACCCGCGCGAGTGCATCCTCAAGGTCGTGCGGACCGGCCGGAACAAGCGTGGCCTCACCATAGGCTGCCCGAATTACCGCCGCTGCTGCGAGCCCGTCGGCATCTGTGTCGGCGATGACGGCGACCTCGCTGTCGATCAGCTCATCCTCGAGTTCCGCGATCGCCTGCTCGCGTTCGAGGTCGTCAGGGACGAAGAACCCGGCGCCGGGGAGCAATGACTGCCGCTCCGGCGCTGTTGAGTCGTCGTCGATGACTGCGTCATCCATACCCCGATAACGCGCTCGGAAAGCAAGAAGGCGCCGATCGGTCCTGTCGCGAGCGCGTTACTGATCGTCGAGCCGCTTGAGCTCCTCTTCGATATCGTCGGCGTCGCCGTCGGATCCGGAACTGCTGGTATCGACCTCCGATTTGAGCGTCTCGAGTTCGGCCTCGACACTTCCTTCGGTCTGAACCGATTCGAGTTCGCGTTCAAGCTCGCTTTTATCGGAGATCTGGTCTTCGAGGACGCCTTCGTCCTGCAGTTCGTTGAGTGCTTCTGAGCGCGCTTCGAGTTCCTCGGTGTTTTCCTCGGCGCGCTCGATTGCCCGATTGACGTCCTGGAACTCCTCGCCAGCGCCGGTGACCGCTTCGGTCACCTTGGTGCTGGCTTCTGCTGCCTCGTGACGCGCCTTGAGTGTCTCCTTTTTGGTTCGGAACTCCTCGATGCGCTGTTGGAGGGTCTCTTTTTGCTCAACGAGTCCCTGTTGGGTTTCCTCAAGGTCAGCGATCTGCGTTTCGAGGTCCTCGATCTGGTTCATCTTTGTCTTCTTCTTCTCAAGGGCCTTCCGGGCGAGATCATCCCGATCCTGTTCGACCGCGCGGCGGGCCTGATCGTTGTGTTTCTCAACGTTTTCTTCGAGCCGTTGTTTCTGCATCTCAAGGCGCTTTTTTTGTGTCGTTAGGTCGGCAATCCCCTGTTTGACGTCCTGTAGCTCGTCGCGCATCTGTTCATAAGAGTAATCAAGCGTCTCAGTCGGATCCTCCGCCCGGTTCAACAGCGAGTTCACCTTCGACCGGATGACGTAGGAGGCCCGCGACAGAATTCCCATAGGAATACATAGGTCCCGAGCCTAAAAATATCCACGGAGGATACAAGAGGGCTCACCACGACGGGTCGCTGTGGGTGAAGCTGTTGTTCTCCCCGGCTCACGGCCGATCCGAGCTGTCCATGACCAGGCGGGATCAAGCGGGCTGATTGTCGCCTGTCCGCCGGACCCGCGGGCAGGCGGATCGCGCTCTGACGCCCGACTTCGGGCTGTCTCGGAGGCACTCACCAACCGTGGGATCGACTGTCTCCGGATCGCGTACGGCGATCAGACAACCGCTTTGAGGGACGCCGAGCGGGCGCTTGAGTGGGGCCAAGACCGCTATAAGCAGATTGGACTGTTCGGGTATAGTTTCGGTGGGAGTGTTGCCATCACAATTGCAAGCGCGCCCCCCGTCCCGATTGCGTGTGTGTCGGTAGCGGCGCCGGCCGTTGACGAGGTTGGCTCACGAACGATTGCTGGCCCGCTCCAGGTGATCACCGGCGACCAGGATCGTACCGTCGAATCTGTCCCCGACTGGCTTGCGGCGACGGCGACGAGCCAGGAGGCGCTTCCGACGGGGCATGGTTTTTCCGGCGTTCGGGATGCTCTCGGCGCGGCCGTCGGACAGTTTGTCGCGCAGGTGTTCGACGCTCCGAAATCGTTTTGATCACCCGTTGTGGATACACGGTATGCCGACAGAACCCGAGTATGACCCCTCACTGGGGAATAAGTTCATTTTCGTAACGGGTGGTGTGATGTCCGGGCTCGGGAAGGGCATCACCGCCGCGTCCGTCGGCCGGCTGCTGAAAAACGCCGGATTCGACGTCACGGCGGTCAAGATCGACCCGTATCTCAACGTCGATGCCGGGACGATGAACCCGTTCGAACACGGCGAAGTGTTCGTTCTCAAAGATGGTGCGGAGGTTGATCTCGACCTGGGGAACTACGAGCGGTTCCTCGACGAGGACATGACCGCCGATCACAACATCACCACCGGCAAGGTATACAAACAGGTTATCGAGGCCGAGCGGGCGGGTGACTATCTCGGCAAGACCGTCCAGATCATCCCGCACGTGACCGACGAAATCAAACGGCGCATCCGCCAGGCCGCCAGCGGAACCGACGTGTGCATTGTCGAGGTCGGCGGGACCGTCGGCGACATCGAAGGCATGCCCTATCTTGAGGCCCTTCGACAGTTCGCCCACGAGGAAGATGACGAGGATATCCTCTTTACTCACGTCACGCTGGTGCCGTACTCCGCAGCGGGCGAGCAAAAGACCAAGCCGACCCAGCACTCGGTGAAGGAACTCCGATCGATCGGACTCCAGCCGGATGTCGTCGTTGGACGGTGTGAGGACCGGCTTACCGAGAAGACCCGCGAGAAGATCGCCCTGTTCTGTGATGTCCCGAACGCGGCTGTGTTCTCGAACCCTGACGTTGAGGACATCTACCAGATCCCGTTGATCGTTGAGGAGGAGGGTCTTGACCAGTACGTCATGGAGCAACTCGGCCTGGCCGGCCAGGCCCTTTCGCCGGCCGAACGTGATAACCGCTGGCGCAATCTCGTCACCCAGGAGACGACCGGGGAGATCGAAGTTGCCCTCGTTGGCAAGTATGGCCTTGAGGATGCGTATCTCTCGGTGCATGAGGCGCTCAAGCATGCCGGGTTAGCTGCCGGCGTTGATGTCGAGCGCACCTGGGTCCACAGCGAAGATCTTGCTGACGGGGTCGGCGCCCAACTCGATGCGGTCGATGGGATTATCGTTCCTGGTGGGTTTGGCACCCGGGGGATCGCCGGAAAGATCGAGGCCGTGCGGTACGCGCGGACAAACGACGTCCCATATCTCGGGCTGTGTCTCGGGTTCCAGATGGCCGTTATCGAATATGCCCGGAACGTCCTTGGCCTGCGACAGGCGCACTCGACGGAGATCGATGAGGACACTCCCGAACCGGTCATCGATATTCTTCCTGAACAGTACGACGTTGAGGACTTGGGCGGAACCATGCGTCTTGGGACCCACGAAACCAACATCAAACCCGACACCCTCGCGGCCGCTCTCTACGAGGACGATACCTGTGTCGAGCGCCACCGCCACCGGTATGAGGTCAACCCCTCGTACATCGATGCCCTCACCGATGCCGGGATGGTCTTCTCTGGGGTCTCTGAGAACCGCATGGAGATTCTTGAGTTACCCGATCATCCCTTCTTCATCGGCACGCAGTTCCACCCCGAGTTCCAGTCACGCCCTGGACGCGCCTCGCCGCCATTTATCGGTCTTGTCGATGCGATGGTCGACCGTGCGTCCCTTGAAACCCACCAGGAGGTGCAAGCCTGATGGTTGACACTGACTCCTTTATCGACAATGCCGTCGCCGAGATTGCCGATGAGATTGGCGATGACCAGGCGATTATCGCCCTCTCAGGCGGAGTCGACTCCTCAACGGCAGCGACTCTTGCCTACGAGGCTGTCGGCGACCAGCTTACCCCTGTTTACGTCGACACGGGCCTGATGCGCAAGGGCGAGACCGACCAGATCCGTGAGACCTTCTCGTATATGGACTCGCTCCGCGTCATTGACGCCAAATCCCGGTTTCTCGACGCACTGGCCGGCGTTACCGACCCCGAAGAGAAACGCCACGCCATCGGCGAGCAGTTCATTCGCGAGTTCGAACGGGTCGCCGAGGAGGTTGATGCCACATACCTCGTACAGGGGACGATCTACCCGGACCGTATCGAAAGCGAGGGGACGATCAAGTCCCATCATAACGTCGGCGGACTGCCCGAGCGGATCGACTTCGATGGCATCGTCGAACCCATGCGCGACCTCTACAAGGACGAAGTTCGAAAGGTTGCTCGGGCGCTTGAGCTTGAATCGATTATCGCTGATCGGATGCCGTTCCCTGGACCGGGACTGGCGGTGCGCATCCTCGGTGAGGTCACCGAGGAGAAACTCGCGGTCGCCCGCGAGGCAACCCACGTCGTCGAGGAGGAACTTGAGGGATACGATCCCTGGCAGGCCTTCGCTGCGGTCATCGGCAAGGCGACTGGGGTCAAAGGCGACAACCGCGTCCACGGATGGATTGTCGCCGTTCGGTCGGTCGAAAGTCGTGACGGCATGACTGCCCGCGCCCAGCAGATCGACTGGGAAACCCTCCAGCGTATCCAGTCTCGGATTACCGGTGAGAATGATGATGTCGCGCGAGTGGTCTATGACGTGACACACAAGCCGCCAGCGACCATTGAGTACGAATAACATATCAATTTACAATAGAAACCGGCATAGCCCCCCGGGCCCTACTATTGGTATCCAATGACTTCCGTCGTCGTCAGCGGCCCTGACCCGAATAATCTCGCCGGCCACCTTGCCGATCACGGCGCCGAGACGGTCACCGTCGACGGCCTCGCTACCGGCGCGAAGCTGGCCGATGCCGGAATCGACTCCGCGGACGTGTTCGTCCTTACCGATCTTGCGCAAGCGAGCGCCATTCCGGTCGCGCTTGACCGCAATCCCGAACTACGGGTCATCACGTACGATACCGATTCGCTTCCCGAGTTTGCCAGCGCACAGACTGATCTCGCCATTGACCCGTCGTTGCTTGATCCGGGACTGGTGGCAGAAGAGCTTCTCCGGTAGGCGTCCGCGCCTGGCGGCGCCGTCACTCTTCGTCGGCGCCGAAGAACGAATCGAGATCCGCTCCGCCCGCATCGGTGATTGACGCGTTGATCTGTGCGACCGAGTCACTGATCTGACGCCCACGAACGGTCACCCGTCGTCGCTCGCCGTCGCGCGAGGGATTGTACCCAACGCCGCCTTCAAGCAGGACCTCTTTGAGCTCTGGACCGGGGACATCCTCTCGGAGCGGGCGGCCGGCGTCGTCCGATCCGCCGGTCAACGCGAGCGTACCGCCGTCGAGACCGACGGCACCACCATCGACCTCCTCGCCCAGTTCACGACCAACAAAGCGGTTGGCGTCCTGTCCGTCTACCTCAAGCTGCTTCGATCGTCCCGATTCGGGATCCGAGACGACCACCTGAAAGGTTGCCATACCGAATGCGACTACTCCGGCGCCCAAAAGCACACCGAATCGGCGACCTGAACCGGTCTCTCCGGCTAGTTGAGAATCCGTTACGCTCAGGACGCCTCCGTGCACACATGCAGGCGTGGACCGACAACGACTCGAGATGAATCTCCGAGGGGCGTTCGACGC
>JBEQAX010000015.1:6424-34740 GCA_041640095.1 Salinarchaeum sp. | reverse complement strand
TCAACCCGAAGATGTAGAAGACGAGTTTCACCTGTGGCGTGTGGGCAACAAACCGGCCGACATGGAAGGTTGCCCAGAGCCCACTGCCGGCCAGCAGCGCGATCAACCCAATGCGGGTATCGCGGTCACTGATGAGACTCTGGGCACGGATGACCGCCCAGAAACAGCCGATTGCCGTGAGTGCGAATACCGCGACATAGCCGACCTGTGCTGTCGGCACACTGACCGCGGCCATCAATGTCGACCGTTGGTGCCGGGGGATTGATACACGTGTCTACTTGTGACCGTTTGAATCCAGCAGAATTAGCCGCCTTTGATATGGGTTAGTCGTATAGCGCCTGGAAGGTCTGTGGAAACACGGTCGTGATCGCCTCGTAGACTGGCGTCCCCAACAGCGTTTCGTAGATTGTGTCGGCCCGCCTCGCTACATCAACATCGGCGAACCGATCGGGATAGACGACCGATCCGACGTAATAGGCGTTCGCGAGGATCGACCCGAAGTTGCGCATGTCTCGGAACACCGGCAAAAGTGGATAGACCTGCCCCGTCTCAACGGCTGTTAGTTGCTGGAACTCGGGATTCTCAGCAATCTCCTGACGCACTCGGTCAACGCTCATGACGTCGATAAAGATGCGTTTGGGGTCGGCAACCAGCAGGCGCTCGTGGCTGATCGAGACTGCACTGCGATCAACGGCAAGCCCGTCGATGGCATCCGCAACGCCCGCCAATGCGAAGGCAGTGGTATCGCTGCGTGTCGTCGAGAGGCCGTGTGCGCCCTGGTAGCGGAAGGCCCCGGCGTAGGCGTGTGCCCGCTCGCTCGGCGCGAGATCAGTAGTGCGCTCACGGAGGTCGGCGACGGTCTCATCAAGAAACGTGGCGAGCGTATCGGCCCGCTCGTGGGTGTCGGTGACCCGGCCGATCAACTGCCAGGTGTCAACAAGCTGGTCGCGCGCCAACTGGTCGTTGATGCGATCGTAGGAAACCATCACGACGGGCGTTTCAGTCTGTGTCGACAGCGTCTCGGCCTGGGCCCGGTCACCGCGGAAGAAGATGACATCGGGATCAACAGCAAGAAGCTGCTCGGGGTTACCGGTCCGGTCGGCACCGCTCTCGCCGACGATCGGTCGGTCAGCCAACTCCGGGTGGGCCAGTAGGTATGGAATGTCATCATAGGCTGGCTCGGGGATGTTCTCGACACCGACGACCCGATCGGTCAGCCCCATGTACACGGCCTGTCGAAGCAGTCCCGGACCGATACAGACAATCTCCTCGGTGGTCGCCGGGAGGGTGACCGACCGCCCGACAGCATCCGTCACGGTCTGACCGGTCGGGCCAGCCGTGGTACGACGGGTACACCCCGCCATTCCGACAGCGGTGCCGATTCCGGCGAGCACACGACGGCGCGATGGTGCCATGCAAGGAACTCTGTGTGTGCGGTGCCGAAAGCGGACCGATCGCGTTGAGCTGCCAGTCGTTGATCGTTGACTGGCCGGTTGGATCATCGGCCAGCACGCGATCAAGCACCACCAGCCTCGCTTTCTGTGAGGCGTCCCGTGCTTCTCAGCCACACCTATTCATTATTACATATTAAAATTTGAACAAGTACATAGCTTTGCAGAGTTGCATAGTTCATCTGGCCAGCAGTGCATAGATTGAACTGGAATGGATGAGAACCACTCAACCACGATGGGACGCTATCGTGCCCTCATGACCAAAACAGACCGTGAACATATCACAGGAACAGAAAGACCAAGCTGTCTACCGAGTTAGACAGCGCATCCGTGAGGAGTTGCCGGAGGATATCGAAACTCTCCGCCAACACCGACCAGATGTTCTCTCAGAACTCCGCGAGGTCGTGTGTCAACTGCCTCGGGGGCAAGCCCCGTGGCATCCGCCTTGATATTCTGTGACATCCTTGGATCGATCACTCGGATCCGACTAGTTGTAGCCCGGCCCGCTTGATGATCCGTCGGTCGCGGTCAGGTGTCTGACCGTCAGTTGTGAGATAATCACCAACCAAGAGTCCATTCGCCCCGGCCTCAAGCAAACGATGTTGGTCGTCCACCGGGACATTTGCCTCCCGGCCGCCGGCCAGCCGGATGCGCGCTTGCGGGTGAATGAGCCGGTAGATTGCGATTGTCCGCCGGAGGGCCGCAGTCGTGATGGCCGCCTCAGCACCAACCTGCTCGGCAATGGGCGTGCCGTCAACGGGGTTTAGGACATTCACCGGCAGCGAGTCAATCCCGATCTCCCGAAGGGCGATGGCCGCATCAATGCGATCTGCCGGCGTCTCACCCATCCCAAGGATGACGCCCGCGCACAGGGCCATCCCGGCCGCTCTGGCGACCTCAAGCGTCTCGATGCGGTCCGCAAAGGTATGCGTGCTGACGACCTCCGAGAAGTACCGCCGTGCGGTCTCGATGTTGTGGTTGTACACGGCTACGCCGGCGTCGGCCAGCGCCTCCGCCTCCGAAGGAGTAAGCGCCCCCAGGCTGGCATCGACCCGGAGGTCGGTCTCGGCGTCAATCAGCGCAATCGCCTCAAGAAGCGTTGTAAACTCCTTGGGCCGATCCGTCTGTGAGACCCCTCGACCGGCGATGACCACTCCGAAGCTCTGCGCGCCGTCCGCGGCGGCACGCTTGGCCGCATCAAGCATCGCCGATGGCGACCGCACGTCATGCGGGGTGACATCGGTCGCGTAGTGGGCTGACTGCGCGCAGAACCCACAGTCCTCGGGACACCCGCCGGCCTTCGCATTCACGATCGAACAGGCCGCGACAGTGTCGTCGTGGTGGGTCGCCCGAACGCGTGCCGCGGCACCGGCGACCGCCTCAACTGGGGCCTCTAACAGCCTCATGGCGGTCGCCCGATCGATTCCCCGTCCGTCGAGCGCTGTCTCTAGGGCCGCCGTCACGGCCGGATGATCCACGTCGTCAACCATGCGTCTTAATTTAGTTGACGATAACAAGAGCCTTAGGCTCCACCGGCAGATCATAGCACCTAATGGATCGCTCGGTCGTGATGCTGATAACCACGCGTGCGACGCACCACCGGGCTCCGACGACCGCTTGCCGCTCTTAGCACCTATGACGTACTGGTGATCAGTGCAGGGATCTGGTTTCTCGGGAAGTTCCTGCGGTATGCATTTCCTCCGCTGTTCGGCCAGCTGCAAGGCACCTACGGCGTCTCGAACGCCGAGGTCGGACTTGCCTACACCGGATTCATGGCCGCCTACGCGCTCATGCAGTTCCCCTCAGGCGTCATCGCCGACTACCTCGGATCCGTTCGGGTCATCGTCGGCGGGGCCCTCGTTGCCGCTGTGGGGGCCCTCGCCGTTGGCCCGGCTCCCGGCTTTCTGGCCGTCGCCGTTGCGATGGTCGTCATGGGCATCGGAACGGGCGTTCACAAGACCGTCGCCGTGGGACTGCTCGCACGGGCGTATCCCGGGCAGACCGGGCGGGCGCTCGGGGCCTTCGACACGGCCGGCACCTACGGCGGCGTCGTCGCCCCGCTTGCGGTAACGGCTGTCATCACAACGCCAGTGCTCACCGGGTTGCTTCCGGTGACTGCCTGGCGCGGGCTATTCGTGTACAGTGGGCTACTCGGCATTGGCCTTGCAGTCGCCTTCGCAGCACGCAGTCGGACAATTGCTGAGGCCCCGGCGTCGGCGGACGAGCGTCCGGGCGCACGGGCGTATCTCGCTGTCTTTGCCAACCGTCGGTTTCTGGCCTTCGTCGTGCTCTCGATTCTCTTCGGCTTCGCCTACAACGGGCTCGTGGCGTTTCTGCCGCTGTATCTCACCAATGTCGCCGGGCTCACCCCGGCGACTGCAAGCCTATTGTACTCGCTGCTTTTCGCCGTGAGCGTTGTCCAGCTGGTCAGCGGCTCGATCAGCGATCGGTTGGGTCGACTCCCCGTCATTGTCGGCACACTCGTACTCGCGGGCGTTGGCCTGGGTGGACTGCTACTCGTTGGCGCCGTCGGTCCGCTTGTCGCCGGCGGGCTGGTCATTGCCATCGGAATCGGCGCACACGGGTTCCGGCCGGTTCGGGGGGCCTACCTCACGGAGTTGCTTCCCGAGACGGTTGCCGGAGGTGGACTGGGTGCCGTCCGAACGCTCTTGATGGGCGCGGGAGCGATCTCCCCCGGCATCGTTGGTGTGCTTGCAGACCGGGTTGGCTTCCAGGCGGGCTTCTGGCTGCTTACGGCTGCGCTGGTGGGAACGGCCGGCATCGCCGTCGGCCTCTGGCTCACGGAAGCCGAGTGACGGTCCGACCGTGGCGTCGGCTACGCCGGCAAACCATCAGACGTCCGCCGATTCGGGCGTCTCGGTGGGATAGTACTGACGTTTCCACTCGTGACGGGCTCTGAGCTCGCGTCGTCCGCGTTCGGTGAGCGTATATGAATTGGCCCGTTGGTTGAGTTGGCCCTTCTCGACCAAGCCCTTGTCGACGAGCGTCTCAAGGCCCTGGTAGATCTGACTGGGATTAAGCTCCGTGCTGTAGTACTCCTCAAGTTCGCCCTTGACCGCGAGGCCGTAAGGCTCGTTCATCCCGGCCACGACGTAGAGCACGTCACGCTGGATGCCGTTCAGGTCGTGCATGCGCCAACAGTCATCCTATCAGTACAAAAGTAAACACCCATTACTAGCTTTGATTCTCCCTACTGACTCGCGTATAGACGTGTTAACACTCGTCTAACGTGTGGGGCCCGAGGCCACATCCGATCGCCGTAGGCAACGAGCGTGAGAACGTGAGTGCGCGACGCGTCTGCTCGGGCGAGGACGTGAGCCAAATCGCCACAAGTCATTGAACAACAGATTCTTTCAGGTGGTATGGTATGATTCACCCATGCCTGCTGTCCCACATCGTGCTCTTTCTGAAGAAAGTCCAGAGGGGATCTGTCTCGTTCGGGATGGGACAATTACCTACGCAAATAGGCGGCTGACCGAACTGACAGGATATCCTACCGACCAGCTAGTCGGAAAGCCGTTATCGATGTGGATTGACGAGAGCGATCGATCCCGCGTTGAGGCCCAACAGCAGGCATGCCGCACCGGAGCGTCGTCAACGAATTCGATGGCCGTGACATTACGGACACGTACTGACACACGTCGTTCGGTACAGCTGTCGATGCGACAGGTGGATTCCGACGGCGCCTCGGCAGTTGCGGTGTATACCCGCCCGATACCGTCGCAACGGGCTGCCGTCGATACGGAGCGATCGTCCGCCGACAAGGCAGTGGACATCTTCGATACCATCCAGCAGGATCTCTTTCTTCTCGACGTTACGGATGAGGAGGAGGTGCGATTCGAGCGCATCAACGAACAGAAACAGCAGACCATCAACCGCTCCAATCGAGAGGTGCGCGGTTGTACGCCAACAAGCGTGTTCGGCACAGAGATCGGCGAGCGCCTGACGGCCCAATGTCTTGAGTGTATCGAGCGTCGCGAACACGTCGAATACGAGGAGCGGGGACAGACCGATGATGAATCGACAGTATGGCGTGTTAGCCTCACGCCAATCGTAATTGAGGGGCGTGTCGAGTGGATTCTCGGGGCGGCACACGAGATTACGGAGTTACAGCACACCAAACAAGAACTCGAATCGTTGCGCGAGCGGTTCAAGCTCGCCGTCCAGGCTGCCCGTCTTGGAGTCTGGGACTGGGATATGACGACCGATGAGGTCATCTATAACGACCACTGGGCGGAGATGCTCGGCTATGAGCCGGCGGAGATCGAGTCACGGCTTGAGACGTGGGAGAGTCGTGTTCATCCAGACGACCGCGATCGCGTGGAATCGGCGCTTGAGGAGCATATGGCTGGGGAGACCGACTACTACGAAACCGAGCACCGACTTCGGACTGCTGATGGGGAGTGGAAATGGGTCCGTGACGTTGGTACGGTCATCGCGTGGACCGCCGACGGCGCGCCGCGTCGGGCGATCGGCATCCACATTGATATTGATCAGCAAAAGCGGCGCGAACGAGAGCTCAAGCGACGGTCGCTATTCCTTGAGCACTCCTTCGATCAAACACTCTTACTCGATGCCAGCGGACGGGTGCAGTATCAAAGCGGACACAATGCCGAGGCGTATCCGGTCTCCTTCCCGCAGCTTCGGGGCGAGGATCCGCTGTCGTACATTCACCCGGACGACGTTGATGCGGTGGGGCACCAACTCGAAACACTGCTAGATTCGCCTGGACATACCGATACGGCCACGTTTCGGGTGCAGGCGTCCAACGGCGAGTGGCGCTGGGTGGAAGCCAGGGCGCATAATTTCCTCAACAAGCCGATGATCGCCGGTGTCCTCGTTACTGTCCGTGACGTGACCCAGCGCGAGCAGTACGAGCGCCGGCTTGAGTCTCAGCGTGATGACCTACAGATCCTCAACCAGATTGTGCGACACGATATTCGCAACCACCTGCAGCTCGTCATCGCCTACGCCGATCAGTTGGCGGACCGAATGGAGGACAGTGGCGACCAGATCCAGGCGTTGCTCAATGCGGCGTACGCGGCCACAAGTCTCACGCGGAGTGCCCGCGAGGTGACCGAGGCGATGTTACAGTCTGACGCCGAACTGGAGTCCGTTGCGCTTCGCCCTGTGCTTGAAACGCAGGTTGAGAATATCCAGGCCCGATATGATAACGCCGTCGTCCGGTTTGATGGAACGGTCCCCGACGTGACGGTGCGCGCAGACGGGATGCTTGGATCGGTCTTTCGAAACCTGATCACCAATGCGATCCAACACAACGACAAGGAGTTGCCACGGGTCACCCTGTCTGTGAGGCCAACAGCAGAGATGGTGCGTATCAGCGTCAAGGACAATGGCCCCGGTATTCCGGAGGCCGAGCGTGAACGGCTATTTGCCGAGGGGGCGCAGGGACTCGACAGTGAGGGAACCGGACTAGGGCTGTATCTGGTCAAGATGCTCGTCGATCGCTATCGTGGGGAGGTGACGGTGGACAACAGAGAGCCCGAAGGGGCGATCTTCACCGTCGAAGTTCCCCGTTCCTGATGGTTTGATGGACCACACCTTATCGGCTTCCGTCTGTGTCTCTCGAATCAATGCAGAAAGCTGCAATTATATTTATAGACGACATGTTTATTCGAGAGACGATATAGTACACTACACACGTGTCCTCCCTTCAGTCACCACCGGCAGAACTGACGAGAGTCTTTCGCGACGCAGACCGGTCTGTGAGCGAACAGATTGCCGATGCGCTGCAGGTTGGCATCGATTATCTTGATCTTTCGGCCGGGTTGGTAACACGGAATGTCGACGGGAACTGGGAGATAATCAACGCGGTCGGCGATCACGCACTCGTTGAGTCAATTGATCAGGCGCTACTACCCCGGAGTCACTGCCACATCACCGTCGCAAATCGGGAGTTCGGCGTCCACTTCGCCACCTCGCCCACCGATATCGCAGATGCGCATGAGGACAGCATTATCTTCCAGAGTTATATCGGGGCTCCGGTCACCATTGCCGGTGAGACTCGCGGAACCGTCTGCTTTGTCGATACGGAGCCTCGCAACGAGCCATTCAGCGAGGCAGAGCAACTATTCGTCAACCTCCTTTCAAATCAGATCGAAAAACACGCCGAGCTTGAACGGCATCGAAGCAGACTCTCACGTCAAGCCCAACAGCTCCGGGCCGAAAAACGCCGGTTCAAGGGCATCACTGAGGCAAGTTCGGACATTATTTTTCGACATAATGCGTCGTGCGAACTCACCTACGTATCCGCTGCCGTTGAACAGCTGCTTGGCTATGAGCCAGCGGCGCTCTACGGCCGTCCGTTCATCGAGCTTGTGGCCCCCGACGCAACCGAGGACGCACTTGATCTGTATCGACAGACAATGGCCGGAGACACCGTTGAGGGTGCCGAACTCCGGTTGGAGACGGCCGAGGGAGAGGTGCGGCTCTTCGAAATCAATGCGACACCGCTTACAGCCGATCGATGGGAGGAGCCGCGTGTGCAGGGGACTGCTCGTGACATCACGACCAAGCGGCTGCGACAGCGCGATCTGGAACTGAAGACCCGGGCGATGGATGCAGCCAACGTCGGGGTCGTCATTACCGATGTCACACAGGAGGAGAATCCAGCAATCTACGCGAACGACAAGTTCTGTGACCTCACCGGTTATGATCTTGAGCGCGTTCTCGGATCGAACACCGCGTTTCTCCACGGTGATGCTACCAGTTCGGAGGCTATGGCTACGCTGCAAGATGCCGTCGCCGCCGGAGAGTCAGCGTCGGTTGAAGTACGCTCGTATCGGCGCTCGGGACGGCCGTTCTGGAATGCCATCCGCATGACACCGGTTGAGTCGACCAGCGGGGAGATCATCCGGTATATCGAGTTTCATCGGGATATTACCGAGCGAAAGCGCGAACAGCGGCTCCTTGATGTCATGAACCGGGTGCTCCGGCATAACCTGCGCAATCAGATGGCGATCATGATCGGCGCATCTTCCGGTGCGAAGCAATCAGACGGATCATTGGACACGCTCCGGACAGCGGCGGAGAATCTCCTGTCGATCGCCGATCGCGCCCGGGATCTATACCAACACGTACAGACGGATCGGCAGATCACGCGTATTGATCCCCAGGCATTACTGGAGGATGTTCGCAGGGACGCGGTCTCATCGACTGAGGCGACTATCCAGAAGACCATCACCACAGATCGCGACATTGCTGCCGGCGCAGCTATAAGACACGCTGTTGAGGAACTCCTGCGTAATGCAATCGAGCATGATCCAGCAGATGACACGACGATCTCGGTGCGGGTCACCGACGCTGGCGACGATCTGCGGCTGACCGTGATTGATACCGGACCAGGTATTAACGAAATGGATGCAGCGGCGGTGACCACCGGAGAGGTCTCACCGCTGGCGCACGGATCCGGGATCGGACTCTGGGTAGTGAACTGGATCGTGACACGCTACGGTGGGCGATTCCAGATCACGCCGCGTACGGATGGCTCATCGACCGGAACGAGGGCAACGCTTGAGCTTCCAGCAGTCGGTCCGGACCAGGAACTCACGGAAGTAACGCGGCCGCCAACGACGCTCATTGAGTGAGTCCAATACGCCCGGGAGTGAGGCTACAGGATGGATTCCAACACCGCTTCACCCCGTTCAACCGACGGCTACGACGGTCCGATGGCGCTAGGATCCGACGATCGCCACAACAGCAACGGAGCGATGCACGAAGGCCACGAGCAGCTGTTTCGGCGGCGATTTTTTGTTTCAACACTCCTCTCGATTCCAGTCCTCGTCTATAGTCCAACACTACAGGCGTGGCTCGGCTTCGCTGCCCCGATGGTCCCTGGCAGCGAGTGGGTCACCCCGGCTGTCGCCGTGGTCGTCTTCGCCTACGGGGGTGTTCCGTTTCTGCGGCTGGCTGTTCCGGAAGTCCGAGATCGCTCGCCCGGGATGATGACGCTTATCTCAATGGCGATTTCGGTCGCATTTACTTACAGTTTGGCGACTGTCATTGTTTCTGCACAGTCGGCATTTTTCTGGGAACTCGTGACGCTAATCGACATCATGCTGCTTGGCCACTGGATTGAAATGCGATCAGTCCGACGGGCCGCAAGCGCTCTTGATGAGCTGGCAGAACTGATGCCGGACACCGCAGAGCGGATCACCGAGGACGGCGCGACCGAGACCGTTGCAGTAAGCGATCTTCAACCCGGCGACCGCGTCCTCGTGCGGCCCGGAGGAAACATTCCAGTCGACGGGACCGTTACCGAGGGCGGCTCCGATGTCAACGAGGCGATGATCACCGGTGAGTCCACCCCGGTCTCGAAGACACCTGGCGATACGGTGATCGGAGGAACGGTCAACGGCGATGGGAGTCTTCGCGTCCGGGTTGACGCAACCGGGGAGGAAACGACCCTCGCCGGCATCATGCGGCTTGTCGAGGAGGCCCAACAGAGCCAGTCCCGGACACAGGTCCTGGCTGACCGGGCGGCTGGCTGGCTGTTCTATGTCGCTATTGGGGCAGCGGCCGTGACTGCGGTCGCCTGGACCATCGCACTCTCGTTTGGTGTGACCGTCATCAAGCGGGTCGTGACCGTCCTCGTTATTGCCTGCCCTCACGCTCTCGGGCTTGCCATTCCACTCGTCGTCGCGATCAACACCTCGCTGGCAGCGCGCAATGGAATCCTCGTACGCGACCGCATCGCCATGGAACAGGCCCGCGAACTGGACGCGATCGTCTTCGACAAGACGGGAACGCTTACCGAAGGGGAACATGGTGTCGTCGGAATGGCGGCCGCCGAGGGAGTAACGGAAAAACACGCACTCGCACTTGCAGCAGCCGTCGAGCGCGACTCCGAGCATATGATTGCGCGGGCCATCCGCAATGCAGCCGACGATCGTGGCCTTACAGTGCCCGATGTGACCGACTTTACGGCTATCAATGGTCGGGGAGTCCGCGCACACGTCAACGGGAAGGAGGTCTCTGTGGGGGGCCCGAATTTATTGTCCCGGCTTGACACTGCGGTCCCACCCGATCTTGCGGACTTCGCGGATGAGGCCGGTCGGAACGCTCAAACAGTGGTGTATCTTGTTCAGGAGGGCGTCCCGATCGCCGCCTTCGCGATGGCCGACACGATTCGTGAGGAGAGCTACCAGACCGTCAGCGCGCTACACGACCGCGACATTGAGGTGGTGATGCTGACCGGCGATGCACAGCACGTTGCCGATGCCGTCGCCACCGAGTTGGGCATCGACACGGTGTTTGCTGAGGTGGTCCCCGAGGACAAGGACAGCAAGATCCAGGAACTCCAACAGCAGGGCAAGCTTGTGGGGATGGTCGGCGACGGTGTCAACGACGCGCCCGCCTTGGCTCGTGCTGACGTTGGAATCGCCATTGGGAGTGGCACGGAGGTGGCCATCCAGGCGGCAGATATCATTCTTGTGAAGAACAATCCGATGGACGTAGTGCGGCTTCTTAGACTGAGTACAGCGAGCTACCGGAAAATGCAGGAGAACATCGTCTGGGCGGCCGGCTACAACGTCATCGCAATTCCCCTCGCTGCAGGCGTGCTCGCCCCGATCGGACTCTTGTTGTCGCCGGCCGTTGGGGCTTTGTTGATGTCCCTGAGCACAGTAATCGTTGCGATCAACGCCCAGCTGCTCCGGCGCGTGGATCTCTCGATGTCGGCCTGAGTGGCATCCCCCGGCAGGTGGGTCGCAAGCTGGGCATTGATACTATTCCGCCGATCACTCCGTGGAGAGATCATCGGGCTGGGTGCGCGAGAGCCGCATCGCGTTTCCGGTGACGCTGAGGCTCATCCCCATGTCACCAACGACAACCGCGAGCGCAACGCTCACCAGCCCGAGTGGCACCCCAAGGGCGAGCACGGCCTTCACACCGAGGCTCGACCAGATGTTCTGTCGGATCACACGGTTGGCCCGCTGTGAGAGCCGATAGAGGTATGGCACCTTACCGAGGTCATCACCCATCAACGCGATATCAGCGGTTTCGATGGCCGTGTCGGTGCCGGCCGCCCCCATTGCAATACCGACATCGGCACTTGCCAGTGCTGGGGCGTCGTTGATGCCATCCCCGATCATCGCCACCTCGCCGTACTGCCGGGCCAGGGCCGCAACGGCATCGACCTTCTCCTCAGGGAGCAACTCGGCGCGGTAATCGTCAACGCCAGCCTGCTGTGCGATTGCACGGGCGGTCCCCTCGTTGTCGCCGGTCAGCATGGCGACGTGTTTGATCCCGTGCTCATGGAGGCGGGCCACCGCGTGTTCGGCCTCGGGACGAAGCTCGTCGGCGATTCCGATGACCCCGATCAGCCTGGTGGCCGTCCCGACGAGTACGACCGTCTTGCCGTCGGACTCAAGTCGGGTGATGGCGCCGTGTTCGATGTCGACACACCCGGTCTGTTTGCAGGGTTCCTCAACCGGATCGATCATCCGCCCGCCATCGGTCCGGAGGTGCGTATGCGCGAGGTCGAATCCTAACTCGGTGAAAAGCGCCGGGTTACCGGCGTACCACGTCTCGCCGTCGATCTCGGCTCGGACGCCCTGGCCGGTAATACTCTCGAAGGCCTCAACCGCCGACTGATCCGGGTGACTGTCGTGGGCGGCTGTCCGGATCGCCTCCGCGATTGGGTGCTCACTTCGTTGCTCAAGCGCCGCGGCCCGCCGGAGCACCATCGTCTCGGAGGCGTCTCCAAGCGGGACCACATCAGTGACCGCGAGTTCGCCTGTGGTGAGCGTCCCCGTCTTGTCGATGGCCACCGCATTGACCGCCCCCATGGTTTCGAGGTGGTTGCCTCCCTTGATGAGAACGCCATTTCTCGCTGCACTTGTGATCCCGGAGACAACCGAGACCGGCGTTGAGATGACAAACGCACACGGACAGGCGATCACCAGGAGGGTGAGCCCGCGGATGAACCACGTCTGCCAGGCGCCATCGACGGTGTGTGTGAACCCAGCGAGTGTGACTGTGGCATTCCCGGTGATGACAAGCGGGGGGAGAACGGCAGTGAGCGCCGCCAAAACGACCACTATCGGCGTATAGTAGCCCGCGAACCGATCGACGAACTGCTCTTTCTCGGTTTTCTGCTCGCGTGCGCCCTGGACCAGATCGATAATCTGTGCGAGCGTCGAGTCACTCGCAGTTGCGGTTGCCTCGAACTCAAGATACCCCTCGGTGTTGATACTCCCTGCATACACCTCATCACCAGGGTGCTTGTCAACCGGAACACTCTCACCGGTGATCGGCGACTCATCGACGGCACTTTGGCCCTCACGGACCTCTCCATCAAGCGGAATCCGCTCACCAGGGCGAACGACGACAGTCTCGCCCACTGTCACCGCCTCAGCGGGAACGGTCCGTTCCTCGCCACCACGGCGAACGGTGGCCGTCTCTGGCGAGAGGTCCATGAGTTCGCGAAGGGAGGTCCGTGCCCGATCCATTGCGTAGTCCTCAAGGAGTTCGGCAACGCTGAACAGCACGGCGAGGGTGGCGGCCTCAACAAAATATCCGATCCCTGTCGCCGCGATGATTGCGGTTCCCATCAGCAGGTCGATGTCGAGACTCCGGGCTCGGGCTGAGTAGTACCCGTTGCGGATAACGGGGAGCCCACTGACGAGGGTCGCCCCGAGAAAGAGCATGTCTGCACCGGTCACCGCCGTTCCGAGCGGCTGGACAACAAAGAATGTCCGATCGCCGAGGACGAACGCCATGAGGAGTCCGAACACCAGTGCCACGGCACCGATCCACGTGCTAATGGCACGTCGACTCGTCCAGAGGGCCGACGCAGGGGCAATCCCCGGGGTCGTTGACGTGGCGGTCTCCGCCTGGGTATTGGCGACCGTATACCCCGCTTGCTCGATAGCATCCACCGCCTCAGCCTCGGTCACACAATCAGGATCATAGGTAATCGTTGCTATACCGGTGGTTGGATGGAGCGTGCTGTCGCTAATTCCCTTGACCCGCTGGAGGCGCCGATCGACCTTCTGCGCACAGGACGGACAGTCCATTTCGGGGACGGCAAACTGGGCCGTCACCGTCGCTGAATCGTCATCCCCATCGGACTCGTCTGTCATTACCCGTGAGTACGGGGCTTAGTTCGATAACCCTTGATTGGAATATTCCAAGGCGTTAGCTCAGATCGCCGTCGCAAAGGCGTCGGACTCGCGGAGGGTGGCAACATACCGTTTGGCCAGGTACGCTTCTGCCCGTCGGATGCGGTAGGTCAGCGTTGACCGCGGAACATCCAGGTGTTCGGCTAGGTCGCCCACACTAACAGCCCGCGGCGTCTCGTAATAGCCGTGTTCGACGGCGGCCCGGAGCGCCGCCTCCTGTTCAGGCGCGAGCCCATCCATCGACAGAGACGGCCCACCGGAGGCCGTCGCCGTGTCCGTTGTTCGGAGCAACTCCATCTCGGCCGTCTCACCGACAGCCTCTTCGAGAGTCTCAAAAAACGCGGCGACATCGCCCTCCCCGGAGTGGATGAGCCGCCAGGTGTAATGGCGGCTCTCGTGTCGTGTCTCAAAAAGGATGCCATCACCGAGATGATCCCGGGCGATGTGCGGGACCGAAACGCACGTCGGCGTGCGCATCCAGTCCGAGTACAATACGAGCGTGTGGTCCGTCCGATCGAGAATCCGCGTCGTCTGTGTCGCGCCACAGTCCTCGGCCGCGAGACAGTCGGCGTAATAATCGGTGGTGAGAAACGCGTTCTCAATGGCGTCGAGTGCCGCCGGCCCACCGGTGGCGTGATCGACCCGCCACAGCCGGTCGGCGGTGGCATGTAGTGACAGCGAACGGATCCGGGCGTCGGGGTGATCCGCGAGGGTATCGGCCACCCGATTCGCCCCCGGCTCGTACTCAAGTGCGAAGACGAGTTCGCGCATGTCCAGCTAGAGGGGCCCGACCAGAATAACGTGTGGGGCCGACGGGGGGAGGTTTATAACGGCGCGGGGCCTGCCTGCCGTGTGGACTGTCTGTTCGTCGGTGCCGGGGCAATCGCCGAGGCCTACGCCGACGCGCTTTCCGGAACTGATCTGACGCTCGCAGGCGTTTGTGACATCAACCGCTCCCGCGCCGTTGCATTAGCCGATACGTATGCGCCGGAAGCGGCCGTCTTCGCGGATCTTGAGGCTGCTCTCGCCGGCTGTGACGCGCCGCTTGTCGTGAACCTCACTGGTCATCAGGCGCACGCCGAAGTGACACGGACGGCGCTTACCGCCGGCCGACACGTCTACTCTCAGAAGCCCTTGGCACTTGATGGCGAGACCGCGGCGGATCTTGTGACGCTGGCGGCCGACCGTGGCCTTGGGCTCCGGGTCGCCCCCGACACCCCGGACGCGCCCGCACAGCGACTCTCCGGCCGACTCCTCGCGGATGGACGACTCGACGACATCGGTGTCGTCTACGCCCACGCCCACGTCGGCCGGGTAACTGAGTGGCACGACCGGCCCGATGCCTTTCTCGCGGTTGGCCCGTTGTACGACGGTGCCGTCTATCCACTGACGCTTCTGACAGCCTGGTTTGGCCCGGTCAGGCGGGTACGTACGGCCGACGCACTCGACATCTGGCCCGAACACGCTGATCGGACTCCGGAGACACACAGCCACGTCGAAGCGACCCTTGAGTTCGACGGCCCGGTCGTTCGGTTGTCGGCCAGCCTGTACGTTCCCCACCGCGGTCAGGAGTTCTACGGGATGGAAATACACGGTGACGAGGGGTCATTGTATCTTGAGGATACCGGCGCAATGAGCATCGACCGCGATACGGTCCAGTTCGGGCGTGCCGGACGTGAATATGCAGCCGTGCCGCCACAGACCCCGACGGAGGACCGGAACTACATCGATGCCGTCGTCGACTTTGCGGCTGACATCGCCGCCGGGAGATCGCCTCGGGACAGTGCCCGACGAGGAGCCCACGTGACCGCCGTCTGTAATGCGGTTGAGCAGGCCGTGACGAGCAGCGATGGGATCAGTGTGCCGGACCGCGGCGTGAGCCCAAAGCCGGTCGCCGCCCCGACGATTCGACCAGCCGAAGAGACTCCGGTCGGTAATCGACCTCACGCACTCCGACTCCCGTCGATCGGGTTTGGCTGTTCGCGGTACCGCGGTGACCGGTATGTCGATCGTGTGGATTCGATCGCGACAGCACTGGACGCCGGGTATCGCTTACTCGATACGGCGGAACTCTACGGCAACGAGCACCGCATCGGCACCGTACTGGACGCCCCTGGTGCGCCCGATCGCGATTCCCTCTTTGTTCTTGGGAAGGCGTGGCGGACCAACCACCGACGCGAACACCTGCTTGAGGCGTGTGCAGGGAGCCTCGATGAGCTGGGGATTGACACGTTTGATTGTTATACGCTGCACTGGCCGACGGCGTGGGCCCACACCGACTCGCTTGAACGACTGGCCGAGAAACCAATCGACAAACAGGAGGCGCTGACCTTCCCCGAGACCGAGACAGGCGAGCGCGCCACCGCGGACGTGCCATTAGCACAGGCCTGGCGCAACCTCGAGGCGGTCCACGAGCGGGACTGGGCGCGACGCCTGGGGATCTGTAATGTTGATCGTGAACAGTTGGAGACGATCCACGCGGTCGGATCGGTTGATCCGGCGGTTGTTCAGGTGGAGGTCCACCCATACCGCCCACAGCGCGACCTGATCGAGTACTGTCACGATCACGGGATCCGAGTGATTGCGCACTCCCCGCTTTCGGCGCCCGGACTGCTTGAGGAACCGGTGCTCGAAGCAATCGGTGAGGAACACGGACTATCACCGGCTGAGGTGGTCGTCGCCTGGAACCGCACCCGCGGGGTCGTTCCGATTCCATCGAGTACCACACCGACACACATTGTCGCGAACCTGGCGGCCGGCGCCGAACGACTAGACGCGGCGGCGATGGCCCGAGTGGACGAACTCGCAGATCCCACCTTCGAACGGTGAACTGCGTGAGGTTGCCCCGTGGATTCACTCTTGACATCCTCCCCGCCCTGCAGGGCGAGGCTGTCGCCTTGAATTTCCCGTAATCGTCGCCGCGGGGACCAGGCGGTTTCACAGATGCTCAAGCAGTCGGTCAAGCACCCGCACCGTCGCCTCGGTGTGCAAAAAGCGGTTCTGGTTGCCACACTGCGAATCCATGATGCAGGCAGGACACCCACCCGTCCCCGCGCAGTCACAAGCGGCGACGCGCTCACGGGTGCGTTCAGCGATTGACCTGATCTGCTCGTAGATGCGCTTGCTAAAGCCGAGCCCACCCTCAACGGCGTCGTGAATGAACCACGTCGGAACGCCGGTTTCGGGGTGCAACGGGGTGCTCAGCCCACCGAGATCCGATGTATCCATCCGGAGTTCCAGTGGCGTGAGCTTGATCATCCCGTGTTCGGCGCCGTGAAGTCCCCCGCCGAAGATTTCCATCACATCGCCGTCGGTCAGCGTCGCCGGATCCGCCCCGGTAACCGCGCGGAGAATGTCGTCCTGTAACGTGGGCGGCGTCTCGACCCACATCAGGTGGGTTCTGAGTTCGATTGGCGGGAGGCCGGTTGGTCGGAATGGCGTTGTCACCTCGCCGCTATGAATGTCCTTCCGACGGTAGCGGGTGTAATGGATCTCGACAGTGCCCGTTCCCCAGGCGACCCGGTAGCCATCGCCAAGCTCACGGGTTGCCTCCGGCGTGAGGTCACGGATGGTCTTCTCGGAGACCGTCTCGGTGTACTCGTTCGTGCGCACCGCCTCGACGGTCACATAGGGTGAAGGAGCGTCCTCGACGAACTCGACGACCTCATATTGCACACCGTCGTGGAGGAACAACGCTCCCTCGTGGTGATCACGGTAGGCCCGCTCTTTATCAATGGGTTCCATGTCGATCTCGCCGTCGCGACACCGGACGGTGAACTGGGTGTCACTACTTGCGTACATCGAGATATCCATCTGCGGGCGTGGGGCCCCGGTATAGCGGACGCCCCGGGAGAGGTCGCCGGCTAGTTCGCCGGCATCGACCCACATCTCGACAGCCTGCTCAAGACGGTCGCCGTCGAACCATTGCCGATCCTCGTTGGTCAGGGGCCGCTCTTGGGCAGCACAGCGGACGTGCTGGGCGTAGACCGGGTTATTCTCAAGACCGATAACGGCGTCCTCGATAGCGTCACCAAGGACGTACTCCGGTGAGTCGAGAATGTACTGATCGATGGCGTCGGCCCCAGCAACAAACACCGAGAGGGCATCAGTCTCTCCCCGGCCGGCACGGCCGACCTGCTGCCAGAAGGACTGACGGGTGCCGGGATACCCCGTGAGGATGGTGGCGTCCATCGACCCAATGTCGATACCGAGTTCAAGCGCGTTGGTAGAGGTGACGCCGTCGAGGTGACCGTGTTTGAACTGATATTCGGTGCTCCGGCGGGTCTCCTTGCCGAGGCCGGCGTGGTAGGGCTCGACATCAAGATAACCGGAAGCGGGGTGCTCGCCGGCAGCGCGGCCGGCGTACTTGGCAGCGAGCTCGGCGCTCGTCCGGCTCCTGGTGAACAACAGCGTCTGGAGCCCGTTGAGCCCGAGGTGTGCCAGGAGGGCACTCGCCTCGCGAACAGGGTTGGTCTGAGCAGCCCGAAAGTCCTCGATATCGGCCTCCTCATCAAGGGCATCCTCGTCAACGGGAGGCTTCCAGAAGGCGATGTCGCGCTGCCCCCGTGGCGAGCCATCGTCCGCAACAACACTGACGGATTCACCGGTGAGTCGGCGGGAGTGTTCGCCGGGGTTGCCGATCGTTGCGGAGGTACAGACGAGTTGTGGGTCACTCCCATAATGCGCAAGCAGGCGTCGCAGCCGACGAATCGTCCAGGCGACGTGCATGCCGTGGACGCCGGTGTAGGTGTGTGACTCATCGATTGCGAGGAGTCGACAGTTGGACAGAAATGTATTCCACCGGGTGTGATGCGCGAGATACACGTTCACGCCAGCGAAGTTGCTGATGATGACGTCAGCCGTTTCACGAATACGCTGGCGACGATCAGTTGGTGTATCGCCGTCGTAGACCCGCACGGCGATATCGAGTCCGAGAGCATCGAAGAACTCGTTGAGCTCCTGTTCTTGATCCCGTGAGAGGGCCTTCGTCGGGTAGACAAGCAGCGCCGTTGACGCCGGATCGGCGAGATAATGCCGGGCGATCTGGAGCGCGTACACGTAGGTTTTCCCGGATGACGTCGAGGTGGCGACACAGACGTGTTCGCCATCCGCAAGATGTTCAAGAGCAGCCGCCTGGTGCGTGTAGAGTTCGCCAACGGCATCGGCGAACGGTGCCGCAAGCGCCGGATCAAGCACCGTATACGGGTCAACGGTGGAGGCCTCCTGCGCGGGAACGGTCTCGGTATGTCGGAGCTGCGCTTGATAGTCAGGGAGCGTTCGTGTGAGTTCACGCGCCGTAATCGGCTGTTCTGAGGTCATGGCTACCAATCAGAGAGGCTGCCCTGCGTGGTCGTGTCGGTGCGACGGTCGGTTGTCGTTGCCAGACGATCACTGTCTGCCAGCGCTTCGTAGAGGACGGCAAGCCCGCGGACATCGTCCTCACAGTAGGTGCGAAAGCGGTCCCAGTCAGGTTCGTTCGCCTGCGATTGGTCAGCCATCCACCGCTGGTACACCCGAGCGACGGCAGCACCGGTCAGCCCGGTGTCGGCCCGGTCGTATCCAAGGGCACTGGCGACATCCTCAAGCGTGTTCGTCCGTCCGGGGAGGATGGCGTTGTCCTCCTCGATGGCCCACCGGTAGGGGTCAAATCGGTAGGTGTTCGTCCAGTCGTCCTCGTAGTCGGGACAGTACTCGACAATATGGTCGTGGATGACCGCGAAGTCAAAGTCCCAACCGCGGTAGGCCACCAGCGGGCGGTGCGACGCGTTGGCCGTGTACCAGGCCATGAAATCCGCAATCGCCCGTCCGGGGGCATCAGGATCGCGCTGGAGAAACGCCATGTAGGTGCCATCGTCGGCCGTACCGTCGAGGACGCCAATGAGCCACGTGATCGTCGGGTTGAGACCGTCGGTTTCGATGTCGATGTATACCGGATCCCCCGCAGGCAGGGGCTCGTTCGAGGTGCGGACGATCGTCTCATCGGCGATCGCTCGGGCGCTCTGACGGATACGCTCGGCCGTTTTCTGTCCGATTCCAGAGAGATCGGCGAGCGCGTTCGGGGGGGCTGTGGCAACGTCCATCCGGGTGACGAATCCCGCCTCGCGCAGCCGCTCGGCACGGGTCTCGCCAACTCGATCAAGCGCCCGCAGTCCAAGCTGCGAGCGGGTGAGCGACCGCGTAAGCACCCGACCGTCATTCCGACAGTCAAGCACGACAAGCGGCGCACCACCAACCCCCGCCTCTTGGCCGCCCCCGACGACTGTGAGGCCAGCCCACTCTCGGCGGTACTCCGCGGGCAGTCGCGTTGAGACGTGGATGTAGGTTCCGTCGAGCCGATCCGGATCGAGCGCCGTTAGGTATTCCTCGCGACCAACGAGCGTGGTGGTGAGCGTCGTGGTATCAACATCGAGTGCGAGCAGATCGCTGAATACAAACGTTGGCGTGTCAGGACTGAGCTGGTCCTCTTCGTATTCATGAAGCCGTTCGAGTGTTGCGGTGGTTGGTGCAACAACAACCTGAACGCCCGCAAGGTGATCGGGGTCGCTGTTGCCGGTGGCACTGGCCGGACGGAACAGGCGGATGTCGGCATCGAGATGGCGCCGAAGACGACTAGCGGCACGCGGCGCCGGCTCGTCGCCGGTCAGAAGTACGGCCGCAGGATCAAAGTATGCAAGCCAGTCCTGAAGCGTCCGCGTGGCGGCCTGCGTGACAAACGACGGAGCAGCGCAGGCAACACGGGCGGGGGCGGACGGGGACATCGCGAGTGATCTCAGGCTAACAGCGTGAGGGCCTTGAGTACCCGGATCCAGGCAGCCAGATGGAGAACCAGAACGGAGACGACCGAGTGTTATCTCGGGAGAGGTCCCCCCATACCGATCTCCAACAGGTATTATCGGACGAATATAGAATGTTTGTCATATGGAGATACCGGCACGTACCTGGATCGGCCGCCATCGGATCGCGAGTTTTCTGCTCATCTCCTATGGATTTACCTGGACGGTCCAGGCGCTGCTGGCAGTGGCCGGCTTGGAGGCGTCGTGGGCGCTATCGATCCTAGTTGGGTTCGGGGCCTTCGGCCCGACAATCGGTGCGGCCACCGTTGTCTGGGCAGCCGGCGGAAGCCTCCGTTCGTGGATTGGCCAGGCATTCCGGTGGCGGATCAATCTCCGGTGGTGGGGCGTTGCGCTCATCCTTCCGCCGGTTGTGCTCATCCTCGGGAGTAGCATATACGTCGCACTTGGCGGTCCGGTTGACCTCGCCGCTCTCCCGGCGCCGGCTATTTATCCGTTTGTGATGGTCTGGGGAATCGTGTGGGGTGGCAGCCAAGAGGAACTGGGCTGGCGGGGCTTTCTGGTGCCGGTGCTCCAGGAGCGATTCAGCGCGCTCCGCACGAGTCTCGTGGTAGGGGTAGCGTGGGCCGGCTGGCACCTGCCCCTCTTTATCAATCCGCGGCTCACGCACGCAGGATGGCCGCTGACCCAGCAACTGCTCTGGGGAGTGACGATTCTCGCCGGGTCGGTACTCTGGACATGGATGTACAACAATACGGGGAGCGTCCTAGCGGTTGCTGTCTTCCACGCCGGCGTCAACAGCATCGGCATCTTTCATCCCGCCGATCGGACGGTGCTTGTTCCCGGTGGAATCCCCGACCCATGGCTGATGATTCTCGCCGAGGGATCTTCGGCGGTCGTGTTGGTCGGCGCTGCGTTGCTTGTCGTTCACGCATTTGGTCCGGAGCGTCTTTCTGGCAGTGAGATCCCGAATGGAGAGACACTTGGCTTTGATAATACAACAACTAAATGACGTACTACTCTCAATAGTGGAATCAGGTGCATCGAAACGATAGATATCGACGAAATACTACTGATTGAATCACTTATATTTAACTCCTGCCTCGCCACATTCAACATTATGACCACGGTTCGGTGGTCTTCACGGGCCGGATTCCTTCTCGCGACAATCGGGGCCGCCGTCGGCCTCGGGAACATCTGGCGCTTTTCCGCAGTGGTCGGTCAGAACGGCGGGGGTGCATATCTCGTGCCCTATCTGATCGCCGCGGTTGTCTGTGCCGTGCCGATGCTTGTGCTTGAGCTCGCCATCGGCCGACGACTCCGGATGGATGTTGTCTCCGCGTTCCGGTCCGTTGGACTCGAGTACACGGCCTTTGGCTGGCTCGTTCTTGGTGGTGTCCTCCTAATCCTGAGTTACTACCTCGTCCTCACCGGCTGGGTGCTTGGCTTCTTCCTCTCATGGCTGATCGGGGCACAGACTACCTTCGCCCCATTTACGGCGGGGTGGCGTCCGGTCGGCTATTTCGTTGTCGCCACGGCGGTCACCGGCGGGGTCGTCTCATTGGGCGTCCGCGGCGGCATCGAACGGATGTCAAAGCTCGTAATGCCGACAGTGTTCGGGCTGCTCGTTTTGCTGGCGGGCTACGCGGTCACTCTTCCAGCGTGGGGCCGTGCCGCCGGCTTTCTGTTCACCCCGGAGTTCGCGGTGCTCGCCGATCCTGGGATCTGGAGTGCAGCGTTCGGACAGGTGTTCTTCTCAATGTCCGTCGGTCAGGGGATCATGCTCACGTATGGAAGCTACGTTACTGAGAAGACAGACCTCCGCCGATCGTCACTCATTATCGCAGTTGTTGATGTCGGCGCCGCTATCATCGCCGGGCTCGTCATTTTCCCGATCGTCTTTAGCTTCGGACTCCAGCCGACGCTCGGGACGGAACTCGCATTCACGACACTCCCGACCGCGTTCGCCGCCATGCCGTTCGGGCGGATTGTCGCTATCGGCTTCTTTGGATTACTATTTTTCGCCGCATTGTCCTCCTCAGTAGCACTGCTTGAGGTTGGCGTGGCGGCCCTGACAAACACGACACGGTTCTCGCGGCCCCACGCAACCCTGCTGTCGGTCGGGGGCGTGTTTCTCGCCGGGATTCCCTCTGCGTTGAGCTACAGTCCGCTGTCCCTCGGCATCGCCGGACGACCGATACTTGATCTAGTCGACGAATCGGTTGGAACGTTCGCGCTCCCCATCTCGGCGTTGTGTCTCGTGTTCGTCTTCGTGTGGACGACAGACGCCAGGCCGCTCCGCGACGAGCTTGGTCGACTCTATCCGCTGGTGCGGTACTTGATACCGGTCGTGCTCGTGTTGGTGACTGCCACCCGAGCTGTCGGGATCGCCCGTCCAGCGTGGCGGTTAGTCGTCGATCACGCACGGGATGGCCCCCTTGGACTGCTTGTTGCCGCTGCGCTGCTGTTCGGATTCACTGTGCTGGGATGGCTGTTCCGCGATCGACTGCCGACTCCCCGTCGTCGGTGGCGCTGAGCTGCCATGGATCAGGAGTGACCGCGCTGTGTGCATCTTCGACAATCACCACACAGATCGGTGGTCTGTCACTTGGATCGCATGTCAGCTGTCAAATCCGGTCAAGGATATATGCTACTGGAGCCCCTAACCAGGTCGATGACCCACCCCGCGACGACCCGACGCGAGCGCGTGCTGGCGGACCTGCGCGAGCGCGGGTTTGATCTCACCGACACCGACCACGGCACGGTCGCCCGTGACGGTCCTCCAATTACCAGTCTTGAGGCGCCACTGTTCATTACGGAACCACGCGACACTCGTCCCCTGACGATTGTCTCGACGGTCGCAGCAGCGGCTCGTGACGGTTATGTTCCTCTCCTCATCACGGACGATACATCGATACCGGCCATCGAACGCGTGCTTGAGGCGCCATTTCTGCTGGCGTCGGCGGCTGACGGTCGGCAGTTTTTCACCATCGAGGATCGAATCCAGCTCACCAACGGGACCTACGCCTGTGCGGCCCGTGGCGCGCTCGACTGGGCCGAACGGGCGACTAACGAGACGGACTTCCCGGAGCTGGTGTTACGCCGTGAGAACGAGATCGTGACCGTGCTTGAGAGCGTCGAAGCACTGACCTGTCCGGGCCCGTCACCTGCCGCCTTCCCCTATCAGTATACTCGTGGAGCTGACGGCCAGTTTCGAGTACTCGACGGCGACGATGTCGTCACGCGGTACCCGTCGATGACGGCGTTGCGCACGGAGTTCCAGCCGGTGCCGCTGCCGCTGGTGCCGGAACACCACATTCGGACGAGTGGCCGGCTAGCCCGGGCAACAATGCTAGCGGTCGTCGGAGACGAGGTGGCCTACAAATCCCCCTGAGGCTCTCGGTCTTGCCGACTCATCAGACAATTGACTTCAATTGCCATCGCCACACCGGGACGCCGTCCCGCAGAACTTTGTCCCTCCGGTCTCGTGTGTGAGTCGTGCACGCGCTACAACTGTCCGAGCACGGCGAACCGTCCGTGCTGGAGTACGAGGAGTGTGAATCGCCGACCATTGATAGACACGAGGTGCGCTTAGAGGTCAAGGCTGGCGCGCTGAATCACCTTGATGTATGGACGCGTCGGGGGCTGCCGGGACTTGAGTTGACGTTTCCACACACGCTTGGGAGCGACGCGGCTGGCGTCGTCACTGAGGTCGGCGAGGCGGTCACGCGGTTTGAGGTGGGCGATCACGCCGCCGTCAGTGCGGGTGTCGCCTGTGGCTCCTGTGAGTTCTGTCGCAAGGGCGATCCGACCCTGTGTGACCAGTATCATCTGCTCGGCGAGCACGTCGACGGCGTTCACGCCGAGGAGGTCGCCATCAGCGCGGACAATCTTGTACCGGTTCCGGAACACGTCCCGTGGGAGGTGGCTGGGTCGGCCTCGTTGGTGTTCCAGACGGCGTGGCGGATGCTGATAACACGGGGTAATCTTACTGCCGGCGAAACCGTGCTGGTGCTCGGCGCCTCTGGCGGGGTTGGACACGCCGCCGTCCAGATCGCCGAGTACGCCGGAGCTGAGGTATACGCCACGGCCTCCTCAGAGGAGAAACTCGAACACGCCGCCGACTGCGGGGCTGATCACCTCATCGACTACACCGACGAGGAGTTCGCGTCAGCGATCTACGACCGAACGGACGGCCGTGGGGTCGACATGGTCGTTGATCACGTCGGGGCAGCCACGTATCCAGAGTCACTCAAGTCCCTTGTCAAAGGAGGGCGGCTGGTCACGTGTGGCGCGACGACCGGGCCGGATCCGGACGCCGGGCTCAATCGGATTTTCTGGAACCAGCTGTCGGTTATTGGGTCAACGATGGCCACCCCAGGGGAGGTCGATGAGGTGCTTGATCTGGTGTGGAACGGTCCGTTTGACCCTCACGTCCGTGCGACACTCCCAATGAGCGAGGCGGCGAGGGGCCACCGGATGCTCGAAGACCGCGAGGGCTTCGGAAAGGTTGTGCTCATTCCGGATCGCGAACACTAACCGGCAACCGCTGGACTCTTCTCAATCTACCGAACGGGTGTGCGCTCGCTCCGTATTCGCCTGCATTGTCGCTCTATCATTGGTATCGAAGAGTGGGTCACTCGTCACGATTCAGAAACGCATATCATTGCCAAGATAGGAGATACTACATGGAAGAGTTCTCGGGGACCGTCCTCGTCGGGGACGAATTTGAGCCGATTCGCGGGCGGGTGGTCGTTGCGGACGGGCGGATTGAGGCCATCGAGGAGACGAGCACGGACTCAACGGACATCATCCTCCCTGCCTTCGTCAACGCCCATACCCACCTGGGTGATTCGGTTGCCAAGGAGGCAGCCGTTGGACTATCGCTTGACGCGGCGGTGGCGCCGCCGGACAGCCGCAAGCACCGCCGACTGGCCGCTGCCGACCGTGTTGAGCTCGTTGCGGCGATGCGTCGGAGCCTTCGGTTCATGCAGCAGACTGGCACCGCCTCGGTGATTGACTTCCGGGAGTCCGGACTGGATGGGTCGCGGGCGCTCCGCGAGGCGGCGGCCCCGCTCGATATCGATCCGGTCATCCTTGGGAGCGGGCCGTCGGCTGTGCTTGATGTAGCCGACGGGTACGGGGCGTCCGGAGCGAACGACGACGACTTTACGGATCAGCGAGCTGCCTGCGAGCGTCGTAACCGCCCCTTTGGGATTCACGCCGGTGAGCCCGACGCGACTGATATCCATCCGGCACTCGATCTTGAGCCGGAGCTGCTGGTGCACATGGTACATGCGGAAACAGAGCACCTCGAACGAGTCGCTGCACAGTCTGTCCCGGTTGTGGTCTGCCCGCGTGCGAATACTGTCCTTGATGTGGGAACGCCTCCACTCCAGGCACTCCTTGAGCACACGACGGTCGCGCTCGGGACGGACAACGTCATGTTGAATCCCCCGTCGATGTTCCGGGAAATGGCGTTCACGGCCAAACAGTTTGACGTGACCGCCCGAGAGGTGCTCCGGATGGCCACCGCGGCCGGTGCGGAGATTGCCGGGCTTGACTGTGGTGTGATCGCTCCCGGTCGGCGGGCTGCCCTTCTCGTGCTTGACGGCGACTCGGACAACCTGGCTGGCGCGGGTGATCCGGTGCGGGCCGTGGTCCGTCGGGCGACGGCGCTAGATGTTAATCGAGTTGTACTATAGTCCCCCCGCCTTACACATATGCGGCTCACAGCATCGACTTGGATGTCAGTCCGGTGTGCAGTCGACCGGAGTGGTCAACCACGGATCGAATGCCAGCGGCTGTTCGCGAACGACCCAACATCAAGCACGAAAACCGAGCAGACGGATATCGGATACAGAGCCTCACACAGGCTGGTCTGCGTCCTGTACCAACGCCATTACGTCATAGGTGTAGGCCGCTGCCACTCCGGCAGCGGCAGGAGACACCTCGCTACCGATAAGTCACACGATACGGTGAGACAGACCGAGTGATGGGTACGGGGGGTGACCGTACCGCTGAGCATGTGTGGGACGTTCCTCCAAGTTGGTGTCCGGTCTGTCTCACATACTAAACAACCATTGGGTTGGCACATAAGGCTAGTTAATAATTGAATATCTGCCGGTAACAACTCGTCTGCAAACTCCCCGAAGACGTCACGATCCGTGAGTTGAGCCGGTGTCAGGGCACTGGTCGCCAGTAGCTACATTGGACTAGACGGCTACCACCATGCTTAATCCGGTTGGTCGATAGCATGGTCGCCGTCGCTACTATTCTGAACCACACGGTCTCGCTCGCGGCATCAAAAGAGACCTCACTGTCGCCGACCACGATACTCCGTCGAATCAATTGTCGTTTTTGGGCGTGGAGATCACCCGATTGTGACTGTTGCTGTTCCGATCTGAGTCTCATTAACGGTGAGCTCGACCTCGTACTCGCCAGGTTCGTCAGGGTTGTCGATGGCGGGATACTCAAGCATCACAGCATCGTTTTCGGCGAAGGTATAGTCCGAGTCAACCTCAACTGTGAATGAAAAGTCGTTGTTGTTGACGCCGCTGATCGCGTCCGCACCGAACTCCTCATCGGCTGTCCCGTCACCAGTGGTGTCCACGCCGAGGAAAATCTCTTCGTGCTGTGCAGACTGGACGGTGAAGTGATCTCGGGGGTAGGTTGCCCCGACAGACTCCAGTTGGGCACCAGCGATTTCCTCACCAACGACGAGGCGGAGAGACTGATCAGAGCGAGCGCCAGGACTCCCATCCGAAAGGTCAATGCCGGTCTCGTTGTTATCGGCCTCGCCATTATCGGTGTCACCTGACGAGCATCCGGCCAGTCCGGCTGTGGTAGCTGCTGCAGCACCTGCAAGGACGTGTCGTCGATTCATACAAGAACATGCCACGGACCACTGAAAGTCCTGGCGAAATGGGCCACCACCCGGTGTTTCGGCTACCCAAACTGCTTGGCATCACTCAGGCAGCGTTGATGACCGGTGTTTAACCACCCGTTCAAAGTTCGCGAGAACGTGATCGGCGGTTACTGCAGCGAAGGTGTGCTTGTTGCGCTCCCAGTCGACATCTGATCTGATACGATCTTCGTGCTTAGCGGTAAGTTTCGGATGGTACTGGACCGTCCACAGCGGCGCACGTCGGTGACGGGTCGCGAATACACTGGCGTGAGGAGCCGAGGCGATCACCGCAAGGTCGTCGCCTGGATCTGTGACGACATCACCGTGGAGACACACGACAGGTGTGTTGACACCGATGAATAGCGGATCGGCATCCAAAGACGCCTCAACGAGTGCTGTCGTCATTCCAATGTGTTCGACCGTCCCATCCAGGGCCGCGTTGATCAGCTGGTGACCGAAACAGACCCAAGCGTCGGGATCTCACGAGCCACAAGTTCTCGAACGAGTGCCTGCTGGTCGGCGATCCAGCCGTGTCGGTCGACCTCATAGACGCCGGCAGACGAACCACTAAGGACAACGCCATCGGCTTGATCGAGTGGCACCCGGTCGCCAGCAGGATATTCAACCTCCTCGGCGCCGGTAATCGCTGCGACGAGAGCGTCATTATGATACCGGCGTCCAGACAGGACCTCATTTCTGACCACATATATTGTCGGCTGTACCATGATTGTCGGTTAATATTCCGAATAACCCATACAAGAAATGCTATATCCCGACAATACCTGCATGACTGTTAACTCATTGCGGCGGAGACTCGACACCCCACGCGTGTTTTCGTGTGGGGGGGCTCAGCTTGAGGGGGTCAGTTTCCCAAGTCGAGTGGGCAGGTCCAAGTTGATTCCAACCCGATCACACAGGTTCCAGATCGTTGCCGCGTTGCTTGAGATGACCGGAACGTCGAATGCCGTCTCCAGAGACGAGAGCGCCGGGAGCGATCGGTAGT
>JBEQAX010000015.1:0-6324 GCA_041640095.1 Salinarchaeum sp. | reverse complement strand
CGAGTGGGCAGGTCCAAGTTGATTCCAACCCGATCACACAGGTTCCAGATCGTTGCCGCGTTGCTTGAGATGACCGGAACGTCGAATGCCGTCTCCAGAGACGAGAGCGCCGGGAGCGATCGGTAGTTTGTACACGAGATGAACAGCGCGTCTGCTTCCGGGGCAGCGGACAGAACGGACCGACCGTGCTGTTCGGCATCATCAGCGTCCAGCGCTCCGATCGCATCGTTTGCCACGAGGCCCCGGCCGTCGATCGTGACGACCTCAAAGCCATTTGCAGTAAGGTACTCGTGCTCCAGGCGATCCAGTTCCGCTGTGTAGGGGGTCGCAACGGCCACCCGTTCGACATCACAGGCGTTCAGCGCCCGGACAACAGACAGTGCCGTCGCGACCGCCGGGGCGTCGGCGACATCGGACAACCGAGACTCAAGTTGTGCATCGAACCCCGAGCCGTGGATCAGGCTCCCGGTGGTACAACCGTAAGCAACGCCGTCGACCGAGGCGTGCGAGAGCAGGGAGGCAGCGCGTTCGGCATCGTCGGCCATTGCATCAAGATCCTCGGTCGTGACGTCTTCAAGTGGCATCCGCGCGGCATGAATCGTATGCTCATCCGAAAGTACCGCCCGGAATGCCGGCTCGGCGGTCGTATTTGAGGAGGGAACAACGAGGCCAAGGCGGGTCATTGGTCGTCCACCTTCTCGTCCGCTCGGTCGCGCTCGCGTGCATCGATGTCGCGATCAGCTGGATCACCGTGTCCGCCGCCCCCGGGTGTACGGATCGACACGGTCGTTCCCGCCTCGACATCGAGCGAAGTTTTCGCGGGAACCGCTTCCCCGTTGACGAGGTTTCGTCCAGTCGCACCGTCTTCACCACCGTCGATCCCCGTCGGTGCCGTCCGGCGGCGTTCCGTCAGCAGCGACACGGTGGCATCGGTTTCGACGGTGAGAGTGCGTTCGAGTCCCAGACCACCGCGATATCGGCCATCGCCGCCACTTGAGGCTCGTAGTGCGTATCGATTGACGCGAAGAGGATACTCGGTCTCCAGCGCCTCGACAGGAGTGTTAAGGGTGTTGGTCATACCAACCTGAACTCCGTCCATTCCGTCTTTGTCGGGGCGGGCCCCGAAGCCACCGCCGATCGTCTCGTAGTAGGTGAATGCGCCGCTGCGATCACCGATGATGAGGTTGTTCATCGTTCCCTGACTGCCAGCCGGCACTGCGTCCGGCACCGCCTCCGCGAGTGCTGCGAGCACGACATCCATGACGCGCTGGCTCGTCTCGACGTTGCCACCGACGACGGCCGCTGGTGGCCGTGGATTGAGAATTGACCCCTCGGGGGCAGACACTGACACGGGATCATAACAGCCCTGATTCGGAGGGATTGCTGGATCGGTAATCGCCCGCACGACAAAGTAGACCGCACTCTTGGCGACGGACAACGGCGCGTTCAGGTTGCCGGCAACCTGGTCGGCGGTCCCCGCAAAGTCGACATCAATCGAGGCGCCATCGATAGTGACCGTCGCCGTAACCGGGATATCATCATCGGTCACACCGTCGCCTTCGAGTATGTCCTGTGCTCGATACGTGCCGTCCGGAAGGGTCGCGAGTTCAGCTTCGACGCGCTCGCGTGAATACGCGATAACGGCGTCAAATGCGTCAATCAGCGTCGATCCGTGTTCGGCGAGCAACGCACCGATCCGCTCCTCGGCCCGGTCGTTGGCGGCGCGCTGGGCCCGGAGATCCGCTTCGCGCTCGTCTGGGGTCCGCACATTGGCCCGGAGCAACTCGTAGACCGCTTCGTTTCGCTCGCCACCGTCAATGAGTTTGATGGCCGGCAGTCGGAGCCCCTCTTCGTACACCTCCCGGGCGCCCGGGGGCATACTCCCCGGCGCACTGCCGCCGACGTCTGCGTGGTGGGCCCGCGATACGGCGAATCCGATCACCTCGTCATTAGGAGCGATTGGTGATACGAGCGTGATATCGGGGAGGTGTGTTCCTCCCGCAAACGGATCGTTGACGATGAAGACATCTCCGGGAGCCGGATCCTGCTGTAACACGACATCAACCGCGTCGGGCATTGCCCCGAGGTGTACCGGGATATGTTCGGCCTGGGCAATCATCCGCCCCGACGCATCAAAAAGCGCCGTCGAGCAGTCCTGGCGTTCCTTGATGTTCGGCGAGTAGGCCCCACGAATGAGTACGTGTCCCATCTCGGTCGCGATACTCTCGAGTTTGTTCCGGAGGATTTCCAGAGTTACCGGGTCAATCTCGTCTGGACGATCGGCCGTCGTCTCGTGATCATCAGACATGAGTGTTCACCTCACCGATCAGCGCGCCGTCCTCACGCACGCGAACGACCCACTCGGGTGGGACCACCGTCGTGCTCTCGTCGCCCTCAACGATTGCAGGTCCGGTAATTGACGCCGTCGGGGACAGTCGCCGTCGCTTGTAGACCGGCGTGTCGTATATGCCATCGGGGAACGCTGCCTCGCGGGTCTCGGTCCGTGCATCCCCATCCCCGGTGTACGTGACCGGCGGCGCGTCCCGGGACACCGTGGCTCTTGCCCGGCAGTTCACCAGTTCGATAGGCTCGTCCGCGCGATAGCCGTACGCCGACTCGTGGGCTGCGGCGAACCGGCGGCCAGCGTCGGCGGCGTCGAACGGGCGTTCAATGTCGACAGTCAGTTCAAAGCTCTGTCCGGCATACCGGAGATCCGCGGCGTAGTGGATGGTGGCGTCAGTCCGGTCGCTGATCTCATCAAGGAGTCGGTCGGTCAGTTCATCGTAGACGGCGTCGACGCCATCGGGGTCGACCTCGGTGAGTGAGCACTGGTAGGTCCGAACCGCGGTGCGTTTCTCATCGGCCGCAAGCAGACCGTATGCGGAGAGCACGCCAGAGGCCCGAGGAATCACCACCCGTTCGATATCAAGATTCTCGGCGATCGACATGGCGTGCATTGGCCCGGCCCCGCCGAACGCGACGAGGGTGAACTTCCGCGGATCGTACCCACGCTCGACGGTCACCGAGCGGATCGCCCGGGTCATATTGGCGTTCGCGACGCGGTAGACCCCGCGGGCCGTTTCGAGTGCCCCATCCATTCCCGCCTCAGCGGCGAGGGCAGCGAGAACGTCGTGTGCCGCATCCCGGTCAAGCGACAGTTCCCCACCGAGGCTGGTGCTCGCGCCGATGTAGCCTAACACGAGGTTCGCGTCCGTAACGGTTGGCGCCGTCCCACCCTTGCCATAGCAGGCAGGCCCGGGCTCTGCACCGGCCGAACGTGGACCGATCCGGAGTGCGCCACCCGCGTCAATCCACGCGATCGATCCACCGCCGGCACCGACCGTCTCGATGTCAACCATCGGCGTGCTGATCGGCCGCTCGTTGATCGTTCCCTCGGTCGTCTGTTCGACGGCCCCATCTCGGACGAGACTGACGTCACTAGAGGTACCCCCCATGTCGAAGGTGACCAGCCCATCCGGCGCATCGGCACCGGTGGTCGCCATCGCATTCGCGCCGACAACGCCAGCGGCCGGCCCCGAGAGGACCGTCGTCACAGCGTTTCGTCTGACAGTGTCGGCGTCGGTGATGCCACCGTTGGCCTGCATGATCCGTGGCTGTGGAACACCCAGGTCGCGGGCCCGTTCGGTGAGGCGACTCACATACCGGTCAATTGCTGGCCGGACGTAGGCGTCAACGACCGTCGTTGAGGTCCGTTCGTACTCACGGAACTCTGCGAGCACCTCGTGTGAGGCGGAAACTGGGACATCGAGTTCGTCCCGTAGCATGGCGGCCACCCGCTGTTCGTTTTCGGGATGTGCGTAAGCGTGCAGTAACACGATGGCGACGGCCTCGACATCCATCTCGCGAAGCTCGGTGGCAATCGATCGCACCGCGTCCGTGTCGACGGGCTGTTCGATTCCCTCTGGGGTTGCCCGCTCAGCAACCTCGAAGCGTCGCCGTCTGGGAACCAGTGGTGTCGGCTTCTCGGCGTCAAGATCGTACAGCGCCGGTCGATCCTGACGGCCGATCTCTAGGACATCACGGAATCCCTCGGTTGTGACGAGTGCCGTCGTTGCGCCCTCTTCCTCAAGTAGAGCGTTAACCGAGACAGTCATGGCATGCGAAAACTCATCGACCTGGTTGGGATCGATCCCAGCTGTCTCGCACGCCTTCTCGATCCCGGCGATGACACCCTCGCTTTGGTCGTCGGTGCTCGGCACTTTCGCCGTCACGAGTTCGCCGTCGAGTGCAAGTGCCACATCGGTGAAGGTGCCCCCGACATCAACGCCAAGTTTTGTTGGCCCCGTCATACCACGCCAGCCACGTCAAGGAGCGTTCGGATGCCGAGCCACACGACGACGATGGTCACGATTGTCCCGAGCACATTCGCCACCGGGCCGTTCGTGTACTCGCCGAGGAGGTCCTGCTGGTTCATGGCGTATATGAGGAAGATGGCGACAATCGGAAGTAAAATCCCATTGACCACCTGCGCGAATACGATAATCTGGACAGGGCTACCCCCAAGGAGCACCGAGAGGATGCCAACGCCGAGGATGGTCGCCCAAACCGCCCGGAAGCGTGGACTCCGGAGATCGGAGTCCCACCCAAGGGCTCCAGTGGTCGCCCACGCCCCGGCAAGCGGTGCCGTCGTCGCGCTTGTGAACCCGGCGGCAAACAGTCCAATGCTAAAGAACAACTCCGCGTAGGGGCCCGCTAGCGGGCGCAGTTGCTCGGCCATACGTCCGACATCGCTGATCTGCGTCCCCGGTTCGAATGCCGCCGCTGCGGTCACCATGATCGTCACTGTGATCAGCCCGCCGATGGCGATTGAAAGCACCGTATCGGCGCGAGCCTGACCGATCGCCTCGGGGCCGCTCCAGCGCTCTTGGACGTTGCTGGCGTGCAAAAAGAGATTATAGCCCACGATCGTGGTCCCGATGAGACCGGTGATGAGATACAGCGAGCCGGAGGGGATGCCGATCACGAATCCTGAGGCGACCGCACCGAGGTCAGGGCCGATGAGAATCGCCGACGCCACAAACGAGAACGACATGAGGATGACGAGTCCGACGAGCGCCCGTTCGATCAGCTTGTACTGGCCGGTGAACAGCAGGGCGCCAGCAACGAGTCCCATCACGACTCCCCAGGTGGTAGAGCCAATCCCCGTGATCGTTGCGAGCCCGGCCGCCCCACCGAGGATATTGCCAGCCTCGTACGCCGCGGTGCCGACGCCGATTGCCCCGACAACAAGGATGATACTGGCGTACTCGACGAGTTGGTTGTCAAAACGCTCTCGGAGGGCCTCCCCGAGCCCTTCGCCCGAGACGAGACCGAGTCGCGCGCTCATCTCCTGAAGTACAATTGTCGCGATAATCGAGAAGGCGATCGTCCACAACAGTGCGTAGCCAAATGCCGCGCCAGTGACGCTTGCGGTTGTGACCGTCCCCGGACCGATAAAGGCGGCTGCGACCATAGCGCCTGGACCGACGGCCTTGAGTCGTTGAATGATGCTCATGATGATTCGATCAGTAGCTCATATCGTGCTTCGATTAGCCTTTGAAATATCTTCGCTCTTGAGGGCACAGTAGTGTTCGCCCGTAGGTAAAGAACGCTCAGCAGCAGTGAGGTGTCGAATTGAACGAGGACATCTGTAACGATCGATAAGAATTGTTCGTCCCAGCAACCCGTGGCCACGCCCGGATAGCTCGTGGCTATCTTCGCTCGCCGCTAGACTGCAGATACCACTGTAACAGACCGACACCTCCCGGACGCTGTCTCAGGCGTGCGCACTCGGAGGGCGGAAACGTTAACTAATATTGCTGAATAAAAGTGGTACCACGACTCATGTTAACAGACAAAACCGCGGTCATCACGGGGGCTGCAAGTGGGAACGGCCGGTCAATCGCAAAGACGTTCGCTGAAGAGGGCGCAGACATCGTTGTCGCCGACATCAGAGAAGAACCACGGGAAGGCGGGACTCCAACGCACCAACTGATCACGACGGAAACGGATGCCGATTCGACGTTCGTTGAGTGTGACGTTACGGCGAAGGACGATATTGAGGCGACTATTGAGGCGGCCGAGGCGTTCGGTGGCGTTGATGTGATGGTGAACAACGCCGGCATCTTCCGCAGCGAGGATGTGCTTGAGGTGACCGAAGACGCGTTTGATCAAATGATCGATATCAACGTCAAGGGCGTGTTCTTCGGAGCGCAAGTAGCGGGTGCACGGATGGCCGAGCGTGGAGGCGGGAGTATCATCAATCTCTCTAGCGTGGCTGGGCTTTCCGGAACGGGCGACTATGTTACCTACTGCACGTCCAAG
>JBEQAX010000014.1:0-35098 GCA_041640095.1 Salinarchaeum sp. | reverse complement strand
TATAGTTTGTATGCAGCACGTGACGATCCCGCAGGACCGCATTGGCGTGTTGATCGGTGAAGGCGGTGAAACGCTGCGGGAGATTGAGCGTCGTGCGGACGTGCGATTGAACGTCGATTCGCAGAACGGATCGGTCGAGATTGAGCAGCAGCCAGACGCCGATCCCGTCCGCTCACTCAAAGGCCCGGAAATTGTCCAGGCGATTGGCCGTGGCTTTGCCCCCGAGGACGCCCTCTCGTTGCTTGAGGATGAGATGATGATGTTCGACCTCGTCGATATCGACGCGGCGGCGCGAAACAAATCCGATCTCAAGCGCAAGAAAGGGCGGCTCATCGGCGAGGACGGACGGACTCGCGAACTTATGGAAGAGCTCACCGGCGCGAGTGTCGTTATCTACGGCTCGACGCTCGGTGTTATCGGCCAGCCAGAGGCGGTCGATGCCGTCCGACAGGCTGCCGAGATGCTTCTCGACGGCGCCCCCCATGGTGCTGTCTACTCGTTCCTTGAGGAGAAGCGCAACGAGCTCAAGCGCCAGGAGCTGTCCTACCACCGCTTTCCGGAGAGCTCCTGACCCCGTCACCCCTCGTCGCCGACGGTTCTCTCGTCCCAGTTGAAGGCCAAGAACTAACCCGATTGATGTGGTAGACTGACATCCGTGGCCGATCACCACGACGACGGCCCGGAGCGGATCGGCGACCTTGTCGACCGTCTCCAGGAGGTCCGGGCGGATGCTGAAGAGCGCGCTACCACTGCTGAGGAGGGTGTCCTTCTTGATCAACTTGAGGAGGTAGCAACCCGTTTGCTTGCCTTCGGCCGTGCGCTCGGTGGCGATCCCTCGGATGTGACGGACCTACCGTTTACCGAGGAAGCGACGCGGGATCGGATGCCCGAGCCGCTGTATGTGCGTCACGACCAGGAGCTCCTTAACCAGGTCACGAGCTGGCTTCTTCAGGGCCAGCACGTCGGCCTGATTAGCCCCTATGGGACCGGTAAGAGCTCCTTTCGCGAGATTGTTCTGCGCGATCTTAGCGCCCACGATGGATTCATCGTGACAGCACTGCCCAACGCCAAGGACACCACCGCTCGCCAGCTCTATCAGTCGGTTATCAAAGCAGCCTTCGACGCCGGTTACGAGCTCGATACTGATCAGTACTGGCAGACCCGCGATGGCATTCCCTGGGCGACCGACGACGCCCGCCAGGCGGTCTTTGATATCGCAGCGAAGCTCGATGCCGACGACACGCTGTTGTACTTGCTTGTCGATGAGATCGAGGTCCTGCCCGCCGACCTGCTTTCTCCGCTTCAGGTTGCCGGTGATGCTGGGATCCGTCTGTTCCTGACGGGCACGCCCGAGGGGCGCGAACGACTGCGCGAGCTTCGGAACACGCTCGATTCCCGGCTGCGGTACTACACCGATATCGCACCGTTCTCGCCGGCGGACATCGACGAGTACGTCGCCCGGTCGCTTGCGTACTTCCGGGATGACCCCTACGAGGGCCAGTCCCAGGAGCTGTTCACCCCTGGGGCGATCGAGGACATCCACGACCGGACCGATGGTGTCCCCCGAGAGGTACGCATGGAGTGTCGAGACCTCTTCACCCGGGCGGCGTTTGTCTGGTATCGGACCGGTCAGTCGATCGACCGCGTACAGGTCACCCCGGAGTTGAAATACCAGCGGTTTGGCATGGAGCGCTAGGCGCTGCACCGGCCGTCCTGCTCCGACAACCAAAGCTATTATATAGAATCACAATCTAACAATAACCGATTATGGCACAACAGATGGGCAATCAGCCGCTTATCGTACTTTCCGAGGAGAGCCAGCGCACCTCGGGCGAAGACGCGTATTCAATGAACATCACGGCCGGACAGGCCGTCAGCGAGGCCACCCGGACCACACTCGGTCCTAAAGGGATGGACAAGATGCTCGTCGACTCGACGGGCAGCGTTGTCGTCACCAACGACGGCGTCACCATCCTTCAGGAGATGGATATCGAGCACCCGGCGGCCAACATGATCGTCGAGGTCGCCGAGACCCAGGAAAGCGAGGTTGGCGACGGCACGACGACGTCGGTCGTCATCGCCGGTGAACTCCTGAAGAAAGCCGAGGACCAGCTTGATCAGGACATCCACGCCTCCACGCTTACGCAGGGTTATCGACGCGCCGCCGAGCGCGCCAAGGAGGCCCTTGAGAATGCCGCCATCGACGTTGATGCCGACGACACCGAGATTCTCGAGTCCATCGCCGCTACGGCGATGACCGGTAAAGGCGCCGAAAGCGCCCGCGACACACTTGCCGACCTTGTCGTCCGCGCGGTCCGTAGCGTGGCCGACGAGGAGGGCATTGACACGGACAACGTCAAGATCGAGAACGTCGTCGGTGGCGCCATCGAGAACTCCGAACTCGTTGAGGGCGTTATCGTTGACAAAGAGCGCGTCCACGACGACATGCCCTATTTCAAGGAGGACGCTAACGTCGCCGTCCTTGATGACGCACTTGAGGTCCGCGAGACCGAGATTGACGCCGAGGTCAACGTGACCGACCCCGATCAGCTCCAGGAGTTCCTCGATCAGGAGGAACAGCAGCTCCGGGAGATGGTCGACAACCTCGTTGAGGCCGGTGCCGATGTCGTCTTCGCACAGGACGGCATCGACGACATGGCCCAGCACTTCCTGGCACAGGAGGGTATCCTCGCAGCCCGACGCGTCAAGTCCGACGACGCCGAGCGCCTTGCTCGCGCGACCGGCGCCCGCGTTGTCGCCAATGTCAACGACATCACCGCCGAGGACCTCGGTCACGCCGGCTCCGTCGCCCAGAAGGAGATTGCGGGCGACCAGCGGCTCTTCGTTGAGGACGTTGAAGAGGCCAAGTCCGTCACGATGATCCTCCGCGGTGGCACCGAACACGTCGTCGACGAGGTCGAACGCGCCGTTGAAGACGCCATGGGCGTCGTGCGTGTCACCCTTGAGGACGGCAAGGTGCTGCCCGGTGGCGGTGCCCCCGAAGTTGAGATCGCCCAGGAACTTGAGGACTTCACTGACTCTGTTAGCGGCCGCGAGCAGATTGCCGTCGAGACCTTTGCCGAGGCGCTTGATGTTATCCCGCGGACGCTCGCCGAGAACGCTGGGCTTGATCCCATTGACTCACTGGTCGAACTCCGCAGCGAGCACGACGCCGGCAACACCGCTGCCGGTCTCGATGCCTACTCCGGCGATGTCGTCGACATGGCCGAGCAGGGCGTTGTTGAGCCGCTGCGCGTGAAGACCCAGGCTATTGAATCGGCCACAGAAGCTGCCGTCATGATCCTCCGGATCGACGACGTGATCGCTGCTGGCGACCTCAAGGGTGGCAGCGGTGACGACGACGAGGACGAGGACATGCCCGGTGCCGGCGCCGGCGGTATGGGCGGCGGCATGGGTGGCATGGGCGGTGGCATGGGCGGCATGATGTAAGGCCGCTCCGGCCCGTCACTTCACTCCGATCTGTCGTATCGCGCGCTTTTTTCTCAGTCTCTGCGTCAACCCGTAGTAGTGCTAACTAGTCGTTGTTGACCGCGACGACGGTGGCTACCGCTTGACGATATGAATCGGCCGGTCAAGCGCGACCTCCGCAGCCTCCTTGACTGACTCCGCTAGCGTCGGGTGCGTGTGGATCGTGTCGGCGACCTCCTCAAGAGTGGCCTCGGTCTCGATGGCTAGGGTGATTTCCGCGATCAGCTCGGTTGCCTCCGGTCCGACGACCTGCCCTCCGATGACCCGGCCGTCCTCGTCGCCGACGATTCGGACAAAGCCTTCCGGCTCGTCTTGCGCAACGGCCCGTCCGGAGGCCCGGAAGGGGAACTTTCCGACAATCGGATCGATCCCGGCCTCGCGGGCGTCCGCTTCGGTCATCCCGGCGACGGCGATCTCGGGGTCGGTGAATACCGCAGCCGGTACGGTTTTGTAGTCGATCGCGACATCGTGGCCAGCGATGTGCTCGGCGGCGACAATCCCTTCGCGGAACGCCTTATGAGCCAACATCGGCTCGCCGAGGACATCTCCGATGGCGTAGATGTGTTCGACATCGGTCTGGAGATGGTCATCGACCGAGATGCGCCCCCACTCGTCGGTCTCGATGCCGGCCGCCTCTAAGTTGGCCGTCTCAGTGAGCGGATCCCGGCCGATGGCCACCATGATCTCCTCGCCGGTGTACTCGCGGCGATCCTCTTCGTCATCAACGGAGACGGCCGAGACCGTCACCGTACCGTCATCGTTCTCCCACCACTCGCGGGCCTCCATACCGAGTTCGTAGGTGACGCCGTGTTCGTCACCCTTCTTTGTCACCGGCCGGACGAGGTCATCCTCATAGCCCCGAAGCCCGTTGGGCGGTCGACCAACCAGCGTGACATCACAGCCGAGCTTGCCGAGATATCCGGCCGTCTCGAAGCTGATGTACCCGCCGCCGATGATGACCATCGACTCCGGCAGGCTGGTCTTGTTGAGGACCTCCCGTGAGTCAAGGACGTGCTCGGAGTCAAAGGAAAATCCTGGGAGCTCTGTCGGAACCGAGCCTGTTGCGATAATCGCGTTCTCGAAGGCGACGCGTTCGGTTTCTTCACCGTCCTCGTCATAGACGGCGGCGGTGTGATCGTCAACGAACTCCGCCCGGCCGTGGACGATCCGGGCGCCGTTCCCTTTGAGGAGTTTGCTGACGCCACCGGTGACCCGCCGCACGACGCGGTCCTTCCAGCGGGCCATCTCGTCGTATTTTACCTCCGGCTCGGCGTAGATGCCCATGTGCTCACCGTCTCCGACCCGGTGCACCATCGTTGAGGCCTTGATCAGTGCCTTCGATGGGATACACCCGCGGTTGAGACAGGTCCCGCCGACATCCTCCATCTCGACGACTGTCGTGTCCAGATCGAGCATCGCGGCCCGGATGCCCGCGACGTATCCGCCGGGACCGGCGCCGATCACCAGTACGTCGGTCTCGGTCGTGTCATCTGCGACCATACCCCTGCGGTCACGGTCCGGGGTCTTAAGCGACGGGGCTCAGGAAACCACTCAGTTCTCGCGGGTGACCTCATAACCGGCGTCACGAATCGCGTCGGTAATCCGCTCGGCGTGGCTTGCTCCGCTGGTGATCACCTGGAAAACCAGATAGGCGTCGCCAACATCAAGATCCGTCACTGCCCGCTCATGCCGCACGTTCTGAATATCTCCTCCGGCGTCAGCAATGGCACTTGAGATGTCGGCCATCTTCCCAGGGCGGTCATCGATATGGACCCGCAGTTGGAGCAGTTGCTGGCGGTCGGCGAGTGCGTGGTCGATGACCGTCCGGAGCATCGACATGTCGATGTTGCCACCACACAACAGCGGGACGACCTTCTCGTCTGTCACATCAAGCTCATCGGAAAGTAAGGCCGCTACCGAGGCGGCGCCGGCCCCTTCGACGAGCTGCTTGGCGCGCTCAAGTAATACCAGGATTGCCTCCGCGAGCTCATCATCGTCGACGGTAACCACCTCGTCGACGTGCTCTTCGATCAGCCCGAGAGTCAACTCGGAGATCCCGCCGGTCGCGATGCCATCGGCGATCGTATTCGGCGCGTCGTGATCAACCGGGTGGCCCTTCTTGAGGCTCCGTGGGACCGTTGAGGCGCCCTCGGCTTGTACTCCAACAACCCGCACGTCCGGAGCAACCGCTGAGAGGGCGGTCGCGATTCCGCTGATGAGTCCGCCGCCGCCAATCGGTACGATGACCGTATCGACATCGGGAACCTGCTCGTAGATCTCCAGCCCAAGGGTGCCCTGTCCGGCGACGATGTCCGGATCGTCATACGCGTGTACGAAGAGACTATCGTCATCGGCGATTGCCTGGGCGTGGTTCATCGCCTCCTGGAAGGTGTCGCCGTGAAGCTCGACATCGGCGCCGTAACCGCTAGTCGCATCAACCTTCGCCTGTGGGGCGTCTGTTGGCATCACGATTGTCGAGTCGACGCCAGACTTTGTTGCCGCCAGTGCAACGCCTTGGGCATGGTTGCCGGCGCTTGCGGCGACCGCCCGTTCGACATCCGCCTCCCGGACCGCCCGCTGGAGTTTGTTGTAGGCGCCGCGGGTCTTGAACGACCCCGTCCGCTGGAGGTGTTCCATTTTTAAGCGGACGGTCCCGCCACTCATATCGCTCAACGACCGACTCTCCTCGATTGGCGTGCGAAAGACAACTGAGTCATCGTCATGTCGCTCTCTAGCAGCCCGGATGTCAGCAATAGTCACATCCGACATAGCGGTCGGATTCGCTACCCCGGATTAAAGATGTTGGTATGACTGAGACGTTGGCCGGTGTCCATCGGTACACACAACGCTTACCACGCTACGCGCCCTTCTTAGAAGCATGACTGAGCGTGACGATCACTCCTTCTCGGAGGGGCAGGGCTTCGATGATCCATACGATGGCTTTGATCTCGACCCGCCAGAACTTGAGGTCGATCCTGACCGGGTCGATCCGGTCGACTCACGGGCTATCGCCGACACCCTCGATGAGCGACAGATCCCCGACGATCAGGTTGACGCCGACACCCTTGTTGACGTCGGTGTCGAGTACATGCGCATCAACCGCTTCGAGCAGGCCACCGAGACGCTTGAGCGGGCCGCCCGGTTTGCTGACGACGACCGCCTTGCACAGGAGGCGTGGGTCAACAAGGGCGCCGCCCATGGCAACCTTGAGGAGTGGGACGCCGCGATCGGTGCCTACCAGGAGGCCCTGGACATCGACGACGACTCCGAACACGCCGCTGTCGCCGAGACGAACCTTGCTTATGCGCTCTGGGAGTCTGGCCGCACCTCACAGGCGCTTGATCACGCTGAACGAGCCGTCGAGATTGATCCCCGGTTTGACCGTGGCTGGTACAACCGTGGCTTCTTTCTGCTTGAGCGTGGCCTCGCTGAGGAGGCCCTCGAAGCCTTCGACAACGCCATTCGCCTGGGGATGCGAACGCCCGATCTCCTTGACCAGAAGGCGGCGGCACTTGAGGAGCTCGGCGAATTCGACCGTGCGGAGGAGCTGGCCGACGAGGCCGAAGAGCTGCGCGCGGAGGCCGAAGCGGAGCTCATTGAGTGAGCCGGATGATTATCAACGAACGGGACACACAGGAGGGCACCCTCGTATCGGTGTGTGACCGGGATGTCCTTGGCGAATCCTTTGAGGACGGTCCGGTCTCGATCACCGTCACCGAGGAGTTCTACGATGGGCGACGCGTCGAGGAGGAGGCCGTCGTTGAGGCGCTCTCGCAGGCGCATGTCGCCAACATCGTCGGCGAGCGATCGGTTGCCCTCGCTATTGAATACGGCTTCGTCAAGGAGGAGAACGTCCTCGATATCGGTCCGACACGACACGCTCAGGTACTACGCCTCGAGTGAGTGCCCCGACCGAAGGAGTGTTTGTGCTTCGCACCCTGTAGCATACCAATGGGAGTACAAGACACGGCGCCGCTTGATGTCGCCGCGATCCGTGAGGACTTCCCGATCCTCCAGCGGGAGGTCGGAGATGGACAGCAGGTCGTCTACCTTGATAACGCTGCCACGAGTCAGACCCCCGATCCCGTTGTCGAGCGGATCGCGGAGTACTATCGCCAGCAGAACGCCAACGTCCATCGCGGTATCCACCACCTCAGCCAGGAGGCGTCGATCGCCTACGAGGAGGCCCACGACCGTGTCGCCGAGTTCATCGGTGCCGACGGTCGCGAGGAGATCGTTTTCACGAAGAATACGACCGAATCTGAGAATCTTGTCGCCTACGCTTGGGGCCTGCGCGAACTCGGGCCGGGTGATACGGTTGTCCTGACCGAGATGGAACACCACGCCTCGTTGGTCACCTGGCAACAGATCGCCAAGCGTACTGGGGCCGACGTCGCGTACATCCGAATCACCGAGGAGGGCACCCTCGACATGGATCACGCCCGTGAGGTGATCGGTCCCGATACCGCGTTGGTCTCGGCGGTACACGTCTCAAACACGCTCGGAACGGTCAATCCGGTCGATGAGCTGGTCGCGCTCGCCCACGAACAGGACGCGTTGGCGTTCATCGATGGCGCACAGGCTGCTCCCACCCGACCGGTCGATGTCGGTGCGATGGACGCTGACTTCTATGCGTTCTCCGGACACAAGATGCTTGGCCCGACCGGCATCGGCGTCCTCTACGGCAAGGAACACGTCCTTGACGCGATGGAGCCGTATCTTTACGGCGGCGAGATGATCGAGAAGGTCACCTTCGAGGAGTCTCGCTGGAACGCCCTCCCCTGGAAGTTCGAGGCCGGCACGCCCCCCATCGCCGAGGGGGTTGCCCTTGATGCCGCCATTGACTACCTCGACCAGTATGGAATGGACCGCGTTCGCGATCATGAGGAGTTCCTCACCGAGTACGCCTACGACCGCCTTGCGCGGATGGACGACGTTGAGGTCTACGGGCCGCCTGCTGGCCAGGACCGCCGTGGCGGGCTGGTAGCGTTTAATCTCGACAGCGTCCACGCCCACGATCTCGCTTCAATTATGAACGAGTACGCCGTCGCGATCCGAGCGGGCGACCACTGCACTCAGCCGCTTCATGACAAACTCGGCGTCGCGGCTTCAGCGCGGGCCTCCTTTTACATCTATAACACGCGCGAGGAGGTCGACGCTCTGATTGACGCCATTGAGGGCGCCCGTGACCTCTTCGCCTGAGGGCACTCGCCGTGCTCGTGATTGACGCGAACGGTCGCAGACGTGCCGTTAGGAAGCGTCGTGGATGTAGCCCTGATCGCGGATCGTCTCTGCCTCAGCCTGCTCGTATCGCCAGGTGATATCGGCTTTTTCGTCTTGCCACTCCCACGGCTCGACCAGCACGATATCTCCCTCGCGGATCCAGATGCGCTTTTGCATCTTGCCCGGGATCCGGGCGGTCCGTTCCACGCCGTCGGCGCACCGAACGGTCACCCGGTTGGCCCCGAGCATGTTGGTGACCTCGGCGAAGACCTCGTCGTCGTCCGGCATCCGGATGTCCGATACGTCGGTGGAATCCTCCTCGGCCATATCCGCATATCCGCGCGGACGCGGTAAAAAGCCCCGGACCGCTCTCGGTCATCTTGTCTTACTGGGTTTATGAGACACGCCAGCCTCGACTCCCAAAGCGGTTCACTGTGCCCGTATTTCGGCCAGCGGGACGGTCTTGTGCCGGTCAGCACGGGCTTGAATCGTCTCAAGCGTTGCTGGATCGAAGGGGGCCTCGGTTGGATCAGCGTCGACCGGCGTCCCGTTGTACCGTTCGGCGGCGAACCGCAGTTGGGGCTCCTGTTCGAACGTCTGGGCTCGAAGTAACGTGCTGGCGCGTGCCTCAACTTCGGCGATCCGCTCGGGAATCATCGATGTCGAGACGCAGATCAGCGCACTCGTGCGTGTCGAATGCAGCACGTCTGTCGCTCGCTCAAGGACTTCTTCCCAGTGGCCAGGCGAGACGAGCGGCAGATTAAGCGCCGTCATGAACAGAAGCGTTCCCGGACCGTTGCCGTCAACCCGCTTGTGTGCCGCTTCGAGTGCCGTTGACCAGATTTCGGGATCAACGAAATTCGCCCGTAGCCCATCCGGCGTCGACTCAATGCCGTCAACGTCCGGGTCAAACGCGATGAATGCGATCTGCTCGTCGTAGTCATCAAGCGTACAGCCATAGAGATCCGCAGCACTCTCGGCGATGAACGCTGGGTCAGGAAACTGCAACGGGGCCGCGATAACACTCCCACCAGCGCGGAGCCACGAGGACACCACTCCGAGCGCGAGCAACGGCTTGCCGGCCTCCCCTGGCCCCGAGATAACCGCTGCCGAGGGGACCGGCAGTCCCTCAGGTATCGCTGCATCGAGCCAGTCGATGTCGGTTTCAAACCGCGTCATCGGTCCTTCTTGTCCCATTGTCCAGTTGGGAGCACTCGCTCACGATACATGATCTAGGTCGACCTAGATCAAAGCGACAGCAAAAGCCCGTCGGACCCGGGCTTCTAGGATTTGCTCTCTGCGAGGAGAGTGCCCTGCCGTTGACGGCGAGGACAGGTCACGAGCCGCGCTCTTGGACGCGATACTCGCTGATGAGTTGGTCGACCATCTCGGCGGTCTGCTCGCGTTTGCGCTCTTCGGCGCGATCTTCCCAGTCCTCGATAACCGCTTCGACGTCCGACTCCCTGGCCACGGCGAGTTCGTCGACCTCCTGCATGGCGACCTCCTCTGCCGACCCGACGGGAATGCCGGCCTCAAAGAGCACGCGATCAGCCACCTCCGAGAGCTGTCCCCCGTTCCGAAGGACCACCCGAGGATCAACATCAACCAGCAACTCCGCGGTCGACCGGCCGGCGCCAGAGGCGTCTCGAAGGTAAATCACGTCGTCGGTCGCCAGCCCGTATTGTTCATCAGCCTCGTGAATTGCTGTCTTGGTGAACTCGTCGATCGGCTTTACCGGGACGAGGCCCTGTTTTTCCTCGGCGACATCGCTGAAGTTCGAGTGATCGAGCCGCCAGAGTGCCTTCAGCCGTTCGAGTTTACCTTCGAGCTCCTCGTTGCGCTCCTCCTCGCGTTCAAGATCGCGTTCGAGCGCCTGTGCCCGCCGCCGCAGACGCGTCACTTCCTGACGCTTACGGGCCTCACGGCGTTCTTCACGACGGGCTGTAGAGAGCTCAGCCTCAAGTTCCTCGATCCGGGCGTCTTTCTCCTCGATTGTCGCCTCAAGCTCCTCAACGTGGGACTGCAGCCGGTCAACCTGGCGTTCGAGGTCACGAATCCGCTGTTCCTCTTCGGTCAACTCCCGTGGCTCGTGTTCGACTGAGGCGTCCTCTTCGGTCTCTTCCTCTTCGAGGTCTCGGAGCACCGCTTCGACCGACAGTTCTTCGGCAAGCACCCGTGCGATGACCTCTCCGCGGTCGAACTTTGGTGGGACCTTTCGGGTGATCCGCTCGAACTGGTCGGCGTGGTCGTCGTACGCCGAAACCGCTGCAGCAACAGCATCACGCTCGTGGTCGTTCTCGAAGGCATGATCGGGTGCCCGGTGTTTCTTCTCGTCGACCGGAATGTCCGATGGAGGGGTCCAGCCGGCAGCATCGAACGTCCGCCGGAACTGTTCGACAGTCTCTGGCATTGGCGTGACATCAGCCGCGACCAACAGCGGTTGTCCCCGGTCGATGAGCCATTCGGTGACCTCGGATGTGTCCGCCGTCCGGGTCGACAGCACATCGAGCACGCTCCCGTCGAGCCCCACCACGGCGGCCGCGGTCGTCGTCCCGGGGTCGATCCCGACGATGACGTGATCCCGCCGCTCAGCCAACGACTGAAACTCAATACCGTCGCGCTGTTCGCGGTTGATCTCGACGCGTACGTCACCCGAACGGGCGGCGGAAACAGGAATCTCCTCGGGCGTTGCTGACACGGTGAATAACGCCTGTGAAAATCCGCCATACTTCTCGGTCACCTCGCGGTCATACTCGAGTCCGGCATCGTCGAGTTCGGACTCGACCTCGCGTGACCGGCGTTTGACCGCTCCGTGAATACGCCGGGTGTATCGGTCCTCGCTGAATCCGCCGGACCCCGGTGAGCGCCCCCGCGCGACCTTGACTTCTGTTGTGTTGGTGAACGCTGAGACGACGTATCCGACGTTTTGGGCGGCTAGCCGCGCCGCTGCTTCGGCCTCCTGCATCGGATCGCTCCCATATGGCACGTCGTACCGGTTGGCCACCCGGGAGAGGGGCTCGGGACGCTCGGCGCCGGTCACCTGCACCAGTCGTGTGCCGTCAGGTAACGACCGAAGAAAGCCAACGAGCGCATCTGAGTCGCTGGCGAGTTCGTAGGCGTTATCGGTCGCAATCAGCGTCGGCTCGTCCCGTTCAATCCGACGCCGGAGCTTCCGATACGAGACAACATCGCGGTCGATGCTCTCACCGTTGATGACAACCAGCGCGAACGACGGCGCGCTGCCACGGATATCGCCACTCTGGATGTCGACGCCGAAAACGACCGAGTCGAGCGCGTCCGTGCGTGCCTGCACACTCTGTTGTACGGGTGCATCGGATAAATACCCCATGGCGCGCTCCAGTGAATCCAGGCCGCCTGTCCTGGGATCGACAGCACTCGCCCGGCATCGTGTAACTCCTCCGCTTCATCCGTCTGCGCGTAGCTCACGGAAATGGCACCTCAATCGTATCCCCGTCTTCAGGCGTGAGCACCTCACCGTCGAACGGCTCACGCGCCTCCTGTCTCTGTGCGTCAAGCGGGCCGGCGTACCGTGAGGAGACGTGTACTAATGCGAGCCGCCGGGCGTTCGCGAGGGCCGCTACCCGCCCGGCCTGTCGGGCCGTCGAGTGGCCCGTCTCGGCAGCCCGTTCGGTACAGTCATCCGCAAAGGTGCCATCGTGGATCAGCAGATCGGCTTCCGACGCCACCTCGACGGTCCGGTCGCTCGGCCGCGTGTCGCCGGTATAGACCACTCGACGCCCCGGTCGAGGCGGACCAACGACCTGCTCGGGCTCGATTACCCGCCCGTCTTCGAGCTCGACAGCCTTGCCATCGTGAAGTTGCGAGAACTTCGGACCGACGGGAACGCCTAGCTCCTCTGCCCGCTCCCGGTCGAATCGCCCCTTTCGTTCGTCTTCGATTAGCGCGTAGCCAACGGCGGTGACATCGTGATCTACCCGGAATGCCCGAACCTCGTACTCCGGGGCCTCGCGGACGGTTGTTCCCGGCGTAACGGGCTTGATCTCGACCGAAAATCCTGGCCGGCCGCTCGCAGCAAATATGAACGATCTTAGATCAGACGCCGTCCCCGGTGGGACGTGGATCGTCAACGGTGCTGACCGATCGTTGAAATCGAGTGTCTCGATGAGCCCGGGGAGGCCATAGATGTGATCGCCGTGGGTGTGCGTAATGAAGATATCAGCGATGTCGAATCCGGTATGAAACTGCATCATCTGGCGTTGGGTGCCTTCGCCGCAGTCGAAGAGCAACCGGTCGCCGTCCCGGTTGATCATGATTCCCGGGAGACTGCGGGCCGTTGTTGGGACGGCTCCACTGGTGCCGAGAAACGTCACGCGCAGGGTCATGGCTGTAGCTGGGAGCAGCAGTCCTATACGCCCTTTGACCACGATTAGGGCGTGAGCCGCGAGACGGCGAGAAACTCGACCCCGTCCTCGGTCGGCCAGGCATACACCAGGTCCTTTCGGACCCCATGGGCCAGGCGGACATCAAGTGAGAGATCCCGTGGCACGACCGACGCATCGGGGGCCAGCACGCGGATCAGCCGGTTTGAGTGTCCGAGGTCCTCCACCGATTCAATGGTGTCGTAGGTGCGGAAGTCAGCGCCAAATTTGAACCCGGTTTTTGGGACGATGCCACGCTCGCGTAGAGCTGCGTAAACCTGCAGTCGCCGGTCGAAGTGATCCCCCTCAACGGTCCGTCCACGCTCAACGACGGCGTCGTACCCTCCCGGAATCCGCAGTCGTCCGGCAGCGACCAACTGAGCCGCCTCAAGCAGCGATAACTGGAGGGCGTTGCTCGCTGTTGCGTCGTCGCGCGATCCAAGCGGGTGACCGTAGAAGGCCGATTCGTATAGGCCTGCGGGGGGATCCCAACAGATCACCCGATCGGTCAACAGCGTGGCCTCTGGGACTGTCTTGGCCCCGATAGCGGCGGCGGTCTGGCCGTCCGGGGTGACCCGCTCAGGGGCGAAATACGTGACCTCGCTTTCCTCGTCAACGACCGATAGGACACATGCTCCAAGTGTCGGCGGATCGAGTGGCTCGCGCTCACCGACAACCCGGATCCGGTAGGCGATCGCCCCGTCTTCCGGGCCGCTGCCACGTTCGTAGACCACGAAGTCAGCGTTTGGAGCCGGGTCGTCAACCCATCCTGAGCGCGCCGGTGAGAGATAAAAGCCACGCTGACGGAGATCGAGATAGACCAGAAAGCGCGCGCCGAACCGGGGGTCATCAACGCGTTCGAGAACCCGCTTGAATCCGAGCTGTTCGCCATCAATCCGCACCGCATCGAGATCGCCGCGAAACAGCAGGTGGGCCGCTTCGACGCGTGACAGGGCGATCTCATTACCGCCAAGCGGATAGCCGTATCCGCGTGCGTCGTAAAACCGCTGTCGGGCATCGCCGCCGGCGACGATCCGGTCGTCCCGGAGTGTGGCCTCCATCACCGTCGAATGGCCGTCGCCCGGTCAAAAGCCCCCCGATCCATCCGGTCTGTCGAGACGGCAACAGTCGGTAGCTCCTCACACAGAACACTACCGTCGCCTCGAAAGGCCCGTAATCCCCGTCCCACAACCGTGATTCATGGCATTCTTCGATCGCGTGGCCGAGCGGATTGCGGCCACCGACAGCATCGTCTCTGTTGGACTCGACCCCGATCCTGACCGCCTGCCGGCATCGCTTGCCGATCACGACCTCCCGCGGTGGGCGTTTAATCGACGGATCATCGATGCGACCCACGAGCATGCGGCTGTCTACAAACCCAACGCGGCCTTCTATGAGGATCCGGACGGGTGGCGAGCGCTTGAGGAGACCATTGCGTACGCCCACGGCAAGGACGTGCCAGTCGTTCTCGATGCAAAGCGCGCGGATATCGGCAATACGGCGCGTCAGTACGCCCGGCTGCTTGATCAGGCCGATGCCATCACGGTCTCGCCGTATATGGGTCAAGACTCGCTTGCCCCCTTTCTTGATCAGTCTGATGCCGGGGTGTTCATTCTCTGTCGCACCTCCAATGCCGGGAGTGCCGACCTCCAGTCCTGCCAGCTCGATACCGGTGATCGGGTCTTCGAGCGCGTCGCCGATCTCGCAAGCGAGTGGAACGATGGCAACGTTGGTCTCGTCGTCGGGGCAACTGCCCCGGAAGAACTTGAGACCCTCCGCGAGCGTGCGCCCGCCCTCCCGTTTCTTGTCCCCGGAATCGGTGCCCAAGGCGGTGACGCGGAGGCGGCCGTCGAGTATGGCCTTGCTGACCTCCCCGGCCAGCCCGTTGATGTTGGGCTTGTCAATTCCTCACGCGGAATCATCTTTGCTTGGGAGCCCGACGCTGACCACGGCTTTCCTGAGGCCGCTGGCGCAGCGGCGCGTCGTCTGAAACGCCGCTTGAATCAGTACCGGTAGCCCCGCTATTGTTCCGGATTTACTCTTACAATTTGTTTATTCCAAAGCAAAAGTTTTTGTTTCCGCAAAACAACCCATAGATACACATCATGACGACCGATACTGACAAACTCAGTTCCCTGTTCGTTGACGTCACCGGCTCTGAGGAGACGGTTACCGAGCGCGAGGACGAACGCTCGCGCGATCCGATCGCCGAGGAGGACGCTGCTATCGCCGAAGAGGCGGCGGCTGCGGCCCGCGACAACGGGCTTGACGATGCCGTTGCCGGCGCCGGTGCTGACGGCGAATCGGCTGGAACGGCCGCCGATTAGAGCCCTGCGTATGTCGATTTTATAGCGCGTATCGTTCGATAACCGCAGGCATCTCCCGGATGTTGGCGTGAATCCCGCCACATTCGGGAAGAAGTTTTTCAACGACGGCTGCAAATAGGTAGTTGATGGAGCCCAACCGGGCCGTGCTTGAGCAGGCACTTGAGCGCGGCGAGCAGGAGGGCGGCAGCGTCGAGTTCAAAGAACGACTCACCCGGGAGACACACCTCGCTGACGGCCGTCGAGAGAGTCTCGCTGCGCAGTTGCGACACCGCGTGCTCTCAGGGGACGGACAGGCGACCTACGTTCTGGGGGTCACCGATGATGGTGGGCTGGCGGGCATCGCCCCGGAGGTCTTCTCAGAGACGATGGACGTGCTTTCGGTGCTTGCTGATGACGCCGATGTCCATATTGAGGACGTTGAAACGTGGGGAATCGAGGATGGCGTCGTTGGCGTTGCTATGCTTGATGAGGGGTCGCGCTTTGATGCCGATGCCGATCACATCGTTGTCGGGACAGCCGGTCACGTCGATCACGGCAAATCAACGCTTGTCGGCACGCTCGTTACCGGTGTCTCGGACGACGGTGAAGGGGGAACGCGCTCGTATCTGGACGTTAAGCCACACGAGATCGAGCGGGGACTGTCGGCCGACCTCTCCTATGGTGTCTACGGCTTCGCAGAGGACGGTCCCGTCCGGATGGACAACCCCAACCGCAAGGACGACCGGGCCCGGATCGTTGAGGAGGCCGACCGGCTGGTATCCTTCGTTGATACGGTCGGACACGAGCCCTGGCTGCGCACGACCATCCGCGGTCTCGTTGGTCAACAGCTCGATTATGGGCTGTTGACGGTTGCGGCCGACGACGGGCCAACCCGAACGACCCGCGAGCACCTTGGTGTGTTACTTGCCACTGATCTCCCGACGATTGTCACAATCACCAAGGCCGATCTCGTTGATGAGGAACGGCTGGCGACCGTTGAGCGGTCGATCGAACGCCTGCTCCGGGATGCTGATCGGACCCCGCTGTTGGTTCGTCGCCACGGCGTCGAGACGGCAATCGAAGAGATCGACGCCTCTGTTGTCCCAATCGTCCGAACCAGTGCCGTCACTATGGAGGGGCTCTCGATTCTCGATGAGTTCTTCGAGCGGCTCCCCAAGACGGCCGACTGTGAGGGCGACTTTCGGATGTACATCGATCGCACCTACTCTGTGACCGGTGTCGGTCCGGTTGCCTCTGGGACGATCAATAGCGGCCGAGTCGAAGCTGGTGACGAACTGTTGCTCGGCCCAATGCCCGATGGCTCCTTCCGCGAGGTCGAAGTCCGATCGATCGAGATGCATTACCACCGGGTTGACCGCGCTGAGGCCGGTCGTATCGTCGGGATTGCGCTTAAAGGGGTTGACGAGGCGGACATCGAGCGGGGGATGGCGTTGCTTCCGCGTGATGCCAATCCGACCCCGGTCCGGGAGTTCGAGGCTGAGATCATGGTGTTAAATCATCCGACACGGATCGATGCCGGGTACGAACCCGTTGTTCACCTTGAGACAATCAGCGAGGCGGCCGCAATCTACCCTGATAATGGACAACTCCTGCCAGGCGATACCGGAACCGCCCGGTTACGTTTCAAGTTCCAGCCACATCTCGTCGAAGAGGGCCATCGGTTTGTCTTCCGTGAGGGGCGCTCGAAGGGGGTCGGGACCGTCAAGCGGATCGACCCTGCTTGAGTCACTCCTCTTGAATCCGAATTGCCGGCTTGCCCGGAGCTGCCCGGTCTGCTAGTGTGTCCGTCTCGTCGGCCTGTCGCACGGTTACTGCCGCGTCGAACTCGTCTTCGAGGAGCCATGCCGCCTCCTCAAGAACGGTCTGCTCCCGTTCGGGGTCGAGTACGGGGTCGAGACCTGGCGCACGGTCGCGTAACGTGGCGGCGTAATCGGCGGCGTGTTCGCCGACCGTGTCGATCGCCTGTCCGACAACCGCCTCGTCTGTGTCTGCCGTGGTGACGAGGTCATATACCGTGTACTTCCAGTCTTCCGCGACGACCACTTCGATGGCTGTTGGATCCTCAATCCCGACCACGTCAACGATTTCGCGGACATCCTCGATCGTTGAATCGACGAGGGCCCGCTCTTGTTCGAATGCGGTAACCGTCCGATCAGGCGTTGGCCAGTCAGCTTCGACAACCAACTCTCCGCCCTGCACATGCGAGTATAATTCCTCCCCGAGATGCGGCGCCAGCGGGGCAATCAGCCGTGCGAGCACATTGAGTCCACGCCGGTAGACTGCGGCATTAGGAACGGTGTACTCACGATACCGTCGTAGAAGCCGCGCTAGTGCCTGGAGTTCGCCGATCGCCTGGTGGAAGCGGAAGGCATCAAACTCCTCTGTTACCGCGGCAATCGTGCGGTCAATTTCGCTGTCGACGTAGGCGTCCGGTGGGTGACGCTCTGTTCGCGTCGTAACCGTCCCATCATCAAACTCAACGACCATTCGGTAAAGCGCCTGCTGGATGTCGTAGACCTCGCCGATATCCTTCGCGGTCCACTCGAAGTCCTGCTCGGGGTGGGCGGCGGCGAGTACGAACAGCCGTGTCGTCTCCGGCCCGTACTCGTGGGGGGCAATGGCATTCCCCTTTGACTTTGACATCTTTTCACCATCATAGAGGACTGTCCCCAGCCCAACGAGCTCCTCAACGGGCTCTCGAACATCGAGCAGCCCCAAGTCGGCGAGTGCCCGGGTGAAAAACCGGATATACAACAGGTGCAACACCGCGTGCTCCTCACCGCCGACATAGACATCAACAGGAAGCAATTCGTTGGCTACCGCTGGGTCGAATGGTCCGTCCTCGTACTCTGGCGAAAGAAATCGCAGGAAGTACCACGACGAGTCGACGAACGTGTCCATCGTGTCGGTCTCCCGACGGGCAGGGCCACCACACTCCGGACAGGTGGTCTCGACAAAGGAGTCGTTCTCGGCCAGCGGGTTTCCCGTGGTCTGGACGAACTCAGGTAACTCGATCGGCAGGTTCTCCTCCGGCACTGGCACCCGTCCGCACGTCTCGCAGTGGACAACCGGAATCGGCGTCCCCCAGTAACGCTGCCGAGAGATAAGCCAGTCGCGAAGCCGGTAGGTGACGTGCTCCTCGATTGCCTCGTGATCCGCAATCAACCGCTCGCGGGCGGCGGCACTCGCAAGTCCACTGTACTCGCCGCTTTCAACGAGCATGCCATCGTCAGTATAAGCTTCGTGCGGAAGGCCTGTCTCGCCCTCGATCGGCTCGATCACCTGCTTGATCGGCAGATCCTGTGCGAGTGCAAACGCGTGATCCCGGTCGTTGTGTGCGGGAACACCCATTATCGCACCGGTACCCACGTCATCGAGAACGTACGCGGCCGCGTACACCGGCACGCGCTCGCCGGTCAGCGGGTGGATCGCCTCGTACCCGGTATCGACCCCGACGGAGGTGTCGGCACTCGGATCCTGCAACGCGGCGGTCGCCTCGACGTCCGCGGCAAGATCGTGTGACGGTGAGACGGCCACGTAGCTGGCGCCATACACCGTGTCGACCCGGGTCGTAAAGACATCGAGTTGGCCGTATCCTGGGACTTCAAAGGCCACTGTTGCTCCCTCCTGCCGTCCGATCCAGTTACGCTGACGCTCGCGGACTCCCTCTTGCCAGCCGTCAAGCTCGTTGAGCCCGTCGTAGAGCTCATCAGCGTAGTCAGTAATAGTGAAGAACCACTGATCGCGTTCCCGCCGGCGCACCGGTGTGCCACACCGCCAGCAGACCTCCTCGCCGTCAACGGTATCGACCTGTGCGTCCGCGAGCGTGGTCTCACAATCCGGACACCAGTTGACCGTTGCTGCCTTGTACTCGACCAACCCGGCCTCGTAGAGTTGGAGAAACAGCCACTGGTTCCACCGGTAATACTCCGGCTCGCAGGTGGTCACCTCGCGCGACCAGTCGTACCCCAGTCCCATCGCCTCCATGTCCTCGCGCATCCGTTCGATACACGCCCGCGTCCAGGACTCCGGGTCGCTCATCCGCTTAAGTGCGGCATTCTCCGCTGGCAATCCGAAGGCGTCCCACCCCATTGGGTGGAGGACGTCATCGCCCTGCATGCGGCGATACCGCGCGTAAGCGTCCGTCACCGCGTAGTTCCGGACGTGTCCCATGTGCAACGACCCGGACGTGTAGGGGAACATTCCGAGTACGTACGTCGGGTCCGTCGCGTCTGCTGGGAGCTCGTAGACCGACTCGCGCTCCCAGGCGTGTTGCCAGAACTCTCTGACCTGGCCGTGATCGTATCGGCGAACCATCGCTACTGTCGCATGGTTACTGGCCGGGATAATAAATAGTGCAGGGCAATCTCTCGGTCAAGAAGCACTTGACTTGGTTGTCTGATCCTCCAATGGCGATCAGCAGATGCATACATACGGTCGGGTGTGCAATCCTCTCGTATGCGGGTGTACTTCATTGGACTCGGCGGCGCGGGGGCCCGGATCGTCGACCGGATCCACCAGGCCCACGGCGACCGGCCATTCGTCCACGCGGTGGCCTGTTTTGATACCGACCGGACGACTCTTGACGGGCTTGAATCCGTCCCGGTCGATCGCCGGCATCGGTTCGGTGACGGTATCGATGGCCCCGGACTCGCCGGCGATATCGAACGCGGATTCGCGCTCGGGACTGACCATGCCACAGAGCTGTGCCGCGAGCTGGACGCCGGCCGGCCGGGAACCGCCGAGGCCTTTCTCCTTGTCACCGGACTGGGCGGTGGAACCGGTGGCGGCGCTACACCAGCACTGGCAGCCGAACTCACACACCTCTATGAACACCCGGTCTATGCGTTCGGCGTGTTGCCCGGTGCTCCTGATCGCGATCCGATTAGGGCTGATCGTACCGCTATGCAGCCGGCTCCAGACAGGCAACGAACTGGCGATTCTGCGGACACCACCAGAGCGACGGCGGCGATCCGATCGCTTGATCGACTTGAGGGGACAGTGGATGCACTCATCGGTTTTGACAATGCCGCCTGGCTGCGATCCGGCGAGGCCGTTCCTTCGGCAACGGGCCGCCTCAACGATATTATTACTGAGCGGATCGCAGCGGCCTTTGCCGACCCCGGTGGCGAGACGACCTCACAGCGCGTTATCGACGCCGCCGACATCGGTCGGATCCTTGGGAGCGATGGCACGTACGCGACAATCGGATACGCAGAGCAAGAAGTCATCAAGGAGCAGTCCCGTTTTGGGCTCGGTCTGTTCTCGACAACGCCTGATGTCGACACGAGCAACGCCATTCAGGCGGTTGAACTCGTCACCCGCAAAGCCACCCGTGGCAAACAGACTGTCGCTCCGGGTATCATTCAGCCAAGCCGTGCGCTGCTTGTCGTTGGTGGCCCACCAGCGTGGCTCATCCGATCGGCTATCGCCGACGGACGGGCGTGGCTGGCCGACGAACTTGATGTTGAAGAACTTCTGAGCGGTGATCGTCCAGATCCTGATTCGACGGCCGTCTTTGCGACCGTCATCCGTGCCGGTCTCGACTCACTCCCTCGTATCGAGACCCTGCGTACCCGTGCAACGGCCTGATCCGACCGCCAAGCGTTTGCCGGCTGCTTGCCTCAGGGTATGCGTATGACCAGCGCCGACATCGACGCCGCTGCCGCCGCGATTGACCGCGGTGAGCTAGTGGTCTATCCCACTGAGACGGTCTACGGTCTCGGAGCTGACGCACTTGACCCAACCGCCGTCGAACGTGTGTTTACCGTCAAGGGTCGATCCCGTGATACCCCGTTATCGATCGGAGTTCCGGATGTCGAGCGTGCGGCCCGGTATGCTCGTCTGAGTGATCGCGACCGGGCGTTTATCGAGCGATTCCTCCCAGGACCAGTAACGGTGGTCTGTAAGCGGCGATCAACGCTTCCGTCTATCCTAACAGCCGGTCGTGATCGGGTGGGGATCCGTATTCCGGATCACGGTCTTGCCCTTGAGTTACTTGAGGCAATCAGTCCGATTACAGCTACGAGTGCCAATCGTAGCGGGACCGGGAGTGTCACCGATCCGACCGAGCTCGCGCCGTCGCTTCGTGATGCGGTCGCAGTCATCCTTGACGGCGGCCACACACCAGGAGCCGAGAGTACGGTGGTCGACCCAACACGGGGCGTCATCCATCGCCGCGGAGCCCACGTTGACGCTGTTGAAACGTGGCTAGCCGAGCACTAGATGGCGCTCAGTCAGCCGTTGTGGACTTCTTGCTCGTGTCAATGGCCACACCACAGCGATCACGGTACTGACAGGGCTCACACTTCGTGCCGGTCTGGCGGCGCGGTGGCGGCGATCCGAGCGTCTCGACGGCGTGAAGCACACGCCGGTAAGCGAGCTGTCGCTCGGGGGTTATCGGCACACGACGAATACTCCCATAGGCGGGGTATTCGACGAAGGCGGTCGATACCGACACCTCTCGTTCGTCCTCAAGCGCATTGGCGGTTGCAACCGCCTGAACAGCATGGGTTGTCCAAACATCCTCGCCGGGTGGCTTGCCGGGCGAGACGATGACCGGACGAAGTGGCGCTTTGAGGAGCTTTCGGGCGACCCCGTGACACCGATCACCGCTGAGAAAGACGTCGCGCATCGGCGGATCCGCCAACTGCTCCCAGGCATCAAATCGCGTCCGTGCTCGTCGCAGCCGTGTTTGAACTGTTTTCGGCGGCACAGCAAACGGCAGATCGGCCAACGCTGTCGGTGATCGATCAAGAATCTCCGAATACCGGAACGCAAGCGAGCGCCGGGCGGCAACGTTCGGCGGCGGCGTCCGATCGGATTCCTGCCGACGGTAGTAGAGTTGCCGGAGACAGTACGTCCCAACGCGAAGATCACTGAACGATATTGTCACGCTGGCCTACTGGCCCCGGCTTCGGACATAACCCTCCGGCTACTCCGTTTCGAGATCGAACTGCTCGAACTCGGCGGCCGTCTCAAGAACGACACTCGTGTTGGCCTCGGCGACAACCGGATCCGTCAAGACGGTCTTGATCTGCCTGTTCATGTCATCGGTGTCCCTGAACTTCCCAATTGCAAGGATATCGTAGTTACCCGTGATCTCGTAGACACTCACCATTTGTCGGTGTTCCTGGAGTCGCATCGTCAACTCCGGAATTGATCCTCCCTCGACCTTCAACTGGAGAATCGCGGTAACGTCGTACCCGACCTCGTCGTAATCAATCACCGGCACGTACTCCCGAATCACCTCCTCATCTTCGAGCCGACCAAGGTGGTTCGAGACAGTCGTGACCGATACGTCAAGCGTTTCCGCGAGGCTACGCATACTTGATCGGCCGTCGGTAAGAAGTTCGTTGACGAGCTCTGCGTCGAGATACTCGTACGCCATCATGTATTTATGCGGCTACTAGCCGTGTTAAGTTTACGATCAAACAAATATTTACGCATCTATGTAGACGATTGGCTGGTTATATGAGCAGAAACCAGACGCGGGTCAGTTCGCGGTCGGCAATCGTATTGGCCCTCTGTTCAGAACGTCTCCATGTAGCGGTCGAGCTCCCACTGAGAGACCGTCTGTTGGTACTCGCGGAACTCGGTCCGCTTTGCTTCAATGAACTTCTCGGCGACGTGATCACCCAGCGCCTGCTGGATTGTCGGGTTGGCTTCGAGTGCGTCGACGGCCTCACCGAGGTTTTCGGGGAGGGTTTCGATGCCGTACTCGGCGCGTTTGGCCTCGTCGAACTCGTAGATGTTCTCCCGGACCGGATCCGGACAGCTAAGATCGCGCTTGATGCCGTCGAGACCGGCCTTGATCATCACGGCCAGCGCGAGATAGGGATTCGACGATGGGTCGGGCGATCGGAGCTCGATCCGACTGGAAGCGGGCGTGCGGGCTGCCGGCTTGCGGATGAGCGCCGAGCGGTTGACATCGCTCCAGGCGATATAGACCGGCGCCTCATACCCCGGAACCAGTCGCTTGTATGAGTTGACCGTGGGGTTGCAGACCGCCGTCATCGCCGGGGCGTGCTCAAGAATTCCAGCGATGAACTGCCGGGCGGTCTCCGAGAGATCGAACTCACCATCGGGATCATAAAAGGCGTTTTCGCCGTCGGCGAACAATGACAGGTGGGTGTGCATGCCCGAGCCGTTGATGTTTGCGATCGGTTTGGGCATGAACGTCGCGTGGAGGTCCTGCATCGCTGCTGTTGCCCGAACGACCGACCGGAACGTCGCGATGTTGTCCGCAGTGGTGAGTGCGTCGGCGTACTTAAAAGCAATTTCTTGCTGCCCATCGGCCACCTCGTGGTGTGAAGACTCGACCTCGAAGCCCATGTGATCGAGGTAGCTGATGATCTCCCGCCGGAGGTCCGCGGCGATGTCCTTCGGTCCCAAGTCGAAGTACCCTCCCGTGTCGTGGCTTTTCGTGGTGGCTCGTCCCTCCTCGTCGGTTTCGAAGATGAAAAACTCCGGCTCTGGCCCAACGTTGACCGTGTACCCCATCTCGGCGGCTTCTTCAAGCACCGACTGGAGCACTGCTCGGGGATCGCCTTGGAACGGCGCCCCGGAGGTGGTGTCATAAACATCACAGATCAGGCGGGCGGCGTTTCCGTGTGGCCCATTTTCCCACGGGAGGACCGCAAAGGTCTCGGGATCGGGGACAAGACGCATATCCGACTCTTGGATGCGGACGAATCCCTCGATGGAGGAGCCATCAAAGTAAATGCCCTCCTCGAAGGCCTTCTCCGCCTGACTTGCGGGAATAGAGACGTTCTTGACCGTTCCGAGAATGTCCGTGAACTGCAATCGTAGGAAATCGATGTCCTCCGCCTCAATCTTCTCGAGTACTTCGCGTTCTGCGGCGGCAAGCGAACCGGCTGTCATAGTCGTGGTCGATTCATCGGTCGATAGCCATCCCTATAGGGATACTGATCCACGCAGACACGGCAATTTCCGCTAGAAATGGATATTCGTAAAATTATAGTGGGGTGGTGGCGTCGGTCGAAGCGATGACCTACGAAAATCTCGATGCAAAATTGATAAACGAACTTCTCGGCGACGGACGCGCCAGTCTCCGGAGTCTCGCGGAAACGCTTGATGTGTCAGTTACGACCGTCTCAAATCACCTCAGTGAGATCGAAGGACAGGGCATTATCACCGGATATACCCCGGTTATCGACTACCAGCAGATTGGCTATGACGTTACGGCGATCATCCAACTCAAGGTCAACGGCGAGGCGCTGCCGGATATCACCGACCGACTACGCTCGGAAAGCCGGATGATCAGTGTCTATGAGGTGACCGGCGATCACGATATCCTTGCGATTGGAAAATTCAAGGACACCGATGACATGAACAACCACATCAAGGCGATCCTGACCGATCCGGATGTTGCCGAGGCCAATACGAGCGTCGTGTTGAACACGGCCTGTGAGAACGAGCAGTTCCAACTCGAAACCGAGGACTGAGTACACCCGCGCAGTGCGCGCCCGGTATCGGGGCGGTTTATATGTGCGCTCCGGCTCGGGTCAACTATGCTTCTGGACGTTATCGCGGTAGCGCTCTGGGCGATGCTCCCGGCATACGTCCCCAACAATGCTGCCGTCCTCGCCGGTGGTGGCCGGCCGATCGACGGTGGGCGGGTCCTCGGTGGGGCCCGGCTTTTAGGCGACGGCAAGACTTGGCGTGGGGCGATTGTCGGAATCCTCGCCGGAGTCGCCGTCGCGCTGCTTCTCAACGCGGTCGTTGTCTCGGCTCGGGGCCTTCTCGGCGTTGAACTCCCCCGGTTTTCACCGACGGCTGCCGTCGGCCTACCGACGGGGGCAATCCTCGGCGACATCGCTGCCTCGTTTCTTAAACGTCGTACGGGACGCAAACGCGGTGCGCCATTTCCGGGGGTCGACCAGCTTGACTTCGTGGTTGGTGCACTCGTTGTGACGGCACTAGTCGCTCCAGCGTGGTTCGGCATGGTCTTCACGCCGACGATCATCCTTGTCGTCCTGCTTGTCACCCCGCTGTTACACATCGGAACCAACGGCCTCGCCTACTGGGCTGGACTCAAAGACGAGCCCTGGTAGGATACCGTCCACGCCGTTTATCACCGCGCCTGTCCACCCTCCGGTATGGACCGACAGGCGCTTGTCACCGCGCTCCGGGATGCCGGTGCCGTCCGATTTGGCGAGTTTGAACTCTCGCACGGCGGAACCGCGGACTACTACGTTGACAAGTATCGCTTCGAGACCGATCCAGCGTGTCTTGCACAGGTCGCGAGAGCCTTTGCCGACCGACTCGGCGATACCGATGCGACGCTTGCTGGTGTCGCCTTGGGGGCTGTCCCACTCGTAACAGCAACGAGCCTTGAGACCGGCCGGCCGTATGTCATCGCACGGAAAGAGCGCAAGGAGTATGGCACCGGCAACCGCATTGAGGGCGCACTTGAGCCGGGTGACGAAGTCGTCGTGCTTGAGGATGTCGCGACGACTGGCAAGAGTGCGCTTGCTGCTGTCGAGGCCCTCCGTGATGCGGGAGCGGTCGTTGATCGCGTCCTCGTCGTTGTTGATCGCCAGGAGGGCGCTGCCGATCGTCTTGCTGAGCACGATGTCACGCTGGAAGGACTTGTGACGGCGGCGGATATTCTCGAAGATGACCGCCCATGAGTCAACCACGAATTGACGCCGACCGTCTTGAGGCCTTCGGGCGGGCGGTTATCGCGGCGGAGGGGGCCTCTGACACCGTGGCTGCGGACGTTGCGGGTGTTCTCGTCCGCGCTAACCTCCGGGGGCACGATTCTCATGGTATCGCCCGACTGACGCTTTACGATCAGATGATCGCCGACGGAACGATCACCCCGGCGGCCGCCCCGGAACTCGTCGCTGAGACCCCAACGACGGCAACGGTTGACGGCAATGGACTCTTCGGCCAGGCCGTCGGTGGCGATCTCATGGAACTCGCACTCGACAAAGCCGAGACACACGGCCTGAGCCTCGTCGGTGCGCGCAACGCGACCCATCTCGGCCGGATCGGTGAGTGGGCTGAACGAGCAACTGCTGACGGCTACGGATTTGTCGGCATGGTCAACACCCAGGGTGGCGGACTGAGTGTCGCCCCGCCCGGCAGTACGGATCGGCGACTGTCGACGAACCCTCTGACACTCGGGATACCCACATTCGATGCGCTGCCGTTTGACCTGATCTATGACGCGGCCACCAGTCAAGTAGCCAACGGCAAAATCTACGAAAAACGCGCTGCCGACGAGCCGATCCCCAAGGGCTGGACGGTCGCCGCTGACGGCAGCCACCTTCGGGATCCCGAGGCCTACGTTGAGGCTGACGCCGGTGCGATGTTGCCTCTCGGTGGACAGACAGCCGGGTACAAGGGCTTCGGCATCGCGACCATGATCGAGGTGTTTGCTGGGATCACCGGCGATGGGCCGATTGCCGGCGAGCACGACCCGCCATGGTTCAACAACTCCGCGTGGTTCCTCGTGTTTGATCCGCTGGTCTTCACCGATCGCTCACGGCTGACGGCCCGCATTGAGGCGCTCGCTGCACATCTTCGGTCTGCAACGCCGGCCGATTCCCCTGGTCCCGGCGCCCGAGGCACGACCGCCAAACTCCCGGGTGAACCCGAACACGAGACAACGGCCGATCGGGTTGAACATGGCGTTCCGGTACCCGCGGCCGCGGTGGACGCACTGAACGAGCTGGCGTCTGAGCTGGGGGTTGACGAGCGACTCACCTGAGTCGATCCGATCACAACGTTTTTGCCGCCGATTGCCGAACAACGAAGTACAATGGCAGGTGTCTGTTTTACAGGCCGGCCTCCGGCCACACGTGAACTATAGACACCTGCGATCGTTCTTTTCGTCCTCGCCGCCATGCTACGTCGGCCGAGTGACGGATCCACCACTCAATTAGTACCTATGGCAAACCCAGACGCTACCCACCAAGAGGAGATTACGGTCGTGTTGCCCGACGGATCGGAACTGACCGTCGATCGCGGTACGACCATTGAAGGGATCGCCTACGAGATCGGCCCGGGACTGGGTCGTGATACGGTCGGTGGTCGCATTGACGGCGAACTCGTTGGCAAGGAGATCCCGGTGACCGACGACGGGGTCAACATCGAGATCGTGACCAGCGACTCCGAGGAGTACCGCCGTGTGATGCGTCACTCCGCGGCGCACTGTCTAGCCCAGGCCGTCCAGCGACACTACGACGATGTCGAACTAGCGATCGGACCGCCAACCGACGAGGGATTTTACTACGATTTCGATAACCTCGATGTCGATCAGGACGACCTACCGGCTCTGCGCGAGGAAATGGAGGCCATCATCGAGGCCGATTACGACATCGAGTACGAGGAGGTCTCAATCGAGGAGGCTCGCGAGCGCCTCTCGGACCAGCCCTACAAACTCGAGCTGCTCGATGAGTTCGCCCAAGAGAACGATACTGTCTCGATGTACCACCAGGGCGACTGGTCTGACCTCTGTAAAGGTCCTCACGTCGACTCGACGGGTGAGATCGGTGCGGTTGATCTCCTTGAGATCGCCGGCGCGTACTGGCGCGGCGATGAGGACAATGCCATGCTGACCCGGATCTACGGGACGGCCTTCGAGACCGAGGAGGAACTTGCGGCCTTCCGTGAGCGGCGGCGTGAGGCCGAGCGTCGCGATCACCGGAAAATCGGTGCCGAGATGGATCTCTTCTCGATTCAGGACGTCACTGGTCCGGGGCTCCCCCTGTATCACCCCAACGGCAAGACTGTGCTCAAGGAACTGGCCGACTTTGTCGAGGAGATCAACGCCGCCCACGACTACGAGTACGTTGAGACGCCACACCTCTTCAAGACCGAGCTCTGGAAGGAGTCCGGGCATTACGACAACTACGCCGACGATATGTTCCTCTTCGAAGTCGGTGACGACGAGTACGGCCTCAAGCCGATGAACTGCCCCGGTCACGCGGCGATCTTCGAGAACCAGTCCTGGAGCTACCGCGATCTCCCGGTGCGGTACGCCGAGGATGGGAAGGTCTACCGAAAAGAACAACGCGGGGAACTCTCGGGGCTCTCGCGGGTCTGGGCGTTCACGATCGATGATGGCCACCTCTTTGTCACGCCCGACAGCATCGACGACGAGGTTGAGCGCATCCTCGACATGATCGATACCGTCCTTGATACCTTCGGGCTGGATTATGAAATTGCGCTGGCCACCCGCCCAGAGAAGTCAGTCGGCTCCGATGCCATCTGGGAGCAGGCCGAGTCACAGCTCCGGTCAGTGCTTGAAGCCCGCGAGATGGACTACGAACTTGAGGCCGGTGACGGTGCCTTCTACGGGCCGAAGATCGACTTCGCCTTCGAGGATGCCATTGGCCGTGAGTGGGATGGACCGACGGTCCAACTCGATTTCAACATGCCCGAGCGCTTCGATCTTGAGTACGTCGGTGCCGACAATGAGACACACCGGCCCGTGATGATTCACCGGGCGCTGTACGGCAGTTATGAGCGCTTTTTCATGGTGCTCATCGAGCACTTCGAGGGTAAGTTCCCGCCGTGGCTTGCCCCCGAACAGGTCCGGGTGTTGCCCATTACCGACGAGAACCTCGCGTACGCCGAGTCGGTTGCCACTGAACTGGAGGATCGCGGGATTCGGGTCAGCGTTAACGATCGCGACGCGACCGTCGAGCGCAAGATCCGCGGCGCGCACGAGGATCGGGTGCCGTACCAGGTTATTGTCGGTGACGACGAGGAGTCTGCCGGAACAATCTCTGTCCGTGATCGACAGGAACAACAGACCTACGATGTCGATCCGGAGACCTTCTATGACCACCTTGCGATGGAGATCGAGCAGCGACGGATCGAACCAACTTTCCTGTGACGGCGACACCCTGATTTATTCGCTTTCCCTAACACGGGTGAATGCCTGAGTCGCTGATTCTGTATGAGCTGCCTGGCTGTCCGTACTGTCGTAAGGTCACCCGTACGCTCGATGCCCTTGACCTCGAATACGAGTCCCGGCAGGTCCCGGCTGCCCACGCGAGCCGTGACGAGGTGGAGCGTATCTCCGGGCAGACCGGGGTCCCCGTGTTAGTCGATCCAGCGAACGATGTCACCGGCATGTCCGAGAGTGACGACATCGTCGCCTATCTTGAGGAAACCTACGGCGGGTGAGCGCTCACGCATCGAGTCCATCGATCTGTGTGGTCTCCTCACGGGCGAGCAAGACCACCCGCGACGGTGGTGAGGCCTTCATGACGTCGAACGCCGGCAGGTGCTCTTGAACGGCCTTTGCGAATGCAACCACCCGATCGTGGTCAGGCATCGCCGATCGATCAAGGCGCTCGCGCGATCGTCCGACGTGCATATACGCCTTTAGTTCGATGAAATCGGGATCGGCTCGTTCAAACAACTGTGCGTAGCCCGCCGCATCGTGATCGTTGTGTCCTTCGACTAGAGTCGTCCGGATCGTCGTGCGGGTGTCGGTCTCGGCCATCACGTCCAGCGAATCCATAAGTCGATCCCAGCCGTCCTCAACCATCGGTCGGACGACCTCGTTGTAGGTGTCGCGGTCCGGCGCATCAACCGAGATGTACAGTTGGGTTGGATCACATTCCGCGAGCATTGTGGGTCTGGTTCCGTTCGAGACGAGAAACGTCGTGATGTCTCGCTCGTGGTACGCCTCGATCAGCTCCGGGAGGTACGGATAAAGCGTTGGTTCACCGTCAAGCGAGATAGCGACGTGCCGCGGATCCATCGCCTCCTCGAAGGTCGTCTCATCAACCTCCTCGTTGCCGCCGTAGCCTGACAATAGCTTGCGTTGGAGCTCGATCGATGCCTCGACGACCGCCTCTGGATCGTCCCACTGGGTCTCCTCTAGCGCGTGGGCGTGACCAGCGTGATCGCGCCAGCAGAATACACACCGCTCGTTACACCGCACCACCGGTGTCATCTGTACACACCGGTGTGAGGCGATGCCATAGAACGCCGATTTATAACAGACGCCATCGCCAGTAATCGCCTTCTTCGTCCATCCACACGGCTGGACTGCCGTGTGATTGTGGCTGTGGTAGTTTGGGTCGCCCACCTGTCCGGTCCCCTCTGGTGCCATACCTCTCGCTCACGGTTAGGACAGTCAAAAAGTCCCGGGTGTCGTTCACCCGAACCGTTCGAGCAGCCGACCAGGAGCCTGGAGGGCTGAGAGTCCGAGCCCGATCACGATCATGAGGGTGTATAGGCCGAGCGTCGACAGCCAGATGACGATCATCGCCAGGATCGACCACCCGCCGGGCAGCAGATAGAATGCCCCAAGCGTCATGATCGTCCCATAGAGCAAGACCAGATACGGTCCCCAGCCGCGTGCGTGTCCCCGACGCTGGAGCTGTCGTACGTACGCCTTGAGGTCATCCTCAATGGCGTCGCGGTGGAGCGTCCGGTCGTCGATGTCTGTCTCAAGTGCGTCAAGTTCCGACCGCAGGGCGCGTACCTCCGCTGCCAGATCCCGATCGGAACCGGTGACGGGGTCCTCGTCGGTCGGCTCGGTGTCGGGCCCGTCAGTCGGTTCGTCGCTCATCCGTTAGTTAGGCCCTCTGTGCCCGGCGTGTTGTAGTTGCCGGTCCACGTCCATTGCTCACGCGGACTGGTCGGCCAGCCACGCCAATAGCCCCTTCTGTGCGTGGAGCCGGTTTTCGGCCTGCTGCCAGACAACCGATTGCTCTGACTCAATGACGGCGTCCGTAATCTCTTCTCCTCGGTTTGCCGGCAGACAGTGCATGACGTCTGCCTCGTTAGTCACTTTGAGAAGCGATTGGTTCACCTGGAAGTCCTCAAATGCGGCGAGCCGCTCGTCGCGCTCATCCTCTTGGCCCATACTCACCCAGACATCGGTGTAGACCACGTCGGCTCCGTCTGCGGCCGCCTGAGGGTCGGTGGTGACTGTCGGTGCCGGTCCGAGCTCACCCGCCCGCTCGATAATGGCTGTGTCTGGCCCATATCCCTCCGGAGCGGCTACCCGGAGGTCGACGCCGGTCATCGCACAGCCGAGGATGAACGAGTGAGCGACGTTGTTACCGTCGCCGATCCACGCGGCGGTGACCTCGCTGAGGTCGTCGTGTCGCTCACGGATCGTCAATAAGTCGGCGAGACTCTGACAGGGGTGTGCGTCGTCGGTCAACCCGTTAATGACCGGTACCGTGGCGTAGGCGGCGAGCTCCTCAAGCTCGCTGTGGTCGAACAACCGCGCCATGATGAAATCGACATAGCCCGATAGCGCTCGTGCGGTGTCCTTGATCGGCTCACCACGCCCGAGTTGGATATCATCTGCCCCAAGGAAGATGGCGTGGCCGCCAAGCTGTGTCATCCCGGTCTCGAAGGACACCCGCGTTCGTGTCGAGGGCTTCTGGAAGACCATCCCCAGCGTCTGACGCTCAAGGGTGTCCTTTGCATCCCCTTGCTGGTGGGCCGTTTTGATCTCGGCCGCCCGTGACAGAACCGCCGAGAGTTCCGATGCACGCAGGTCGTCAATGGTACGCAGGTGACGTAGACTCATGGCTGATTACTCCTGTGTGGGTGTGGTGGCGGCGGTATCGGCCGCCTCGATGAGACGGTGGCAGGCACGCTCAAGCACGGCGACCGCCCGGTCGTACTCGGGTAACGGGAGGTGTTCGTTCGGGGCGTGATCGAGATTCGAATCGCCTGGCCCGTAGGTGGCCATGGGCTGTCCCCAGGCGGCATAGATGTTCATGTCGCTTGTCCCGGTCTTCCGGAGCAGCCGTGGATCGCCTCCTTCGGCCCGAATCGCCCCCCGGAGCGCCCGGGCGACAGACGTCCGTGGACTCTCCATGACCGGCGGTACCGGATCGTTCCACCTGATTGTCCCGGTGTCGAGCGCACCGTCAGCCCGTTCGTGAATGGTCTCGGCGTCAGTTGATGGCGGGATCCGAAACTCGACGTCCATCACCGCCTCAACTGAAAGCCCGTCCGTGCTAGTGCCCCCATCGATGCCGACCGGCTTGGCCGTGATCTGCTCGAAGACAGGATCGTACTCGTCCCCTCCGAGCTCCTCGACGGCTGCTCCGGCGCGCTGCCACCACGACAGCGCCTGTTCGATTGCGTTTGGCTCCGGCCGTGATGTGTGACCGGACTCGCTGGTGGCTACGTAGGTCCCCGAGAGCATCCCCCGGTAACCGAGCGCGATACCGTTCGCCCCGCTTGGTTCGCCGTTGATCACCGTTTCTGGCGGCTCACGCGTTTCAACGAGATGGGTTGCCCCCCGTGAATCGACCTCCTCGCGGACGACCCCGGCAAATGAGACCCCCGTCCGAACGGCCGCCACTGCCATTGCTGCGAGCGGGCCGGTCGCGTCGACACTCCCGCGGCCCCACAGCACGTCTCCCTCATCGGTCGATTCTACTTCGACAGGAATGTCTCCGGGAACCGTATCGATATGTGAGGTCACGAGTACGGCATCGTTGGCCGGTGCCCGGACGTTGCCAACGTCGTCACGAAAGACCTCCCGGTTGTGTGTCTCGAAGAACTCAACGAGCCGCTCGGCGGCAGCGTCCTCCTCGCCGGAGGGAGACGGGATCTCAACGAGGTCAACAAGGAGCTCCCGGGCGGCCGTCTGTGAGACGCTTTGATCGGTCATTGGTCGCCGGTGACGGCCGCGATCGACGCAACAATCTGATCGGCGTGTGAGCGATCGATAATCAACGGCGGGAGCAGCCGGAGGACTGTCCGACCCGCTGGTAATGCGAGTAACTGCTCGTTGAGTGCCAGCTGCTTGAGCAGGCGGTTAGCCCCCCGCTTGACCTCAATCCCGATCATGAGGCCCTGGCCACGGACCTCACGCGCGTTGATCTCGCCAGCGTCGATGGCAGCCTGGAGCTCCTCGATGAGATACCCGCCGACGTCAGCGGCGTTGCCCGGCAGATCCTCCTCGACAAGGACATCAAGGGTGGCCTTTGCGGCGGCGCTAATCGTCGGTCCGCCGGAGAACGTTGATCCGTGATCCCCGTGATTCTCCGCCAGCCAGTCCCGGACGAGTGTCGCTCCGAGCGGAAGCCCGCTGGCGATTCCCTTTGCGGTCGTGAGCGCGTCGGGGACGATTCCGGCCCGTTCGCAGGCCCAGATCGCGCCGGTACGGCCGACACCGGTCTGGATCTCGTCCATGATCATCGCGGCGCCGGCGTCCTCGGTAACGTCGCGGGCGGTCTGGAGGTACTCGTGTGGGGCCGGGTGAATCCCTCCCTCACCCTGTACCGGCTCAAGAATGAGCGCCGCCGTCTCGTCGTCAACGGCCGCCTTTAGGGCCTCTTCGTCGCCGTACTCGACGAAGTCGACCGCTCCGATCAGGGGCTCGTAGGGGGCCTTGTACTTGTCCTTCCAGGTCGTCGCTAGCGCGCCCATTGTCCGGCCATGAAAGCCCCGGGTGGTCGCGACGATCTTCGAGTTACCGGTTGCGGCCCGGGCGAACTTCAGGGCCGCCTCGTTGGCCTCTGTCCCGGAGTTACACAACCAGACATTGTCGATTGGTCCCGGTGCGACGGCCGCAAGCTTCTCGTAGAGCGCGTCGCGGGCGTCGACCGGATACGATGCCTGGACGTACAACAGTTTCTCAACCTGTTCTGTAACCGCGTTGACGACCGTCGGGTGGCTATGCCCCGCCGGCGTGCACGCGTAGCTGGCACCGGCATCGAGATACGCCGTGCCGGTGTCATCATAGAGATACGGTCCTTGTCCGCGTTCGATCCGGAGGGGCTTCTCCGAGAACACGAATCCGCTCATACTGTATCGTTCGTGGAATCTTCGAGTGCGTCTGCCGTGATGTGCGTTCCGCCTCCGTCCAGTGCTGTCGTAACCGGTGCCTCGACGTTCGCGTCTGCAACAACAACCGTACTCGCACCGCCCTCAAGCGCCTCGGTCGCCGCCATCACTTTCCGGCGCATGAATCCTTCGGCGGCCGCTTGTAGACGGTCCATCGCCGCCGGCGTTTCGACCCGCTCAATCAGTGTCTCGGGGTCCTCCGGATCGGCGAGGACGCCTGGAACGTCCGTCAGGACGACCAGCGTCGCCTCAAGCGCGCCGGCGACTGCCGCGGCCGCACGGTCGGCGTCAGCATTGACCGCCAGCCACTCGTCGTCGTCCTGTCCGAGCATCGGCACGGTCACGACGGGGGTGTGGCCGGCGGTCAAAAGCGTCTCAAGAAGCGTCTCGTTGACGGCTTCGATCCGACCGGAGTGGTCGCCGCGTTTGATCTTGCGTTTACCGTCCTCTTTGACCCGCACGGCTGACTTACGTGGGCCGGTAAGAAGCCCGCCGTCGACTCCGGAGAGTCCAACGGCGTCAACGCCCGCGTTCTGAAGGTCAACGACAAGGTCGGTGTTGAGCCGTCCGGGAAGCACCATCTCGAAGACCTCCATGGTGCGCTCATCGGTAAACCGTCCAACGACGCCATCCGGTGTTTCGACGTACGTTGGGGTTTCGCCTAACGCCTCAAGCGTCTCGTCAACAGCCGAGGAGCCGCCGTGGACGACAACGACATCCTCGCCCGCGTCGACCAGCGATGCGACATCAGCGACGGCGCCGGCCGGATCAACCGCCCGGGCTCCGCCGATCTTGAGCACAACTGTCATCGATTGATCACCATCTTCGTCGTATCGCGTGTCT
>JBEQAX010000013.1:0-36049 GCA_041640095.1 Salinarchaeum sp. | reverse complement strand
GTTTTTACAGGCGCCGGCCGGTAAGTCGGGTATGGACGATCGAACGTACGTCGCGGACGTCGAGCCGGGCGACCACGCCACGGTCGCCGGCTGGGTCCACGAGCTGCGTGACCTGGGGGGAATCGCGTTTTTGATCCTCCGGGACAAAAGCGGCCGCCTACAGATCAAATTCGAGAAGGACGCCCTGCCGGACGAACTCGTTGAGGCCGGAACGAACGTCGCCCGCGAGAGTGTCGTGCGCGCCGAGGGCGCCATTGAGCGCGAGGAGCGCGCCCCGACCGGGGTCGAGTTGGTCCCCGAGGACTTCGAGGTCATCGCCGAGGCCGACCCCGAGTTGCCACTTGATCCCTCCGGTAAGGTTGAGGCCGAATTGTCGACGCGGCTCGACAACCGCACGCTCGACACCCGCAAGCCGGCGGTCAAGGCGCTCTTCGAGATCCGCTCGACGGTGCTGGGCGCGGTACGCGAGCAGTTCCGCGACCTGCAGTGCACGGAGATCACGACGCCGAAGATCGTCGCCACGGGCACCGAGGGCGGGACGGAGCTCTTCCCAATCACCTACTTCGGGCAGGAGGCCTTCATGAACCAGAGCCCACAGCTGTTCAAGCAGCTGTGTGCCGGCGGCGGCTTCGAGCGGGTCTTCGAGATCGGCCCGATCTTCCGCGCGGAGGAGCACAACACGCCTCGGCACCTCAATGAGGCTACGTCAATCGACTTCGAGGGGGCCTTCTTCGACGCCGACGAGGCGATGGATGTCGCCGAATCAATCGTCATCGCCGCCTACGAGGCCGTCGCCGAGGAGCGCGCCGACGCGCTTGAGGCCGCGGACAAGGCTGAGGACTTTACCGTCCCGGAGCCAGGCTTTCCGCGGATCACCTACGAAGAGGCTATCGAGCGGGTCAACGCGACGGGCGAACTCGACGTCCAGCTCGTCTGGGGAGACGACCTCTCGACGGAGGCCGAGCGCGCCCTCGGCGAGGCCATGGGTGGACATTACTTCATCACCGACTGGCCCAGCGAGATCAAGCCCTTCTACATCAAGGACCACGACGATGACCCCGAGTTGTCGACCGGCTTCGATCTCATGCATCCCGAGATGGAGCTGGTCTCCGGCGGCCAGCGCGAACACCGGTACGACGAACTCGTCGCTGGATTCGAACAGCAGGGCCTGGACGTCAGCGCCTTCGAGTACTACACCGAGATGTTCAAATACGGCATGCCGCCGCACGCCGGCTTCGGGATGGGGGCCGAGCGCCTGTTGATGACGATGCTCGATCTCGAGAACATCCGCGAGGCGGTGTTGTTCCCGCGAGACCGCCAGCGGCTCTCGCCATAGGATGGCCACCGCGCACGCGCTCGTCCCGGGTCATGTGACGGGATTCTTTGGCGTCCACCGGGCGGAGACGCCCCACGACACGGGCTCGATCGGCGGCGGTATCGCCGTGGGCGATCCGATCCGGGTGGAAGTCACCGTCGAGACGGAGCAGCGTACCGACGGTGGGGTGGCCACGGGCGACCACCAGCCCGGTCGCGTGCGCTTTGAGGGGCGATCACTGACGATCGATCCCATCGCCCGGCTTGCGGACCGCCTGGGTGTTACGATGGACATCAGCGTCGAGAGCCCCTTCCCGTTGGGTGTCGGCTTCGGCGTCTCCGGGGCCGTCACCCTTGGCGCGGCACTAGCGGCCACTCAGGCGGCTGATCTCGCACACACCGAGACGACGATCGTTGAACACGCCCACGTCGCTGAGGTTGCGGCGGCCACCGGGCTGGGTGATGTGGTCGCACAGGCCCACGGAGGCGTGCCACTCCGAGTCGAACCGGGCGCCGGTGGCCGCCTCGACAGCCTACCCGCTGCCGGACGCATCGAGTATCTCGTGCTTGGCGATCTCTCGACACCGACCGTCCTAGAGGGCGAGACCGACGCGATCACCGCGGCTGGCGAGCGCGCACTCGAACGGGTTCGGGCTGATCCAACGATGACAGCCTTTGCGCAGGCGGCTCGGACGTTCGCCAGCGAGGCTGATCTGGTGACCGAGGCCGTCGACACCGTGATTGCGGACGTCACCGACGCCGGCGGCCAGGCGTTCATGTCGATGCTTGGCGAGACGGTCGTGGCGCTGGGAACGGGCCTGAGCGACGCCGGTTACGACCCGACGGTGACGCACGTCGATCCGGCCGGCGCACGGCTTGAACCGGGCGGTTTTTGATGACAGTCGACCGAGACGAGAGTGTGACTGACGAGTCGGCCGATCAGGACACGACCCCCCAGACGGCACCGCCAGGTGTCGACGCCGAATCGGAGATCCCCGAGGATCACCCCCGGTACGATGACCTCGTGACCCGCCATCGGATCGAGGCGGGGATCGAGGCAGGGCTCACCCATCTTCAAGGGATGCACGCCGAAGGACGGGCCAGTGCGTTTGATTACCTGCTGGGCGAGGAGACCATCCCGTCGGCGGACCGCGCCGAGCGGGCGGCCGCTGCGCAACTATTGTTAGCCGACCATCCGGTACTCTCGGTCAACGGCAACGTCGCGGCGCTGGCGCCAACAGCGGTGGTCAACCTCGCCGAGGCGGTCGGTGCCGACATCGAGGTGAACCTATTTCACCGCGACGAGGAACGCCTCGAGCGCATCGCTTCTCACCTGCGTGAGCACGGCGCCGAGACGGTCAAGGGGCTGGCCGGTGATGCCACGATCCCCGGACTCGATCATGGCCGTGGCGTCGTCGACGCCGACGGGATTGCCGCGGCCGATGTCGTTGTCGTCCCGCTTGAGGACGGCGACCGGGCGGCCGCCCTCGACGCAATAGGCAAAACCGAGATTGTGATCGACCTGAACCCACTGAGCCGCTCGCCGCAGGCGGCCGCAATCCCGATCGTCGACCACCTGAACCGGGCGCTGCCACGGATTACTGAGCACGCTCGTGACCTCGCCACGGCCGACCGCGCGACCCTTGAGTCGATTGTCGCCGACTTCGACCCCGAGGGCCACCTAGAGGCCGCCGAGACGCGCATTCGAACCGGCGACGACAGCTGATCAGGCCGGCCGACGGCCTCGGTAGCTCGCTTCCGGAGCAACGGGTGTATCCACCACAAGAGTTAGGTAATTACCAGCTAATACCACTTTGTTATGTCCGAGTTCGACCAGTTTGCGACCGTCAACGAGGCCGAGGTCACCCAGGCAATCGCCAGCGAGTGGTCCGATGAGTTCCTTGATTTCACCGACACCGAGGCGATCGTCGTCGGTGGAGGGCCCTCCGGGCTTGTCGCTGCGCGGGAGTTGGCCGACCGCGGGGTCGAGACAATGATCGTTGAGCGGAACAACTACCTCGGCGGCGGCTTCTGGCTCGGGGGCTTTCTGATGAACAAGGTCACCGTCCGCGAGCCGGCCCAGCAGGTACTTGACCGGCTCGACGTTGAGTACCACGCGGCCGAGGAGGCCGATGGGCTGTATGTCGCCTCGGGCCCCCACGCCTGTTCGGCGCTCATCAAGGACGCCTGTGACGCCGGAGCACGCGTTCAGAACATGACGGAATTTACCGACGTGGTCGTCCGCGAGGACCACCAGGTCTCGGGGATTGTTATGAACTGGACCCCTGTCCACTCTCTCCCACGGGAGATCACCTGCGTCGATCCGATCGCCGTCGAGGCCGATGTCGTCATCGACGCCACCGGTCACGACGCCATGGTCGTCTCGAAGCTTCAGGAACGTGGGGCCATCGAGGTGCCCGGACTTGAGGCGACCACCACCACCGGCATGGATGCAAGCGACGAGGACGAATACGGCGCCCCCGGTCATGACTCACCGGGCCACGACTCGATGTGGGTCGCGAAATCGGAGGATGCCGTCGTTGAGCACACCGGCGTCGTCCATGACGGCCTGATCGCGACCGGGATGGCTGCCGCGAGCGTCCACGGTTTGCCACGCATGGGGCCGACCTTCGGGGCGATGTTGCTCTCGGGGCGGCGTGCCGCCCAGGCGGCCGTCGAGGAACTCGGCGCGGATGTCGAGCCCGTCCCGATCACGGAAGGCCCAACGCCAGCCGACGACTGAGCGATAGCGACAGCTCACGTCTCCAAGCGTAGCAGTGGTTGGAAAACACGATAATTTTATTCAACAGAGGGCATGTAATTATACGTGGGACGGCCTTGTTGCACGCCCCACACTGAATAAAGAAATCGTATTACCAACAACTGGTAGGGGAACTCAAGGCGGGGACGGCCGCAAACCGGCAATGGAAAGACCCGGCGGGTCTGATCCCCTAGTGATGAACCACCAGGGAGCAGTCGGCACCTCACTTGCCGGAGAGACGATCACGGTCGTCGGCGCCGGATTCGGCGGCCTTTCGGCGGCCTGTTATCTCGCCGACGCCGGCGCGGACGTGACCGTTCTCGAACGGAACGATCACGCCGGTGGCTACGCCGGCCGGATTGAGCGCGACGGCTTCCGGATCGACACCGGCCCGTCGTGGTATCTCATGCCAGAGGTCTTCGAGCGGTTCTTCGAGCACTTCGGGCGCGAGCCCGGTGACTTCTACGAGCTCACCCAGCTCGATCCTGCCTACGAAGTCTACTGGAAAGACGGCGACGAGGCCGTCATGCCGACCGACCGGGCCGACCAGAAGGCGCTATTCGAGCGCTATGAGGACGGCGCCGGCGAGCGTCTTGATGACTATCTCGCGGACTCCGCGGAGGCCTACGATCTGGGAATGGAGCGGTTCGTCTATCCCAACCGGTCGCGCTTCCGGGACATGGTCGACCTTGACATGCTCAAGTCCGCCCGGGCGCTGCCGAAGCTCCGCACGATGGACGACTACGTCCAGTCGTACTTCGAGCACCCAAAGCTCCGCCAGCTCACGGAGTACAAGCTGGTCTTTCTGGGCGGGTCGCCGTATAATACGCCGGGGATCTACACCCTGATGAGCCACGTCGACATGAATCTCGGGGTGTATCACCCGACCGGCGGAATCGCGACGGTCATCGACGCGTTCGTCGAGTTGGCGACGGAGCTGGGGGCGACCATCGAGACCAACGCCGATGTCACGGCGATCACACCAACCGGCGGCGACGGGCCGAAGTTTACGCTTGAGACCAACGACACCACCTACCGGGCCGACCGGGTCGTCGCTAACGCCGCGCCACCTCACGTCGAACAGGATCTTCTGCCGTCAGCCTACAGCCGCCGGGAAGGGTTCTGGGAGTCGCGCACCTACGCGCCGTCGGCATTTCTCATGTACTTCGGCGTCGAAGGCGAGATTGACGAGATCGAACACCACACCCTGGTGTTGCCAACCGATTGGGACCCGCACTTCGACGCCATCTTCGAGGATCCCGCCTGGCCGGATGACCCGGCGTACTACGTTCACGTTCCCTCCCGGACGGACCCCTCAATCGCGCCCGACGGCCACGAGGTCGTTTTCGTGTTAGTCCCACTGGCGCCTGGACTCGAAGACGGCCCCGAGATCCGCGATCGCTACCAAGAGCGCATCCTGGATGACCTGGCTGAACAGACCGGCCTGGACATCCGCGACCGGATCGTCCTTGAAGAGCGGGCTTGTGTGTCCGAGTTCGCCGACCGGTTCAACGCGCCCCAGGGGACCGCACTCGCACTGGCTCACACCCTTGATCAGACCGGGCCACTCCGACCGGCTCACCGGGCCCCAGGGCTTGAGGGGCTGTACTACGCTGGGGCCTACACCAACCCCGGAATCGGCATGCCGATGTGCATTCTCAGCGGCGAGCACGTCGCGAATACCGTCGCCAACGATGTCGACGGCGGTGGGCTGTTCCCCTCGGTGATTCCGACCTCGACGCTGTACTGAGCAATCGGGAGTCAGCGGTCACCGAAAGCAGTACGTCCAGCCACCCGGCGTTGCTGTGTGTGCCGCCGCTTGCACGCGCTTGTGAGCAATGGAGGCTGTTGTCCGAACCGACAGCACCGCACAGCACGAACGGGCGCGTCAAGGAAAGGGCTCACCGCGTATATTCGGCGGCCGGGGCCGGCATCACTCAACACAACTGCCGCACGGTGTCGGCGACGGCCTCAGGATCGGCGCCGAGAACGTAGATCAGTGGTTCGATGCCGTAGCCACCGGTCTGGTAGATCACATCGGCATCCGGCGTGGTAGCGACCGCCTCTTCGACGGCCTGCTTCGAGTCGGTGTCAGCGGTGGCAGCGAACTCAACAGTCGTGTAGTCCGCATCGGTCAGCGCCGATAGCAGCGACTCGGTGTACTGGATATTGATCGCCGCCGTCGCATCACTGCCGCCGCGACGGGCAGCCAGTAGAATCGAGGCAACGTGTTCGCTAACGCCAAACTCCGGCTCGCCGGGCACGGTCGCCTGGCCCTTGACATCAAGAATGCGTCCGGGGATACCTGCGACATCGTCGAGATCGGTCGCCCCTGGGAGACACGCCACAAGGTTCGCGCCGACCTGTGGAATGAGTCCCGCAAATCCGGAGGTGGTCTCAAGGATGCGCAGTCCACGACGCAAGGCCGCAAGCGTGCGCTCGGTCACCCGAAGGTTGCTCTCGGGATCGTGGATCTGGGCGGCAATATCCTCGTGTTCGGCGAGTGCCGGCATCCGCTCCTCGTGGAGGTCGGCAAGCACGCCACCGGCCTCAAGATCACGGATGAGCACTTCGAGTTCGACAAGGGCACGCACTCGGCCGGTATCACCCACGGCGAGTTCATCCGCGAGTTGATCAACGATCGACTGGACCTGTGGGTGCGACCGGATGGCGTCGTTGCCGGCGACCTGGCCATGGGCATACTTCGAGACGGCACTCTGGCTGATCCCCAGAAGTTCGGCCACCTCGCGCTGGGTTAGTCCCTCCTCACGGAGACGCTCGGCGAGCATCGAACGGACGGTCGGGAGAAACTCCTCAACAACGACTTCTTCGATGAACTCCATGCGTAATCAGCAGCGCGCCTGGATTGACCAGAATGTACGATCGCTGCACAATCGCGGATTTGGTGCGGCGGAGTATAAGTATACGGGCACCACGCCGACGGCGGGCGATAACCGGCTAGTTGTCCTCGTCGAACTCGGGGTCGTTGCCGATCCGGGAGGCCTGCGGACCGGACTGATCCTGATACTTCGAGCCACGGTCGGTTCCGTAGGGTCTGTCAGCGGGACTGCTCAGCTCGGTGAACGTCAGCTGTGAGATGCGCATGCCTGGCGAAAGCGCCACCGGAGCTGCGCCGAGATTCGACAACTCAAGGGTGATCTGGCCTTGATAGCCTGGATCGCACAGACCGGCGGTATTCGAGAGGAAGATCCCACCACGACCACCCAGGAAGTTCTCGATCGATCGACCATTCGGCTGGACTTCAAGATCGTAGGTGGGCTCAACGCGATCGGTCGGAACCACGTCGGTAACCTGCTCAAAGCGCACGTCACCGTCGACGAGTTGATCCAGCCGCGTTGTCTCGGCACCAGCCGCCGCGTAGTGCGCCCGTAAGGCAGCGAGCGTCGTCCGGGCGACGGTCGCGTCGGGGTCCGTCTCAAGGCGCTGCAACTGGGCCGGCGCAAGTCCGCCGATTGCGGCGGCGACAGTCGCACGCGACGCCTCAATCGTCTCCCGGAGTGAGCGCAACAGAGCACCCGGAGCGGGCAGCCGGTCAGGCGTCGCGTCATTGGCGTGCAACTGGAGCGTCCGGTCATCGGCCGGATCGAACGACGCGTCGATCCCTAGCCGCCCGGCACAGTAAAACAGCCGGTCGGCGAGCACGGCGGTCGGGGCCTGGATCGTCGCGTCGGCCAGCGAGGCGTCAAGCGCGCGGCCAGCAGCACCCGCGAGGAGGCCGGTGAGCACGGCGTCGGGCCAGTCCCAGATCACATCGGACACCCCAGAGCCGTCAGTGAGCGCCGCAAAGAGCCGCGCCCAGAGCCGCGAGCGGACACTAAGGGCGTCGCCATCGGTAGCAAGCGCGACTCCGGGGCGGTCGAACCACGTCCGCAGTCGATCGGTGTCAGCCCCATTGGCAAAGCGGATCGTCCCATCATGGAGTGTCCCATCAACGAGGTATCGGCCGAGGACCCACCCGAAGGAGGGGGTCAACTCCAGTTCGTGGGGGAGTCGAGCGCCATCGGCAACGAGCATCTGCTGGGTGTTCGGCGTTGCCGCCTGGCCGGCGCCGTCGGCCGCCACACTGTGGATGTCGGGGGCATCGGCAAGCAATGTCTCAACGTCAAGCGTCTGGCGCACACCACGCGGGCGCGGCAGTCGATCAGGGACCATTACGAGACTCCCAGGGGCGTCCTCGCTGGGAATCCGGGTGACCCCGCCGGCCGGATCAAGGGTGAAGAGGTTGTGATCGGCCGTGACCCGGACCTGTCGTCCGGAGGCCAGTGTCACGCGGTAGATCCGCGTGGCAGGATTGGTGATGTAGTTCGTGATGGGATGGGTGCTCACCTGGAGGGTATGTGGGTCGAATCCGACGACGCGGGCGTCACGACGCTGCTCGACGACATCGCCGATCCGGTGAAAGCCAAAGCCGTCTGTTGGCGTCCACAAGAACAGCTCCTCGTCGGCGGGCAGCGAGGCGTGAACGACAATGGCCAGCCGGCCAAGCGAGGATCGTCCCTCGACGTGGGCGATGAGATCCGGGGGGATCTCGACGCGTTCCTTGGTCGTCCCGAGGACGAAGTCACCGGGATGGAGAATAAACTCGCCATCGGGGTCAACGACGGTCTCTGAGACGTACTCGTGGACCTCGTCGGCGGAGTCAGGGTGGATATAGGGGATGTTTGTCCGCTGGAACTCAAGGAACTCCCGCCCTAGGCGGAGGTCAACGCTCGCCGGCTGGATCTGGATGTCGGGATCCGCAAGCGGCTCGATCGTCAGGTTCCCGGATTCGAGCCGCCGGAGGATATCGCGGTCCGAGAGGATCATACGGGGGCAAGGGAGCGGGGGAATTTAGATGGGTGGGTCTGGCCCGACACAGAGTGAGTAGCGATTTACCGCGCCCCACCGAACGGGAGGTATGAAACAGGCGATCGTCGCACGGACCGATCTGTCGATGGGTGTCGGCAAGCTCGCCGCCCAGGTCGCCCACGCGTCGTTGCAGGCCTACGAGGACGCTCCAACGGCCGACCAGCGCGCCTGGAAGCAGGAGGGACAAAAAAAGATCGTTCTCAAAGGCAAAGACGACGACCAACTCTTCGCACTAGCAGAGGCAGCCGAACGCGGCGGCCTCCCGCACGCGGTCGTCAGAGACGCCGGACACACCCAACTTGAGCCGGGAACGGTCACCACGCTGGCCGTGGGGCCCGCTGCGGACGCCGCCGTTGATGAGATCACCGGTGACCTTGCCCTGTACTGATGGTCACACACTCACCACACGCGATCGAACAGGCCGTTGGATTGGAGTACTACAGCAGCGACACCGACGGGATCGGGGGGACACTCCGCGCCGACCCCGCGGACTTCCGGGTGCGCGAGCGCGAGGCCGTCGATGTCGAACCGCTCGATGCCGATCCGGGGGCGTACCCACACGTGGTCTTCAGGGCAACGCTCACGAACCACGAGACCAACGCGTTCGCCGCCGCGCTGTCCGATCGGCTGGGTATCAGTCGCGAACGGGTTCGGTGGGCGGGCACCAAGGACAAACGCGCCGTGACAACCCAGCTGTTCTCGGTTGACCGCGTTGAGCCGGAGCAACTCGCCGGCGTCGAGTTGCCGGATGTTGATCTTGAGCTCCTCGGGCGGGCTGGACGAGCGGTCGCACTCGGTGATCTTCGCGGGAACGACTTCACCATCACACTTCGTGACCCAGCGAGCGATGAGGTCGCCGACCGCGTGGCCGCTATCACCGACGAGTTGCGCACATTCGGTGGCGACGAGCGTGTCGGCGTGCCGAACTACTTCGGCCAGCAGCGCTTCGGCAGCCATCGACCGGTCACCCACAGGGTCGGGCTGGCGATCCTCCGGGGCGACTGGGAGGCGGCGGTCCGGACCTACGTTGCCGACCGCGCGGAGACCGAGCCAGCGGAGACGTATCAGGCACGCGGGGTTGCCAGCGAGCAGTTCGACGCCGGCGACTGGCAGGGCGCACTTGAGGCTCTCCCGGAGCGACTGGGCTACGAACGCGCGTTGATGCACGCCCTGATCGAGGGAGCTGACTACCGGGGGGCGATCGAGACCCTCCCGAGCACCCTCCAGCGGCTGTTCATCCACGCCGCCCAGTCCTATGTCTTCAATCGAATCCTTTCTGCACGCCTCAAGCGGGGACTGCCGTTTCATCGGCCGGTGGCCGGCGATGTCGTCTGTTTTGCCGACGACGGCACGCCAGCGACCCCGGATCCCTCACGCGTCCAGCGGGTGACCGACCGTCGCGTCGAGACGATCGGGCGTCACTGCGACCGTGATCGCGCCTTCGTAACGGCACCACTGGTGGGGACCGAGACCGACCTGGCCGAGGGCGATCCCGGGGCGATCGAACGAGCGGTACTGACGGACCTTGATATTGCTCCGACAGACTTCGATTTGCCCGATGAATGGGCCTCAAGCGGCACCCGACGAGCCATCTTGGTGCGGACGGAGCTTGAGACGCGTGTCGATCCCGAGGCGGTAACGTTCGACTTTAGCTTACCAAGCGGGGCCTACGCCACGGTACTCCTTCGGGAGTACCGCAAGCAGCCGACGCGGTGACATAGTGCGAGCGGAAGCCCACCCCTTCAGGGGTGGGAGGAAGCCAAACTGCGTGCGATGAGTGTTTACGTTTCCGACACAAACAATACCCGTGGACTGTCGGCAGTGTGGCTCACCGCTTGATCGCCCCGGCGATTACTGTCTGGTGTGTCACACGACGAACGCCGACGCTGTTGTCGTTGACACCGCCCGCCGACGAACGACACTAACGATGCTGCGTGAGGAGACGATTCTCGGGCGGACGACAATCCGGACGACCCCCGAGGAGGGCGAAGACGAACTGCGCGAGTTGCGCAACTACGCTGGGCGGATCGCCGACGAACTCCACCGAAAGCGGCCCGAGGCGGTTTACGCGGCCGGCGATCGCGCCGTAATCCGTGAACTCCGCCGGCAGTCACGGTATGAACTCCGCCGCCTCGGCGGGGATGACACCGTCGATCCGGTTGAGCGCGCACTCGAACGTCGGGGAAGTCGGGCGCTCGATGTCGTCGAGACGCCGCCAGCGGAGAAACTTGGGGGGTCTCACACCACGCTCATCGGCGGGCGCGACGGCATGCGGGCCATCCGGACGGTCGCCGAACACCCGCACGTTAAGAAGGTGATCCCAGGGCCGATTGACGCCGGTGGGACGGGCTCACAGTCGGGACTGCGCGCGAAGGCAACCCGGCCCGACGATGGGGGAAACGTCCGACTATTGTTGCGTGATGGCTCGTCGGTGCAGGAAAACCGGGTCGTGACGACCGCACGCGATGTTGAGTCTGGCGAGTGGATCCGCGATGACCTCAACGAGGCACTCGCGGAGGCCGACTTCCAGTAGCGGGCAGTGTCTCAAAGCGTTTATTTACACGACCCGGCTACCAGCGTGTACTATGAGTGATCAGAACGGTCGGGTCGGGAGCGCTGGACGCTTCGGGGCCCGGTATGGACGGGTCGCCCGCAGGCGCGTCGCCGACATCGAATCCGAAATGCACGCGGACCACGAGTGTCCGGACTGTGGCGCCGAGCGGGTCTCGCGGACGGGCACGGGTATCTGGGAGTGTGACCGCTGTGGCTACCGGTTCGCCGGTGGCGCCTACAAGCCCGAGACACCCGCAGGCCGTACCGTCGAGCGGTCCATCCGGGCGGCACTGACCGAGGAAGACTGAGTCGGTCGAACCGACAGCTTTCTCAGCGTCCCGACGTATATTTCGATACACCTTCGCCCATGGGATACAAGTGTGCACGCTGTAAGCGGGAGGTCACGCTCGACGAATATGGCGGCGTCCGGTGTCCGTACTGCGGTCACCGCGTACTCCTAAAGGATCGCAGTCCCGACGTCAAGGAAATCGACGTCAAGTGACGCGATCGGATGACACCGGAAACGACGGCGCGCCACCACCTACAGTTCTCCCGGACATTTGCGGATCCAGCACAGGCGCGTGTCGTCGCACAGGCAGTCGCCCAAGAGGAGGACGCCATCGATGGAGCACGAGCACGGACACGTGTGTGTCACTCCGGGGCTACCGTCGAAGTGGTGATCGAGGCGACAGACGCCCGCGCGTTACGCGCTGCCAAGCTGACGTGGTTATCGTTAGTCGCAACCGCCGAGCGAACGGCGGCGGGTGCAGACGGGTACTGAAAGCAGAGGTTTTTCCGTATGGCGTCCCACCGTCGAGGCATGCAAGGTAGTCTGCCGCCAGGCGCACAAGAGAAAGTCGAGGAGCTGAAAGATCTCCAAGAGACCGCCCAGGAACTTGCCGTCCAGAAAAGCGAGGCCGAAACAGAGCTCACCGACTCTCAGAACGCCCTTGAGGAGCTTGAGGACATCAACGAGGAGACCACGATGTACCGCGAGGTCGGCGAATTGCTCATCAAGACCGACTACGCGGAGGCTCGGGAGAATCTTGAGGAGAAGGTTGATGATCTTGAGATTCGCGTCGAGACGCTTGAGCGCCAAGAGGAACGCATCCAAGAGCAGTTCGAAGAACTCCAGGAGGAACTCCAGGAAATGCTCGGCGGGGGCGGTGGCGGTGCCGGCCCGATGGGCGGCATGGGCGGTCCAGCCGGCGGCTCCTGACCGGTCATGGTCGACGACGCGACAGTTGTGTCAACCGCCGCCGAGGCGGCTGAAGATATCATCTTCTCGCGGTATCGCCGGAGTGAGATTGATGATTATGACGTGACAGTCAGCTTTGAGGAGGGGACCCTTGAGATCGACGTGTATGTCGATGGGCCAGGTGACGACGACCAACTTGCCGAGGACGCGGTCCTCGCCGCCCGCGGGGCGGTCGACCAGCTCTTCAATTGACGCAACAGATCGCTGGACTCTTTGTAGCTGGCAGACCAAACCCGGATCGTGACGCGAGGGGTCGGTGCAGCCACCTGGGGATACGCAGCGCGTCCGGAGTGGACCGATCCGATCGTTCTGGCCCTTACCCAGCTCGGAGCCGCCTGGTGGCTACTCGGTGTATTAGTCCTCGTCTATCTCGTGTGGCCGGTAGCACGGCGACAGCTTACCGGACTCCTCGGCGTCTGGTTAGCCGGGATCGGGATCTATCGTGGGCTAAAGGCCGCCTTCGCCGCTCCCCGGCCCGCTCGACCGCCTATCGCGCTTGGCGCGCAGTGGCTCACCCCCGATAGCCTACTCTATCAGGTGTTCGTTGCGAGCAGCGGCTATGGCTTTCCAAGTGGCCACGCAACGAACGCCACAATCATCTACGGTGGGCTAGCAGCAATCATTGTCGTCCGGACCGGCTACCTCTGGCAGCCGATCGCAGCGGCGATAGGGGTTGTTGCCGTGGCCGCCCTCAGTCGGGTGGCACTCGGGGTCCACCACGTGATCGACGTGATGGCCGGCATCGCGCTCGGCGCGCTGTTGTTGTTCATTGTCGTGTTCGTCGGCATTTACACCGACGATCCCGCGCCGACAACTGCCTTCGGGGTCGCAACGGGGACCGGCGCACTCGCGTTGGCGATCGATCTCTCGTCGGTGACCGCCGGCTTAGTGCTTGTTGCCATTGTCGGCGCCGTGGTCGCTCATCTGCGCGAACAGCAACTAGAAGGGTGCTAGTGGCCCACTCCGCGAACCAACTCACAGCCAGTCATCAGGCGTGGTGTCGTAGTCGACGGCGTCCGCAGCGAGGTGTTCGACCGCCGCCCACTCGAGGGACTCTTCGGAAATCTCCTCGCCGTCATACCGGAGCAACAGCCCACGTTCGTCGGGCTCGGGCTCGGAATCCCGCCGCCTGGCGACCTCAAGATCGCGTTCGGTGACCTCCTTGCGGATGGTCTTGAGGTTCACTGGTCGTCCCCACAGCTCGAAGACACGCTCAAGAACACGCTTAGCCTGGCCGTGGTCGAGTTCGATCCCGTTGTACTGGTGGGCTAAGAGCAGTTCGTTGCGATTGTTGTAGTTGCCATCCTCAACAATGATCGTCGGCTTCCCGAAGTTCGTGAACTCAAGGAGGAGCTTGCGCTTAACGTCACCAGGGTCGTTGCTGGCTACCCGGTAGTCCTCGTTAGCCTGGGAGTATTCGTAGGTGAAATACCCCTTTTGCTCGACGAACTCCCTGGTCAGGAAGGCATCGAGGAACGTGACGTCATTGTGGCTCGCACGGACCTCACGCATCCGATCCCACCCAGCGGTGTACTCGACATCGGCGATGGCCTCTTCGACGGTGCCATAGCGGTCGTCATCGAAGAGGTACCGGCCGATTCGTTCGAGTTCCTCCCGGTCGATTCGTTCGAGAACCCCCCGGTGCTGTGGCTTGACCAGCGAGTAGTGTCGACGGGCCAGCCCCTCATAAGAGAGCACCTTCCATGGGTAGGTCTCGACATCGATAGTGCCATCACGAGCCTGCTCAATCGCATCGCGGTCGACATACTGATCGGGAAGGTCGGCCACGCCCTCAAGGGTGACATCGGCGAGCGCCGCCGGTGGGGCGAGTAAGTCCCGGACACGGTCGAAATCAACAGCATCGGTGAGGTTCCGCCAGGTGATCCCTTCGACCCGCAGGAGTCGCTCGATGACCTCCCGACGATTGGCGCGATTCTCGACGTACTCCCAGAGCGCGAGCCCCAGACTGTAGGGGTTGAGCCCCCCCGAACCCAACACCTTCGACATGTGATCAGCGTAGGTGAGAAACTCCTCGTCGTCGGCGAAGTTCTCACCGGTCATCATGATCGACTCGTGGTAGCTCGCCCACCCCTCATTCATGACCTTCGTCATTCGCTGGCCAGCGAAGTAATAGGCCTCCGTGCGGAGGATCTCAAGGATCTCACGTTGCCAATCCTCGTATTCGGCGGCGCGTTCGGTCTCGGGGTCGAACTGCTTGCCGTGGTCGTGAAGGTACGCCAGAACGTCCTCGTGGGGGCCGGCCTCCTCAGCGGCTGTCTCCTCCGGGCCCTCGGTCTCCTCGAAGACCGCCTCACGGATTGTCTCGTCGACATCGAGTTCCTCAAGCCGGTCAAGGAGGGCCTGCTCGTCATCGGGCAGCTCCTCGTCAACCGCCTCGTCCGTCTCGATTGCCCGGGTGAAGACACTGTGCTGGTTGATTGTATCGGCGATTGAGAGGATGTTGTCCATCCACCGCTCGACGGCCGACCGGTCGATCTCGGGATCGGACATGATCTCGCGGATGCGCCGGGCGTGTCGCTCAAGCATGGCCGCAGCGCCATCCTCGCCCTTCGGGAAGAGGCCGAACCACTCGTTATTCGCGAAGAAGTCAGAGTGGGCCTCAACGTGGGTAATAACGGCCTTTTGGTCGGCCAGCGTGTTTGACTCCTGAAGGAAGGCGTGCGCCGGGTTGTCGTTGTTGACGATCTCGAAGGCTTTCCCACCGAGGTATTGGTCCTGTTTGCGCTGGCGGTCGTACTTCATGCCCCAGCGCCAATGGGGATACCGGTCCTGAAAGCCCTCGTAGGCGATCAGCTCGTTCATCTCGTCATAATCGACAATCCAGTAGTTCACCGGATAGGGATCAAGCCCGAGGCGTTCGGCAAGGTTGCGGGCCTCCCTGACGGGCGTTTCAAGACGGTCGGCTTCACGGCGTGCGCGGTAGCGGTCAAAACTGCTCATGGGTTGGTGGTGATAATCATCGTCCGAGGCGGTCTGAGAGACGACGCGGCGAGGCGGTGGTGGCCTCCGTGGCGTCTGTCTCAGCGTCTGTCGAGAGGATGTACTCGATGGCGTCGGTCACATCCTCGGCAGCATTAACATACGCCACGGCGACATCGTCCTCGCCGGCAAAGTGCGCCTCAAGCTCCTCGGCATGCGTGGCGTTGGCCGTCGGGCCATCGGGCTGGGTCTCAACATAGGCATGGAGGTTGGCGTCGATCTCCTCCATCAGCGGGATCACCCGCTGTTCGGTGTCGTTCCCGGAGTTCTCGCTGTCGCCGGCGGCGAAGACATACCGGTTCCACTCGCTGAAGGGGTACTCCTCAAGGGCCTCCTTCGCGAGTTCGTAGGCCGCCGAGATCCGGGTGCCACCACCCGAGCGGATGCCGAAGAAGGACTCGCGGTCGACCTCCCAGGCCTCGGCATCGTGGGCGATGTAGACAAACTCGGCGTTGTCATATTTGCCCTGGAGATACCAGTCCAGCGGCGTGAACGTCCGCTCAACGAGCTCGCGCTTGGTCTGGCGCATACTTCCGGAGACATCGCGGATGTTGACGACGACAACGTTCTTCTCGGGTGTCGTCGTGGTCTCAGGGTGACGGTAGCGCTCGTCCTCGCGGCGGAAGGGAATCTGATCGATGCCCTCCCGGCGAATGCGCTCGCTGGTCGGAGTACGTTCAACAGACGCCTCGACATCCGCAATCGAGTCATACCGGGTGCGTTCCGCATCCGATAGACCGGCGTGGGCGTCCTCAAGCCACGCCAGCGAGACGGGGATCCGCTCCTCACGAGCCCACTCAAAGGCCTCCTGGGGACCCCACCCCTCGATCTTGAGGACAGCTTCGAGGAATGTCTCGTCAAACTCGGTGGCGAGTTTGCGCTTGAGCCCTTCGGTGAACATTGTCTCGAAATCGAGCGTCGAGTCCGGGCCACTCCGGGTGAGGTCGGTATAGGGGCCTTCGGTCTCCTCGATGATCGCCTTGCCCTTCGGCTCAAGATCAAGCCCGAGTTCCTCGTCGAGTTCCTCGGCAAACTCCTCGGGGTCCATTTCGTAGTACTCGTGGTCGGCTCCCTCCTCGCCCGGATCGCCGGCTTCCTCACCGTCCTGATCGTCGGGAGCGACCGGCGTCCCCTCCTCAGGGTCACCGTCGCCGGGGGCCGCCCCAACGCCACCCCGGTCGCGCTGGTCATACTCGAACTCCGGGAGATCGACGATCTTAATCGGAATCTGGACCGTCTGATCGTTTGCACTGAGATCACCGTAAGTGATGAACTCGGCAAGATCCTGGCGGCGCTGTTCACCGACATCGCGGAACCGCTCAAGGTCGTCTTTCAGTCCCATTTGTAACTCACCTCTGCCATGACGTGACGGCTGGTTAATTCGGCCGAGGCCGGACTGTACCCAAACTCCTCGACAAGCACATCGATGGTCCGCGATTTCACCGCCGCTGTCTCGGTGTTCGCTGGCGGGTCGTCCCACTGGTCAGGATCAAGATCCTCGTAGATCCGCTTGACATCGTCCCAGTCGTCGGAGGCGAGGACAGCCTCAATCACGGGGATCTCGGCGAGGTCGACATCTGCGACCGCAAAGTCCTCGCCGCGTTGCTCCCAGGCGTGGCGGTTCAACGCAGTGATGACCTGTTCGTTGCGGAACTGTTCGACGGCGCGCTTGGGGGTCGAGCCGCGATACTCGGACTCCTCGAATCGGCCAAGATGCTCGACCTCGAAGACTTTCATCGTCAGCGGGTCTGGTCCAATGCGTTCGCCACGGTCGTTCTCAAGGATCTCGTCGGTCGCCCAGGCGTAGACGTGCTCGACGTACTCTTCGATAAGCTCCTCATCAACATCGTGATCGTACATGATGGCGTCAATGACATCCGCAGACTGCCGGTCAAAGATCCGGGTCTTGACCGCCGCCACACGGGACTCGAAGGCCGATCGTTCGGCGTTCGAGAACACCGGCGCGTCGAACAGTGACTCCACCATTGCATTGAGCACGTCCCGCGGCATGATCACGTCCTCGACAGGATACTCCGGGTGCGAACGGTCACGGGTGCCCTGGAGCAGGTCAGCGAGGACATCCCGGGTGAAAGTCACGGGGATGCCCTGGCGCCCGTCGGACTGATCCTCGAAGGCGATATCATCAGCCGTGATCCGATTGTCGCCGTCTTGGATATATCCGCGGTCGAACAGCAGCGCCTTATCAACGAGATCCATATCAGCCGGCAGATCATCGTCGAGTCGCGACACCACATCATAGAGGGCAGCCGCCTCAAGCGTGTGCGGCGCTAGTTCACGCTCGTGGATGGCGGACGTATCGAGCGTTTCAGGCCGCACATCGACGTGCAACGGCGCCCGGATGCGCTTATCGAGCGCGTCGTAGTCTTCGGCCTCCCACACCGTCGTTTCGCCGGCGAGTTCGCGTCGTAACAGCTGTGTCTCAAGGCTGAGATTCGTCAGATACGAGATGTCGTGACGGTCAAGCCGGCGTTTGAGCGCCTTCAATGGGTCGGCATCCTCGCGGTCGGCGTGCTGGTTGAGCGTTGCCTCAAGATCCGGATTCGAAATGACGATTAGTTGCGTGTCGATCGCCAGTTCAATCCCGGTATCAAGTTTGACCCGACCCTCGTCGGGAACATTCAGCAGCTTCCGAAGCAGATCGGCGTGCTGGGCGGCGTCCTCGATGACGGTCAGGACACCGTTGCCCTGTGAGAGCACCCCGTCGTAACTGAACGCTCGGGGGTCCTTCTGGCCGCGTGAGTCGAGCTCGCCGAAGAGCCCGGGCATCCATCCACCGACCAAACGTTCGGTCGGCGTTCCCTCGTCCTCGGCGTGGAGGACGCCGATGCCCTGGCCGATATCGACGATGTAGTTTTTCACGCGGAGGTGCTGGGGATCGGTGATCGCCGAGAACAACTCGGTGACCCCTTCCCGGCGGTACTGGTCCTCAAGGTAGTCGTAGGCCTCCTGGGAAAACGGATCGAGACTCGGCCCGGCAACGAGGGGGACAACCCCATCGCGGCGGTCGTTCAGTTCGGCCAGCAGGTCCTCCCGAACGGGATCGGGCAGTACAGCCGTCGGGCGTGTCTGAACTGGGCTGACGTGCCAGTCGTCCTCATCGGTCGGCGCGTTGTCGCCGTAGCTAAGCCCTCGACCACCGTCAGTACCGGCGACATTCCACTCAATGGTGTATCGTCGGCCTGCCTCGGTTTTCGAGTACTCCCGAAGGCCGTTGATCAAACACCGCTTGAGTTCGGACTTGCCGGTCGCTGTCGGCCCGGCGAACCAGATCATCTTCTCGCCTTTCCCGCGTCCAGCGGCAATTGATCGGAGATCCTCAACGAACCCGTTGAGCGTCTCGGTGTTGCCAAGAACGGCGTGTTCGCCGTCGTTGTACGGATCGTCGAAGAACCGATAGCGCTGTTTGTCTTCGCCCTCCTCAACAACGGTCCGCGTGCCGGCCGCCTCAATGGCGTCCAGTAGGTACTTGGCGGCGTGGGCACCGCGGTCGGGGTGCGCCAGCAGCGTCTCGACGTACTCGGCGAGTCCCATTGGCTCGTCGTAGGCGGCGGCGAGAGCCTCATCGCCGGCCTCGACGATGGCGTTCCCCGTCTGCGGTTCGTCACTCCCGTGGCGGCCTGCCGGCATTATTCGAGTTCTTCGCGGGCGACCTCGGCACCCGCAAACTCAAGGACCTCACTCGCGCCGGACTCGGAGTATCCAAGCTCCATCAGCGCGTCAATCCATTGGCTGTGTTCTTCCTCGGCGACCTCGCCTGCGGAGACCAGTGCCGAGAAGTTGATGTTATGCTTCTTGTCCTCCCAGAGCTTGCGTTCAAGCGCCCGGCGGAGCCGCTCGTTGTCGGTCGGGTCGAAGGCTTCGCCCTCGCGCGCCCGACGGGACACCCAGTTTGAGACCTCCTGGCGGAAGTCGTCCTTGCGGTTCTCGGGAATCTCAAGTTGTTCCTCAACCGCCCGGAGGAAGGTCTCATCAGGCTCCTGCTCGGTGCCGGTGAGTTCGTCCTCGACGGTATCGTCGTCGATGTAGGCCATGACGTGGTCCATGTACTTCTCGCCCTGCCGGCGGATCTCGTCGACGTCATAGGCCAGGGCGTGTCGGACATCCTCGATGGCCCGCTCTTTGTACTCCTCGCGGACGGTCTCGAGATACCGGTAGTACTCATCGAAGCGATCCTCAGGGATCGAGCCGTGGTGTTCGAGATTCTCCTCGAAGAAGTTGAAGACAATCAGCGGCGAGAGATACGCCCGGTCGCGGTGTTTCGAGTTCATGATCGCCTCGGCGATCTCGTCGCCGATGAACCGCGAAGAGACGCCGGTCATCCCCTCGCCGATCTCGGCGGTCTCAGCGGCCGTCTCCCGGAGCTTCTTCACATCGACATCCTCGATGGCGTCGGACTCGCCGTTGTAGGCCTTGGCCTTTGAGAGGAGATCAACGGTGTCGAGTTCTGGCTCCTCGATACGAGTGAGCACGCCGAAGAGGCCGGCCATCTCAAGGGTGTGTGGCTCGACATGAATGTCCGGCACGTCGGCGTTCGAGAGCATCTTCTCGTAGATCTTGGCCTCGTCCTCGTAGGCCAGGACGTACGGGAAGTCGATCCGCTTGGTCCGGTCGTTAAACGCCTCCATCTTCTCGTCGCCCTTCTTGTCCTTGTACTCGGGCATGTTCGTCCGCCCAACGATCACCTGGTCGATGTCGATCCGGGGATTGTTCTTGGGCTTGATCGTCTGCTCCTGGGTGGCGTGCAGGAAGTCATAGAGGAACTCCCGCTGGAGCTTGAGTAGCTCCTCGCCGCTGAAGAGGCCGCGGTTGGCATTACAGAACGCCCCCGAGAAATCAAAGGCTCGGGGGTCTGACTCACCGTAGACCGCGAGCTTGCTGTAGTTGACGTCCCCGGTCAGTTCGGTTTCGTCCTGGTTTTTCTTGTCCTTGGGCTCGAAGGTCTCAAGCGCGCGGCGCTTGTTCTCGTCGGCCACCAGGCGGACGATCTCGATGTGGTTGTCGAGGACGGCCTTGAGGTCGTCGTTGTAGTGGGCCAACAGCCGGTCCATATAAAAGGCCGACTCGGGATCAAGCGCCTGCTGGTTCCGGATGGTATAGGGCGCCTCAAGCGCGTCATTGACGTCTTCGAGGACGCGTTCGCGCTGTTCGGGTGGCAACAACACCAGTGGGTCCTGGTTCATCGGCGAGCGCACGACATCGTCGGCCGGGTCCTGATCGGGGATGATCTCACGAAGCCCCGTCCACCGGAAGGTGTACATTCGGCCGGCCTCCCGGTTGGTGTAATCCTCGAAGTACCGCCGGAGCTGGGCGTCGAAGGCTGACTTGCCAGAGCCGACGGGGCCGAGCAACAACAGGATACGACGCTCGGGGCCGAGCCCGCGGGCACCGCTTTTGACCTTGTTGACGAATTCGTGGATGGCCTCGTGAATGACCCGTCCGTAGAACCGGTTCTCGCCGTCATGCAACGGGTCCTCGGAGGCAAGTTTGTACTCGACGAGACCACGTTCCTCGTCGTACTCGGTCCCGTAGTAGTCAAACATGTCGGCGACGCGCTGATTGGCGTTGCGAGCGATTCCGGGGGCCGATCGGACCTCCGAGAGGTACCAGTCGTAGTCGTGGGTCTCGCGGAGGTCGGAGGGGATTGAGGCCTGATACTCCTGACTGAGCGTCTCAAGGGTGGTGTCGTTGGTCATCGTTTGGCTGTCGGAATAGACCGTAGGTCATGGTGACATGGCACACATGCCGGCGCGTGGGTCACCCGCACAGGGACGGTCAAGCCGTCGGGGGCGGGGACCGGATGGATCGTCCCGACGATAGTCCATGTGTACCATGGGAAGAGACCACTTAACACTTCTCCCAAAACCTATATACAAAGACCAATCTCCGGTATAAATCCCCGGCATTTCGTGGCGCACAGTACCCCCGGTGTCCACACTCCCGGCAGAACCCCTCGGGTTCGATGCTTATACACCGGAGGCTCGTATTGTGCGTCATAGAACCATGGTCGAGCACACCCCAATCGCTCACGATGACGTACGCGAGGTCGACGCGGATCTTGCAGACCTGCTTGAGTCCGAGATCGAACGTCAAAACAATGAACTCCATCTCATTGCCTCCGAGAACCACGTCAGCGAGGCAGTGTTAGACGCCCAAAGTAGCGTGCTGACAAACAAGTACGCAGAGGGATACCCCGGCGAGCGGTACTACGGCGGCTGTCGATACGCCGACGAGGTCGAACAGCGCGCCATCGACTACGCGAAGGAACTCTGGGGTGCCGAACACGTCAATGTCCAGCCTCATTCTGGCACCCAGGCCAACATGGGCGTCTATCTGGGCATGCTTGAGCCCGGCGACAAGATCCTCTCCTTGAAGCTTGAGCACGGCGGACATCTCTCACACGGCCACCAGGTCAACTTCGCCGGCCAGTTCTACGAGGTCGAACACTACGAAGTTGACCCCGAAACCGGCTACATCGACTACGAGGGGCTCCATGACCACGCCGAGACGTTCGATCCGGACATCATCGTCTCAGGGTACTCCGCGTACCCGCGTGAGGTCGAGTGGGAACGCATTCAGGAGGTTGCCGAGGCGGTTGATGCCTACCATCTTGCCGACATCGCGCACATCACCGGCCTGGTCGCTGCCGGCGTTCACCAATCGCCCGTCGGCGTCGCAGACTTCGTGACCGGGTCGACACACAAGACCATCCGAGCGGGTCGCGGTGGCATTATCATGTGTAATGAGGAGCACGCCGACGCCATCGACAACGCCGTGTTCCCCGGCGCCCAGGGCGGACCCCTGCTACACAACATCGCCGGCAAGGCCGTCGGCTTCAAGGAGGCCCTCCAGCCGGAGTTCGAAACGTACGCCCAGCAGGTAATTGACAACGCTGCTGCCCTTGGTGATCAGCTCCAAGAACACGGCATCGAGCTTGTCTCTGGGGGAACCGATAACCACCTCGTGCTCGCCGACCTGCGCGAGTCACACCCCGACGTCAGCGGGGGCGACGCTGAGACGGCTCTCGAAGAGGCCGGACTGGTGCTCAACGGCAATACCGTTCCCGGCGAAACGCGCACGCCATTCGACCCGAGTGGGATCCGTGTTGGAACGCCAGCGATCACGACCCGCGGCTTCGATGAGGACGCCTGTCGGACGGTGGCTGACCTGATCGTCGATGTCCTTGACGCAATCGCCGACGGCACCGAGGACACCGTTATCCCAGAGGTTCGCGAGGAGGTTGACGCCCTCTGCGAGGAGTTCCCGCTGTACAATCTTGAGCAGAAGGTCGTCGCCGACGGCGGACACTAGATTCTCCGGCACATTCTTCGACATTAAAAAAGAGGCGCAGGAGATCGACAACTGCGACGCGGCAACGAGCGTCGGTCCGCCAATCTTTATGTGATGGGGGATGGTGGGTCCGGCCACCTATGACGACTGTTATCGATGGAACCGCCGTTGCCCAGGATATTCGGACGCAGCTGACTGACGCAATCGGCGAACTTGAAGCCGAGGGCGTCACGCCGACGCTCGCGACGGTATTGATGAGCGACGATCCGGCAGCGGAGACATACGTCTCAATGAAGCAGGACGACTGCGAGGAGGTCGGGATCGAGACGCGCGACCCCGAGATCGACGCCGAGGATACCGCTGACGATCTCTATACCCTGATTGATGAGCTTAACGAGGATCCCGAGGTCAACGGGATTCTTGTCCAACTCCCGTTGCCCGAACACGTCGACAAGCAGTCCGTTATCGAGCAGATCGCTCCCGAGAAGGACGTCGATGGGTTTCACCCCGAGAATGTCGGGCGGCTCGTCGGCGGCAACGCCCGGTTCAAGCCGTGTACCCCTCACGGTATCCAGAAGCTGCTTGAAGCCGAGGACATCGATCCGGAGGGCAAACATGCCGTCGTTGTGGGCCGGTCAAACATCGTCGGGAAGCCGATGGCCAACCTCTTCATCCAGCGTGATGCCGGTGGAAACGCCACCACCACAATCTGTCACTCCCGGACGCAGAATCTTGAGGCACACGTCCGTGACGCCGACATCCTTGTGGCAGCCGCCGGGGTCCCCGAATTCATTGACGGCTCGATGATCGGTGAGGACGCTATCGTCATTGATGTTGGAGTCAACAGCGTCGAACGCGACGGTGAAGAGACGCTCGTGGGCGACGTCGAGTACGAAAGCGCCAAGCAACAGGCGGCAGCGATCACGCCGGTCCCCGGTGGAGTCGGCCCCATGACCCGCGCCATGCTGTTGTACAATACCGTCAAGGCGGCTGGCCTCCAGCACGACATTGATGTGACGCTCCCGTAAGGACAGGCGAAACCTCTCGGATCCGACGCATTTATTACGCAGTATGTAGAGACTCCTGATGACGCTTCGCTTGGAGGGCCGAAGCGTCAGCGGGGACCGATTCGGCAGGGCGGGCGTTTGCCCGCTTCTGCCGTCTTTTCGCTTCGTATGCAGAAACGCGAGCGACAGTGTCGTGTGTGCTCAGAACTGGTAGCGACGATCGTCGTTTTGCTGGGCCTGCGGGAACGCTCCAGCACCGGTCATCTCGTCGTATGTCATCCCGGAGAGATACTCATCATACGTTACGTCGTAGGTACTTCGGAGGTGGAAGTCAAGTTGTCCGGTGTCGACCGTCGTCTGGAAGAACAGGTGAAGGGCCCGCTCAAGGACATCCTCAGGGTCATCGTCAAGCGCGGTCGTGAGCATCGTTAGTTCGCGACGGCTGTCCTCATCGAGATCAAGCGCGACCTCTGTCGGCAGATCCGTGTAGGCCGCTTCGATATCATCGGTTAGGTCGTCAAGTCCCATGGGTGTCAGAAACGCCGCCGCGGGCAAACCCCTTTCGGGCATGGCCAACCACAGCACCGAAGACCGCTTGGCCCGACGTAATGGTCATGGACAGCGGCGAGGATCCAGCGTCGAGTGCGGCCGACCTGACCCGGCTGCAGGCGGCGCTGTTGTCGTGGTACGAGGCGAATCACCGGACGTTCCCCTGGCGGGAGACAACCGACGCATATCCCATCTTGGTCTCGGAGGTAATGAGCCAACAGACCCAACTCAACCGGGTCGAAGATGCCTGGCGAGCGTTTCTTGATCGCTGGCCGTCAACCGCCGCGCTGGCGGCAGCGGACCTTGCTGATGTGGTCGCGTTCTGGACCGATCACCGGCTGGGCTACAACAACCGGGCACGGTACCTCCACGAGGCGGCGACCATGGTCGAGACCGATTACGACGGGATCATGCCGTCGGACCCGGCGGAACTACAGGAACTTCCAGGTGTTGGGCCGTACACCGCCAACGCGGTCGCGAGTTTTGCGTTCAACAACGGCGGACCGGTGGTCGACACGAACGTCAAGCGTGTCCTCTATCGGCTTCGCGAGGACCTCCGCGAGGAGGAACAACCGGACTTCGAGGCGGCCGCCGCGGCCGTGTTTCCAGCAGACCGATCACGGACCTGGAACAACGCCATTATGGAACTCGGCGGCGTGGTCTGTCAGAAGACTCCACGGTGTGACGAGGCGGACTGTCCCTGGCGGGAGTGGTGTCACGCCTACCAGACGGGCGATTTTACCGCACCCGACGTGCCGACCCAACCCGACTTCGAGGGATCACGTCGGCAGTTCCGCGGTCGGGTGCTCGCGGCACTCCGGGAGCACGGCCCACTCGCACTCGACCGGCTTGGCCCCCGCGTTCGTGTGGATTATGCCCCCGAAAGCACCGGCGAGGGCAGCCGCGAGTGGCTCGTAGACCTCATCGAAGATCTGGCCGCGGATGGGCTCGTGACCGTTGAGGACGGGACGGTTCGACTGCGACGCTGAGTTGATGACAGTGTATACTTTTACTCTGAGACCGATCAATCGGCATGGCCGATACGCACGTCGTCGGGATCGCCGGGAGTCTACGCGATGGAAGTCACACGCGAACCGCGCTCGGACAGGCCCTTGCGGAAAGTGAGCAGGCAGGTGGGTCAACAGAGCTGCTTGATTTGCGGAACTTTGAGTTGCCGGTCTACGACGGCGACCAGCCCGAGGCAGGCGACGCTCCGGCGTTAACCGCCCGCGTGCGTGCCGCCGACGCGATCATGCTTGGAACACCGGTATACCACGGGTCATACGCCTCGACGCTCAAGACAGCGCTTGATTACTGCGGGGTCGATGAGTTCGGGGAGACGACCGTCGGGCTGTTGGCAGTCGCCGGCGGGGGCTTCCCTGGCGCCGCACTCGAGCACCTTCGGTCGGTTTGTCGGACGCTCAATGCGTGGGTACTTCCACATCAGGTTGCAATCCCCAACGTTCGATCCGTTATTGAGGCGGGGACCATCACCGATGATGACCTCGCCGAGCGTACGCGCGAGCTCGGACGGCAGGCGGTCCAGTACGCCGATATCAGCCCGGATCCGGCCGCCTCCAGGAGGCGATCCACCACCGACACGAACCGTTAGGCGCACAACCGTTTTGCCATCACGGCCCCATTCGGGACCATGGCGTTCGCCCGGCACGCAACCGGCCCCACGGCCGACCTGCGTGCCCTCCTCTCACAGGTCCATCCGGTATTCATGTTGCCGCCAGTCGCTGCGTCGCTATTCGGCGCGGTAACGGCAGTGGGGGCCGCGTGGGACCTCAGCGTCGCTGCCGGTCACGTCATAGCGGTGTTTCTCGCGGTGTATACCGCTCACCTAAAAGACGGATACGTCGACTTCTACGTGCGCGGGGAGGATGATGATCACCCGCTGACGCGACGGGGCATATGGATCGCCATCGGCGGTGCTGCCCTTGGGTTCGGTGGCTGTCTCCTGCTCCTTGGAATATGGGGCGGGCTTGGAGCGGTCGCGATTACGGTCCCACTGTGGGCGATCGGCTTTCTCCACGCCCCACAGTTCGACACCCATCCCGTGACGACGACGCTCGGGTATCCCCTTGGCATCGCACTCGCCATCCTCGGTGGCCACTACGTCCAGGCCGGGACGCTTTCGGTCGGTGTTGTGGGGTTCGCGACGGTCTTCTTGCTCGTGCTCACCGGGGTGAAGATCATCGACGACGAGCAGGACTATGCATACGACCGATCGATCGAGAAGCGGACCGTTTCGGTGGTGCTCGGTCGACGGCCCGCTCGTCGCCTTGCGATGGGACTGTTCGGGGCCGGATTAGGCCTGTTGCTCGTTGGAGGGATTGTCGGACTGTTTCCGCCGGCCGTTCCCGGTGCGGCGGTAATCTTCGGACTGGTTGCGGCGCTCGCGCTTCAGCGGCCACCGACAGTCGCGACGATGCTGCTTGTTCGTGGCGCCTACCTGTTTCTGGCCGTGTTGGTTGCCGTTGTCTGGCTTCGGCCGCTGTCTTAGCTCCGCCAGTAGGCCGGTGACAGCAACACCAGCACAGGGAAGATTTCAATCCGGCCGATCCACATGGCGATCACCATCGCGATTTTGGTTGTTGTCGGGAACACATCGTAGGTGCCAAACGGCCCGGCCGGGCCGAACGCTGGACCGATATTGAGGAACGTTGACGCCGCCGCCCCAAGGGCATCAAAGGCGGTGATCGAGAGACCCGCTCGGGCGCCGTCGACCGCGATGACTGTCGTGGTCACCGCAACGCCAATAATGGCCAACAGAACGTATCCGTAGATGTCACGAATGGCCGTCTCGTCAACGGGATCGCCAGCGATTCGCACCGGTCGGATAGCCTCTGGATGGACAGCCGTGAATAGATCACGGCGGAAGGACTTGAGAATCATCAACCATCGCAGGGACTTGATCGAGCAGGTCGTCGACCCGGCCATCCCCCCGAGGAACATCCCCACAAACAGGAAAAACTGCGCGAAGGCCGTCCACTCGGTGTAATCGGCGTTGGCATAGCCTGTCGTGGTGACAATCGAGACAACGTTGAACAGGCCATGCCGGATCGTCGCCTCAACCGAGTCGGTCGGACCGGCGAGAAACAGGATCACAACGACGAGGCCGGCAAGTACGCCGATTGACCCGAGATAAAACCGGAGTTCTTCGCTTTTTCGCAGGCGGCTGAACCGGCCGCGCAGGAGGAAATACAGCAACACGAAGTTTGTCGAGCCAAGTGTCATAAAGACGATCAGCGCGTACTGCGCAACTGGAGCGAAGGCTGCCGCACTCAGTGGCTCCGGGGAGAATCCCGCCGTTCCAACGCTAGTGAAGGCGTGTGCGATGGCGTTGTAGAGCGTCATCTCGGGGGCGAGCCCGCTCACCCCAAGACCGTAGAAGACAATGATGGCCAGCAGCGTGAGCCCGAGATACAACGATCCGATCAGCCGGGCGGTATCGGCGATGTGAGGAGTCAGTCGATCGGTGTGCTCGCGGGCTCGTGACTCAGTCTCCATAAGCTGGGCGCCACCGACAGAAAGTCGCGAGAGGATGGCCACCGCGAGGACGAGGATCCCGAGGCCGCCCAGCCACTGGATGAGCTGGCGCCACATCATGATCGACCGGGGGTACTCGAAGGTCCGAAGAATAGTAGCACCGGTGGTCGTCAACCCACTCATCGACTCGAAAAGAGCATTGACGGGCTGAGAGAGCGGACCGGCGTCAGCGATGATAAATGGGATGGCCCCGATGATCGCGACCGACAGCCATGCGAGGGCGACTAAGAGAAACGCCTCGCGTGACCGGAGATCCTCATCGCTGTCGAGACGGGTCAGTCCCGTCCCGACACCGAGGGTGATGACGATCGTGACGACAAAGGGGATCGTCGATTCGCCGTAGTAGATGGCGAGGAGCAACGGAAACAGTAGTGGGATGGCGAGGTACTGCAAAACGAGCCCGTTGAACGCCAGGCTCCGGCGCCAGGCAACGCGCACGCTCATGGATCTCCCGCGCTCCGTATCAGATTCGCTCGCCGCCCAGTCACAGCCGAGGGTTTCTGTGGGGAGGGTCCTGAGCGTTTCGACCCCGCGACGGCAGGTCTATTGGTCTGCCACCCAAATAATCGATTGATGGCTGTCACCGGTATCTACGCCTGTCCGGTTGAGGGGATCGACCGCTCCCTCCAGATCGGTGTCGCAAGCGGGAAGCTCATTAGCGTCGAGTTTCCGGAGACACCACCGGCAGACGCGACCGAGGCACACGCCCTAATTGATCGGTTCATAGCGTACTTCGAGGGAGCGGAGGACGACTTTCGGGATGTCGAGATCGGCCTGACAATCCCCACGGACCATCGGACCGTGCTTGAGACCCTCCGGAAGGTGCCATATGGCCAATCGGTGACCGTTGAGCGGCTCACGGCGATGACACCCGGCTTGGATGCCGAGGAAACAGCTGACCAGGAGACCGTCCGGACGGCCCTTCAGGAGAATCCGCTGCCCATCGTCTGTCCAGGCCACCGCGTCCGCGATGGCCCGTCGTCGATCCCCGCGTCGGTGACAGCGCGACTCCGCCAGATCGAGGACCTCCCCTGACGATTGTCGAGCCCTACCGGGTGCAGGTGAAGATTTATTACGATGTGTGATAGATAATCACACGGTCAGGGAATGAGACAGTCGGACCCGGAACTCACCGAACGGGCGAAATCGATCTTCGACCAGCTCGGATACACCGTCATCGAAGAGGGCGGTGATGTTCGAGCAGAGCGTGACTGGAAGGTCGTCTATGTGACACCAATGCAGACAGGCGACCGGGTACCGGAGGCCGGACCGCTCCGGTGTTTTGTCACCCCTCAGTCGAAGGTCAGACCACTTCGGCAGCAACTCCGCGAGCACGATCCTGATTACGAGTGGGCCATCATCGGCGTCGACGGCGACGACTACGAGGTTGCCCGTGCACCACCGGGACCGGAACGACCGCCCGAATCGGCCTCCTGAGCACGCCAGAAAACGCTTTCATCCGTCCGGCACACAGTCCGGGCATGGAGGTTATCGTCAACGCGGCGGTCAGTCTCGACGGCAAACTCTCCTCGCGTCGCCGCGAACAAATCGAAATCAGCGGGCCGGCCGACTTCGACCGTGTCGACCGCCTCCGCGAGCGGTGTGATGGGATTCTCGTCGGTGTCGGAACCGTCCTCGCCGACGATCCGCACCTAGATGCTCCAGGAGAAACCCCCACCGCACGCGTCGTTGCCGACTCAACCGGACGGACGCCGCTTGACGCGCGGATTCTCAACGATACGGCGCCGACATATCTCCTCGTCTCAACGGCCATCGATGCAGATCGCCGTGCCGCACTCGCCGAACGGGGCGTGACGCTCATCACCGCCGGTACGGAGCGTGTCGACCTGTCGGCAGCACTCGACGCACTGTCGGCCGAAGGGATTGATCGACTGCTCGTTGAGGGGGGCGGCGAGTTGCTCTTCTCGCTATTCGAAGCGGAACTGGTCGATACGGTATCGGTGTATGTCGGACCGATGCTCATCGGTGGACGCGACGCACCGACGCTCGCCGACGGCGAGGGATTTGTCGAGTCGTTCCCGCGGGCCACCCTCGAGTCGGTCGAGCGACTCGATGAGGGCGTGCTGTTGCGGTGGACGTTATAAGCCGTCACACAACGTTTTTGTGGACCCGCGGCGGACCGATTACATGGCGAATCACGTATCCGGCGCCGGATCGGGCGACACGCCGTTTTCGAGGAAATTGGACGTTCCAGAGGCGCTAACCTTCGACGACGTCTTACTTCGACCACAGCGTAGTACAATCGAACCCGACGAGGCTGACCTCTCCTCGCGGGTCTCACGAAATGTCGAATTGAACGTGCCAGTGTTGTCAGCCGCGATGGATACCGTCACCGAAGCGGAGATGGCCATCGCAATGGCGCGGGAGGGGGGACTCGGGGTGCTGCACCGCAATCGGGACATCGACTGGACCGTCGAAGCGATCAAGAAGGTCAAACGGGCTGACGATCTCGTGATCGACCGCGAGGATGTCGTGACGGCCAGTCCGGACCAGTCAGTCCGGGAGGTCGATGCGATGATGAGCCAAGAGGGCATCGGCGGCGCACCGGTCGTTGATGAGGAGGATCGAGTCCTCGGCATCATCTCTGGAACGGACGTCCGACCACACCTCGAGGTTGGCGAGTCCGATCCCGTCGAGGCGGCAATGACCGACGAGGTCATCACCGCCTCCCAGGATGTCACCCCGCGAGAAGCCTTTGAGTTGATGTACGACCACAAGATTGAGCGCGTGCCGGTCGTTGACGGGTCCGACCGTCTAATCGGGCTGGTGACCATGGAACGCGTCCTCGAACGCGAGGAGTACGGCCAGGCGATCCGCGACAGCCAGGGCCGACTTCGGGTTGGGGCGGCAGTTGGCCCCTTCGAGGTCGAGCGGGCGACTCGCGCGGACGAAGCAGGGGTCGACGTGCTGTTCATCGACTGTGCGCACGCCCACAACGAGAACGTCATCGAGAGCGCCAAGGACATCACCGCAAGCGTTGACGCGGACGTTGTCGTCGGAAATATCGGGACACGCGAGGCCGCCGCCGACATGGTCGGCTTCGCGGACGGGCTCAAGGTCGGTATCGGGCCCGGATCGATCTGTACCACACGTGTCGTCACCGGCGCGGGGATGCCCCAGATCACCGCCGTCGCTCAGGTGGCCGACGTGGCTTCCGAACACGACGTACCAGTGATTGCCGACGGTGGCATCCGCTACTCCGGCGACGCAATCAAAGCGATCGCTGCCGGCGCCGACGCGGTGATGCTTGGGTCGTACCTTGCGGGAACAGACGAGGCCCCCGGCCGGGTGGTGACAATGAACGGCAAGAAGTACAAACAGTATCGGGGAATGGGCTCTGTCGGCGCGATGAAGTCCGGCGAGGGTGACGAGAACCGGTATCTCAAGGATATCTCCGATGACGAAGAGTTCGTCCCCGAAGGCGTCGAAGCGGCTACCCCCTACAAGGGCAGTCTCGCAAGCGAACTACACCAACTCACCGGTGGGATGCAGTCGGGAATGGGCTACGTTGGCGCCGAGACAATTCCGGCATTCAAAGAACGAGCGGAGTTTGTACGTGTCTCCGCAGCGGGCCAGCGTGAAAGCCACGCTCACGATGTCGTCATCACTGACGAGGCACCAAACTACAGCCCTGAGGATGCGTGAGCGGGCCGGGAGGGATTTGAACCCCCGACCGACGGATTAAGAGTCCGTCGCTCTGCCTGACTGAGCTACCGGCCCAAGCGGTTTTTCGTTGATGAGGCGTACCCAAATAGGTTTCCTTCGCGGCGCGACCTGCTCGGCTGAGAGTAGCAGACGCCGGAGCGGAGCAGCGGGCGATTCCCCGGTCGTTAAGTACCATGCGCAGGTACAACCCTCGTACTATGAGTCGCGGGGTAGCGGTGGCGGCCATGGCGTCTTACGCAATTCTTGGCTGTGGGAGTGTTGGGTTCGCCGTCGCCGAGCGGCTGACAGGCCAGGACAAGGACGTGCTCATTATCGAGCAAGACGAGAGTCGCGTCGAAACGCTCCGGGATCAGGATCTCAACGCAAAACAGGGGGACATGACCGATCCGGAGCTGGCCGCGGACCTGGCCGACCGGGATGTCATTTTGATCATGGCCGCTGATACCGAGGCCAACGCGACGGCCGTCTCGAATATCCGCGCAGAAAGCGAAAAGCCGTTCATCGTCGTGCGGGCAAACGATCCCGTCTCAAGTGATGAACTTGAGGCTGCTGGCGCGGACGTTGTCATTACCTCCGCTGAGGTCATCGCCGAGTACGCACTCCGGTCGCTTGAGTCAGGCGAACTTGAGCACAAAACAGCACAACTCTCGAAGGTGATTACAGGGACGACCGGCCGGCTTGGCATTCTCACGCGCAACAATCCGGATCCGGATTCAATCGCATCAGCAGCCGCACTCGTCGAAATCGCCGAGCACCTCGGCGTCGACGCGGACATCCTCTATGAGGGTGGCCTTGGACACCAGGAAAACCGGGCGTTTGTGAATTTACTCGGACTGGAGTTGCTTGACTGGGACGAAGTGGATCACAACGAGTACGATACAATCGCGCTGGTCGATCACGCCAAGGCCGACAGCCTCGATTCAGCCGTCGACATCCTCATCGACCACTACGAACCGGACGCGGACATCGACGTGCCCTTCAGCGACGTCCGTCCGAGTATGTCCTCAACGTCGACCATCCTGACCAAGTACGTCCAAGAGTTCGATATGAAGGTCAGCGAGGCAGTGGCGACGGCCCTGCTCTATGGCATCCGCAACGAAACGCTCGATTTCAAGCGCGATACGACACCCGCCGACCTGACCGCCGCGGCGTATCTACATCCCTTCGCCGACCACGACACCCTCGAACAGGTCGAGTCACCGTCGATGTCACCGGAGACGCTCGACGTACTCGCAGAGGCGATCCAAAACCGCGAAGTTCAGGGTTCACACCTCGTTTCGAGTGCCGGATACATCACCGACCGTGAGGCGCTCACGCAAGCTGCCCAGCACCTGTTGAACCTCGAAGGGATCACGACGACCGCCGTCTTTGGTATTGCCGAGGACACCATCTACGTGGCCGCCCGCTCGAAGGACATTCGACTCGACATCCGGAATGTCCTACAGGATGCCTACAGCGAGATCGGCGACGCTGCCGGTCACTCGACACAGGCGAGTGCCGCGATCCCGCTTGGCATCTTCACGGGCATCGAGGTGACCGAGGACAACCGCGAGACGTTGCTTGAGCTCACCGAAGAGGCTGTCAAGGGCAAGCTCTTCACGGCGATGGGTGTCGAAAGCGACGGTAACGGGTCCTAAGAGCGATTACGTCGCCTCGTCGTCCTCCTCGGAGTCAGAGAGCTGTTCGACGACATCGCTTACGAGAATGACGTCCCCGACCGCCTGGATCCAGCGATACGGGACCATCACGCCACGGTGACCATTGAGCTGGGCAGTGAGCAGGTCACCATTAACCTGGTGTAAGGCGAGTCCGGTGACGTGTTCGGCATCAAAGTCGAGTTTGACGTCCTCTACTTGGCCAACGTAGACTCCGTTTGTCGAGTAGACTTCCCGACCGACGAGGTTCGTGATCTCCTGTGGTTCAGTCTCCATAGACGCTAGCTATCAGAGCGGGCTCTTAACTTTTAGTTGAATGCAGGCGTTGTGCCTTCGTCCGCACGGGCATCTTCGAGAATCTCCGATGCCCGTAGTTGTCGGATGATACGGCATCAACAACAGCCGACAAAGGGCGAGAGACGGCGCTGTTCGTGATTATATGGACGCGTCGTAGCCGGCGAGTTCGGCCTTCGAGGCCAGCGTCTCTTTATCGACCTCAACCGCGTCGGCGGTCTCGACAACCACGACATCCTCGTATCGATCGGCATCGGCCGACTCGACGCCATCAGCCATCTCGATTGCCGTCTCGACGACCGATTCACAGCCTTCGCAGGTCATCCCTGTAACCGTTAGCTCCTCTGACATTGGGGGATAGTTCCGGACGGTTGGTATCAATCTTTTTGCTTTCGCGACGGGCCGGACAGGAGGGTGTGCACCTCGTCAACCGAGTCAAGAACATAATCAGGCTGATGCTCGGCCGCTGCAAGGGTCGACCGGTCGGTTACGCCTGTGAGCACAAGGGCTGTCTGCATGCCCGCCGCCTCACCGAGCGCGATGTCCGTGTCAAGGCGGTCACCAACAACGAGACACGCCTCCGGTGGAACCCCGAGACGTTCGAGGGCTGCAGTTCTGGCGATCGGCGAGGGTTTACCGAGCACAGCATCAACCGGACGATCAGCGGCGGCGCGGAGGGCGGCAATGATCGCCCCAGAGCCAGGTGCAAGGCCGTCACCGGTCGGGATTGCCGGGTCAGGATCGGTCGCCACGAATCGGTCGGCACTCTCAAGCGCGCGAAGCCCCGCCCGAAGATCATCATATCCGAGGTCGCGATCAATCGATCCGACAACCACATCGGCAGCGGTCGGGTCGGACACGAGGTGGAGGCCGTGTGCGCGCAGTTGCTCGTGGAGGCCCGCCTCGCCGACGACGTAGATATTCGCGGTCGGGTGTTCCGCGGCGAGGTGCTCGGCAGTGACGGTCGCTGCCGTGATTGCCGTGTGATGATCGACAGGGAGGTTACACTCTGCGAGAAGGGCCTCATAGTACTCACCAGGACGGGTCGGATTGTTCGAGAACAACAGTATGTCAACCCCCGCCGCTGTGAGGCTGTCAAGACCTGCCGCCGCCCCGGGGAGGGACTGATTGCCGCGAACGAGCGTCCCATCGACGTCAACAATGGCCCCCTGAATCGTCATACCCGGTGTGAGGGCGGGAAGACAAAAGAGCCGTCCGGAAGCGGCGGACGATCATACAATACTTGGGTGCTCCGGACACGTATACTGACATGAATGGCCGCTCGCTGTTGCTGGCTGCCGGAGCGGGTGCGATCGGCTCGGTGCTTAACCGCTCACTGGCCACTGCGGGAACGGATCTCGGCCCCTGTATGCCAGGGACGACCCACACCTACTGTTGGCGTGGGATCGAGACAGCATATACGGCCCGTGGCGATCCATCGAATCCGGATGTCGTGTTGCTTCACGATGTCGGGATCGTCGGCTCAGGGATCGAGTTCCGCGCGCTTGCCGACGAGTTGGTGTCCGAATATCACCTCCTCGTTCCAGAGTTTCCCGGCTACGGCCGATCGGACCGGCCACCGTTGCGATACTCATCAAGCCTCTACAAGTCGTTCCTTCGGGCATTCCTCCGCGATGTGCCCGAGACACCGACGGTCGTTGCGTCTGGGCTCACCGGGAGCTACGCCACAGAGGCGGCGGCCGAGCTCCCGCTTCGACGAGTGGTACTGATCGGCCCACGTGACGAGACGGTCGGACACAACTCGATGCGGCACACGCTGTTCCGGTCACGAGGACTCGGAACGGCAGCCTACAACGCGCTGAGTTCACGGCCGGCGATTCGCTATCGCGAGCGAACCAGACACATCTACGATCCTGACGCCGTCAATCCGGATCGCGTCGAATATCTCTGGAACAGTGCGCACCAGCCAGGGGGACGATTTGCGCCCGCCGCCCGGGTGAGTGGAGCACTTGATCCAGGATGCACCCTTGAGACGCTCCTTGAGGAGGCAAACGCTCCAGTGACACTCGTCTGGGGCCGGGAGGCAACGACGGGCCCGCTGGCACGCGGACGCGAGCTGGCCGAGGCGACCGATACCCGGCTACTCGTCGTCGATTACGCCCGCGGACGACCCCACCTTGAGCACCCTGAAATCGTCGGCAACCTGCTGGCACCGGCAACACGAGCCGTCGCATGAGCGCCAAGGCATTGCCGAAGGCCAGCCATTCAAACCCCGGCC
>JBEQAX010000012.1:0-38893 GCA_041640095.1 Salinarchaeum sp. | reverse complement strand
CATATGACCGGTCGTCATCCTATCTGTATCCGTGTCCGGGTTGGGGTAGTGGTATCCTACAGCCCTGTGGCGGCTGTGAGGTGGGTTCGATTCCCACACCCGGACTATATCAAATTTTTGATTATATCCACCTACGACATGTTGCCATCCACACGATGGTCCAAGAGTGAGTGGGAGTGACCATCCACGGTGGACCACTCAAGCTAACCTGTGATCTGTGTGGGGAGTCCTTCGAGCACTATCCAAGTGGGATCAAAGGCAAAAAACAGTTCTGTAGCCCCGAGTGGCTCTCAGAGACTTTTATCGGCGAGAGTCACCTTCACCTAACTGGCGTGGCGGCGGAACCGGCTCCCACGGTCCGGGATGGCCCCGTGCGCGCCGGGAGGCCCCAGAACGTGACGATCACACCTGTGTTTCCTGTGGAACAACCGCGTCGCACCTCGGACAGAATCCCGATGTCCATCACATCATTCCGGTGCGCGCGTTCGTGGCATCGCCAACGCACGACCGGGCGGACGCTCATGTGCTGGCGAATCTCATCACGCTGTGTCCGGGTTGTTACCGGCGGGTCGAGTTTGGCGCGATCGGCCGGGCGGTGCTGTGGGCGGCGATCAATATCGATGATCCGGCAACGCGATTTCCGACGTTTGTGGCGTAGCCTTACTGGGCGGCAAGTTGGCCAGCGGCCGGCACGCGGATGGTCAGGACGTTGCCTCCCGTCTCGCCGGCGCGGTGGGTGATACTCCCGCCATAATCCTCGATGGTCAATTTGGCAAGCCGGAGCTGGAGGTCGTTGCCGTGCTCAAGCTGTGAGCGCTCGGCGTCGGCGCGTAATTCGGTGAGTTCGATGTCCGGAATGGTCGGCCCGTCGTCAACGAGCTGAATCGTGACATACTCGTCGCCGACGCGGACATCCACCGCAAGGTCAAGGGGCCCCTCGGCGCGCTTGAGGGCCGCTTCAAGTACCTCTCTGAGAACGAGTTCGAGTCGACTGTCCGCCCGGGCGATGGCCGTCTCGGGGGTGTCGACGGCGATGTCCGTTTCGAGGGCGGCGACGGCGGCCTCCACCTGCTTGACGATGTCCGTCGGTTGTGGATCGCCACCTTCGAGGACGGTCTCTGTGAGTTCGCGTGCAGTGTCGCTTAACGCAAGCAGGGTATCGGCCCCCTCGCGGATTTGTTGGGCGTACTCGGCGAAGGCAGCATCTTCGAGATTGGCTTCAAGTAACTCCGCGTAGCCGCGGGTCGCGGTGAGTTCGTTTCGGAGGTTGTGTCGGAGTACTCGCTGGAGCGTCCGGAGGTGGTCCTCCCGACGTTGTAGGGCGGTGATGTCCCGTCCCTCAACGATCAGCTGGGTGACGGTACCAGTCTGGTCGGTCAGCGGCCGCACAGAGAAGTCAAGCATTGCCCGGCGGGTCGCCCCCTGGGCGGGGAGTTGCTCTCTGAAGAACGCACCGTTACGGGCCGTTTCGATCCCCGTTTTGACGCGATCGGGGACCCATTCCTCGGTCTGGAACCACGGGGCTGCCCAGAAGGGCTTGCCGACGACGTCTGATCGATCAAGCCCGCCAAACTCAAGCGCCGTCTCGTTGGCCTCGACAACCGTGCCATCGGGATCAAGCAGGCCGGTAAACTGGTAGGTGTTGTCGAACACTGCCTGAAAGCGGCGTTCGCGCGCTTTTCGCTCGGTGAGGTCCCGACCGATCCCGACCAGTCGGGTGACCTGTCCGTCATCGTTGGTGATCGGTCCGCCGGTGAACTCATGGGGGATCCACGCGCCGTCGGCGGTCTCAAAGCGCGCTTCGACGGTGACGGTGTCGCCATTCTCGAAGACTCCGGCGATGGCCGCCTTGACGGCATCAACGTCGGGATCGGCGATGAAGTCCGCCGGTACCATCTCGGCGATAGCGGCGTCGTTATAGCCGGTCACGGCGCTAAAGGTCTCGTTCCACCGGAGGAACTGCCCCTCGGCGTCGAAGACATACAGCGCGTCCGGCAAGGCGGATAGCACGCTCTCGGTAAGCGCGCGCTCCTCCTCAAGAGCCGTCTCACGACGGCGGCGTTCGGTGACGTTCCGAAAGTACACCGACAAGCCCGATTCCGAGGGGAACACCCGGAGTTCAAAGACCTGGTTAAGTGGTGCGTACGCCGTCTCGAAGGTGACCGGCTTCTGTGTGTCCATCGCCTCGTGGAACCGTTCGATGAATGCCGGGTCATCGTCGACAACAGCCTCAAACGCTCGACCGCGGAGCGCTCCTGGCGTGAGTTCGCGCCCAAGTGCCTCCTCAAAGCGCTGGCGAGCGCGCTCGTTGAGGTAGGTAAACCGGTAGCTGGCGTCAAGGGCAAAGAAGCCGTCGGTCATCCGGTTAACAACGCTGGCGGCCGGCGTATCTGCTGTGCCAGACGTGAGAACGTCCTCGACGCAGCTGACGAGATCCACCGGATCGATCGTCTCCTCGTAACTACAGTAGGCGGCAACGTCGGCTGTCACCGCCTGGCTGGCGAGTGCCTCTGAGCCCTCGGTCGTGGCCAGTACGACCGGAACGTGGTGCCAGCGCTCGGCAATCGTCTCTGCGAGCGCGATGCCCGTCGTGGCTGGGAGGGCCTGTCGCGTGAGGACGAGATCCGGGGTATCAGAAGCGATAACCCGTTCGGCGTCGGTGGCCGTTTCGACCGTCTGCACGGTCGCTACTGTCTGTAGTTCGTCGCGGACCCGATCTGAGACCGCCCCCACGACCAGTACCACTGGGGCCTCCATGCGCTGTCTTCGGTCTCGATGTTCAAATGTCGCCCGGCGTGCGGCGGAGCGCAGTCCTGCCGGCGTCGATCAATTTATTGACCTCGGTACACCGGAAGCCCACATGGCCCAACAGAAACCGGAGTGGCTCCGCCGCGAACTCACAGGCGTGCGCCGGCAGTACCGACGCGTCCATGAGGCCGTTGATGAGCAGTCGCTACACACCGTCTGCGAGGCCGCCTCCTGTCCCAACCGCGAGGAGTGTTGGGCCCAGCAGGGAACCGCCTCGTTCATGATCCTCGGCGACCGGTGTACCCGTGACTGTGCCTTTTGTGATGTGCCGACGGGCCATCCCGATCCACCGGACGCCTCCGAACCTGAACGGCTGGCAACGGCAATCGCGGAGATCGGTCTTGACTACGTTGTCGTGACCTCTGTCGACCGCGATGATCTGCCCGACGGTGGCGCTGAGCACTTCGCCGACTGCATCCGCGAGATCCGCGAACGCTCGCCCGAGACAAGAATTGAGGTGCTCATCCCGGACTTCATGGGCGATCCCGAGGCGCTCCGGACAATCGTCCGGGCCCGCCCTGATGTTATTGGCCACAATCTTGAGACGGTTCGGCGCCTCCAAGGCGAGATTCGCGACCCGCGAGCGGGCTACTACCAGTCGTTGTCGGTCCTTGAGAAGCTCACAAAGTTTGCTGATGGTGATATCTATACGAAGACCTCACTGATGCTCGGCTTTGGCGAGACAGAGACAGAGGTACTCCAGGCCATGGACGACCTTCGGGGGGCGGCTGTCGACATCCTCACGTTGGGGCAGTACCTCCAGCCGTCGTCGGCTCATCCCCCAGTTGAGGAGTATGTCCCGCCAGAACAGTTCGACGCCTACGAGGAGGCCGGCGAGGACAAGGGCTTTCTGTACGTTGCCTCGGGACCGACAGTCCGCTCGTCTTACCGGGCCGGGGAGTTCTTCATCGAGAATGCGCTTGAAGCGGGCATCGAACCGGACACCCTCGGCGAGTGATGTCGGTGGCACGCGGTATCCTAGTCCGCGACGGTTCCCCCAACGGAAGTGACGCTTGCTTGCGTGGTTGATTCCACGCAGACGAAACGTGTCGAGATGCGGTGTCCGGTAGCCGGACTACCACCGGACATCGCTGGTGACCTCACCGCTGGAAGTTCCAGTCGTCGCTTTGGTACCGGGTTGTCGCGAGTTCGCGCGCCCGGTCGAGTTCGGACTTGCGGTAGTCGTCCTCGTAATACTCCTTTCCGGTCATGAACGCCTCAATGAGCGCCCTCCGGAGGTCCTCCATCGAGTGATCGGTCAGCGATCGAACCGTCTGGACCCGATTGTGTGCCTGTTCGATCAGCTTATCGGAGATTTTCTCGGCGTCAACCTGTAACGCCGAGAACATGGTCTCGGGGTCAAGGTCGTACAACACGGTGCCGTGTTGGAGCAGTACTCCGTTACGCCTGGTCTGTGCATTCCCCGAGAGCTTGCGGCCGTCGACTTCGACATCGTTGATCGGTGCGAATGTCGCGTCGATTCCCAGCTGATCAAGTGCGTCGATCAGCCACCCACAGATCTCCTCGTAGCTCTCGACGATGTCCGAGGGTAGTCGGGACTCAGGGGCGAGCACCGAGTAGGTCAACTCGCCGTCGTAGTCGTGATAGACGGCGCCACCGCCGGTGCGCCGGCGGACATAATCAATGTCTTCGGCCTCGCAGGTCTCGACATCGACCTCGTCGCGCATCCGCTGGAAGTATCCGATCGAGACCGCCGAGGGATGCCACCGGTACAGCCGAACGACCGGATCGGCGCCCCTGGCGATCCGCTCTTGCATGACCTGGTCGATCGCCATGTTGGTGTAGGCGTCGAAGGTCCCCCGGGGGATTAACCGCCAACTCATCGCACTCCCTCCACCCGGCGGCGTCTCCGCGGTGGGTATCGATGTACCGACATGGATGCTACCGAGCACCGGCCGGTTTACTGACCTAACGGTTGTGGCTGTTCCTGCCGCCGGATCCTGCCCATTCGATAATGGGGAATTTATATACTCGCGTCGCTGTGCCGTGACTGATGGCGAGTGACCACTCCCGTGGACAAGCCGTCTCCGCTCGATCGCTCTCACATGATCGGCCGGACGACGCGGCGTACCAGGCGCTGGCTGCTGATCTCCGCACACGGGTCGATGGCGCTGTACAGTTTGACGAGTACGCGCAGGTGTTGTACGCTTCCGACGGGAGCATCTACCAGGCCCGTCCGGCCGGCGTCGTCCACCCAACGTCGGTTGCTGACGTGCAGGCGGCCGTCGAGGTGGCGGCCGACCACGAGGTGCCGGTGTTGCCCCGCGGTGCCGGATCGTCACTGGGCGGTCAGACCGTCGGTCCAGGCTGTGTTGTGCTTGATTTCACGACGCACATGGACGACATCCGCGAGATCCGCCCCGATGACCGTCGGGCGGTCATCCAACCGGGGGTTGTCCAGGATCATCTTGACGACCGACTGGGCGATCACGGACTCAAGTTCGCGCCGGACCCCGCCTCCTCGAACCGCGCGACCGTTGGTGGCGGGATCGGTAACAACTCGACAGGGGCGCACTCGGTCCGGTACGGCATCACCGATGCCTACACCGAGGAACTTGATGTCGTCCTTGCCAACGGCGAGGTGATCCATACGCGCGAGGTTGTCCTTGACTCCCCCGAGTACCAGGACATCGTTGCACAGGACGATGCTGAGGCCCGCATCTACCGCGCTGTTCGATCGGCCGTTGAGGAGAACCGCGAGGAGATCGACGAGCGGTACCCCGACCTCAAGCGCGTTGTGACGGGCTACAATCTTGACCGGGTGATCTATGAGAACGACGACGGCGAACAGGTCATCAACCTCACAAAGCTGTTCGTCGGCGCCGAGGGCACCCTCGGCGTGATCGTCGAAGCCGAGCTCTCCTTGGTGTCGGTCCCCGAGGAGACAGCGCTGGCACTGTACTGCTTTGAGGACCTTGTTGATGCGATGCAGGCCGTTCCCGAGGCCCTTGAGTTCGATGTCAGCGCCGTCGAGCTGATGGATGAGGAGGTCTTCCGTTTGGCGGCCGACTCCGATGGCTACGCCGAGTATACCGAGCCGATCCCCGAGGATGCCGCCGCGGCGCTGATGCTTGAGTACGACTCCGAACTGGTTGAGGACTTTGAGGCGGCGATCGCCGGCACAAACGCGCACTTCATCGAGCGTGGTGACGCCTTCGAGGTTATCGAGGCCTACGAGCAGTCCGCACAGGACCGACTCTGGAAGCTCCGGAAGGCTGTCATCCCGCTGTTGATGAGTCTTGATGGCGATCCAAAGCCCTATCCGTTCATCGAGGACGCCACCGTGCCGCCGGCCGAACTCGCCGAGTACGTCCAGCGCTTCCAGGACATCCTCGCGGAGCACGGCACCTCGGCGGCGTACTTCGCCCACGCCGGCTCGGGGACATTGCACATCCGTCCGATCCTGAATCTCAAGACGGACGAGGACATCCAGAAGATGCGGTCGATCGCCGACGATGTCACCGATCTGGTGATCGACCACCACGGGTCGTTCTCGGGTGAACACGGCGACGGGATGGCACGGACGGAGTTTACCCCGAAAATGTACGGCGACGACCTTTGGGCGGCGTTCAAGGAGGTTAAGACGGCATTCGACCCCGAGTGGCTGTTGAACCCGGGGACCGTTGTCTTCCGCGATAGTCCCGCCGACATCGGCCCGGACACCGATCGAGGAGTCAACGCTGACATGCGTGAGCACCTCCGATACGGCGCCAGCTACCAGTCGATTGAGCCCCAGACAGCCCTTGACTTCTCCGAGGAGGGTGGGTTCTCTCAGCTTGTCGAGCTGTGCAATGGCTGTGGGACCTGCCGGCAGACCGACGAGGGGCTGATGTGCCCGACGTACAAGGTCTCTGGCGAGGAGATCCAGTCGACGCGCGGTCGGGCGAACATGCTCCGGGCGGCTATCAGTGGCGACCTTGACGAGGAGGAACTCCACTCCGAACGGTTCCAGTCGGAGGTTCTCGGCCTCTGTGTCGGCTGTAAGGGCTGTAAGAACGACTGTCCAACCGGCGTCGACATGGCGAAGCTCAAGACGGAGGTCAAACACCAGCACCACCAGCGCGACGGGGCCAACCTTCGTGAGCGGCTGTTCCGCGATGTTGACCGCCTGGCGGCCATCGGAAGTGCGCTCGCGCCCGTGTCGAATCTCATGGCGAAGCTCCCCGGAGCGCGGACTGTGATGGAGTCGGTCTTTGGCATTGCGTCGGATCGCTCGCTTCCGGAGTTTACCCGACACACCTTCGAGGACTGGTTCGCCGAGCGCGGCGGTCCACAGGTGTCACCCGAGGCGGCGACCGACCGGGTAGTGTTGTTCCCCGACACCTTCACCAACTACGTCTATCCGGCGCCGGGCAAGGCTGCCGTTGAGGTGCTTGAGGCGGCAGGCGTGCGCGTTGAGGTGCCTGACGGACTGACTGCTTCCGGCCGTGCAGCCAACTCCCAGGGCTTTCTCGATACGGTCGCCAAGCGGGCCAAACACAACGTCAAGCATCTTGCTCCCTACGTCGATCGCGGCTACTCGGTCGTCTTTGTCGAGCCCTCCGATGCGGTCATGTTCCAGGACGAGTACCGTGATGTTCTTAATGGGGCGGCCGTCGAGCGCGTTTCGTCCGCCGCCTACGGTGTCATGGAGTATGCCGACTCCGTCCGGCTGCTGGAGGATATCGCGACCGACGCGCCTGATGAGACGCTGGCCTATCATGGCCACTGTAACCAGAAGGCGACCAACAAGGACCACCACGCGGTGGGCGTGCTCCGCCGTGCGGGGTACGCGGTCGATCCCGTCGACTCGACATGCTGTGGGATGGCCGGAAGCTTCGGGTACGAGGCCGAGCATTACGACCTCTCGAAAGCACTCGGTGACCGTCTTGCCGGCCAACTGAAAAACAGCGACGGCGACATCGTCACCGCTCCGGGCGCCTCCTGTCGGAGTCAACTCAAAGACTACGAGGGCGGTGCGCCGCCGGCACACCCAATCGAAAAGCTCGCTGAGACGGTCAACTGAGGCCTACTGGAGTTTCTTGAGGGCGGCAGCGGCCTCGCGTGCCGCCTCAAGGTGGGCTTTTGCTCGGTGAGGGTCGTGGGTGTTTGCCCCCTCTCGGGCGTGTTCGGTCACTGCAGCGACCAATGCCTCACGTCCTGCCGCGAGACCGTCTGTCGGTGCGTTGGTCGACTGTCCGGACGATACCGATGGCGTGTCGGCTGGATCGGCCGATGGTGTGGGGTCAGCCGTCGGTGTGACCGTTAGTTCATCCGCTGATGACGTCTCTGTTGTCGAGGCGGGCTCGTCTGGCGTCGACGGCTGGGTGTCGGCTGGCTCCTCGGCCGTTGCATCCGTGCGTTCGTCGGTGACGTCACACTCCGGGCAGAACTCTTGGCCGTCCTTGCGGAACAGCGGGTTGCCACAGGTGTCACAGTGTGTGTTGGTCATTGTCGCCCCACGCAGGAGCAACTCGCTCATCCGCTCGGTTGTGTTGTTCTGTGACTCTTCGCCGAAGCGTTTGCGTAGCTTCTCCCGTTCGGCTTCCTTGTCGAAATCGCTCATAGCTACTCATAGTAAGCCGATGTGTAAAAGCCCCGCTGTGCGGTTGTCTCCCAGCCTTCGAAGCGCTTAACATCCGAGGTTCTGTGGACGCGCATATGGCAAAAGTGAGCGTGATCGGTGCTGCAGGCACCGTCGGCGCGGCCGCTGGCTACGCAATTGCACAGCGCGACCTTGCAGACGAACTCGTCTTTGTCGACATTCCAGACAAAGAAGAAGAAACCGTCGGCCAGGCAGCGGACGTCAACCACGGTATCGCCTATGACGCAAATACAACTGTTCGACAGGGCGATTACGCCGCCACGGCGGGATCGGACGTGGTTGTTATCACCGCCGGGATTCCCCGCAGTCCGGGTCAAACACGTCTGGATCTCGCCGAGGACAATGCCCCGATTATCGAGGACATCGAGGCCTCACTGTCTGAGCATAGCGATGACTTCGTTACCGTCACCACCTCGAATCCTGTTGACCTGCTCAATCGTCACCTGTATGAAACCGGTGATCGCCCGCGCGAGCAGGTTATCGGCTTTGGGGGCCGGCTGGATTCGGCGCGTTTCCGGTATGTCCTCGCCGAGCGCTTTGACACCGCGGTCCAGAATGTCGAGGCGACCATCATGGGCGAACACGGCGACGCGCAGGTACCGGTCTTTTCGAAGGTCCGCGTTGACGGCCGCGATCCCGCCTTCTCGCCGGAGGAGCGTGCGGACATTCTTGAGTCCCTCCAGGAGTCCGCTATGGATGTCATTGAGCGCAAGGGGGCGACCGAGTGGGGGCCGGCGACCGGTGTTGCCCACGTTGTCGAAGCTATCCTTGAGGACACCGGTGAGGTCCTCCCGTGCTCGATCGCGCTTGAAGGCGAGTACGGCCACTCTGATACTGCCGTCGGTGTTCCGGTGAAACTTGGCGCGAACGGCGTCGAAGAGGTCGTCGAGTGGGATCTCTCCGGGCCAGAGGAAGACAACCTCACGGAGGCTGCCGAGAAGCTCTCCGAGCAGTACGACCGCATCGCCTGATTCGCTATGTTCCCCACCTTCGAAGTCGTCCCCGCGATCGATGTCCAGGACGGACAGGTCGTCCAGCTTGTCGGCGGCGAACGAGGTACCGGTCGGACATACGGCGATCCTGTCGATGCGGCCGAGCAATGGACGACTGCCGGTGCTGAGACGCTCCACCTGGTCGATCTCGATGGCGCCTTCGAGGGCAAACGGGCGAACGCCAATGCGATCGAACGTGTCGTTGACGCCACCGACGCGACCGTCCAGGTCGGCGGTGGCATCCGAACGGTTGCGGACGCACTCGGGTTATTTGACGCTGGCGTCGATCGGGTGATTCTCGGGACAGCGGCGGTCGAAGAGCCGTCAATTGTCGAGCGTATCACCGATCGCGGCTCCGGCCAGGTCATCGTCAGCCTTGACGCAAAAGACGGCGAGGTGGTTGTTGAGGGCTGGACCGAGGGGACCGGCATGGACCCACTTGAGGCGGCCGATCGGTACGAGACCCTCGGCGCGGCCGGGATTCTGTTTACCGATGTTGATGTCGAGGGCCAACTTGAGGGCGTGCGTACAACCGCACTCGCGGCGATGGCCGATGCGGTCGATATCCCGGTTATCGCCAGTGGTGGTGTTGCGTCGATCAGTGATCTCCGGGCGCTCAAGGCTGCTGGCGCCGCGGCGGCGGTCGTGGGAACAGCCCTCTATGAGGGTCGATTCACGCTGTCGGACGCGACGGCTGCGGTGTCTTAAGCAGTCCCGCCCGACTGCTATCGTGTCGTCCGTGCTGGCCGGCCCTATACGACAACGCTCCAGGCGAGAGCGATCGCCGCCGCCCCGATGATCGCGCTAACGGCTGCGTGGGTCCGCAGTCGATCCAACTGCCGGTGAACATCACTCGTATGATCCCCCTGATCGACCGGACAGGTATCACTGCCCACGGTACACTCCGGGAGCATGTCGACGGCGACGTGGAGAAACACGCCAGCGGCGATCCCGAAGAATAGTCCACGAATCATTGTCGAGGGCGAAAATCCGATAATTCCGATCGGGAGTGCGATCAGTCCGACCGCTGCGGCGGGAAGCAACAGCGTGACGACCGACCGCCCGTCGGCAGCGAGCCGCCGGGCTGCTGCGTACCCGGCTGGCCCTTTGTGTGAGATCATCGCAAGACCGAGGATCGACGTCAGCGATGGCATCGCGGCATAAATCGCACCGATAATCGCACCGGCGGACAGCGCGTGGGCGGTCAACTCGGCGGACACCCGGTCGATCGGCAACTGTAGATGGGTGAGTCGGTGGCCAACCTGGTGGCCGACGTAGCCGGCGAGAAAGCCGATTGCAATGCCTAACGCACCGTATTGGCCGTGCTGGCCGAGCGCCTGCGGGATCAAGAAGAGCGCCGCGCTCGTGACCATCGCGCCGCTGGCGAGGCCGTACCCCCAAACCGGTTCCAGTGGATGGTCACTGGTGGCGGCGCGGGCGCCCAGGGGGGCGCCGACAGCCATCGCCGCGAACGCCGTCCAGGAGACAGCGAGCAGCTTCCAGTTGACGCCTGCCGCGATGGTTGCCGCCGAGAGGATCACCAGCGCGACAACACCGATCCCGCCGACGATCCAGCTGCTCAGGCCGTCCGGGGCTGACCCATTCGTCGCTCGTCGGAAGTATTGTTCTCCGATCACACTACTCTATTAATAATAAATCGACTGCGTATAATAAAGCTTCTGCCGTCGAACCGGAGGCAGTCAGGCTTTTGCCGGTCCTTTGCCCAGTCACGGCTATGCCACGGATGACCCGCCGTCGAGCCATTGGCGCTGGTGTCACCGGAATCGCGGCTGTCGGGGGCTATCTGACAGTCGCGAGAGGCCGGTCAACAGCCGGTGATCCAGCGGCCGTGGGTGCGGGGGCCATGGACGACACGCTCGCGCCACCCACACTCGGTGACGGTGCCGTCGGCGTTGCTGTATTCACAGACTTTGCCTGTCCAGCTTGCAGGGCCTTCTCAACGCGTATCACCCCGCAGTTGCGGTCCGACCATGTTGCCGCCGGCCATATCACCTATGTCCATCGTGATTTTCCGCTTGATTTTCACGAATGGGCCCGCCCAGTTGCCAACGCTGCTCGCGCGATTCAGGATGAAGCGGGCACCGCGGCGTTCTGGAGCTTTTCCGAAGCGGCGTTTGCTGAGGCGGCCTTTGGTCGTGACCCGACGTACTCCTATGATCTAATCGAACGACTTGGCGACCGCGTTGCTGACGCTGGCGCGGTTGTACGCACCGCCGCAGCCGATCGCGTCTATACTGAGCGGATTGATGCGGACAAGACGCTTGGAGAGCGGCTTGGAGTCCAAGGGACACCAACTGTGTTTGTCGACGGTGAGTTGATCTCGACTGATGGTGTCAACAGCTGGTCGGCCTACTCCCGAGCGATCGACAACGCGATCACGGCCCGACTGTGATTGTCCGTTCGGTCTCGAACGCTTATACTCCGGCGGGACCAACCGGCGGGTATGTCCGACCGCGCGGCCGCCGTCTCCCGCGAGACCGCCGAGACATCAGTCGACGTAACACTGGAACTCGACGGGACTGGGGAGACCTCGATCGACACCGGCATCGGCTTTTTCGACCACATGCTCCGCTCGTTCGGTACGCACGGGCTCTTTGATCTCACCGTCGTCTGTGAGGGAGATCTTGAGGTCGATGATCACCACACTGTCGAGGACGTCGGTATCGTCCTCGGCGAGGCCTTCGATGAGGCACTGGGCGATCGGGCGGGCATTGAGCGGTTCGCCGACCGGCGGATCCCGCTTGACGAAGCGGTCGGCGACGTTGTGTTAGACCTCTCTGGCCGCCCGCGGTTTTATTTTGAGGGGGCGTTCTCACAACCGACCGTCGGCGAGTTTACCAGCGACATGGCGCGACACTTCGTTGAGTCCTTGGTGATCAACGCTGGCGGGACCGGTCACGCGAGTGTCTCAGGAACGAACGCCCATCACGAGGTTGAGGCGCTATTCAAGGCCACTGCCCGAGCATTCGACGATGCCACCCGCCGCGATGACCGTCGGAGTACAACGCCGAGTACCAAGGGCGAACTCTAGCATGTTTGAACAAATCATGCAGAAGTTCGAGGGGAGCCCAAGCCAACAGGCTGTTATCCGGCTGCTGCTTGAACGCGGGTTCTCCGTTAATGAGGAGGGACGTGTCGTCTCCGGCGGCATTGAGATTCCCTACACCGGTATCGCCCGCGAGACTGGTGTTGATCGCCGTGTGGTCGACTCGACGACCGACGCCATCCTTGAAGATGAACAGCTCCGACGGATCTTCACGAACATCTCGCAGGTTCCCAGTCTGATGGACCTCGCGCCAGTGCTTGATCTGACGGTGCTGACGGTTGCCGTGACCGATGCCGGCCACCACGGGATCGTCGCTGAGATCGCCGGTCTGCTTGCCGAGCACGAACTCCCGATCCGACAGATCATCACCGAAGACCCGGAGTTTACCGACGCCCCGCGGCTGTATCTCGTGCTCGACGACGAGTTGCCGGGTGGACTGCTCAACGAGCTAAGCAACCTTTCGTACGTTCGATCGATCGAACTCAAGTGATTGGTGATGGCTGAGGCGTTTCTGACCGTCGCTGGCCGTGGCCGGGCGACCTTTGAGGACCGCGGCTCGGAGTTCATCGGACAGGTCGCCCCGGTCGCCTCAATCGACGAGGCCGAGACGTTCATCGATTCGGTCCGTGAGACCTACAACGACGCCACGCACAACGTCCCTGCCTATCGCGTCCGCGAAGATGGCTTCCTTCGGGAGTACGCGACTGACGATGGTGAGCCTTCGGGGTCGGCAGGCGATCCGATCGCAACCGTGCTTGCGGGCCAGGATCTTGAAAACGTCGTCGCCGTCGTCACCCGGTATTACGGCGGGACAAACCTTGGAATCGGTGGCCTCGTTGAAGCCTACTCAACGGTCACCGCGGCGGCAATCAAAGACGCCGGGACCGAGACCCGTCGCCCACGGGACCGGGTGCTTCTTGAGGCCGATTATGCTGATTCTGGCACCGTCCGGAGTATCCTTGAAGGAGCGGATGTCACCTTCAAGGCCGACTACGACGAGACGGTTCGCTTCCGGGTCGCTGTCCCGAGTGTTGACCGCGAGTCCCTCCTTGATGAGCTACGGAGTGCAACAAGCGATCGGGTTGACATTGAGGACGCCTGAGCGAGACGGCCGAGAAACATATATTTACTGCGCTCTATATGAAGATCGTGACGAACGGCTTGCTGTCTCACCCGCGTGACGACCCGGTTCGACGGTTAGTCCAGCGCGCTCGCGCCGTTAGGATTCGATAGAACGATGGAAGAAAGCGTATCCGGTTTCAAGGTCCGCGGTGACTGGGGCAAAATCGTCGAGCACGGCGAGCGGATAACCCAGGCGCTTAGAGAACTCGATGCTGACGAGGAGTTTAGAGCAGCCTTCGAGGAGTGGGACGACTGGCGGCCAAAGGCGCACGAGGATATCGATGAGGACGTGAGCCAGAAGACGGCCGAACAGGCGCACACCAAGGAGGGTCCAGGCGAACGAGCCGGAAAGGATCCCGACGAGGACATCCGCACAGCCGGCGAGAAGCTCAGCGAGTCCTACGACAAACTCGGCGAGGACACCGACAAGGCGGTTGACCGATGGGGGGAATCAATCGATTACGTAACCCGGGCAGCTGACTCCGCTGGCCGCAAAGCAATCCGAAAGGTCGAGGACACCGTCTACAAGCGCGTCATGACACAGTTGGCGCCGTATTACTTCGACAACGACCTGATCAGCGCGAATGTTACCCGCTCGAACGATGAGTTTGTCTTCGAGGTCAATGTTAACGACGACGAACTCAAGACCAACGTCGGGGACATTCTTGCGGAGTACGAGCAGGATGTCACCCGCTGGCACGTGACAACCGAGAAGGACACCCAAACGGTTGAGGCCGCTGAGGGGGTCGACCCTCCACAGCCGACAACCGACGAGGATATGTCAAAGTCAACGATGAACTAAGCCGGTAGGCACTTGTAGCCGTCCTGTCAACCACGGGTCGTCGATGGTAGACCCGGTTACGGCGACAACGATCCTTATTGCCACCCTCGCTAGCGCGTTCATGGCGTGGGCAATCGGTGCTGGATCGAGTGGATCCACTCCGTTTGCTCCTGCTGTCGGGGCCAACGCCATCTCGGTCATGCGCGCAGGCTTCCTGGTCGGCATACTTGGCTTCGCTGGCGCCGTTTTCCAAGGTGGAAACGTTACTGAGGCGGTCGGCCGTGAGCTCATCGGCGGGCAAGCACTGACGCCGCTGGCGGCGACAATTACGCTCTTGCTGGCGGCCTCGCTGGTGGCGACGGGTGTATTCCTTGGCTATCCCATCGCAACGGCCTTCACCGTGACCGGTGCGGTTGTTGGAGTTGGCATCGCAATGGGTGGTACACCTGCGTGGGAGAAGTATACGAGCATTCTCACGCTGTGGGTACTGACGCCGTTTGTTGGCGGTGGTAGCGCGTATGTAACGGCCAAACTGTTCCGGAGTGATGTTCCTGATCAAACGATCATCCCAACCCTTGCAGCGATTGTCGGGGCGATTCTCGCGCACGTCCACTTTTCGTTCATCGGCGGGGGCTCAACACTCGCTCGTGAGGGCGCCCAGTTGCTCCCTGTCCCCCGTCTCTTTGGGGTTGTCGTCGTCACAGGCGGGATGGCGCTTGCTGCTGCCGTGCTTATCTATCAGCGACTTCGCGCCGATCCGGTCGTCGCACAGCGACGGTTTCTTTTGTTCCTCGGTGGTCTTGTCGCGTTTTCGGCGGGTGGCAGCCAGGTTGGCCTTGCACTCGGTCCGCTGTTGCCACTGCTTGAGCCGTTTCGCATCTCGTTGCCGGTGCTGTTATTCGGTGGTGGCCTCGGATTGCTGCTTGGGTCATGGACCGGGGCCCCGCGGATGATTAAGACGATCTCGCAGGATTACTCCTCGCTTGGACCGGGTCGATCAATCGCGGCGTTAATTCCCTCATTTGGCATCGCCCAAACGGCCGTCCTCTTCGGTATTCCCGTCTCGTTTAACGAGATTATTGTGAGTGCCATTATCGGGAGCGGGTACGCGGTTGAATCCGCTGGCGTTAGTTCCGAGAAAATGATCAAGACAATCGGTGCGTGGGTGATTTCGCTCGTCCTCGCGCTCGGACTTGGCTTTGGGCTCTACGTTGGTGTCGGCCGACTGCTGCCTTGACTACGCCGATCCCTGCTCGCTCTCGTGGGAGGCTTCTGTTCCCTCGGTGCGGTTGTCGGCCTTGCGAACCCGCACCTCCTTGATGCGGGTATTTTCGACATCCTCAACCCGGAGCACAACGCTGTCATAGGTGATCTCCTCGCCCTCCTCGACGAGGCGACCGGCCCGGTTGAAGACGAACCCGGCAATCGTCTCGAACTCCTCGCCCTCGGGAAGTTGCACGCCGATGGCCTCGTTGGCGTCCTCGATGTTGACTTCGCCTTGGACGAGCACTTCATTCTCGTCGATCCGCACAATCGGTTGGGTCTCCTCGCCCTCAAGGATCTCCCCAACAATCTCCTCAACCATGTCCTCCATGGTGATTAGCCCCTCCGTGGTGCCAAACTCGTCGATCACGATGACCATCGGGACCCGCTGTTCGCGCATCTCGGTGAGCAACTCGTCGGCGTTCTTCGATTCCGGAACGTGTAGCGTCGGTTCGAGGAGGTCCTGCAGGCTCAATCCGTCGTGTTCGCCGTAGACGTGCTCGCGCACGAGATCGTCGATCGCGACCACACCGACAACATTGTCTAGGCTTCCTTCATACACCGGTAGCCGCGTGTGTGAGTCCTGAACACAGGTCGTCAACGCTTCCTCAAGCGGAGCATCAATCGACACCGCGGTCATATCGAGCCGCGGGGTCATGATCTCCTTGGCAATGGTGTTGTTAAACCGGAGGATCCGCTGGAGCATCTCCCGTTCGTCCTCCTCGATAACGCCAGCGCGCTCACCGGTTGTGATGACGTCTTTGATCTCTGAACGGGTGATGTAGCTGTCCTCAACGGCGGTTCGTCCGCCAGTGACCTTGTTTACCAGCCGCGTCAGATAGTCGAAGGTGATCACAAGCGGCGACAGGATGTACCCTGAGGCCCGCAACGGTCGGGCGATCCGTAGTGCCCAAGACTCGGCGTTTTCGACCGCGTAGGATTTTGGCGCTGCCTCGCCAAAGAGCAACACTACTGCCGTTACCCCAAAGGTGGCGATGGCAACGGCAGTACCCTGTTGAAAGCCGTAGTATGCGAGCAGCCCCGTTGCCAATGAGGACATCGCGACGTTGACGATGTTGTTGCCCACCAGGATCGTCATCAACAGTCGGTGGGGATCGTCCTTGAGTCGTTTTAGCGATCGGGCGCCTCGGTGGCCCTCCTCAACGAGCGGTTCGACCCGGTGGTTTGGCAGGGAGAACATCGCGATTTCCGATGAGGAGAAAAATGCCGATAGCGTGAGCAATACCGCGAGTGCGAGTCCGCCAGCCCATAGGGTCATCGACCCACTGATCACGGCGTTTTCGACCACCAGCGGCAACGCGTCAAAGCCCATCAATGGCGACCCTTACCGTGGTAATCAATTAACTTTATTGACCACACCTTCCGGCGTCCGGGCCTTTTTTGATATCTTCACGTCTAATGCGACACGGGGCGTATAGCTTAACTTGGATAAAGCATCGGCCTTCTAAGCCGAGGATTCTGGGTTCAAATCCCAGTACGCCCGTCGTTCACCACGGCGGCCACGTGGCGAGTTCGGCGATCAACCTGATGACGCCGGTTCAGTCATTGTAAGAGAAGCCCATTGTGTCCTTCGCAAACAGGGATGTGCTCTTACTGTTGCGTTTCGTACCTGTTATATGACGCACCAGATCACGCTCGATGCCGACTGGAACCACCTCTACATCGACGGATCGTGGACTGCCTCCGCGGGCGACGAATCGATCACTGTCACGGATCCCTCGACCCGTGACCCGGTTGCCGAGGTTCCCGCCGGCGTCACGGCCGATGTTGATGCCGCATACGAGGCGGCGGCAGCCGCCCAGCCGGCGTGGGCCGCACAGCCCCCAGCTCGGCGAGCTCAGGCCATCAGGGATCTTATCGATGCCATCGAGGCCAACCGCGAGGCAATTGTTGATCTCCTTGCACGCGAGGCCGGCGGCGCACGTGTCATGGGGGAAACGTCTGTTGAGCTCACGCTTGATCAGGCTCGCGAGGCTGCAACCTACCCCAATCGGGCTGCGGGCGAACACCGGGAATCGAACATCCCGGGTAAGGAACACCGTATCGAACGCGTTCCCAAGGGCGTTGTGACGGCCATCTCGCCGTGGAACTTCCCGCTCAACCTTTCGATGCGGGCGGTGGCACCGGCGATTGCCCTCGGGAATACCGTCGTGCTCAAGCCGGCAACAAACACGCCGATCGTCGGTGGGCTGCTCTTTGGAGCACTCGCGGACGCAGCGGGGCTGCCTGACGGGGTGCTCAACGTCGTCACCGGCCGCGGATCGGAGATCGGTGACGCCGTCGCCGGCCACTCACAGAGCGACGCGGTCGCCTTCACCGGATCGACCGCGGTCGGTCGTCGCGTTGCCTCAATCGCCGCGGAGAACCTCGCCGTCCAGGCGATGGAACTTGGCGGCAACAACGCCCACGTTGTGACCGCTGATGCCGATCTTGAGGCGGCGATCGACAGCGCCGTGTTCGGCAGCTTCGTCCACCAGGGGCAGGTCTGTATCTCGATTAACCGGCACGTCGTCCACGAGGATGTATACGACGCGTATGTCGATGCGCTCGTTGAGCGTGTCGAGGCCCTGCCTGTCGGGAGTGCTCACGATCCCGACACGGTCGTTGGCCCGATTATCGACGAGGCCCAGCGCGATGCGATGCTCGGGTACGTTGAGGAGACTGTGGCCGCTGGGGCGACACTCGAGATCGGTGGTACCACCGTCTCTCTCGCCGATGTCGACGACTCGCTGGTGGTCGAACCGACGGTTCTCTCGGATGTCACCAATGACATGCCGGCGGCATGTAACGAACACTTCGGACCGATCGCACCGGTACTTCCATTCGCCGACATCGACGAGGCCGTCGCCATCGCGAACGATACCCCGTATGGACTCTCTGGATCGGTCCACGCGGGTGATCTCGACACCGCGTTAGATATCGCCGATCGGCTAGAGACCGGACACGTCCACATCAACGACCAGCCGGTTAACGACGAGGCTCACGTGCCCTTCTCAGGAACCAACGCCTCTGGGATGGGTGGGTACAACAGCGAAACCATCCTTCGCGAACTCACTGAGACCAAGTGGATCTCGATCCAGCGAGAGGACCGCGAGTACCCCTTCTAGGCGTCCTCGAAGCCCGCTTCGAAGGCAAACTGGCCGTTGCGCTGGACGATTTCGCCGTCGACCTCAATGTAGGAGTCCTCACTCATGTCGACAATCATGTCGACGTGCACGGCGCTGTCGTTGCGTTCGTTGTCCGGACCGACGGTGTCCTCGTAGGCCCGCCCAACAGCCATGTGGACGGTGTCGCCCATCTTCTCGTCGAAGAGCATGTTGTAGGTGAAGCGGTCGATCGACCGGTTCATGCCGATGCCAAGCTCGCCCAGACGCCTGGCGCCCGGATCGGTCTCGATGACCTCGGCGAGTACCGCCTCATTCTTGCCCGCGGTGAACTCGACAATCTCGCCTTCCTCAAAGCGCAGCCGGACATCCTCGACCTCTCGGCCCTGGTGGTACAGCGGCTTGTCAAAGTGGACCTCTCCCTCGACGCTTTCTGGGACTGGCGCGGTGAACACCTCGCCGCCTGGCAGGTTGTGCTCGCCGTAGTCGTTCTGGACGGGGTTGCCCGCGATTGACATCCGCACGTCGGTCTCCTCGCCGGAGACGATGTGGACCTCATCAGCCGGTTCGAGCATATCCGCAAGCTGCTGTTGGTGCTCGCGTTGGGCGTCCCAATCCTTGAGGACGGCGTCCCACACGAAGTTTTCATAGACCTCCGTCGGGACTTCGGCCAACTGAGCGTTCGCGGGAGTCGGATACTGGGTGAGACACCACCGCTTTGAGAGGCGCTCCTCCTGGACTGGCATCGTCGCCCGGCGGTAGGCAGCATTCGTCTCCGGCGGGACGTCACCCTGTTCGGTCACGTTGGCGTGGGCCCGAACGGCGATGTGGACGTCGGCCTCCTCTACGAGGGCGAGGGTGTGATCGGGGGTCTCGAACTCCTCGCGGGCCTGCAGGTAGGCCCGCTGGGCGCGATCGCTACTGAACAACCCGAGAGGGGTGGCGCCGCGCTCGCCAATGGCCTCGTACAGCGCAACAACGAGGTCCTCGGCGACGGGTGGGGCACTGACGACGACCTCGTCGCCTGGATCGAGGTCGACTGAATGATCGACGATGACCTGTGCGTGCTCGCGAACGCGTGGATCCATGGTGGTCACTACCGGGCGAGAGCCCCATACCGGTTCCGGTCGTCCTGCCTATTAGGCCAACAGACGACCCACGCTGTCCAGCTGACTCCTCACTGATCTGGGGTGAGATCGCGGTTGTCACCTAGTGTTTGCCGTCACGGACGCCCTGCTTGAACCCCTGGAGCGCTCGACGGAGCATCAGAAGGCCAATAAACAGTACGGCAGCGATCCCGAGTAAGATCACGACGAACAGGAGGTCCATTCTTTACCAACATTGACACTGACGCGGGCAAATGGGTTTCGACGGTATCAACGGCTATCGAGCGACCGGTGCATCTAGACGGGTACTGTGGCTGACGGAACGTTCTTGACCGTTGCTTGCGACACGCAGTACATGGCCGATCTCTTGCCCTCCACTCCCGACACGTCGGCCGCCGATGAGGCCGCCCCGCGCGTGGTCGGTCTTGACGACGAGGCAGCCGATGATACGCTGGCGGCGCTGTCCTCGACGACGGCGCGGGAGATCCTCCAGACGCTTCACGAGGAGCCGGCGCCGGCCTCCGACCTCGCTGATCGGGTCGACACCTCGCTGCAGAATACCCAGTATCACCTTGAGAACCTTTCTGAGGCCGATCTGGTCGAGGTCATCGACACGGTCTACTCGGAGAAGGGACGCGAGATGGACATCTACGCCCCGACGGACCGCCCACTGGTCGTCGTTGCCGGTGACAACACCGAAGTCCCGACACTCCGGAGTCTGCTGCTGCGCTTTTTCGGGGCGATCGCGGTGGTAGCCCTCGCGAGCGTGGTCGTCCAAACGCTCGTGGGCGATCTTGGGAGCCTCCTCGGAACTCAGTCTGCGGATGATAGCGACGACGTCAGCATCGAGTCAACCCCCGACGGTGGGGATATCACGGCCGATGCCGCGACGACAACGGTCGATGCCGCTGCCGGTCTCCCACCGGGGTTGCTATTTTTCGCCGGTGGCGTCATCGCGCTTCTCATCACACTCGGGTACACGCTCTGGCGTCGTCGTAACTGAAACCGGTATTTGACTCTCCAGTAGGCCTTTTGTGACGTCGTCCGTGGATATCGATGGGTGCGTTGCCCCCCGCTTTGGCCCTCCACTCACTGTGATGGTAGTGTAATCGGTGCCAGTACTTCTCCGCTCGGCGTCAGGATCTGTCCCTGTCGCGTGTCCGGGTCGATCACGGCATAGCCCGGTCGATTCCCTCGTGGATCCGCGTGACTGCCTGGATTCACGATCGTGATATCGCCGTCGTCGTGAACGGCCGGCCGATGCGTGTGTCCGGTCACGACGAGGTCCGCATCCACCGACCGGCCGAACATCCGCAGTCCGACCATCCCGCCGTCCCGACGGTGGACGACGGCAATCCGGAGTAGCCCATCGACGGTCTCGACTGTGGTGACCGTGTTACTCGGGAGTCGCTCTTTGACCGCTGGCGTGTCAGCGTTGCCGTGTACGGCCACGAGTCGGCTCGCGTGCTCCTGAACGGCCTCGAGAACCGTCTCGGTGGTAAAATCGCCGGCGTGGACAACTGTGTCGGCGGCCGAGAGGTCCGTGGCAAGTTGATCCGCAAAGCGCGGCCGGTCCCGACAGTGCGTATCCGAGACGAGAACGATCATACGTCCGGTTGACCGCAGCCCCACAAAAGCCGCCGGTCAGGACATCGCGGGAGTTTTGATGTGACCAGGCCTATCGCTCGGTATGGATGCGGCGCTTCGGGAGCGGATCGAACAAGCCGTTGAGACACACGCACTGATCAACGCGATCAAACACGAGGGCGAGGCGGACATCGGTGCGATTATGGGGCCGCTGATGGGTGAGAATCCCGACTTCCGGGAGTATGGCGATCAGATCCCCGAGATCGCCGGGCCGGTCGTCGCCGCGGTGAACGATCTTGAGCACGAGGCCCGCCGGGCTCGACTCGAAGAGCTTGATCCCGAGGCGCTGGCCGAGCTTGAGGCCGAGGCGGAGCCCGAGACGGAGCACCCGCTGCCCGAGCTTCCAAACGCCGATGCGTACGATCAGATCCGTATGCGGTGTGCGCCAAACCCAAATGGACCCTGGCACCTCGGGCACGCGCGCATGCCGGCGGTCATTGGGACCTACAAGGACCGGTACGACGGGTGGTTCTGCATCCGGTTTGACGACACTGATCCCGAGACCAAACGCCCCGATCTCGACGCCTACGATGCCATTCTTGAGGATGTTGCGTACCTCGGATTCGAGCCCGACGCCGTCTATCGCGCCAGCGATCGTCTTGAGTTGTACTACGACCGAGCGCGTGAGTTGATCGAACGTGGTGGGGCCTACACCTGCTCGTGTGATGCCGAGACGTTCTCGGCGCTGAAGAACGACGGCGAGGCCTGTCCGCACCGCGAGAAGGATCCCGAGACCGTCGCCGCCGAGTTCGAGGCCATGATCGATGGCGAGTACGATCCGGGCGAGATGGTCCTTCGGGTGCGCACCGACATCGAGCACAAGAACCCCGCCCTGCGGGACTGGGTGGCCTTCCGGATGATCGATACGCCCCACCCACGCGAGGCAGCCAGCGAGTACCGGTGTTGGCCGATGCTCGACTTTCAGTCGGGAATCGACGATCACGAGATCGGCATCACGCATATTATCCGTGGGATCGACCTGCAGGACTCCGCCAAGCGCCAGCAGTTCCTCTATGACTACTTCGACTGGGCATATCCCGAAGTCATCCACTGGGGACACGTCCAGGTCGAAGGCTACGGCGTTCCGCTGTCGACCTCCTCAATCGCTGCGTTGATCGCCGACGGTGATCTTGATGGGTGGGACGACCCGCGCGCACCGACGCTCGCGAGTCTGCGCCGTCGTGGCATCCGCGGTGACGCAATTGTTGAGGCGATGATCCAACTCGGGACCTCGACCTCCAACGTCGACCTCTCGATGAGTACGATCTACGCGAACAACCGCGAGCAGATCGATGCCGACGCCGACCGGTATTTCTACGTCCGTGAAGGCGAGCGCGTGCCGATCAGCGACACCGATCCCATCGCACGCCCGCCGATTCACCCCGAGTACGACCGCGGGACTCGCGAGATCCCCGTTGACGATGCCGTGCTTGTCGAGCCTGATGATCTTCCGGCCGTCGGCGAGCGGGTCTGGCTCAAGGGCCTTGGTCCTGTTCGTCGCACCGACGATGGGTTCGTCGGAACCGATGACGATATCGAAGCTGTCCGCTCGGGCGAACTATCGGTGATTCACTGGGTTCCGGCGGACGCCTCGGTTTCGGTCACACTTCGAACGCCTGAGGGTGATGTCTCCGGACGGGCCGAGCCTGGTCTCGCTGACGTAGCGCCCGACGAGGTGCTTCAGTTCGAGCGCGTGGGCTTCGCTCGGATCGACACCACGGATCCTGAGATTGTTGCGTACTTCGCGCACCCCTGAGTCAGGAATAGTTGGTCGTCACGCTGTCACGGACGGTGCCGCTGCCATCGCGTAACGTAACGCGTACCCGGTCAGCCTGATTTGCGCCGGCGATCGTGTAGGTGCCATCAGCTGCTCCAACGGTCGTGCTGTCGCGCACCGTCCCATCCGGTCGGAGGCTCTCGATCAGGAGCTCTGCATTGGGGTCATCGGTCGTTATGTCGACGGTGACGTCAATCGCATTCCCGCCGCCAGCGGTAGCGGCCACCGACTCGACTATGTAGGCCTGTCCAACCACGTCGACTCCGAGGACGGCCGTGTCGTCCCCGGCACTTGCATACAGTCGGGTGCTCCCGGTGTTTTCAACCCCTAATGCTGCTGTTGTCGTCCCGCCGGTATCCGTCTGTGCGGTGCTCGTTGTGACCTCAACGACCCCCTCATCGGTCGTGCCGATATCCACGGTCGCGGACGTGATCGGCTCGCCGGCCTGGTTCGTGACTACCACTACGCCGTCGACCGTGTCGGTACTCTCAACAATCTCAAGCCGCTCGCCGACACGGGTCACCCCCGGCTGAGCGGCCATTGCGTCGCGATCCCAGCTGATGTTGTACACCGCCGTTGCTGGCTGTGTGACGTTATCCTGCAGCGCAATATCGAACGTGGACCGCGATTCCCCACCGTCAAGTCCGACTGCGGCCATCCGGAGGGTGTATTCCTGCTTTTCGAGGCCGATATCAATATAATCGCTACCGTTGGCGATGACGGTCGCATCGGGTTCGTTGGCAAGTTGCTCCTTCCAGAGACCGGGCTGCTGGGTTGGCAGTCTGAGTACGACTGGGCCGCTTCCCTCCGGGGCGATTCGCAGCTCCCGCGTTGGACCGCTCAGAACCGCCGGATCGACGACAACTGCCTGGGTGCCCTGACGGTCGTAGGTCCCCTCAACAAGCACGATATTGAGCCGATCGCCGTCGATCACGTGCTGATCCGCGATCGGAATCGTGGCCTCCGCAAAGCGGTTGTACACCAACGAGTGCTCGTAAACCGTTGTCGGTGCGCTCTGATACTCGCTGTACGACGGGGTATATTGTAGCCACCTGGTGTCGTATCCCGTCTCAAGGATCGTGTCGGTAGGCCCCGTGTAAGGCCCACCGATGACCTCCGCGTTCGAGATGGTGACATTCTGCGCTGGATCGACGGTTTCGAGGGTACCCGACGGTGGTGGCGGGTTGATTGCGAACAGCCGCGTCGTATACCGTGTCCCGAGCTTGACGCTTGTCGAGCGGAGCGTCCTGTCAGATCGGGCGTTCACCAGTGTGTTGCGTAGCTCAATCAGATCCTCCTGAACCGTCTGGCTGTGATCGAACTCGGTATCGGCGTTCTGTTGTGGCACCTGCACCGCCTGATAGCCCGCAAACGCGATCACAAGGATGCCCAACAGAAGAACGAATCCCACCCAGACCGACTGCCCCCGTCGGTCGGCCCACAGCCTCATATATCCGTCCTACACCCGATGGCCACTTAAAATACCGTCCGTGTCAGACGAAGAGGGCGAAGACCCCGGTTGCGACGAGAATCGACGCCAGGCTGTATTTGAGTCCGCTCGCCCAGGATCCCTCGCCGAGTTCGCCAGCCACGAGCCCAGCCCCGAAGCCCTGGACGAGTGCCGCGTGTAACAACAACAGCCGGTATTGACTGCGATCAATGGTGGCGTTCAATGCCTGCCCAAAGACTCCGGCGGTGACCTCAACCTCAGGGAGTACAGCCAGCTGGGCGAGAAAGAACCGGTCGATGACGACCAGCATGAACAGGTACAATCCAAAGCTGATCAGTACGATCACGACGTAGCTTTGGGTTTCGCTGCGACGGTCGGCAGCGAGTTCGTGCTCGCGCTGGGCGTCCTGTGCGGCAATATCGATAGCGCGGTAGAGATTGCTGCTGTAGCGGCTCGCGTCGGTCAACAACGCAATCGTTCGGTCGCCCGATGCGAGTTTGAGCCGACGACGGAGCCGATCGAACGCCTCACCGACGGCTGCTCCCCACCGGACATCGTTGGCAGCCCGTTCAAGCTCGGTGCTGAGGGCGCCGGTGGCCCGCTTGGCGGTCAGTTCAAGCCCTTCGGCAAGCGTCAGTCCCTGTCGGTTGGCGCCCGACAGCTGTTCTAAGAGGTCCGGAAGTGCTCGCCCCCGAGCGCGGTCACGCCGCACAGTGCGCTCGTACCTCATTGCGAAGGGCCCCAGCGTGATCGTGACCGGCAGGACCACGTAACTCGCCGTCGTCACAACCGGCTGTGTTGTCCACGCAGGCGGTGTGAGGAGTCCTGTGGCCGCTCCACCGATGACGACTCCGATTGCTACCGGCGCACTCACGAACAGCACGCGGATTGGGCGTCCACGAAGCCACGCTACCGGGCGCTCGCGTAACGCTGCCAGCCGGCCTGGGGTCCGATGGCGGAGATACCGATCGAGCCGTTCGTCGTCGGCAACGGATTCGGGAACCGGTAGGCGTCCGGAGTCGGCGTGTTCGTGCGCAACCGCTGTCGGCGCCCGCGAGAGCCCGGCGGTCACCCAGAGAAATCCGGCTGTCAGGAGTGGGACCCCGCCGTAAATTACCGCTGCGAGCGGGAGAATTGCTCCGGACCCGCCAATGACACCTACGACAACAAGTACGATCACGGCGAAGATGGGCGCCACGACCAACAGCCCCACGTAGAGTTCGGCGTACAGCGCAACCTCTTCGAGAAAGGCGCTCTGCTCGCGCTCAACCTCGCGATAGAACTCCTCTGACTGCGATTCAAGATACCGCGTAACGTTTCCGCCGGACTCGACGGTCCCGATCAGTCCTTCGAGAAACGACGCCAACGCGTCGCTTGCGGTCCGGTTCTTAAGTGCTTCGAGTGCCCCGATCGGCGCGGCCCCGAGGTGATCAATGTCGTTGATCGCCGTCTCAAACTCCGCGGCGAGGGCTCCGTATTCGGCGCGTGCGTCCGCCAGTGCCCGGATCGCTTCGAACAGCGACACGCCACCCTGTGACAGCGCATAGAGGTAGGCGACGCCATAGGGGAGGAGATAGTTGATTCGTGCACGCCGCCGTCGTGCATTGAGTACCGGTTGGCCCAGCCGCCAACCCCCGACGATCCCGCCGCCGAGCATCCCGATCCCAACACCGATGCCAACCGCATAAGACCACCCGATCCCTCCACGATACCACCAGATCAGGCCGATCGCCAGTCCAATTGCGGCCGTGACGAGTGCCGTTCGCCCGGCAACGGCGACCGTGCGGGTGAGATAGAGGTCGACTGGGACGCCGATCCGGGCCTGATTCAACCGCCGCCGATAGCCTTCGAACCGATCCTGTCGACGCTTGATCGCGGCGCGAAGCCGGCCATAGCGTTTGAGATGGACGGCCTCGCGTACATCAGTCGTAGAGCCGGCTGCTCCCCGCTCCGGGGCCGGCTGATCGGTGTCGGGTCGGTCAGACATACTCGGTCGGATCAAGCGTCCCCGCCTGTAGCTCCGGAACGACCGATTCCGGATCACGAACGAACGTATGAAGCACCCCGGCGATCGCCCGGTGATCGTCAACATCGGACTCAACGAGGTACTGCAGGAGGTTCCGCCGTGTCTCGAACTCGTCCTCTAAATGCGCTGCAGACCAGTCGCGCACGTCGCGAATCCGACGGTATAGCTGTGGTTCGTTCACCTGTTCGAACGTGTCATCGCTAACATCCCATCGGTAGATGGTCCGCGGTTCAATGGTATTGGTATCCGCTTCTGCGACCCCGAGCTCGACGACCTCGTTTACCCGACGGACGCGCCGACTCCCGAGGAAGGACTGTCGCTGGAGGACAATCACGTCAAGCGCCCGCACCATCTGCTCGGGCACCGCGAGCGGATCGTTCGTGAGACGGTCGATCGCAGTCTCGACGCTGTCGGCGTGAAACGTGCTAAAGCCCGTGTGACCGGAGGCAATCGCCTGGAAAAATGTTAGCGCCACATCCGGGTCGGTCCGGATCTCCCCGACAAGGAGATACTCCGGGCGCTGTCGTAACCCGGCACGCAGGAGCCGGTACATCCCGATCCCGGTCTGCTCGCCACCCGTTGCATCGCGGGTTAGACTCTGGATCCAGTTGTCGTGTGGCAGCGTGATCTCGCGGGTGTCCTCGATGGAAATCACCTTGCTGTTTGGCGGGACGAAGAACGCACTCGCGTTCATGGTCGTGGTTTTCCCGCTGGCGGTCCCGCCGACGAACAGCGTGTCCATCTCGTGTTGTACGGCGAGCCAGAGGTACGTCGCCATATCAAGCGACATCGTTCCCAACTCGATTAGATCGACCGGCGTGTATGGCGTCGCGGCGAACTTCCGAACCGTGAAGTTCGACCCGCGCGCACTCACGTCGGTTCCGAGAGTGAGTTGGATCCGCGAGCCATCCGGAAGGCTGCCATCAACGAGCGGATCGGCCATCGAGATGTGCTTGCCGCTTCGTTGGGCCAACCGGGTCACGAACGTCGAGAGTCGTTCGTCATCGAAGCTGAGACTGGTTCGTAGGTCGCGGTAGTGCTCGTGGTAGACGAACACCGGCAGATCGGGACCCACACACGAGATGTCCTCGATGTGCGTATCGTGCATCAGCGGATCGAGCTCCGCGTAGCCAACGAAGTCCCGCTGCAGGTAATACTGCAACTTGCGGAGCGTCGTCGCATCGAGGCCGTCTCCGTACTCGGCGAGCAGCGCAACAACCTCGTCTTGAAAGACTCCCTCGCGCGATGTTGCATCAACCTCGCGATACAACAGGACATCCCGGAGCACCTCCGTAAGGTCCGTCCGGACGTAGGATTCGAACGCGTCAAGGCCGACCTCGTTAATGAGATACCGGTAGGCCCGCGCCTCCGGATCGTAGACGACTGAGGCGAAGGCGTGCGGGCGGTTCAGCCAGTAGTGTTCGATCGCGGTGACGCGATCTAGGTACGACCACTCGAAGTACTGGTCACGAATGGCCTCACGGGTGGGGATCGGAAGATCGAGATCCGATTCTGTCTCATAATAGCGGCTGACGGCGTCAACAACCCTCTGTTTGAGCCCGCTAGTTGGAAGCGACGCGTTTGGGTCCTGCTCTTCTATGTCCTCAGCCGGAAAGACGAATGCGTTGTCCGTTGATGTGTTACTGGCATCCCCAGATGCCGGTCGATCCCCGTCCACAACGGAGCATGTCTCCCGGAGGGCAAAATCCTTGCTACCTGTCCACAGACGGCGCCATCTGCGTGCCTCAACACACGGCCAATAGGTAGTTCACACGTAGCCGTTGGCGCGCAACTCCGCAATGAGGTCGTCAACGAGGGCGTCGGCGCTCTCGTATGGGAACTCACTGGAAAGCTTCGAGTGCATTTCCATCGCCGTCATCGAGAAGTCCCCCGACTCGAACCGGGTTGCCGGGCCATCGGGCAGTGCCGGGAGAAGATCCATCGGCCCCCCAACCGGATAGTCGGCCCCCTCGAAGGCGGCAACCAGTTGCTCGCGGAGGTCCTCTTCGTCTGCCATTATATTCCGGGATATCGGCGGCCGGTCAATAAACGTTCTCGTTCGCCGTGTGCGATCGGCTACTGGCGGACAATCACGACGGCCTCGTCGGTCTCGACGAGGTCGCCCTCGCCGTCGTAGGTTCGCGCCTCCGCAAGCTCGTAGGTATCCGGAGCGAGGGTCTCACCGGCAATTTCGAGCCCCTCGTCGGTAACGGTGTACTCACCAGCCTCGATAGCTTGATCGAACTCACCGATCTTCGCGCCATACTCGGGCCCGAGTGTGGCGTAATCGAGATCGACATCGACAATCTCGGTTTCAATGGGGGCGGGCCCGTCGCTGGTGGTGAGGGTCTCGACGTGCATGACCTCCTGGATCGCATCCTCGAAGCCGGCCACGTCGCCGTAGACGACCGCTTCTGTGAGGTCGGTGTTCAATGCCAGTTGCCGATCGGTCTTGTATCGCCGGAGGGCGCCGATGACTGCCATCGCCGTTTCGCCGGCCGTCTCGTTGGCCTCATAGCCGGTTGGTGTCGGCCAGTCAAGCGTGTGGATGCTCGTGCCGTCGCCGTAGCGAGCCTGCCAGATCTCCTCAGTGATGTGGGGCAACAGTGGCGCGAACAGTTTCAGAAAGGTCCGGTGGGCCCGCACAAGGGCGAACTCCGTCGACTGCCGAGAGGTGTCATCAAGTCGCTGTTTGGCGATTTCGAGGTAGTCATCACAGTAGGTGTTCCAGAAGAACGTCCGCAGTCGATTGCGGGCCTTCGAGAACTCATACGCCTCAAAGTAGTCGGCGACCTCGGCGATTACCCCGTCGAGCTCAGCCAGTAGCCACTCGTCGATCGGATCAAGTTCGGCGGGCGGCTCAACCGTTGTCGGCGCCAGCTGGTCGACGAGTTTGGAGGCGTTCCAGAGCTTCCGGAGAAGCTTTTCGCCGGCCTCCAGGTCGCCCTCCTTGAACGGGAAGTCATCACCAATTGAGGTCCCGGCCGCCCAGTACCGCGTCGCATCGACCGGGAACTCCGCAAGCACCTCGTCGGGAGCGACGATGTTGCCCTTGGATTTAGACATCGCCTCGCGGTTCTCATCAAGGACCATCCCGTTGATCATCACGGCGTCAAAGGGCACCTCGCCGGTGTGCTCGTAGCACTTGACGATGGTGTGAAACAGCCAGAATGAGATAATGTCGTGACCCTGAGGCCGGAGATCCATTGGGTACAACTCGGGGTTTTCGAACTCCTCGGGGGTCGCATTGCCGGTTCCGAGTTCCGCTGGCTCCCACCCACAGTTGATCAGTGGCGTCAACGAGGAGGTCGCCCACGTGTCGAAGACATCCTCCTCGGGCACAAAGTGCTCGTGGCCACACGCCGGACAGGCCTCGACCGGGGGGTCGTCGGCGAGTGGGTCGACTGGAAGCTGCTCGCGGTCGGCGAGGATCGCCTCGCCGCAGTCCTCGCAGTACCACACCGGAAACGGAATCCCCGAGTCGCGCTGGCGGGAGATACACCAGTCCCATTCGAGCCCCTCGATCCAGTGTTCGTACCGGGTGAACATCTTCTCGGGGTACCAGTCCATCGACGCGCCGGCTTCGAGATACTCGTCGGTTTTATCGAGGAGTTCGACGTACCACTGCTCTGTCACGCGGAATTCGATGTCAGTCCCACAGCGCTCGTGAACGTTGACCGTGTGGGTGATTGCCCGCCGATCACGGAGCCGGCCAGCTGCATCGAGGTCCTCAACGATGGCCTCGCGGGCCTCCTTCGTCGAGAGCCCCTCGTAGTCGCCGGCACGGTCGGTCATCGTTCCCGAAGCGTCGATGGCGATCCGCAACGCAAGGTCGTGGGCCTGATACCACTCGATGTCGGTTTGATCGCCGAAGGTACAGCTCATGACGACGCCGGTTCCCTCCTCAGGGTCAACACGGTCGTCGGCGAGGATCGGAACCTCGTGGTCGAATAATGGCACGCGGGCGGTGCCGCCGACAAGGTGGGCGTTTCGGTCGTCCTCAGGGTGGACAAACATGGCCACACACGCCGGCAGCAACTCTGGGCGGGTTGTCGAAATAACGATGTCGTCGCCAGGAGCCGTTGGCGTTGGATACTCAGTGTCGTCCGTAGGATCTGCCGGTGGATCCCCGCCGAGATCAACTAGTTCGAAGGCGACGTCGTTATAGTGTGAGTCGCGCTCAGCGTCCTCCATTTCGACCTGTGAGATAGCCGTCTCGCAGTCCGGACACCAGATTGTCGGCGCCCGTCGGCGGTACTCACGACCCTGTTCATAGAGATCGATGAACGACAGCTGTGAGATCCGCTGAACGCGCGGTTCAATGGTCTTGTAGGTCCGGTTCCAGTCGATCGAGGTACCAAGCCCCTGGACCTTCTCGGTGAACTCCGCTTCGTAGTCCTGACAGACAGTTCGACACTTCTCCTGGAAGTCCCGTCGGGAAAAGTCGCCGTGGTTGATGCCCAGTTCGCGTTCGGTGAGCCGTTCGCTGGCGATACCGTTGTCGTCGTAGCCAAACGGGAACAGCGTGTCCGACTCGTACATCCGGTGGAACCGGGCAATAAAGTCCTGTAGGGTGAATCCATAGAGGTGGCCCATATGCAGGCTCCCTGAGACGGTCGGTGGCGGCGTGTCAATCGCGAAGGCGAGGTCGGGGTCGTCAACGTCCCCGTAGGTATATGTCCCCTCTTCAACCCAGTACGCCTGCCAGCGCGATTCGACGGTTTCGGGGTTGTACGCCCCATCGAGGCGTGCCTCCTCGTGGGGGCTGCGGTCCGGCGTGTCGTGGTTTTGGTGTGTGTTCGACATGACTGCGTGATTCGGATGGTCGGCGGCTGGTGACGGCAGAAAACAGTCGGTGAGGAAGTGGTGGGGGCGCTCACGCCCCTACTACGGTCATTCCAGCGGGCTTGCCGACCCCAATCATCACCCGGTACTGGCCCGTATGCGCAGTTATACCTTTCGTCACTCCGGGATCGGTGATGATACGGTTTTTCTCCAGCCAGTGTGACCTCCACCCATGCGACTGTTCATTAGCGTTGATCTCCCCGATCGTCTCGCCGACGCCGTTCGCGCCGTTCAGTCGGAGTTTGAGGACGCATCGGGCCTCTCATTCACCGACCCGACGCAGGCACACATCACCCTCAAGTTTCTCGGCGAGGTTGCCCCGGATCAGCTCGACACGGTCGCCGACATGGTCGCCGCTGGCATTGACGACGCGGCCGTTGACCCCTTTGAGGTATCCGTTGAGGGCCTCGGCGTGTTTCCCTCACTTGAGTACATCAGCGTGCTCTGGGCCGGCATTGAACAGGGAAGCGCCCCACTCGTCCAACTACACGAAGCAATTGAACAGCAGGCCGTGGCGGCCGGCTTTGAGGCCGAAGCGCACGAGTTCACTCCCCACGTCACGATTGCCCGGATGGAACACGCCGGTGGCAAGCAACTCGTCCAGCAAACCGTCCGCACGCGTACTCCGGCTCTCGGTCGATTCCGCGCGGAGACTATCGCGCTCACTGAGTCCGAACTTACGCCCGACGGACCAGAGTATTCCACCATCAAATCCTTCTCGTTGTAGCAAACGTCGTTCGGTTCGGTCTGTTATTTGCCGATAGATGAAAGTATTGCCTAATGATTAGCGATTAGTAGTGCTATCGGGTTGTTTGAAGAGAAAATATTTTCAATATGGGCCATTGGACTAGTGGTACTGAGTGATAACCTGTGACGCAGATAGATGCTGCCGACATCGAGGCGGATCTGAGCCTGTTTCGATACACCGGGCTCGATCCGCTGCCGGCCGAGTACCGTGATCTTGATGCCGCGGACCGGTCCAACCGTATCGCCGCTGCTCTTGATGAACTCGGCGATGACGTTGTCGTCCTTGGACACAACTACCAGCGCCAGGAGATCATCGAGCACGCTGATTTTATTGGAGACTCCTACCAGCTCTCAAAGGCCGCCGCCGACACCGACGCCTCCTCCGTCGTCTTCGGCGGGGTGACGTTCATGGCTGAGACGGCTGACATGATCACCGATGACGACCAGTCCGTCCTGTTGCCCTCGATGGCGGCCTCCTGTCCAATGGCCGGTATGGCCGAGACACCGCAGGTCAAACACGCCTGGGAAGCCTTTACCCAGACGATCGATCCGGCGGATCTCGTGCCGATTACCTACATGAACTCCTATGCTAGTCTGAAGGCCTTCACCGGTGCACACGATGGCATTGTTTGTACCTCTTCGAACGCCGATGCCGCCTTCCAGTGGGCCTTCGACCACGGTGAGACCATCCTGTTTCTTCCCGACAAGCATCTCGCGATCAACACCGCTCACCGCCTCGGCCTTGCCGACGAGGTGGTCGTCTGGGACCCGTGGAACCCCGAGGGCACTGACCCCGCGGAGGCCGCCGACGCCAGTGTGATCGCCTGGGACGGCTACTGCCAGGTCCACGACCGGTTCACTCGCGAGCACGTCGCCGACCTCCGCGAACGCCGCCCCGAGGCGAACGTCGTTGTCCACCCCGAGTGCCGCCACGAGGTCGTTGAGGCGGCGGATGTCGTCGGGTCGACCGCCACGATCCGCGAGACTGTTGCCGAGGCCGACCCCGGCGAGACGTGGGCCATCGGCACCGAGATGCACCTTGCCCACCACCTTGACCGCTGGCACGCGGATGTCGATGTCATCCCGCTTTGCGGTGAGGAGTGCATGGACTGTAATGCCATGCGCCAGATCGATCCCAACTATCTCGCGTGGGTGCTTGAGGAACTCGCCGAGGGGCGCGAACACAACGTCATTGATGTCCCAGCGGATGAACGCACCGCGGCGATGACGGCGATCGACCGGATGCTTGATCTTGACACATGACGACGCCACCAGACACTACCGATGTCCTCGTCATTGGTGCCGGCATTGCCGGCTGTGCGACCGCTCTTGCGGCCGCACGGGCGGGCGCCGACGTTACCATCGTCACCAAGGCCGACCGCCCTGAGGGGGCCTCGACGGACTGGGCGCAAGGTGGGATCGCGACCACCCGTGAGGATCCCGAACAGTTCAAACGCGACATCATCGCCGCTAGCGATGGGACAGCCGATCCCGAGGCGGTCGACGTCCTTGTCGAAGCGGCCCCTGACGCCGTCGAGGATGTTCTCCTCGATACGCTTGCGGTGCCGTTGGACCGTGCTGCTGACGGCACGCTCGATTACCACCGCGAGGCTGCCCACTCGACCAGTCGGATCCTCCACGTCGGCGCCTCAACCGGCCAGCACATTCTCCGGCCGTTTCTCACGTACCTCGATGAGCACTCCGACATCACCTTCCTAACCGACACGGCTGCTCGGCGACTGATCGATACCGGTGAGCGCATCGCCGGTGCCGTCCTCGATACCCCGTCGCCGGGGACCCCCGTCTACGCCGGGGCAACGGTGCTAGCAACCGGCGGAATTGGCGCGCTCTATCCCCGGTCGACAAATCCTGACACCGCGACCGGCGACGGCATCGCCATGGCGTCGCTTGTCGGCGCGGAGACCGCCGACATGGCGTTCGTACAGTTTCACCCGACGGCGATCGATCCAGCGGCACCGGATGTCGAGGGCGACGAGATTGTCCTCATTAGCGAGGCGGTCCGCGGTGCGGGAGCCGTTCTTCGGAATGCCGATGGCGAGCGGTTCATGCCGACCTACCACGATGATGCTGAACTGGCCCCTCGTGATGTCGTCGCCCGGGCGATTGAGCGCGAGCGCGAACGGACCGGCCGTGTCCGACTCGATGTCTCTGCGGTGCCCTTTGAGGCAGAGTTCGCCGACCTCGCAACGCTCTGTCGCGAGCACGGTGTTGACCCTGCCGCGGGTATCCCCGTCGCCCCCTGTGAGCATTTCCTCTGTGGTGGGATCGATGTCGACGACCGCGGGCGGACGACCCGGTCCGGGCTGTATGCCGTTGGCGAATGCTCACACACCGGTGTCCACGGCGCCAACCGACTAGCCTCCACAAGCCTGCTTGAGGGTCTCGTCTGGGGGCGTCGAGCGGGACAGACAGCAGCCACTGAGCCGATGTCGCCACAGCCGTCGGTAGATATTCCACCCGCCCGTGATCGCCCGCTCCCCGATGGATTCGTTGCGGCGAAATTTGAGCATCTCCATGAGCTCACTGCGCAGTTCCTCGGAATCCGCCGCACTCCTGCCGGTCTCAATCGCGCCGAGACGGAACTCCGTCGGCTCAAAGGCGAACTTGACGCCTACGCGCGTACTCGACACTCGCGTGCGCTTACTGAACTGCGAAACGCGACCATTACGGCCGTGTTAATCGCCGAGGCGGCGGCTGCCGAACCCGAGAGCGTCGGGTGTCACTTCCTCGCTGACACCCCAACTCCAACACCTGCCAGCCATGGTCGTGACTGACGCTGCTGTCGAACGGTGGCTCAAGGAGGACCTCGGCCATCACGATGTCGTCAACGCGGTTCCAGGCCGGACGACCGGTCGACTGATCGCAACTGAACCCGGTGTAATCGCCGGGATTGAGGCTGCTGCTGCCGTCTTCGAGTATCTTGATGTGTCTGTCGACGCGGCCGTTACCGCCGGTGATCGCGTTGCGACGGAGGGGCCTCTATTGACCGTCGAGGGCCCAGCACAGGCTGTCCTGCGGGGCGAGCGTGTCGCCGTCAACCTCATTGCCCACGCCTCGGGGATCGCGACCCGGACCCGACGGGCTGTTGAGACCGCTACCGCCGTACGCGAGGATGTGACCGTCGCGGCGACGCGCAAGACAACGCCCGGACTGCGCGGACTGGAAAAGCGTGCGGTTGCCGCTGGCGGCGGTGACACGCATCGGCTTGATCTTTCACACGCCGCGATGATCAAGGACAACCATATCGCCGAGATGGGCCTCACCTCAGCGATCGAGCACATCCGCGAGCACACCTCGTTTACGACGCCGATTGAAGTCGAAGCCGAGTCGCCGGCTCAGGCGCGTCGTGCCGCCGAGCACGACATTGACGCTGTCCTCATCGATAATCTCTCGCCGGCCGATACCGAGGCGGCTGTCGAGGCGGTTTCGACGGTCGATCCAAGCGTGGTGACCGAGGCCAGCGGCGGGATCGATCAGGACACGCTCGCCGCCTACGCAGCGACCGGCGTGGACGTGATCTCAATGGGCGGGTTGACCCACTCCGCTCCGGCACTTGACTGCTCCTTTCGGACGGGTTGATCACCCGGCGTCCCCGTTCGAGTGAGCCCGAACCCAGAGCTCGCCGATCCGCGAGAGACGCGTTCGGTGTGATTTCCCCTGGCGTTCCTGTTCGATGTAGCCCTTCCCGCCGGGTCCGAGTCGGTCAACGGTATAGAGGACCTTTGACCGGAAACTGTCGGTGTACTCCTCGCCGAGCTCGTCGGCTAGCGCCTTTGCGAGCTCGGAGACGGAGTCGAACTCGCCATCCTCGCCGAGTTTGAATAGGATCACCTCCTCGAAGGGCTTGACATTCGAGAAGGAGGCGATCGGCAACTCGATGATGTGACTCCCCTCGATCTGCTTTGCGCCGATGGTCGTCCCGCGCTCGTCGAACTCGGTGAGCAACTCCCGGGCGGTCGACAGTCGCTCCGAGACGCGCTCATCCGTGACGGACTCGTCCGCGAGCAGGTCCTCAAGCAAGGCGGTCTGGTGGCGCAACTCCTCGGCGAGTTCGGTTTCGAGGTACTTCTCGGGAGCCGTGTAGTAGGTGTGGATTTTCTCGCGGTCGGCCTCGCGTTCGACCATAATCGAGTGGGCGGCGGTCGCGAACGCAAAGGAGACCGGTCGTGGCATCGCCGAGACGTTCACCCAGACCTCGTTGTCGTCATCGAGTTCGGCATTGATTAGATCGAAGGCCTGCTTGAAGGCTGTATCGTAGTCATAGACGTCCTCGACCGACACCCGCCGGGTTGTCGCGCCCAGAAGATTCCGGTAGTCCTGTTCGAGTTTGGTCGAGAGGCGCTGTGAGTACTCGACGTTGGCCTCGCTTCCGACGGTCCCCTCAAGGAGAATCACCCGGTCAACGGTTAACTGATCGCGGATCAACGGTGCGATCAGCCGGTCATAATCGAAGCCGACCGGGACGATGTGGGTCTGCATGTGCACACGCTGGTCGTACGACGAATAAAACCCGTCCTCTCGACACCCACCGTGTCCACTGTCCGCTCGCTCTGTTCGTACCGGCACGTTACCCCGCGACTGACAATCCCTCCGCGCTGAGTTGGACGGTCACGACCGTCCCACTCGCGCTCTCGGCGAACTCGATATCGCCTCCAAGATGCGCGACGATCCAGTTGACCAACCAGAGCCCGACACCGGTGCCGTGGCTGAGTGAGGTTTCGGTGCCGGCGTCAAGTGGGGCGTACTCCTCCTCGGGAATCCCTGGACCATTGTCGGCGATTTCGATCTCGACGACTTCCTTCGGTGTTTCGGCTGTTCTGACGGTCACCGCGACCCGTGGGGTTGGCTGGTCGTTGTGCTCAATCGCATTCTCGAGTAATTCGGTCACCAGCCGCTCAAGGAGTTCTCGGTGGGTATGGATTGTCACCTGTTCGGGGCTCTCCACTGTCACCGTCGCGTTGTCGGTATCCGCTTCGAGTTGGTCCGCTACTGTCCGGATTACCTCGGCCACATCACCGGTTGTCTGGGACTCGTGTGACATCGACAGCATCGCTTCGATATCACGGGCTTTCTCCCCCGTCTGGACGAGGTCCTTAACCTTCGAGCGGATGGCAGTGCGCACCGTTGGGTCCTCAATCTCGCCGGCGTAGGCCAGTATCGTATCGAGATCGTTCCGGAGGTTGTGTCTGAGAACGCGTGTGAGTACCTCAAGACGTTGCTCGCGGGTCTCCTGCTGGGTAACGTCCCGCAGTAATAGCGTTTGCCCGAGTGTGCCGTCGGTATCGTCGGTGATGGCCGACGCCGAGAGTTCGAAGCGTCGGGGGCCGTCCGGGGTCTGCAGTCCGACCCGTTGAATGCCGTTGCGCGGGACGGGGGTAAGCCCCTCGAAGACACTCTCGATTGGCCGGCCGATGATCTCGCCCGTGGAGCGATGGCAGAGTGCTGCAGCGGCGGCATTGATGTCGAGCACTCGGTTGTCGGCGTCAAGGATAATAACGCCCTCCGCAAGGTTCTCAAGCACCTCCTCGCGGGCGACCGCGTCGGATTCCGGAAACGGTGTCAATAGCGGATAGCGCTGCATGGCGCCGACAAACAGCGCCCCAGTAATCAGAAAGCCAACAAACGCGACATCGACCGACAGATAATCCACCGTCTCGCCGCTGGCTGCAGGGCGGCTGACGTTGCTAGCGAACAATGCAAGATACGGGGCGAACAGCCCGATGCCGACGGCGGCCACCTGTCGGTACGGCACCTGGTCGTACCGCTGGGCGATCCGGACCAATAGGTACAGCCCGATCAATAGTAGTGCCGTTGCGTACAGGTAGATGACGACGACAGCGACCACCGTTAGCCCGACAACCGAAGATGGCAAGCTGCCCCGGAGTCCCTCCCGAACCGCCAAAATGATCATCACGACCACAAGCGGCATCAAGAGTATCCCCCCGCGACGCGGAGCCAGATACTGTCCGCGACCGGTGTATCGGCTAATATATGCGAATGCAAGCAGCGGCACTGTTCCCCCGGTCGCGAACTTTGCCAGCTCCATCGCCGACTGTGTGGTTCCTGGCTTCGGGCGTGGAATCCAGAACTGCCCCGGCAGGAGAACAAGTCCGCCCCACACAGTCAGGACTCCGAGGAGCCAGATGAACGGCGTCGCGACCGGCTTGTCGCGTCGGCGTACGGCGGCCACCGTGGCCCCGCCAAGCGTCAGGGTCGCGAATACTCTGCATAATTCGAGGACGGCATCGGTGGCGACCATTGGACGCAAGCCCTTTGCGCGTATCACACGGCGCCCGCTTCTTTTGCCTTTGGCACCACCCCGACAGTTATACGAGTGCTTGGCGTATCGCCTGCTTGACCCGTCGCGGTTGTTCAATCATCGCTAGATGTGCCGCGTTGGGAAGCACCACCAGCCCTGCTTGTGACAGCGTGGTGGCGAGTCGCTGCTGGGCGGTCAATGGAACGAGTCGATCCTCAGCTCCAGCGATTACCGTAGTTGGCACCGTGATAG
>JBEQAX010000011.1:37904-40336 GCA_041640095.1 Salinarchaeum sp. | reverse complement strand
GCCAATAGAGACGATTGTGACACCGATAAAAAACGGCGAGAGCCCGTAATAGAGCGCCAACTCAGCCGCCGCCTCAACCATCCGGTCAGCCCCGATCAAGAGCAATGTCAATCCGAGAAGCAGGCCGACGGCCGAGAAAAGCATCTCAGCGGATAGGTATCAAGTGGAGAACTATAATTGCTTGTGGCAAAGACAGCTACCTGGGTGAGCCTAAGCGCCACGTATACCGGCGCATCGGCGATCTATTCAACGGCAATTTCCGCGTCAGCCGTCTTCATCGCGAACCGGTTCTCACAGAACGGGCACTCAAACTGGTGCCACACTTCGGCGTGGAGTTCCTCCGCGTCGGCTGTCGCGTCGAGTTCCCGCGTCCAGTGTCCCTTCTCATCGAAGATGGCGTCGTGGCCGCAGAAGGGACAGGCGACCGGGTGCTGTTGTTCGGCGTCGCTACCCTCAATCGCAGAGTCGAGTGTTTGCTCGGGCATCGCGATCACTCACATGTAACCCATTGTCTGGAGCCTATAAAATGATACGGATCACTATATCTGTCCAGGTAGTGCAATATAGTGGTATATAGTAACACTATGGCGAAGCACGCAAGCAGCTTGAGCCCCGCGAGGGTGGTGTGACCAACCAACCGCACGATGGGGTGACCGACCTACGGATCGACCGCGAAGCCCTGCCCCCGACAAAGACCCAGACAGCTACCTTCGGGATGGGGTGTTTCTGGGATCCGGAGGCTCGATTCGGTGCGATAGCAGGGGTTGTCCGCACACGAGTCGGCTACGCCGGTGGGACCACGCCAGACCCAGGCTATCACAGTCTTGGTGATCACACGGAGGTCATACAGATTGAGTACGACCCATCAGCCCTCACGTACGCTGATCTACTAGCGGTGTTTTGGGCGGGGCATCAGCCACGAACCCCGGCACCAAAACGACAGTATCGGTCGGTAATCCTCGTCGACGGCGAGACACAGCGCGCCGCCGCTGAACGCAGCCACGCGGCATTTGCCGATCAGGGCCACGGATCGGTCGAGACAACCATCGAACCGCTTGAAACGTTCCATCGGGCCGAAGCGTACCATCAGAAGTACGAGCTACGGTCAACACCGATTGTCGGCGATGCGATTGTCGAACGTTACGGCGAGCACCTGCTCAACTCAACGGCCGCCGCCCGACTCAACGGCTATCTCGCCGGGTACGGGGACAGCGAGCGACGTGACACCTTGCTTGCTGCGCTTGATCTCCCAGCAGCGATCCGCTCAGAGCTTCGACGACGCATCTAATGATCGGGCACCGCGATGTCGCAGTCGCCGGTAGGCGAGCCCAGCAGCCCCCAGCCACAGGATAACCTCAACGATAAACGACGGCGTTCCAAGGTACTGGATAGCGAATGCGATCGGTGGAAGGCTGAGTGGGTCCGTCGGAACCGTTAGCGGCCAACCCAGAAAGCGCACGTGCTCGGGACGGCCGTTGAGCACGAGGTGGAATGCATCAAGTATGAGATGCGACCCCCATCCGACAGCCACAGCTCTACCGGCAGGGCCACGGAGCGCAAGCGGGAGGATGACAGCCCCGAACAGCAAACTATGGCCGATCGACTGATAGACCTCGATCACGCCAACCATCGCCAGTGGCTTGTCCATGAGGTCGGGCAGCGCCGCCCCTGCGACGATCCACACCGACGGGAGGCGGGTCTGCCGACCGAGAAGGGCAGCCACGAGAAGGTGGGTTGGAAACAACACGACAGATGTATTTCGGGCGTCACGGGCTTTGTTCTAACGCTCACGCAGCAGAATCGAGGTCCCGAAGAGGTTCGTCCGCTACGTCGGTCGTCTGGTCGTACGTGTGCTTGCGGTGGGGCTCTTTTTTGAGTTGAGCGACCGCTTGTGAGACCATGCTGGCGATATCTGTGATTGAGCCAGGGAAAAGCGATAGCTGATCGCCCGTAGCGTTTTATTTGATGAGAACCGTACACACGACGATGAGCCAGCGCACGCTCGACGCGTTTGACCAGCCGGAGTTCACTCCTGGCGATCGCGTCGTCGACACGGATCCGGTCGATCCGGACGACACGCCCGATGAAATGGTCGTTCTGGATCCGGACATCGGCACGGCGGCGACGGTTACCGTCGATGGGACGACAATCGCCGAGCTCAACCCCTCATATCCCGCTGACGAGCGTGTTGTCGAAACAGCGTACATTAGCTATCTCGACAGCTACGTCTCTCCGTGGCGAGAGTGGGCGCCAACGGAACTTGGGGACCGTCTTACGGTGTTCTGCCGACAGTGGGGGATACAACAGGCCACATATTCCTATCCGGAGGGGCGGCTACAGCGCGTTACTGAGCCCTGACCATGGCGCCATGGCTCATGCCAAACGCCTCGGCGGCGTGCGTCCCTCCGCCCGTTGAAATGGAGAACGTCTAC
>JBEQAX010000011.1:0-37804 GCA_041640095.1 Salinarchaeum sp. | reverse complement strand
AGGCCACATATTCCTATCCGGAGGGGCGGCTACAGCGCGTTACTGAGCCCTGACCATGGCGCCATGGCTCATGCCAAACGCCTCGGCGGCGTGCGTCCCTCCGCCCGTTGAAATGGAGAACGTCTACATGGCGGAACAGGCCGAGTGCCTCGGGGCTTGCCCCCGAGGGTGAAGGCCGTCGAAAGAGTAACTAAGCCACGGTTCGTATCGTTGACACAGTCAGAACCCCACGAAGACGGGTTAAAGATCGTACCCCAACGCTGACTGAGACGGATTGGAACTGCGACTCCTCTCAAAATCCGGCGCCTTTGGCGTGGTGCGACGGGAGTTGTCGGGCGGAGTGGAGCCGCCGACCCTCACCGACGCCCCGGGCGTTCGGGTGTGAATTCCAGCCGACCCATTTCGGGAAAGTCGAGGGGAATTGAATTCGCCTGCGACGGTACGCCCCGTTTTGGGACGTGCGGTCAAGACGGTGAAGCCGCGGGGCTTGTCCCCGCGGTACTTCACTCACGCTGTGCTGGTCAGCGCCCAATCGCGTCGGTCCACAAAGCGGCCACCATACCAGACCCGGCGAGGAGAGCGTCAACAACGAGGTGTGGTAACGGTCGACACTATTATGTACCCGTACGCGCTTCTATATAGAACATGCCGGAGGATCTGTTTGAATTCTATCGGACGGTGTCACTCGACGGACGGCCGGGGGCACCGCTTGATCTATTTCGCGTAACGACCGTCGCGTTCGCCGGATCGTCGGCGAGCGACGGACGGTACGCCACGCTCGGTGTTGGACCGAATAAACCGCTGTCGAGACTGTCGGAACCGGAGTTCATGAGGTTACGTGAGGAAACGCTAACGCGACTTGATGCGCTCGTCGATGAACACGCCGGTGTCGAGTACCCGGCCACAGAGCGACAGCGGATCGCCGAACAGATCCTCGTGTGCTTTGGCGCGTACATCACTCACGCGTATACGTCAAGCGACCAGGTGCGAGAAGCCTGTGCCGCCGCGCTTGAGACGCTACTTGAGTCATCCGATGCGAAGCGACTGACACTGCTTGAGGAGGTAGCACGCGAACACCGTGGACAGGCAGACCGTCGTGGTGGAACAGCCGGACGGCGGTCACCATCGTAGTCACACTCACGCCGAAGGTAGCGACGCCGAGAGGTGCTCAGCCATCGCAAGCCCATCTTGATACCGATCAATGGCGGCCGTCTGGTGGTCCTGACACCCGAGGACACTGACGGCCCCATCTCCAACCGGGACAACAGGGTGGACAGGTCGCGTCATCGCAAGTTGACAACTCGGACACCCGAGTCCGCCGGCCGGCCGGTGCTGAAGCAGTTCGGGCTCGGTGGTGGTAGTAAGGCCACAGGTTGAGGCAAACTGATCGCGATGGTCCGCGCATCCGATAAGCGGGACGCGCAGTGTATCAAGTAAGAGTACCGACCGATCGGACGGCCCCCCGGTACGCAACGCCTGCTCGCACGCCTGACACCCAATTGTCAACTCTTCTACATCCGTCTCGGGCTCCCACGCTGGCCCTGCGTCCGAGGACATACCTTTTGTAGGAGACCACCAGACAAAGGTGTGTGGGTCGGCCCTTACCGCTAAACTACCAATACACAATCATACTGACAGCAACAAGGGCCAGTGGGTCATGCCGGCAGTTCTCACAAAACGATTATATGACTGTCGAACAAAATGAGACTATGGAATCGATGCAAGTCGATGACCTTGTAGAGCAGCTCAACGAAGCCGACGAACCCAGTATGGAGGCACTGCGGACGGCGGCAATGAGCGTCGATGTCTATAGCTTTGCGCCGGGGGCCGAGGACCCGATGCACTCCCACGGTGAGGACGAGGTGTATTACGTCGTCTCCGGGAGCGGGAGCATCAACATCGAAGGCGACTATCAGTCGGTTGAGGAGGGCGATCTCATTTACGTTGAACCGGGAACCGAACACCAGTTCACCGACTTTGAGGACGAGCTCGTGATGGTGGTCTTCTACGCCCCGCCACACGGGTCACAATCCTAACGCGGTACAAAGACGCTCGCAGGGACGGCCGCCTGCTGACCGTTTGTTCTTTTCGCTACGGTCCGTGTCTGACTGTTTCGTCTACTTGAATCGAGGACTCACAAGACGTACGGTCAGGATTCGCGCCACTTGTGACCACACTCAACGCAGGTGAACAGCCGAACCTCATAGGAGCCGCCCGGTTTCGGCATCATCTCATAGTAGGCCCGATCACTGTCACAGTCAGCTGTCGGACAGGACTCCCGCACTGTCTCGGTTGAGCCTTGGGTCGCATCGGCTACAGCTGGTCTTCCATGGTCCTGCTGTTCGTCTTGGATGGCCATCGCCGCTTCTGTATGCGAGTCACGTGGCGCTTCATGCTCGCAGGAGCGACACACCCACGTATCGCCCTCCGTGTGCATCAACGAGCCACACTCATCACAGAATTGCATCCAGGACAATGGTCATGCCTGTCGAATATATGTATGAAGATTCGACTCATCGTGAACGCCAGGCAACTCTGACGGGACCGAGTGATCCGGGCGGACCGAGATAATCAGCTGTCCTTGCCAACGGCGATCAAAAGCGTCGGCTCGTCCCGGCTGTCTGCGCAGTCCGCCCCGCGGTCAACCGTGATCGTCCGAGGGGCACTCGCATTGGGAGCAACCCGGAAGGTTGCCTCAAGCACGAAGGTCTGGCTACCGCCGCCGGCGATCGTATTCGGTCGCTCGTATCGCGGTGTCCGATAGTCAACGTGGACATCACGGATCGCCTCACTCCCGACGACACAGCCGTCGATCCGAGGGAGATCAAGTTGCCGGGTGAAGACAAAGTCATTGGTCGCCGTCACCGTACCAACTGTCGTCGTGACCGTGCGAGACCCCTCCGGGGGATCGGCCGATCCATCTGCGATTGTGATCGATGGGGTCTCATTCAGTGTGGTGGTATAGGCCACCTCACTTCCGGTGACATCCATGCCAACCAGGCCGGCACTTATCATCAGACACACCCCGAGGACGAGGCCGGCCGTCCGCGTCGATACCGAGAGCGCCCGTTCACGACGGAGGTATCCAAACAGGACAAACCCGAGCCCCGACATCGCCAGCAGCCCGAAGAGCCTGGCCGGGGACACCGCGAACACGCTAAGAAGGTACCCGATCAACACCGTGTAGGCTAAAGCGGCGAGTGTGAACGCCACGACATCCAGCAGATCCCCAGCGATTGCTAGTCCACTGGTGAACAGAACAACAACGAGCGCGAACAGAAGTACTGCCTTCACCGTGATCGACAGGCCGAACAGCACGTCTCGCGCGAAGACGATGAGCGCACCGAGAACAAACGCGATTCCGACGGCGTATAGGAACGTGCCACTGTCGATTTGAGCAGTCATAACCGACATCAACTGAGAACGCTTCTGAACCTTTGGGGTACTGTGACGGCCGTCACAGTCAATGAGCGGCGTTGCCAGCAATGAGACGACGCCTCAGGATTATGCCGACTGGCTAGAAGTCATCTGTATGCGACTGTCCAGACGGCAGGTACTCGCCACCGGGGCTGTCGGTGGGGTCGGGACACTTGCCGGGTGCGCCGATCCGGACGCGATGATGGCGATTGAGGGCGTGCCGACGGCACAAGCGATTGCCGAGCGTGCGACCCTCCAGCCCGAGCAGTATCCGACAACGCTCGTGGCCGACGCAGTTAACGGAGGGACGACCCGCGCTGCCGACGGTGAGGAGGCCGACCCACCGTACACACCGTCGCGACCGGTTGTACACAACAATAGCGTCTACACGCTGACGTGGTCCGCAATCGACCGACAGACACAGCGGACAGAGTACGTCCTCACCCTTGACGTCGAAGCGGACGGCCCGACACCGGAGATCGACTACGGCGATCTCCCGACAGTCGACCGGGAGGCGATCGGACCGCTCCCCGAGTACGTTGCGCAGTACAAGGAGGCCCAGCAAGAGGACGATGAGACGCTGGATCCCCCCGAGTTCGAACGCCAGCGGTGGTACCCACCGGCCGATCGGAACGCCTCGGTGCTCGTGCCCGAGCCCCAGTACGATGCCATCGGTGTCAACGGCTACACGACGACCGTAGCCGTTTCGTCAACTACGGTCCGGCGGCAGGTCTTCCGGTATACGGCCACTGAGGAGGCGTCGACGCTCGCCGCCTTCGGACGGACACTCACGTCGCAGACGGTCAGACTCGGTGGACTCGGGGAGGCCGAGCGGTCGTTCTTCGAGTCAGTCCGCGACGAGGGAGAGTACTACCACGGCTCCGGAAGCGACAGCACCGATGCGTTTGAACGCCTTGCCGACCGCCTGGTTGCCGAGCCCGCCATTGTTGTCGAGGATCGTCAGGGTGAATGGCTCGTTGAGTACGAGGGAAGCCGATACTGGGTGATGATTGACTTCGTCGCGATGGAGGAGTACGCCGACCAGCTTGAGCCCGCAGAACTCTAAGATCCACCACAGATGTCGTCCGAAATGGTCGTCTCGGTGGTCGGGACCATCCTGTACGTCTGGGTGTATCCGGTCCTGTTATGGGCACCGCTGTTGCTCGCGAAGCGACTGCGGGCGCTCTTCAAGGCTCTTCCGCCAACGGACGCCTGGCTTCCCGCCTACCTCCTGACGATGGGTGTTGCGGCGGTGCCGTTTCTGGCTGCCCTGGTTGGGGTAGCCGCCGAAACAGGCATTGAGGACGGGGCGATGTTCGCGAATACGCTCTTGCAGGTACTCTCTGTGATCGGCATTGGATACGTCGGTGGGGCCCCAGTGGCCGGGGTCGTTGGACTCCCCCGCGCCGGGATCGACTGGGATCCGACCGGGTATGGAGTCGGGACGTGGCTGCTGTTAGCCGTCGGTGGTCTCTGGTATGCGTTGTTGTTCGTCGTGCCGCTGGGGATCCTGTCGCTGTTTGTTGCACTGCCGACCGGTTGAGCAGCACATTGAATGAGTGGCAAGTGAACAAACAAACATGAGTACTCTCACCACCGGGCTGCAGTTCGTTGCTGACCTTGCGCTTGGGACCTGGTTCGGTGCGATGGTCTTCTTCTCGTTCGTCGGGGCACCGACAACATTCGCGGTCCTCGGCAGCGATGACGCCGGGCCGGTTGTGAATGCGATTTTTCCGAGGTACTACGCGTTGGGGATCGGACTCGGGCTCGTTGCACTAGCAGGCATCATTGCCCGTGGTGTTCTTACACAGCGGTTCGTCCCATCCGGGGGTGCCGCCGGGGCAACAGTGCTGGCAGTACTCACCGCTTGGTATGCACGCTATCGACTTATCCCGAAGATGGAGGCCGCCGGCGATGAGGCATTTGATCGGTATCACGATCAAAGCGTTCGGCTCAACGCGGTAGCGCTTCTTGCAGTCTTTGCCGCGCTGATTGCAACCCATATCTGAAGGCTCAAACGCATGTTTGTGCGTCCAGAGCGTCTTTTAGTTCCGGCCATCGACTGCAGATATGGTTGATCGGACGCGACGCAACGCGTTGCGCGTCGCTGGAGCGCTTCTTACGGGCGGAGTTGCCGGCTGCATTGGCGCTGAGTCGGGGAGTCACGCGACTGGCGAGAGTTCAACCGGCATGCGCGGGCGGCTCCCGTCGGCGTCAACCCCGTTTGAGTCGCTTTCACGGCGGGGCCCTGGCTCCGATATGATCGTCTACACCGACCCCGGTACAGTTGATCACCACGACACACAGTTCGTATTGAACGAGGCCGACGCCGAGGCACTCACGGTTGACTTGGCGAATCCAACGCCGGTACGAGCGTTTCTCACGGAGACAGACTTCACCAGCGCCTCGGTCGTCATCGAACAGCGGACCATCGAGGACTGTTATGAACGACGCCTGCTAGCGGTAGACGCTACGGAAGACCGGTTCCGGAGCTGGTACTGCCAGCAACTTCGGCCGCCAACCGCGCGGTGTGCGGCCGATACGGAGGTAATGGTAGCAACCATAATTCGGGTCCAGCATGTCTACGAGGAACCCCCATCGAGCCGCGCAAGCAGCGAGCGTCGCGGGTGTCCGGCTGAAGGAGGGGAAGACCAGACATGACCCACACGCACAGCCGGCGAACGGTGCTCGCGACGGGAGCAGCACTGACCGGCATGCTCGCGGGATGCACACGGGATCAGGGCAACAAAGCGGACAATACGGTCGAACTGTCGGCCATCCCGGACATCCTCGCAGAGCCAGTTCCGGAGGTCAAGCCGTCAGCACCGATCATTCCCGCAGAAGAGCCGTATCGAGACGCACGCACCCGGGCAACGACGCTGCTCAACGAACTGCCGGTGTCGATCGCCCAGAGTGACATCCCCAACGGGGTCGTTCGCGAGCACATCGACGATCACCGCAGTCAGGCGCGCGAGCACATCGACACCGCATCGGTCGCTGGCGAACAGCGGTATCATGCGTTTATTGACACCGTTGACGCACGAACCGACGCCCGGCAGGCGGCGACAATGTACGAGGCCGTCGAACGGTACCGACAGAACACACTCGCCGAGCTCTCTGAGAGTCTACAGAGCGAACACGCCGCCGTCAAGCCGACTGTCCGTAACGCCCGTCAGAGCGTTTCCTACATGGGGCCAACAGATGGGCCCGAGCTGTACCGGGCGTTAGCACTGTATACAACCGCCGAACGCGCCCTCGACAACGCCGAGCGTCGACTGGCTAACTGGGAACTCCGCCCGGACTCAACGGTCGTTGATCTCGGAGAGGCCGCCGCAACGCTTGAGTCCGCACAAGCAGCCGCCGACGTCTGGAGTCATCTACTGAGACGGTACGCCGACGACCGACCTGCTGCCACGGCCCTCCAACCGCTGTGTGAGACGGCCATCTCGGCGACGCGGGAGCGGATGAATGCCATCGACCTACCGGATCGAGAGGACGACGACTGGATCCAGCAACTCATCGATCAGGATGTCGACGAGAACAGCATTCGCTGGGAGGCACTCTATGAGTCCATCGATCCGGTCTATCGTGCTCGTGACAACCTTGCAGAGGCCGCCACGACAACACCGATGCCCCTCGCCGACGGGCTCACGGCAGCCCTACGGGTCGAACAGGAGTATCGGGCATTCAAGCGAGTCCGACAGCGGGTCGCTGAGGAGTTGCCCCCGGAGATCGACGAGACAACCGTCCAAGCCGAGCGTGAGGCAGCAATTGAGGCCGCACGGACGGCCGCAGACGCGATTTCTGGACCGTCGATGGCACGCAATCGACTGGCGGAGACGGTCCGCTCAATCACGTACGCCGACGGGTCGCTTGAGATACTCATCGAAGACGGGCTTGATGGAGTGACATCAATGCGGGGTGAGTACCTCGAGTACGTCTGTCTTCGGGCACGGCTGACCGTGCTTCCGGCCGCTGCAAGGGCCTTTCGCGAGCGCCTGCAGGGAGCTTGATCGATCCTATAGCGAGTTGTGTCGATCCGATTGGGGGGATCATCCACAAACAGAGGAACAGACTCACGCTGTCTGGAGAAACGATGGCGTCGACCAGTGCCACAGGCAGCCACCAGACAGGCGAGTCCTCATGCCGCTTGAACCCCACAACAGTACATGGACACCGACGAGATTCGACAGGCGTGGGACGAAGTTGCGGCGACATACGCCGACAGGCGCGATCCCGGCGGCTCGGACGCGGCGTTGATTGAGGAGCTCCTCAAGACGTGTCCACCAGACCCGCTGATCGTCGACATCGGCTGCGGGGACGGGGCGCGAACACTCGCGAATCTCCCAGCCGGGAGTGTTGGCGTCGACTTCTCTCGGGAGGGGCTCAAACTGGCCCGCGAAACCGTTCCGGCTGCGCGGGTGCTCCAAGCGGAGATGCGGGCGCTGCCGTTTGACGACGGAATCGCCGACGCGATGACCGCCTACCACGCCGTCTTTCATGTCCCGCGAGAGGACCACTCAGCGGTCTACCGGGAGTTCGCCCGCGTTCTCGCGCCAGGTGGGACACTATTGATGACGCTCCCGGCCGGGCGGTTCGAGACCGTCCGTCGCGGATGGATGGGCGGATCGATGTTCTTCTCGGCGCCAGGACGGGAACAGACACTTAAGCAACTCGCCGCTGCCGGCTTCGAGAATCTCCGGACCGAGACGGTGGACGATCCACTCGGCAGTTCAAGCGAGTTTGTCTTCGCCGACCGCTCCTGACGATAGGCCGTAGCGCCAAACGACTCGAAACGAGTCTAATTTGTGAGCGTACTCGATGTGGCCCTTGTTGCTACGATGATGGACGAACCTTCTTCGGCAGACGACCGAAGTGTGTCACTCCGGGACGAAGGCCTCACCCTTACGGATAAGATCGCCCGTGAGCGTCGTGATGGTGAGGATAACTAAGAAGAGGAGGCCAGTAACACCCGCACTCAGGTAGTTCAGGCTGCTCAGTCCGAGCAGGTGGCCCGTGGTGTTCGTCGCAACGGCGAAGGCGCCCAGCGGGAACGTGTAGGCCCACCAAGTAAAGCTGAAGGGGTGTTCTGCCTGGGTGACATAGTGGACGATAATCGCAATTGTCAGCAGACACCACCACGCTGAGAAGCCCCAGAGCAGACCAACGGCGAGTTTCAGCGAGGGGATCAGGCTACCGGCCTCAATGGCAATCTGGGCACCGGATTCGAGCACGCGGATGATGTGAGCGATGTCGATGATCAGCACCGACGTGGGGGCGACGCCGATCAGGAACGTTGGCGCGAGCTTCGAGTCCGGAAGATCCTCGTAGGCATACCGGTGGAGAATAATCGGCGCAAGGAACAGGAACATGAACGTCCCGACCCCCATCGCCGCCATCGACGTGATATACAGTGTGCTCCCGAGGGCGCCGCCGTCAAGGCCGTTCTCCAGCAGCTGCATGCCAAGGATCGGAATAATGATGTGCGACACCGGTGGGATGTACCAGGCAAACACGCCGTGTTTGGTACCGATATTGGTATTTGTAAAGAGGATCTCAGAGAGCAGGACGCCAAAGCCGAAGACCCCCAGCGAGCCAAGGGCGAACAGCCAGAGGGTAACGGCATTAATCAGCCCCTGGCTGAGCAGTCCGCCCATCGTAGTCTGCATCCCAATCCCGATGATCAACAGTGAAATCGGCATTGTTGGGAAAAACTGACTCCGGATCGGGTGTGAGAGATCCTCATTGACTGCCTCTGGATACTGGAAAAAGCGCAACAGCCACGGAAGGACAAACGCTGCAGTGATCAGCGCGGTCAAGGCGGTCCCTGCCTGGGCGGCGGTGAGGAGAACCGGAAGGCTCAGAAATTCACCCGCAAGGTGCAACGCGATGGCAAGCGCCCCGAGCCCCATCGTCGGCGCAAACCACTGTGGGCCGAAGTACTTCACATACCGGTTGCCCTCGATCGTGTGCGTCGTCTCCGCGTGCGGCGTGCTCATTCGTGATCTATGCAAGACTGTGGAGTAAATAAAATCCCACGGTTTGTTATTATCTGATGTGTGATGAGAAACGGGAGCTGACCCTCGGCGGTTGTCCACTATCAATTGAGTAGTCACAGTCGCTTCGTCCATTGACCGGCACAACGCCGATGGGTCGGGAATAACCATGGTAATAGGACAGAAGGGCAGGTGCGTTGTTACTGTCAAGACGGAGTTTAGATCGGACAAACATCAGCTAAATAAACAAAACGAAGTCTTATATTCTCATACACGGGGGATACGGTTGTGAGCGACACGCCACCATCGCAGTCGTTACCGCTGATCGGAAGCGAATTTCCGAGTATCGAGGTTGAAACAACGCACGGAGCCATGTCGCTACCGGAGGCGTTTGCGGACGAGTGGTTCATTCTGTTCAGCCATCCGGGTGATTTCACTCCGGTGTGCACCACGGAGTTCGCTGCGTTCGAACAGCGCCGCGAGGCGTTTGAGGAACGCGGGGTGAACCTCGTCGGGCTCTCTGTGGATCGTCTTCAGTCTCACCACAAGTGGACGGACTGGATCGCCGAGGAGCTTGACGTTGAGATTGGATTTCCGATTATCGCCGATGAGTCGGGAGCGGTAAGCGAAGAACTGTCGATGATCCATCCGAACGCCGGGTCAAGCACCGTCAGGGCGCTCTTCATCGTCGATCCAACGGGAACGATTCGGCAAATTCTCTATTATCCGGAGGAGATTGGCCGGAACATTGATGAGATCCTTCGGTCGGTCGACGCGCTTCAGTTGGCTGACGAGGAGGATGTCGTCACGCCGGCGGACTGGCCAGAGAACGAACGCTTTGAGAACCGCGTGCTCTTGCCGCCGCCGGAGACAGCCGCCGACATTGATGAAGTGGTCGCTGAGGCGGAGGCTAAGGATTATGACCAGTACGACTGGTGGTTCACCGTGACCTCCTCCAACTCCTGAGGGGGGTGGGCGTCCGCTCGCTACGTGTCACCGGACGCGCTGGATAGGAGCCCTGACGTTCTTCCCGCCTGTGAGTGAGGAGGTGTTGCCCTCCATTTCTCCATAGCTATCAACTGCTCGCGACAGACAGCAGCGAGGCGGATCCTATCGGTGGGGGAGTACCCGGAAACGGCTGATATTGTCATCTGCGGCGGGTGCGCGCGGTTGCTTTGACCTTCGCTTGTGTCGACCGGTACGTCTTTTGTCTCCCCGTCTGAGTGTCACGTGAATGGATCTCGATCGGGATCTCCGCCGTCGGGTTGCACTCGGCCTCCTCGGCGTCGGGCTACTAGCACTTGTTGCGCTCGTGCTACGGGGGTTTCTGGCGACGATCGTGTTTACCGTATTCCTGTATTACGCTAGTCGGCCGATCTATCGTGGACTCAGCCGTATCCCGCTACCAACGCGGCTCCGTCAGCAAAGCCTCCCGTATCGTCGTCAGCTTCAGGCCGTGACCACAATTGCGCTGTTCTTGTTGCCCTTTTTGCTGTTGTTGACCTACACACTCGTATTACTCGTCCCGGAGATTCAACGAGTCCTCGGTGGCGAGGACCAGATTGCCGCATACCTTTCAGCGCTTGGAATCGGCCAAAGCGAGACGCTGAGTCAGGCGGTTGCAGAGCTCAGAGCTACCGGCGTCTTTCCAGTCACTCCAGAGGAGCTAACGGCATTGCTAGGTGAAGCAGATGTCCAAGCGTGGCTCAGACAACTCGGGACAGGGATCGTCGAGTCGGTCGGACTCGTTCTCACGCTTGCGCTACATGGATTTATTATGCTCGCCGGAACCTACTACCTGCTAACCGACGGCCCACGGTTGGCGGGATGGATACTTGATCAGTTCGACGAAACTGGAATGCTCGAAGCCTACGGGCGGGCTGTTGACGACGAACTCTCGTCGATCCTGTTCGGAAACATCCTGAATGCCCTTGTTACCGGTATCATTGCCATCGTTGTCTACACGGCGTATAACGTCGTTGCGCCATCGTCGGTAGACGTGCCGTTTGCCCCGCTTGCCGGGGCCCTCACCGGGGTTGGGAGTCTGATTCCGGTGGTCGGCATGAAGATTGTCTATCTGCCCATCGGCGCACTGTTGGCTGCGCTCGCGCTGACCATGGGACAGCCGGGGGCTCTCGCGTTCGTGGTGGCGTTCCTTGTGGTCACGTTCGTCCTCGTCGATACGATCCCGGATTTCCTGATCCGACCGTACGTCAGCGGCGACCGTACCCACGTTGGTCTACTGATGTTTGCATACATCCTCGGGCCGATCGCCTTCGGTTACTACGGGATTTTCCTGGGGCCGATCATCCTGGTGTTCGTTGCACAGTTTCTCAAGATTGTGGCCCCCTACGTCGTCACCGGCGAGGTGCCCGGACGACAGGTGTCTCTCGATGCCTTCGACGAGAAGCCGTGATCCTGACACAATATTTATGATGGCTTGCGTCGTATGTTATTGTGATGGTACTGCTGACTGCTCTTACGCTTGCTGGCGCGGGCGCCGTCGCTGCGCTGGGTGGGTACGCGATTTACCGCGGCACACGTGCCGTCGGACGTTCGTACCCGGCGCTCAGCGGCCTGGCGACTGCCGCCGCGCTCTTTGTCTGGACGGCACTCACGCTGCCCGTTGTGGCGTTCGTACTGACGGGAGGACTTATCATCGGCTTCGCGTTGCTGCCGGTGCTATTGGCAATGACCGGAGCCTATCTGCTTGTGCGGCCTCGTCGGCGCGGGCGGCGTGATCCCGATACCGTCACGATCAACTGATCGGATCAACTGTCCACCGATAGACTCGCCGTGAGCCACGGGGTTTTCTAGCCGGAGTCCGTACCAGCAGGTATGACTGCGATCGGGATTGTTGGTGCCGGTGGGGCCGCCGCGGCGCTGACCTACATCGTCGATGGCGCGCTGCCCGAGGCCGATATCACTGTTCTTGAGAAGTCCGGCGGCGTCTGTGGTCGGGCGGCAACCCGACGACACGGACCGACCACCTACGATTACGGCACCAACTATGTGAAAGACCGCGACCAGCGCGTCGCGGACCTGCTAACCAAGACGCTCGATACCGATGGCCGCGTTGAGATTGACGAGCCGATTTACACGTTTGATCAGGCCGGCGCTGTCTCGGAAGGGCGGGAATCGACCACAAGCAAGTGGAGCTACGAGGCTGGCCTCACGCAGATTGCCAAGCGACTCTTCGCGCGGACGGACGCGACGGTCCACCGGCGGACTCGTGTTGAGACGCTTCGTCGGATGGACGGCCATTGGACGTTGGTCGACAACAATGGCACGTCGTGGGGGCCATTCGACGCCATCGTAATGACACCACCGGCTCCCCAGACAGCGGCGCTGTTGGCCGACGCCGAGTGGGACTGGGACGGACCAACCGAAGAACTCATCGACGCCGTGCGCTCGGTATCCTACCAGACCATCTGGACAGCCGTGTTACACTATCCCTTTGCCATCGAGCGGCCGTACTACGCGTTGATCAACACCGATGACGAACACGACATTGGATGGATTGCCCGCGAGGAGTGCAAGTCGGGGCATGTCCCGACAGGCGAATCGCTACTGGTCGTCCAGGCGGCCCCTGACTGGTCCGAACAGCACTATGATGATCCACCAGCAGAGAATATCGCCACACTCGCGGATCTGACGGCCGACATTATGAACGACGAGCGGTTAGCCGAGCCGGACTGGACGGATCACCAGGGATGGCGGTACGCGCTACCGGAGGAAGGGGCCCCAACGGGCGTCCTTCAGTCAGCCGAATCGGCAGGACTGTACTGTGCCGGTGACTGGGTTGCTGGCGAGGCGCGACTGCACGCAGCGATGCGAAACGGACTCGACGTCGGCGAACGTCTCGTCTACACGCTGTAGCTACAGCGTGCCGGCACGCAGCCGCTGACGAAGGTCCGCAGCGCGGTCGCGGATGGCCGTCTTTTCCTCGTCGGACTTGCGGTCAAGGTGTCCGTAGACCAGACTCATCCGGTGATTCGAGCGAAGCCGATCCTCGTGAGCATCAAGGAAGTCCCAGTACAGCGTGTTGAACGGGCAGGCGCCGGTCCCGGTCGTCGCGTCCGGATCGTATGGGCAGTCCGAGCAGTAGTCGCTCATCTTGTCGATATAGTTCGCACTTGAGACGTAGGGCTTTGAGGAGAGGACATCGGAGCCATAGGTGCCCATCCCGACGACGTTTGGAGTACTGGCCCAGTGAAAGCCATCAACAAAGGCCGCCTCAAACCACCGGTTGAATGCCGCCGGGTCAATTCGGGCGCTCGTCGCCAGATTGGCGAGGATCATCAGCCGCTCAATGTGGTGGGCATACCCGCGAGTCCGAACACCCTCAATGACATCGGCGAGACACGCCATGTCGGTTTCACCAGTCCAGAAGGCCTCAGGGAGGGGTTCGGTGGCCGCAAGCTGGTTTGCCTCAACGAGCTCCGGCATCGTCCGGCGGTAGACGTGTCGGACGAACTCGCGCCAGCCGATCACCTGTCGTACGAATCCCTCGACGCTGTTGAGTGGGGCGGCGCCGTCGTGGTAGGCCTCAATCGCTCGCTCGGTCACCTCCGCCGGATGGAGCAGTCCAACGTGTAACAGCGGAGACAACAACGAGTGGTTCATGCTCCGCTCGCCCTCAACCATGGCGTCTTGGTACGGTCCGAAGTCGGCGAGCCGGTCGGTAATAAACCGATCAAGGGCGTCGAGTGCATCTGCACGAGTGACCGGCCAGGCGAACGGCTCAGGATCGGCCCACGCGCCGCCGACGGGGTCGGTATCGTAACTCCCATCGAACTGCTCAGTGACCATCTCGATAACCGCCTGTGTCGTCGCATCAGGGTCATATCGCGGGCGCTCCGGTGGTTCGTAGTCCGCCGGAGGCGTCTCACGGTTTTCCTCATCGTAGTTCCACTCGCCACCGACAGGTGAGCCATCGTCCATGAGATACCCCGTCTCGCGACGAACCTCACGATAAAACGTCTCGTGGGTGTACGGCGGATCACCCATCCAAGTGTCGAATGTTGCTGGGTCAACCAGAAAGCCAGCGTGATCTTGCCAGGTGATGGCACCACCGGCCTCCTCAATGACCGATGTGAGTCGGTCGGTTGCGCCGTGGCGTTGCGGTCGCATCGCCACAAGGTGATCGCCCGGGTGCTCGCTGAGATACGTCTCGATCCCCTCGGCCATCGACGTAGCAGTGATGTAGGTCACCGTGCGCCCAGCCTCACGGAGGCGATCACGGAAGTGCCGCATCGCGCTATACAGGAGAATCAGTCGGTGGGGATGGTAGGGGCGACGCCGACCAAATGCCTCGCTTTCAACCATCAAGACACGCGCGTCGGAATACTCCGTGAGTGGGCCGACACGGTCGGTCAGCTGGTCGCCAAGAACGAACACAGCGTCCACGTCGTCATCGGACATACCCGAACCAGCGGTGGAAGCTACAAGGCCCTTGTCACCGCGCTCGGGCGCATCCGCAGCTCAGCGATTACAGGAGAGCGGAGGGTGTCGGAAGAGGGCGTCAGCAATAACGAGAAAGCCAACAAGCGAGGCAACGGCAAGGGCAACAGTCAGTGGTACACCGGTTAGCCACCCGACCAAGACGGCAAGCGAAAAGGCAAGCGGGATGGCTCCGAGATGAATGTCGTACCGTGTTGGAAGCGCGAATGTTGTCGGTTGTGGGTCGGTACCGGAAAAGGATCGTTCGCTACTGGCCATACACGGTTCACCCCCATCACATATTTGTTATGCTCACCAGTACTTAAGTTTAACCCCAATCACCCCCGACAATTATCTCTCGTGGTGTTTCGATGGGTATTGAGTAGTGATCGATATATACCGAAGATAATATCAATAACGTATAGGCCGAGTTAGGCGCGGAGTTCCTCAAGACGCTGCCGACCCGGCGCAACAAGTTCGTCGAGGTACCGGCTGAGCGCCGACTTCGCGTCGGCAGGGTGGAGTTCGCCGGTATCGAGAGCCGTCGCCAGCGCCTCGTAGGTTTCGTAGGTCACGTTTCCGCCGTACTCATCAGGACGCTCGACGGTGACAGCCTCAAAGCGCGGGAAGACGTGGTACTGGAACAACTCGAGGACGGGGTTTTCCCGCTCGCGGCCTTCCTCGTCGGGGTCGGGGTCACGCGTCGGTGGGCAAAACGCCGACTGGACAACGTCGTTGATTTGATCGGTCGAGTCCTCCATCGAGATGGTCACGCCGGAGCTGGCCGACATCTTGCCAACGCCGGTTGTGAGGTCAGCGAGAATCGGGGTGTGGAGACACGGACGAGCCTGGTAGCCGAGTTCCGGGAGCCCCTCGCGGGCCAGCATGTGGACCTTCCGCTGGTCGAGTCCGCCGACAGCCAGATCAACGTCGAGATACTCGATATCAAGCGTCTGCATCAGGGGATAAAGGACATGCGAGACCGACGCCGTCTCGCCACTTTGGAGCTCTGCCATCGCTCGCTGGGCGCGGTTAAGCGACGTCGCAACGGACAGTTCCTCAAGATCAAGGACGTACTCCTCATCGAACTGGAAGGACGATCCATAGACAAACTCGACCGCGTCAGGGTCAAGCCCGTAGGCGATAAACTGCTCGCGCATTCGCTCGGCGGTCACCTGGATCTCCTCGAAGGTTCCTTTCCCGTTGAGATACGCGTGGACATCCGCCAGTAACACGACAATCTCGAATCCGGCCTCCTGCAGGTCAATCAGCTTGTTCGCTGTCAGTAGATGCCCCAGGTGAAGTACGCCAGAGGGTTCATATCCCACGTACGCTCGCTTTCCGGCCGGCGCCTCTGCGAGTGTCTGCACCTCCTCGTCAGTCACCGCCTCAACGGTATTCCGCGTGATCAACTCGTAGGCGTCCATACCGTGTGGCTGGGAACTCCGGGGCTTAGTGTCGTCGGTCCGAACGCTCAAGCCCGGGGCGACCGAATCCAATGTATGCACACACGGCGAGCGGTGCTCCGCGCGCTTGCGACAGAGCCGCACTCTGGGCCGGCTCTCGCCGAGCATCTTGATGTTTCGCGCGCGGCCGTCTGGAAACACATTGAGGCTCTTCGCGATAGGGGCTTTGAGATTGAGAGCACGAGCGACGGGTACGTACTCGAGACCATTCCGGAGTACGGCGGTGACGCTGTCGCCCTCGGACTTGACGCTCCCTTCGAGATCCAGTATCACGATGCCGTCAAGAGCACAAATGCCCGCGCCCGGGAGCTCGCAGCGGCGGGCGAGCGTGATGTTGTCGTGCTCGCTGACCGACAGACGGGTGGGCGCGGACGACTCGACCGGGAGTGGGACTCCCCAAGTGGGGGCATCTGGGCGTCACTGCTCTTTCAGCCAACGGTGCCACCGACGGATGTACCGATCTACACGCTGGCGGCGGCCGTGGCGATTGTCGATGCCATCGACGGGGTCGACACGCGCATCAAGTGGCCCAACGATGTGCTTGTCGGAGACGATGAACGGAAGCTTGCCGGGATTCTGACAGAAATGGAGGGAGAAGCCGATCGCGTCTCCTGGGTGATCATCGGCATGGGGATCAACGCCAATATCGCTGAGGATCGTCTGCCAGCGCAAGCGACATCGCTCCAGGCCCAGCGCGGTCCCGTCGACCGGCGGGCCATAGTACAGCGGATTCTTGAGCGGTTCGAGACGCTTCGAACGGCGTCCGTGGAGACGACTCTCCAGGCCTGGCGTGAACGGGCGACCACACTCGGTAAGGTCGTGCGGGTTGAGACACCCGGCGGTACGGTCACTGGAACGGCCGTCGATATCGAGCCGCCTGGAACGCTCGTGCTTGAGACCGACACCGGCCATCAACGGGTCACGGCTGGAGATTGTGAGCACCTCCGGTCAGCCTAGCGCCGGAGACACAATCCCTATTGGCGGGTCGGCCCACGTGACGGGTATGTTCACCGGGATCGTCGAAGGGACAGGACGGATCGTCGAACGCAACGAAACGGCCGATGGCCTGCGGCTGCGAATCGAGTCGGAGGTTCTTGAGGAGCTCTCATCCGGCCAGAGTATCGCCATCTCAGGCGTCTGCCTCACTGTCGAGGAGCACGGGCCGGGCTGGATGGAGACCTTCCTGGCCGAGGAGACCCGCGAGGTGACGTATCTAGGCGAGTTGTCAGTCGGCGATATCGTCAATCTCGAACGCGCGATGCCGGCCGACGGCCGTTTCGACGGTCACGTCGTCCAAGGGCATGTTGACGGGACCGTCGAGGTGGTCGATGTCAAGGCGATCGACGACGACTGGCGGTTTACCTTTACTCGCCCGGCCGACGACCAGTATCTGGTCTCGAAGGGATCGATCGCGCTTGATGGGATCAGTCTCACCATCGCCGCGCTTAACGAGTCGACCTTCGAGGTCGCAATCATTCCCGAGACCTACGCGTTGACGACCCTCTCAGAGAAGTCACCGGGCGATTCCGTACACGTCGAGTATGACGTCATTGCAAAGTATGTCGAGCGGATGCTCGGCGAGTCGGCAGTCGCCGATCCCCAGCAGTAGGTACGTTCTTTTGAGGCGGCGCTCAACGACGGGCCATGACGGAACGCGAGGACGAGCCTCGGCTCACAGTCCGGCTCCGTGGGATCTACGCGACAGCACTCACCCGGCGTACCCTCGAGGCGGGACACAGCGTTGTACAGGCCTCACCGGCCATCGAAGCGCGCTTCGAGACGGCCATGCCGGCCGTGCCAGCCGATGTCCACATCGATCAGACAGCCGATCGACTCGGGGTCGAGATTTCGGGGGATCCGAATGCCGTCGAGATAGCGACTGAGCTCTACAGTGACGGCCTCGACACGATCGCGTGGACTGATCCAACCCCCCGGATGGCCGTCTTCGACGGGGTGGTTGATCGCACCAAGCCGAGTGGGGCTATGATGACCCTGCCGGGTGGCGCGGAGGGGTTCCTGCCGTTCGACGCCGCCGATACGTACGTCGACGTGGGCGATTATCTGCGTGTCCAGGTACGCGATCCTAAGCCGCCCTGGAGTGACCGCGCCCCACGACTTGACACAACACTTGCCGTGCCGATGGGACTGTTGACGCTTCAGCGTGGCCACGACGGCCCAACGGTAGCGACCGATGGTGATGATGCCATGGAACTCGTCCGGTCGACGGACCTACTCTCGGCGACACCGCCGGAAGGGTGGGGGATCCGTTGGCAACGGGCGGCAACCGACGCGTCGCTTGACGCCCGTGAGACAGCACTCACGAACGCAAGTGCAATTGCCGAGACAATCGAGGCGGCACTCACAGCCACTGGTGAGACAACGCGATCGATCGCCGTTCCACAAGCAACGCGATGGATCCGGTTTGGCCGCGAGAGTCGAGCATCGCTCGACGAGCGGCGTCAAGCCGTTGTGCCGACGATGCAGGGCCACCATCGGATCAAGGTGACCGGCGAGTCGGCGGCAACAGCGGTCGACTTCGTTGAATCACTGTGTGACCCCCTCCCCGACAAGTTTCCGTTTGCGGCTCTAAGCGACCTGTTCGGTCCAATCGAAGGGGATCACATCAGGATCGAACACGGTAAACCCGATGGCCGAAGCTTCAGTCTTGGCACCGGACGGGTAACCGGTGTCGACGCCGATGGTACAGTCACTGTCCGTCGAGAACTTTCCTCAAGCGGGACCTACGACGCGCTTGGGACTGACCGCGAACCAGGAGATGTCGCTGTTACAAAGTTCGTCGAAGGGCGATGGTGGTATCCAACGGTCTATCGGGGGGCCGATGGAACACGCAAGGGCACCTACGTCAACGTCTGTACGCCGGTCGAGGTCTATCCGGACGCCGTTCAGTACGTCGATCTTCACATTGACGTCATCAGGCAGCCGGATGGGCACGTCGAGCGGGTCGATGAGGACGAACTCGAAGCGGCCACGGTCGATGGCCCGCTCACGACAGCACTCGCTGATCGGGCACGAGAGGTAGCGGCGTCGGTTGAACGGGCGCTCGCGAACAGCTGACCGCTACGCGGACTAGTCGAAGTCGTGGTCAGGATCGTCCTCAACCGCGCGTTTCATCGAATCACGGCGGGCCTCGGCGTCGCGACCGGTGACCTCCTCAAGAAAGTCGTTTTTCAGCTCGACGGCCTCTTCGGCGGCATCCACCTCGCCGCTAGCGATCAGTTCGGCGGGATCACGCTCCTCGAAGTGGACAATCAGGGTGTTCTTCTTGCTTGCGTACTCGGCTTCACCAGCAAGCACGCGGTCGAAGGTCGGATTATCCGGTTCGCCAACGACGTGGAGGTCCACACCGTCGTGGGTTTCGGTGCCCGTAATCGGGCCGAAGTATTCCTCGATGAGGCCGGCGAGATCGGGGATGCGCTCGTCGAGATACTCCCCCCGACGCATTTTGTACTCCCGCATGGTCAGCCGTGGGGGGCCTCCGGGTTTACTTGTTGCGCTCCTCGGTCGCTCGGAGGTATCCATCAAGACACTCCGGGCAGATGTCCCCGCGCCGCAACGAGCCCTGTCCGGAGTCATCAGCGAACCCACATGCCGGACAGACCAGCGTCACGTGTTCGGTCGGCCGGGGAGGGTCATCGACATTGGGTGTCGGGTCTGACGTCTCCGCTGGATCAAGGATTTCTCCGCCATCGCCGCTTGTCTCCACACCGGTCGTATCGGCGTCCGCCGTCGGAGCGTCCTGTGCTGACGGGTTCAGTCCCTGGTACTCGACATCCGGACTGCTGGCGTCCGCAGGACCGCTCGCCTCAAAGCCCTCGTCCGTGCCGGATGGCTCGGGCCAAGATGTCGACGCTGTGGACTCGGCTGTCGACGCCTCGGGGGCTGGGGTCGGCTCTGGCCACTCCGGTGGGCCATCGTCCTCGTCGTCCTCAAGAATGATCCCGCCTCCACCCTCGGGGGGATGGTCGTCGGCCATCGATCCGGAGGCTGACGCAATGGTCGTCGCCTCAGTAGTGTCTGACGTGTCGCCGTCACCGGTTGCCTGTGAACGCACCTCCTTGTTCTCGCTGACGAGGATGCGTTCGCCACAGACGCTACACACCTTGTACTCCTTAGTGATGACCACCACCTCGTCGCCGCGTTCCTCACGCTCACGTTCGACCTCGTGCTCGCCGTACCGGTGGCCGAACAGCGAACATTGTAATCCCATTTCCGGAGCCTTGGATACCGGCCTCAAAAAGACTACTGGCCCTCGCTTGTGCTCACCCGATTCAGTGCCACGTCACGGGAGGGTGCCGAGGGCAGCCTCTACATCGTTGATGTCGCCACCACAGATCGCCAGCGAGATGCCATCAACCCGGGCCAGTTCCGGTGCGTGCTCCCAGAGTTCATCACGCTCAATCCCGTGGAAAATGACGGCATTAGGAGTCGGATTGACCACTCGGAGGGCAACAAGCGGAGACTCACCACGGGTGATTTCGGTAAAAATCAGCGCTCGGCTGGTTGATTGGCCGTACAGTCGGAAGAACTCCTCACTCGAAAGGTGGCGAATTGCTTCAACGCTGTTGATAATCGTGTGGCCGGTGACCTCGGTGCGGTCACCAGCGACAAGTTCCTCGGCTCCAATAGTCTCATAGAGGCGTTCGATCGGCACCGGCGTCGAATACTCGCGGAGGTCTCTGACAACATCGCTCTGAAACCCCGCCGAGAGCACGCGGCCATACCGCCGGATGCGGTCGCCACCGCGACGCTCGTCGATATCGAGAAGGGCCGTGACAATCCGCCGGACAATTGCGATGCCCGGGCTCTCACGGCGACCGCTCTCATAATCGCTGATGACCGATGAACTCACGTCAAGTTCGGTGGCGAGCTCGGTCTGGGTGATCTCAAAGTCTGTCCGCCACTTGCGCAACGTTTCGCCGGGGCTATCGCTCAGCGTGATCTCGCCGGCAATCTTCTCGGCGAGTTGACGACGCGGACCGCCACCCTCCGACTGCTCCATACCATTCGGTACCCTGTCCCAGTAAATAAAGGTTGATAGCACCGTCGGCAGACCGTGCGAGAGAGATTTGTCGGCTGAGCCCCTGCCCTTGGTGTGCCATCCACGCTCGTGCACGTCGCCGTGGCCGGCCTTATCGCTGCCGGGTTGCTCAAGCAGGACTTCGACGCCCGTTCGGTGGCAATCGTGCTCGCTACGACGGCGGCAATCGATCTCGATACATTCGCCGGGCTAGTGATACCGGGGGCCCACCGCGCCCTGTTGCACAACCTCTGGTTGCCGGGGCTTGTCTTCGCCGTTCTTGTGTGGGATCATCGTAGGGGATGGCTCCGGCGTCGGTGGGGTCAATGGGGGGTACGAACCGCTTGGGTAAGCGTCGTGGCGGTGACGTTCGCGCACGTACTGCTCGATGCTTTCTTCAACGGCGCCAATCTCCTTTGGCCGGTACACAACCAATTTTATGACCTCTCGGGACGTCTCATTCTGACTGATCAGCGCGGGCTCGTCCAGACGTTTGTCGAGGTTGAGCGGACGACCGATGGAACGACGGTTGCTGAGAGTACCGCCATCGGGACAACCGACGATACGCATTTTCGGACGGGCATTGATCCCGATCCTGGCGGTGGTGTTGATGCCGGGACCGACACCGAACGCATCTTTCCGGTCGCCGACAGCGGACCGATGTTCATTGTCACGGCTGTCGGGTATCTCGTTGTCGCCGTCCGGCTCTGGGAGGAGCGGCAGTAACCAGGATTAATACCAAGGCGGACCACTAGTCGCTGTGAACAGCCCAACAGCGAACCGATACGCAATCGTCAGGTAAGCCGATGGTCGACTGGACCGAACGTTACCGCCCGACATCACTCGACGCCATCCGAGGGAACGACAAGGCCCGCGATCAACTCCGCGAATGGGCCAAGTCCTGGCCCGAGCATCGTGAGGCGGCGATCCTTCATGGCGGACCCGGAGTTGGGAAGACATCCGCTGCCCACGCGCTCGCTGCGGACATGGGCTGGGATGTCATGGAGTTGAACGCCAGCGACTCCCGCACCCGGGATGTCGTTAACCGGATTGCAGGCGAGGCAGCCGCCAGTGGCACGCTCACCGGTGGGGAAGCGGGGCGCCGATTGCTCATTCTTGATGAGGCCGATAACTTTCACGGCAACGCGGACTACGGCGGAGCCGGAGCCGTGACGAGCGTTGTGAAGGAAGCCGAGCAGCCGGTCGTGTTGATCGCCAACGAGTTCTACGAGATGTCGAACACGCTCCGAAACGCCTGTCAAGAGATCGAGTTCCGGGCGCTATCTACCCGGTCGATCGTTCCTGTGTTGCGCGACATCTGCCGCAAGGAAGACATCAACTTCGAGGCGGACGCACTCGAAGCGATCGCCGAGGTCGCCGATGGCGATCTGCGCTCGGCGATCAACGATCTCCAGGCGACAGCCGAGCAGGGTGGATCGATCACCCAGTCGGATATCGCCACCGGCGAGCGCGATCAGACCGTCGATATCTTCCCATTCTTGGACACGGTTCTTCAGGAGGCGCCGCCACAGGAGGCCCTACAGACCGCCTACGATGTTGATGAGACGCCAGATGACCTCATCGACTGGATCGAGGACAACCTGCCAAAGGAGTATGACGGTGCCGAGCTAGCAGCCGCGTACCGGCACCTGTCGACGGCTGATCGGTGGCTTGGACGGGTGCGCGCCACCCAGAACTACACCTTCTGGCGGTATGCCACCGACGCGATGGTCGCCGGCGTGGCCGCCAGTCGCGAAGGATCGAAAGGCGGGTGGACACGCTATGGACCGCCGAGCATCCGATCAAAACTCGGGCGGAGTCGAGGGCAACGGAACACGCGCGACGATATCGCCACGCGCATCGCCGATCGCGAAGGGACCTCGATCGCGACGGCCCGCCGACTAATCATGCCGTATCTCGGTGCAATGATCCATCACTGCCGGCCGCGGGAACTCACCGTTGCCGTCGCCGCCGCCTACGATCTGGATGCCGATGAGGTGGCCTTCGTGACGGGCAGCGGTGCTGACACCAACAAGGTCACCTCGATCGTTGAGGACGCCACCGAACGGACCGAAGCGGCGGCCATCGAGGCAAGCGAGACAGACGCCGCCGCGACACCGGATCCGGACACGACGGCGGACAATCCAGACCCGCCGGAGGAGGACTCCACCGATGACGCCGAGGAGGACACCCAGACCGGACTGAACGAGTTTCTATAGGCTGTGCGAGACGGCGGCATACTGCACAGGTGGCACAGATTCCGTTAATCGTCGTTCTTTTGTTCAACGAATGTCCAACCCCAGTATGGACTTGGACGACGACGCTCTGGAGTACCACAGCCGGAAGCCGCCGGGCAAGTTGGAGATTCATACGACCAAGCCCACGGAGACCCAGCGCGATCTGAGTCTCGCGTACTCCCCTGGTGTGGCAGCTCCCTGCCGTGAGATCGATGCCGACGAGACGGAGGCCTATACGTATACGACCAAGGGCAACCTTGTTGGCGTGGTCTCGAACGGCTCGGCGGTGCTCGGTCTTGGCGATATCGGCCCACAGGCGGCCAAGCCGGTCATGGAAGGTAAGGGCGTGCTATTCAAGCGGTTCGCCGACATCGACGTGTTCGACGTCGAACTCGACGCCACTGAAACCGACGAAATGGTCGATACCATCGCCGCAATGGCTCCAACCTTTGGGGGGATCAATCTTGAGGATATCGCCGCCCCGGCGTGTTTTGAGATCGAACGCCAGCTCCACGAACGGATCGATATTCCCGTGTTCCATGACGACCAACACGGCACAGCGATTATTTCGGGGGCGGCGCTCATCAACGCGGCCGAGCTCGTCGAGAAGGATCTTGAGGACCTCACCGTTGTCTTCTCCGGGGCCGGCGCGAGCGCTATCGCGACCGCCCGGTTTTATGCCTCGCTCGGGGTCAAAGAGGAGAATATTCTGATGTGTGACTCCTCGGGGCTGCTCACCGAGGCCCGAGCGGAGGCCGGTGACCTCAACAAGTACAAGCGCGAGTTTGCCCGTGACCTCCCAGAGAGTGGCCTCGCAGAGGCCATGGAGGGGGCAGATGTGTTTGTCGGACTGTCGATCGGCGGGCTCGTTGATCAAGAGATGATCCGGTCGATGGCGTCGAATCCGATCGTCTTCGCACTGGCAAATCCTGACCCCGAGATTGACTACGACGAGGCCAAGACCGCACGAGACGACACCGTTGTCGTGGCGACCGGCCGATCGGACTACCCCAACCAAGTCAACAATGTGCTTGGATTCCCCTTTATTTTCCGCGGCGCACTTGATGTGAAGGCCCGAGAGATCAACGAGGAGATGAAAGTCGCCGCTTCGGAAGCGCTTGCGACCCTCGCCCGTGAACCCGTGCCTGAGGAAGTCCGTGAGGCCTACGGCGACCAGCCGCTGTCCTTCGGCCCCGAGTACATCATTCCCAAACCCGTCGACTCGCGCGTGCTTGATACCGTCGCGCCAGCAGTCGCCGAGGCGGCCGTTGAAAGCGGCAGTGCACGTGTAGAGACGTTCGACCGGACAGAGTACGTCCGACAGCTCAAGACCCGGATCGACGAGGCGGCTGCCCGGGCACCACAGTAACGGCAGGATCGATTGGCAGACGCAGTCGGAGCTGTCACCCGAGGAGTTGCGGGCCGAACACCACGACAAAGAAGCTCGCAAACATCGTTGCGCCGACCGTCACGGTCACCAGTTTGGTTAACTCATAGGACCCCTCGATGGGGAGTCGGCTGACGACCGCTTCGGTGCTTGTTCTGAGGATATGTCCGCCATCAAGTGGAAACGCCGGGATACAGTTGAAGAACCCGAGGTTGATGTTGAGCCACCCGATCCAAAAGAGAATGTTTGCGAGGAGGAACACCCCACCGCCGAGGAATCCAAGTGGCCCCTCAACGAGGAAGAAATTCTGGATGTCGCCGGTAAAGCCCGGGAAATTATACGGTAGCACCTGCCCAGCGACCAGCCCAGCAACCGGAAGGAACAGTGTGAACAGCGTCTTGCCGATGAACGTGTCGGTAATCGCTTGGTTGATCGCGCTCTCCTGTCCGCCACCTAGGAGGGCGAGATACGTTTCAGCAGGGTAATACTGCGTGCCAAAGTCATCAAGGTCAAGCCCGGTTGTTCCCGGCTGGACGCGGACGCCGAGCATTCCCTGCTCGCCTGACCCGCCGAGCGTGACCGAGACCGTACGTCGAACGCCGTCAACGTAGGCCGTTATGGCAACCGACTCACCCGGAGTACGGTCATCAAGCTGATCACCGAGTGCCTCGCCGGTCGGAATACGCTCACCATCAAGTCGGACAATCGTCGCCTGCGTCCCAGGGGCCAGTTCCTCCGCGATAGCGCCGTTCTCACTGACTGTCACGAAGGCTCCAGCAGGGAACTGCAGCGTCGAGTTGTTGGCGAGCGTTGCCGAGATGACCTCACGATCGGTAAGAGCGCGCTGGAACCCCGCTGTGGTGTAGACCGGAGAGCCATTTACCCGCGTGATTGTCTGGCCGACATCAATCATCGCCGGGCCAGAGGGGGCTGAAGCGGTTACCAGCAGCGAGCGCTCAACCGGACGCTCACGCTCGCCATTGAGTTCAACTGTGACATTGCGATCGGTGGTGTTCGCCAGCGTCGCTTCAAGATCGTCATTCGAGCCGACGGCGGCTCCATTTATTGCTGTGATCCGGTCGCCGCGGTCAATCCCGGCGGCGGCCGCGGCCGAGGCAGGAAGGGTCTCGCCGACGGCAGCCCCTGGTGCGACAGTCAGTGAACCGACAACAGGGCCGAACAACAACAAGAATGCAACAAGGGTGATCGCGAAGTTGTTTGTCACGCCAGCCGCGAACATCCGGGTGCGCGCTCCACGATCGGCCGCCTGCTGGCTTTCTTCATCGGGCTGGACGAACGCGCCAGCCGGAATAAACGTAAACAGCGCAACGCCCATCGAGTCAATATCAATGTCGCCGACACGACAGAGGATACCGTGACCGCCTTCATGGACGATAAGTCCGACCAGCAGTGCAATCACGATTTCCGGGGCAACCGACAGCGGCAGAAACTCGTTGACGCCTGGAATGACCAGCACGTTCCGCGGCTGAGTGACGCCGGACTGTGGAGGGTTCTGGAGGACCGATAGCGCGGAGTTGAGCAAAAACAGGAACGACGCGACCATGACCACTAGCGCGATCCCGATCCCGGCGTTAGCCCACGCCCGCCAGAACCGCCGGTAGGTGGCAAGTCGATCAAGCAGCGCACGCCCGCGCTGGGTGTGAATTGTAACAATCGGGCCGTTAACGTGGACCTGTGAGGGCAGTACGCCACGCTGCTTGAGGAGCAGTGCGCCCGCCCAAAAGCCGATGACTCCGATAACGATCCACGTCAGCGTATCCATCGACACGACATGGGGGAGGAGTACCCAAAGGCTTGGCGAAGCCCGCCGCGATCCCCGGTGGGAGTGTCGCTAGTCCTCCTCGATAACCTCCGGATCGCTCATTGCGCTCCGCAGGCTATCGAGGCCGTTGATCCACTCGGTAACGAGGCCGTACTCCATGTCCTCGGCGAGTGAGGCGTCAAAGTCCTCGCCATCGATAACGCGCGTGCCGGCCTGGGCAGCGTACCCCAGCGCGGCGTCAAGGTCCTCCTCAGCCTCAGCGTCGGCAGCTGCTCGGAGGTACTCGGTGATGCTCGCATCGGTTGCCGGACCGGAGGCAATGTACTCCTCGGCGGCGTAGAAGACACACATAAGCCCGGTCTGAACGCCGTCAACGAGCAGGGCGGTCTCCTCGTCCTCGATGTCGGGGTCTCCGAGGACGATCTGACGGATCGTGTCCACTTCCTCGTAGGCACGATCGTCGTCGATGACCTCCTCCTCGTACGCGCGAACAACCTTCGCGACAGCGATGGCGACATCGTCCTGGAGGTTCAATAGAAGCCGAGCCGAGGCCTCCTCGTCCGGGTCGATGTCCTCGGTTTCGATGCGGTCGATCCAGTTCTGCCACCGGTCCTCAGAGTAGAACTCCTGCGGCGGTTCGTCCATACGTCGGGGTACACGCCAGTGCTGAAAGACTTTACTTCTGGCCGGTTCGCTCACCGTTTCTCAGTGTCAAACAAAAACAGTTGAATAGCACGCGAGCTTGGCCGGGAGGTTTACCGGTCGCGGGTCTTCAGCTCGCGGAGGATGTTCCCGTAGGCCGGCCGGGTAACGGTGACGCCGATGAGGACACCGAGGATGGTAATGATCGCAAAGCCACGCAGGTCGCCCAGATCAAGGACGGCCAGCGGGCTCATCGCGATGATTGTCGTCGCCGCCGCCGCACCGATCACCCAGAAGGCCTTGCGGAACCGGCTCTCGAAGACCCGGTTCGAGTTGACATCGCCTTGTGACATCACCTCGTCGGCAATGATGATCAGGTCGTCCACCCCGGTACCAACCACCACAATGAACCCGGCAACGTGCGAGAGATCCAACGGAAGGCCGACCGCGGCAGCGAAGCCAAGGAGGATCACCACTTCCGAGAGGCCCGTCACCGACATCGGCACCGCGACGCTTGGGTCACCGTACCGGAGGAAGATCATCCCGACGACCGCCAGGATGGCGATAATCCCGGTGATCAGTGAGTAGGTCTTGAAGTTCTGTGCGAGAGTCGGACTGAAATAAAACTCCGTAGCCTGGTCCAGCGCCAACTCGGCGGGGAGCGCGCCGGCGATGAGATTCAACCGGAGGGTCTGGGCTTCGCCTTGCGAGGTGGCGGTCATCCGGTACTGCGGGTTCTCCTCAAAGGTGCCGTCTTCGATGCTCTGGGCGAGATCGCTGGCGAGGTCACCGGTCCAGATGGTCTCGCCGTCGATGACCGTCATAATGCAGTAGCTGTCCTCCGCTGCCGGCCCACTTTGTGCCCCGCAGGTTCTGCCGCCGGTGTCGATCGAGGCCTGTGTGAAGCCGCTGCCAATCATCCGGTCAGCATACTCACTGGCCGCTTCGTCAGTGAGTGTCACGGGCACGTAGGGAGTGCCAGCCCGACTCGTCTGGACATTACCGATGTCCTCAAAGTCCTGTTGAGTCAGGAGACTTTCGCGCGTGTAGCCCTGCTCGTTGTCCGCGGGATAGTGAATCACCGTCTCAACGAGCCCCTGTTCGCGGATCAGCGCCTCAAGTTCCTGGGTATCACGGCCTGGGGCCTCGATGATGATCTCGTTACCACGGGTCTGGGTGACTGTGCCACCGGAGAAGCCGGCCTCACCGAGGCGCTGATCAAGCACCTCAATAATCTCGTCGATCGTTGGATCGGCGACCCCCTGAGTGATCGCCGACGGCGTAACATCGTATCCGGCATCCTGGAGGCCACTTGCGAACGCTTCGGGCGAGCCATCAGCACGCACCTCGACAACATCGTTCGTCTCGCTGTGACGGTCGTACTGGTGGTAGACGACAACATCGGATTCGGAAGCGTTCGACATGGCCGAGGCGACGGCCTGTTGAATCTCCTCGGCGTTCTGTTGGGTCTGATCGGTGCTGTCGGCCGACACCGGCACCCCTTCAACAACAAGCCCGTTCACCGGTGCGGTGATGCGGGCACCACCACCGAGTTCGATGCCGAACTGGAGATTGGTCATGCCCTGGTCAGCCGGAGCAGCACTCGTGTTGTTCGCCGAGGGTAAGTCAACCGCGAGATCGCCCTGACTGCCGCCCGAGGCGGCCGCTGACCCGGTGACCGGTGCCCCGGGGACAAACACGAAGTAGCCGGCCGCGAGCAACAGGACCACCAGAATGGCGATCCGCCAGTTCTCTTTGAGGGTAGCAAGCGGACTACTCATCGGTTCACCCCCTCGAATTTGTACCACCGCAGGAGACTCAGGTTGAGCAGATAGGTGTTCATGAGATCAGCTGCAAGCCCGATGAACAGGATCAGCCCGATTGCACCGAGCAGGTTGACCCCGAAGACCGTCGCCACGACCGCCATCGTCGCCATTGCTGCCATTGAGGTTACCGTCATGGTCACCCCGGTCCGCATCGCCCGGTAGGTCGACTCATAGAAGTCCCCACCACCGCGACGAAGGATGTGGGTGTTCAGGAGGATATCGGAGTCGACGCTATACCCGATCAACATCAGGAGGGCAGCGACCGTCCCGAGCGAGAGTTCAATCCCCAGCACGTTCATCATCGCCAGTGGAATCATGATGTCTGAGAAGGCGGAGATCACAATGGCGATGCTCGGAATGAACGTCCGGAACAGCAGGAAGGCAATAATGCTCATGCCGAGGAAGGCGGCAATCAGCCCCATTAGGGCCATCTGTTGGGTATCCGCTGCGAACGTCGGATTGAAGTCGCGGACCCCTTCGACGACTTCCTGATCGCCGCTAACCGGGACGAGTGCCGACTCGGCCTGCTGTTGGAGGTTCTCGCCACTGCTGAAGGTCAGGATGTACCGCTGATCGGGATTATTGACATCGCGAATATTCTCGAGATTATCCCCAAAGGCGTTCGCAATCTCGGTCTGCGAACTCGCGGTATCAACAGTGAGTTCAGTTCCGCCGGTAAACTCGATTCCAAGGGCGGCCGGGGCGCCCGTCAGCGCCCACATGCCGATGATGATTACCAGCGCGATCGCGAGGACCAAGAGTGGAACGACGACGAGTTGACGGTTCGTGTACCGGTCGTAATCAGGCTCCGGTACATCGAACGATACCATACACGGCGGTCTAATACATTCGTGAATAAGCCTTGCCTTTCCACGCTCGGGCGATTGTCAGGCCGAGAGCGCCTGATACCGGACACTAACGACGCCATCGGCGCTTCGTACCGTAACGGTCTCGGCACCAAGACGAGCCGCCCGGCGTAGCGTTGCTGTGTCTGCACAGATGTCGGCAGCGGCCTGGTCGGTCTTGGATGTGGGAACTGAGAGGACGTGTAACTCCTCCGTATCGAGTGAGCGGCGGACGACCTCACCGGAGTCGCACCCAGCCGCTAGTTCGCGCGCACGATTGGTCGGCGGGTGCTCCTCATGAACAACCGCAACGGTACGGGTCGATAGCACCGTCTCGACCGACCAGAGGACGTCCATTGGCGGGACAGGAGAAAGTGTTGCCTCGACGATGTCATCAACACTGAATCCTGGATTTGCCGCAAGCGAGTAGACCTGTGCCGTCTCGACATCTTGGAGGACGGCCGCCTCGGCATCCGCTTCGGTGACGAGAAACGTCCCCTGCGTCTCGGTGGCCATACTGACCTCTCGGAGCGGTGCAGGCTTCGGCCTTTCGTCATAGAGGTCGGTAGTGCTGCTCTACCTGACGCAGGCACTACGGTAGTGGACAGCACTTTGTGGACGGTGTCATTCTGAAAGAGTTAATCCTGGCCGAACGAGAGATTCAGCCATGGACATTGATATCGGCGGGGCGCTCGCCGAGACCGCTTCGCCGGGCGTCTCACGGGACGCACTTGAGACGCTTGATGACGCCGTCGCCCAGGCCCACAACCGGATCCAGCGTGGCCGCACGAACAACGAACACGGGTATGCCGCATTGAATCTTCCCGAGCGAGTCGATCCGGCGGACATCCGCACCGCGACCGACGAATTCGACGACGTTGAGGCCGTCCTTGTCGCCGGGATCGGTGGGAGCGCGCTCGGGGCGGCCGCCATCGGCGAGGCGCTTGACCTGCCGATCTACACGCTAGACAACGTCGATCCGGCCGCCACCGACCGGCTGCTGGGGGAACTCCCGCTTGAGCAGACAGTACTGGTAGCCGTCTCGCGATCGGGGACAACCGCCGAGACGCTGGCCAATTTCCTGGTAGCTCGCGAGGCTTTCGTTGACGCGGGGATCGAATGGACCGATCACACCCTCGTGATCACCGGCGAGTCGGGACCGCTCGCGAGTCTTGCGGAGACCAATGATCTGCCGCGACTGGCGGTTCCGGAGGGCGTTCCGGGCCGTTACTCCGTACTCTCAGCTGTCGGGCTCGCCCCAGCTGCACTTGCCGGGGCAGACATTGAGGCGCTGCTGGCCGGTGGCGCCGATACGGCGGCGACGCTCTCGGACTCGCTGTTTGAATGTCCGGCTTACGCCTATGGGGCCGTTGCGTACGCGCTGGACGCTCGCGGGGCGGGGGTGAACGCGATGATGCCCTACGCTGAGGGACTCGAGACCTTCGCCGAGTGGTTCGCCCAACTCTGGGCCGAGAGTCTAGGCAAAGACGGTCTTGGACAGATTCCAACCCGGGCACTCGGGGTGACCGACCAGCACTCCCAACTCCAGCTCTACCGGGCCGGCCCCCGCTCGGTCCTTGTTTCGACGGTCGCTCCTGAAATGCGTCCATCGGTGCCGATCCCGAGTGCCGATCACGAGGCCCTGGCGTATCTCAATGGGAGTGATCTCGGTGAGCTAATCGACATTGAGCGACAGGCGACGACAGCGAGTCTGGCCGCCGCCGGACGACCAAGTGTCGAGGTGTCGATTGAGGCGATTGATCCGCGCCCGCTCGGCCGGCTGTTTTACGCCATGGAGGCCGCCTGCATCCTCGCCGGTGAACTCTATGGGGTCGACGCCTTCACCCAGCCGGCCGTCGAGTGGGGCAAGCGGGCAACAAGGGGACTGTTACGCGGTGAAGACACCCCCGAGACGCAGACTGTCCGAGAGCGGCCGTCGCTGCGCATCGACGGGGAGCGACGGTCCTAAACGCATCCAGCGGTAGGATATTGGTATGGGATCAGGTCACGCCGATGCCGCTGGGGACGTCGACATCGGACGGCGTCTTCAGGCGGTCGGGGTCGCCCTATTGATCGGGGCAGCAGGCTATCTATTTGCACAGGCGGCCTCAGTCATCGGGCTCGGCGTTTTAGGATACGCACTGGGGATGCCCGTCGTTGCCGGCGGATATCTGCTGGCATCGGGGCAGGATCGATCGTTCGTTGACGTGAGGATTCCGAGCCTGCGTGATGTGGGATACGCCATCGGGGGCTTTGTCGGGTTACTGGCGCTTTTGTTCGTGCTCACACAGGCCTATCAGCTGATTGGCACCGCCCCGGCCGAACACGGAATCGAAGACTCCGCAAGCCAGAATCCACAGTTACTCCTTTATCTTATTCCCATCGCGATCTTCCTGATTGGCCCGTATGAGGAACTCATCTATCGGAATCTCGTACAGAAACACCTCTATCGGGTGTTCTCAAAACGCAACGCGGTTCTCGTCGCGAGCGGGATTTTTGCGTTGTTCCACTACCAGGCCTACGCGACCGGGAGCACCGCCTCGCTGGTGGTGGCCTTAGCGACGGTGTTTGCGCTATCGCTGGTGCTCGGGTGGTTGTACGCCCGCACCGATAACGTGGTTGTACCGGCGCTCGTCCATGGCGTCTACAACGCACTGGTCTTTGGGGCGTTATATGTAAACTTGACCAGTGGGGTGTAATCGGGTCAGTGGCTACTCGTTCGCTGGCAAAGCCGGTATATCAACGAAGGATCAGGCATTCTGCGGATTCTTGCGGGCGAGTTCGGTGCCACAAATCGGACACCGGTCGTGGTGTTCCTCAAACTCGCGGCCACACCCCTGGCACTGGAACAGCCAGTCGCGTTGCTCGGTGATGCCCTCCCGGGCGATAACCTCAACATCGACATCGAGACTCTCGGCAACGTTTTGCATTGCGTAGTCGTCGGTGACGAGGCGACCGCCGAGTTCAAGCGCCGCGGCGATCAGTCGGATATCGGTATCGGAGAGTTCCTCCGCATCGCCGGTTTCGACGGCTGTCCGGCGGACGTGTTCAACAGTGTCCTGCTCGGGGATGTGGATGTGCATCCCGGCACCCTCCATGGCATCGAATCGGAAGGCGCTTTCTCCCTCAAGTTCCTCGTGAACCATCGGAATACTCGCGGTATCCTCGTCGGTGTGATACTCGTTGATGAACGCCGAAGAATCGAGAACGTGCATTACTGCAGGTTGATGACAAGATGGTCTTTGACCGATTCAACGAGATGCTGTGGAATGAGGTACCGACCCTGCTGGTCGGTCTCGAAATCAAGGTTGGCCGCCGCGTTGTTCGCCGAGACAATGAGATACTCGAGGCGGCCGGTATCGAGATCCATCGTAACGTTATACAGGGAGCCAATCTCGGTGCCGTCGGTGCCGATAACGGCCTTCTCCGAGAGTTGCTTGGCGAGGATTTGTTGCATAATCCGTCGTTTCTTCCCGAATGATATAAACGCCACGGGGTGGTGACCCGGGGTTCGCGTGATGACGATGGACTTAATTGTCGTGCAAGCAAATCCATCGATACGGATCTTCTCCGGTGGGACCCCATGTCGGATATGAACACAGACGCGGACACCAATCCCGCGTCCACGGATGCGGAGGCCGAGCAGCTCAGAACGCCGATTGCGGCGGTCCTCGGACACGTCGATCACGGCAAGACCAGTCTGCTCGATCAGATTCGTGGCTCGGCGGTTGTCGAGGGGGAAGCCGGAGCGATCACCCAGCACATCGGTGTAACGGCGGTTCCACTGGAGGTCATCTCACGGATCGCTGGCGATCTGGTCACCCCCGGCGATTTCGATCTGCCCGGACTGTTGTTCATTGACACACCTGGGCATCACTCCTTTACGACGTTGCGCTCTCGGGGGGGCGCGCTTGCTGACATCGCCGTGCTGGTCGTTGACGTGACCGACGGCTTTCAGCCACAGACCGAGGAGGCCGTTGAGATTCTCAAGCGGACCGAGACGCCGTTTATTGTCGCCGCTAACAAGATCGATACCATCCCCGGATGGAACTCCATCGAGGGCGCGCCGATCCAGCAGACCTACGAGTCGCAGTCCGATCGCGTGCGATCAGACCTCGATGAGCGGCTGTATGAACTCATCGGCGAACTGTCGGACGCTGGCTTTTCGGCGGATCTGTACTGGCGGGTGCAGGATTTCCAGGCGAACGTCGGGGTTGTCCCGGTCAGTGCGATCACCGGCGAGGGCATTCCTGACCTGCTGACGGTTATGATCGGCCTCTCCCAGCGGTATATGCGCGATCGCATGGCTATCGATGTCGAGGGGCCGGGTGTCGGGACGATTCTCGAAGTCAAAGAGGAGAAGGGCTTTGGCACGACCGTCGACGTGATACTGTACGACGGGACGCTCAACGTTGACGACACGATTGTTGTCGGGGGCGAGAATGAACCGATCGTGACCGAGGTGCGCGCACTACTCAAACCGCAGCCGCTGGCGGAGATCCGCACCGAACGCCAGTTCGAGCGCGTTCAGTCGATCAAGGCGGCCGACGGGATCAAGGTTGCCGCCCCAGAGCTAGACGAGGCGATGGCAGGCGCACCACTACGGGTCGTCCGTGATCGGTCAACGGAGGCAGTCATCGCGGAGGTCAACGCCGAACTCGCGGAGGTCACCGTCGAGACTGCCGAGGAGGGCATCGTCGTTAAGGCCGACACGCTTGGGAGTCTCGAAGCACTCGCCACAACCCTGGAAGAAGAAGAGATTCCGATCGTTCGGGCGGATGTCGGCCAGATTGCCCCAAAGGACGTCTCAGTGGCCTCAACGGCGGCAGCGCCCAAACACGAGGCCATTCTCGGATTCAACGTCGATGTGCTTCCGGCGGCCGAACAGCGCATCGAGGAATCCGATGTCGAGGTCTTCCAGAGCGACGTGATCTATGAGCTCATCGAGAACTACCAAGAGTTCGTCACCGAGCGCGAGGCCGCCCAACAGGAGGCTGTTCTCCAGAACATCGCCCGGCCGGCTCGGGTGCGCATTCTCGAGGATCACGTCTTCCGGCAGTCCGATCCCGCGGTTGTCGGGGTCGAAGTCGAGACCGGGACACTCCGGCGGAACACGACGCTGGCAACGTTCTATCACGACGAACCCGAGCGTGTCGGCGAGGTCAAAGGGATCCAGGATCAAGGCGAGGATGTCGATGAGGCGCGAAAAGGCGACCGGGTGTCGGTCGCCATCGATGGGCCAACCGTGGGGCGAGACATTGTCGAAGGCGACGAACTCTGGACGCTCCTTCCGGAAAAACACGCCAAGATTCTTGAGCAGGAACTCACAAGCGAGATTCCGAGTGATGAAGTTGACGCGCTAAACCAGTACCTAGAGAAACACCGACAGCGCGATCCGTTCTGGGGGAAGTAGGCATTTTGTGTAGTCACTTGTCTACACAATTTCGAGGGTGATTGCCGTCGGAAGGGGTCAACCCCGCCAGACATTGTCATAAATTTGATACGTTGGTCACACGCCACGTTTCGGCCATGCCCGTAACCCTCAGAGGGCGGCACGACTCCCCCGTCAAAATTAGCCAAGCGCGGATTCGGTTCCTCACAGGGGTGGGGGTGGATAGTCGCCCGCAATATGAATCAATTTTGTCGGGCTAATAGATAGAAGAAACCGCTTGAGGCGTATCATTATATAAATCGCCAGAGAAAATACCGCAATAATGTCAGGTGGTTCCGACCCTATTAGAGACGGTGAGCGGGACGCCCTCGGGGCTATTGCTGATGATGCTCTCAAGGTGTTCAGAGCGGGCCTATTCATGATGGTCATCTATATCTCTATACTATCGCTCACGCTGAGAACTGGCGGTGTAGACTACATCGAAAACATCGTAAATTCGTTCTATACCGTTAATGGAATCGTCTTTTGGGCTGGTTCTATCACCAGTAGTGTTCTCACCCATAGAATGGCCCGTCGAGTCACCCTTCAACAACATTATCCTCAACTGGGGCGGATAGATGACAAGTTCGACGTTCTAAACTTCTCTACGGCTAGCACAGTGGGACTCCTCATCTCAGTATTTTCACTCATTTTTGGCCTTCTTGAAGGGTGGGTGAACACGGTGAACCCTTCGGCGGGCGGAATCGGTATCCACCAACCCCTTCTGATAGTCGGCTTTGCATTCGTGTTCATCCTCAGCATCTACTCAATCCTATCCGTGCTGGATATGGTAAGAGACAGATGGGGGCCTATCAGAAAGATTCTGAGGATGTCTTAGCTCGCTTCGGACACACTGACCGTCGCCACTACCGCGGCACATTGATTGGGCAAGTCTGCTTAGGCGGTTGTTTGCTACGGTCATGCCTTACGCGTGAGTGCTCAGGGATAGTATATAAATCGAATATCCCCACAACCGTTGCACACTCCACGCACCTGAACCGTTAATCTACTTTTCGAATAGTATTGTTACCCGTCCGGTACCACGGGCGTGCATACGACCGCTTTCACCCGCTACGACTGGTTTCCTGTAGCTTGGTCAAGTAATTCATTACAATGGTCGTCTGCTTTCCCTATCTGGGTGTTATCTCTCGGGACGTATCTAAATTCCAAATCATCATAGCGGTTAGTTAGAGACAGAATCTCATCATACAGCGATTTGAGATTATCCGATTTTACCCTGTACTCCCCATTTATTTGTTTGATTACTAACTGACTATCTGAGTGAAGGACAATCGGTCCTCGGTGGACACTCACGGCGTCATCCAAGGCGAGTTTTATTGCTTGGTACTCTGCCCGATTATTCGTTGTTTCGCCAAGGTATTCACCATCTTTCTCAAAGACCGTGCCGTCTGTCGTAGTGAAAACGTAGGCGCACGCTCCTTCGCCAGGATTCCCCCGTGAAGCTCCATCAGTATATATGTGCATCAACTCTCCGTGATCCAAAGGGTTGGAGTCCATTAAATACCAATTTAACTATATGAATAATAAATATACCGCCTTTCTAAGCCGCTGAGCTCCGTTCGGAGGAAGGATCATTACAGGAGGATGGTTGGACCACACACTTGAAAACCGCACCAGAAGAGGATGTCAAGAACGTCCTTGTAGGAGTCATTTCCGTTGACGGCGGTGGGGTTTGTGTCACTATACTTGTCTTCGGAGAAAATCCCTATCTTAAGAGTCCCATCAATTACACACAGGAGAGTTTGGAGACATCATAATTAGTTAAGCCCACTACGCTGCATGATGCGAATTTCCAGGGCATTATCTTTCAACACGGATCTCTCGGTCTCAAGAACGAAGAGTTTCCGACTAGTTTGAAGTCCGAGCAAGCCGGCGGAAGAAAAGGCCGGTATCGTTGGAGGCGAGCATTGATAGTGTCGCTGAGGAACGTGCCACCCGATACACTTTTCCAGGGATACCATGACCAATAATGCCATCCCACACATTGTCGATACCACAAGTTACAGTAGACGGCGCCTAGATACGAGGGATACCAACCCCAACGGTCGTTCGGTGCTGGCGAGGAATAACAGTCCTCTCCGACGACAACAACGGTCAATTCCACAGCAATGCCCCGTTTGCGACAAGCGAACTCGTCATGATAAGGGAAGGAGCGTGGAGCCGGATCCAGAAGAGAATTAAGTCGCTTGTCTTGAACCGATTTCCGAGCGTCGCTTGCTCTCGTTACTCGTCTACACCCGCAACGACCGAGTCTGCGTGATCATACGGCGAGT
>JBEQAX010000010.1:0-47770 GCA_041640095.1 Salinarchaeum sp. | reverse complement strand
TATACAACCTGGGCGTCCTCAGGACGGGTCTCGAATCACTCCGCGACGGGTCGTGAGACCGGCCGTAACTCGACGGTATCCGATCGCGTCTCGACTAGCTCGTACTGGTAGGTCACCGTCTGGAGTAATCGGTCGATAGGGCCGTTGTATCGGACCAGTACCGTCCCTTCGTCGGTACTCCGCTCAATCGTCGCGCCGCCGATCCGCAGGTCGAGTTCGTAATCTGGGTCCATATAAGAATCACAGGCTGCTATGGGCAATCGCATTCGGATTACCGCGAATATTGTTGTCTACAACCAACTTTCATTCAGGATATTCTCCAGAAAGCAAACAGCCGTATGATAGTCGTGGATCAAGGGCACATGGAATGTTGGGGGATGCGCTCATAGCCTTTGAGCCCCTGTATCCGGTATGGTTGTCGTCTCGTATACCTGTCCGTACTGCGATGCCGTCCACGAACTTGACCGTCCGCCCGTCCTCGCCGATCGGTCAGTTACCGCCACGCCAATTGAGGGCTACTCCTATGCTGGGTTGACCGACGACAATCGCGAGGAGGCTGATGGAATCGAGCTTGTTTGTGGAGTTGACGACCGGATTGGCACCGATCAGGCCGTAGAGGCGCCGGAGGGCTGTGGCCGGCAGTTCTACCTCAACTTCGTGCGATACGAACAGGGACAGCGCGTTGAGGACGGTCCATGGCTTGAGGACAGTCCGCGGTTTGATTTTCAGCCGTAGTGATACGCAGCGAGCGGACTTGCCACTGAACGGTGTCACCGGTATCGATGCCTCCGGGTTTGAGCGGGCGCATGCCTCAACTCACTACACGAAGCGAACGAACCTCACCATCCAGCAGTTGAAGACAACACTGTTGGTCGATACAGCGACCAACGCAATTCTCGATGTGCACGTGACCACAACGCGGAAGCACGATGCGCAGATTGCACCACAAGTAGTGAAACGGAACGCAGCGTCTATCGAGGTATTGACCGGCGACAAGGGATACGACGACCAGAAACTCCGGCGGTTCTCTCATGACCACAATATTCGACCACTAATCAAGCACCGGGAGTTTACACCTCTCCACAAAGCGTGGAATGCGCGACTGGACAACGATCTCTACCACCGGCGAAACATGAACGAGACAGTCAACGCGGCGATCAAACAGAAATTCGGTGCATTCGTCCGGTCACGCCTGTGGTGGAAGCAGTTCCGCGAACTCGTAATCAAGTGCATCGTTCACAATCTGGAGCGAAGCCTCGCCATTTCGCACGAGGGGGGCGAATGTCCGTGATTCCGAGAGGAACGGCGTCCGAGATATAGAGGATCAATGCAGCGATTGGCGTCCGTTGGTGATACGACAATATCGGTAGATCAATCGGTCAGAGACGTTCACCCACTACACACCATTCCTTGAGATGACAACCGTCACTGTCTGGCCGTCCCGTCCCATTGCTTGGACAGTCCAGCCGTACTCTTCAACAGCCGCGCGGAGGTCATCAGGAACGAGGTCTGGACTGCCTGCGTCACAGTAGACACGCGGGAGAAAACGCCGCAGCCCTTCTGGGGGTTCTCGGCGATGTTTTTCAGGGAGTGCGACTTGTCCGCTTGCTTCGTCTGGAAACTCTTCAGCCCGATCAATGCCGTCATATCCGAGGTCATAGACAGCATCAAGAATGGTGTCGAGCGAGACCTGCTCCCCGCACATCTGTAGCTCTCCTCACCTCTGACTTATGAGGAGGACGATAATAAATCTGCGCAGTAGTTCGTCACGTAGCATAATCAAAGCTGTCGTATTCACAACTGACCGATAATTTCGGTTTCGAATAGACTGCATTGGTCGTGTTCCCGATCAAGGACAAGTCGAAGACGCCGAAGTACATCCGCCGAATGCCCCGTCTGACCTGGCAACACGTCGATATCGGCCCCGTCTACCTTGACGCGGGGACGGAGTTCTACAACTCGGATACGATTTCGACCATCACCGAGCAGAGCTTGGAACTGGTGATGCAGGGCCGCAAATCAGGGAGGACGGTCAAGCACTTCCTGAACGGGATGGCGCGCGCCGATCTGCGGTCGTCGTACCACCCCTACGGCATCGGCGACCTTGACGAAGACAGCTACTACGCAGTTAGGCTGAATAGAATCGGCGTGTTTTCAACTACTGCCATGCGCGAGTAGCATCTACGAGGATGTGGCATTGTAGCCGAGTAGCCGCTCTCATCCCTTGATGTTACAGACCGGGAAGGTCCGGGCAACCTTGTCACCGATCCCCAGCGCGTCGGAGACCTCAACCACCTCATCAACATCCTTGTAGACACCGGGGGCCTCCTCGGCGACCGTTGCGCCGCTTTCGGCCCGGACGTAGATCGCATTGTGCTCTTCAAGCCGATTCTTGACATCCTCGCCCCAGAACTCGTTTTTCGCCTGCGTACGGCTCATCAGGCGTCCGGCGCCGTGGGCAGTCGACCCAAAGGAGAGGTCAAGCGAGCGTTCGCCCCCCCGGAGGACGTAACTTCCAGCCCCCATGCTCCCCGGGATGATGACCGGCTGGCCGACCGACCGGTAGGCCGGTGGCACCGCCGGATGGCCAGCAGGAAACGCCCGTGTCGCCCCCTTCCGGTGGACGAAGAGTTCCCGCTCGCGCCCATCAACGGTGTGGGTCTCGCGCTTGGCAATGTTGTGTGCGACATCGTACAGTAGGTCCATCCCGAGGTCCTCCCAGCGCCGGTCGAAGACCCGCTGGAAGACCTGTCGCGTACGGTGCGTGATCAGCTGTCGGTTGACCCATGCGAAGTTTACTGCTGCACACATCGCTCCGTAGTAGTCCTCGGCGAGTTGCGACCCGGCGGGGGCGGCCGCCAACTCCTTGTCAGGGAGCCGATCCAGGAGCCCGCGGTGGGTCTGTTCGATCTCGCGGAGGTAGTCTGTACAGGTCTGATGACCCAGGCCGCGCGAGCCACAGTGGATGAGGACGACCACCTGATCTTCCGTGAGTCCGAACTCCGCCGCCACGTCCGGACGATAGACGTCCGTTACCCGCTGGACCTCAAGGAAGTGATTGCCACTTCCAAGACTCCCAACCTGGTTTCGCCCTCGGTCTTTGGCGTCGTCGCTGACCTTTGTTGGATCGGCTGCCGGATGTCGTCCCTCGTCCTCACAGTGCTCAAGATCGCTTGGGACGCCGTAGCCGTTGTCGACAGCCCACTCGACGCCGCGCTCAAGGATCTCGTCGACCGTCTCGCGATCAACCTCGACAATTCCCCCACCGCCGAGACCGGTCGGAATGTTCGTGAATAGTGTCTCAACAAGCTCCTCCTCGTGGCCTCTGAGATCGTCGTAGGTGAGGTTGGTCTTGATCATCCGTACCCCACAGTTCGAGACCACGAACTCATTGGCGAGGAAGGTGTGAGCTGGGTGGGTAACACCAATGTCGTACACCGGCTTCTCGCCAGCCGGCTCGATCGACGCGATCGTCGTCTCGATGGTCAGATCATCTCCAACCGCACACTGCTTTCGAAACGTGGTGAAGTCCGCCTCGGGGGCTACCGATGGTCCGCCGTCAGCCACTGCACGCGGGGACGACGAGTCTCTCGGCGTAGCCGTCTTGCAGTACTGGATGGCCGCTACCGCTGCTTGCCGTTTGCCCTGGTGATACCGGTAGCCAACCGTCGCGAAAAACTGTCTGAGGTTGTCGGGATCGTTCTCGATAGCGAGTGTGAGTCGGTCCTCAGTCGCTTCGGTGGTGGCGGTGATACCGATGCTGCTGAGGAACTCAACGGCGCTCTCAAGCGCGCGACGAGCCGGCACCGATGTGTCTGTGAGCCCGACAGTCGGGCGCTTGAGTTGACCGTTGGGACGGCCGGCCGGAGCAGTCATGGCCGCCCCGAAGTACGCCGCGTAGTAGACCGCCAGCTGCCAGTCTGTCAGCACATCGGCGGCCGCTGGCGGATGGGGTGGCGCGGGCGTTGACGTTGGATCCGCGTCGAGTGCCACAAGAAGGCGGGCCAACTCGGGATCGCTAACACGCACGCCATCCTCTGTCGTTGCGTCTTCGATCGGCGTCGGACTAAAGCCAAGCTGTCGGAGGTCCGCTCGCAACGCGTCGAGGTCCTCGGGCGCCCCATAGAAGTGCACGTGGCCTTCATCGGTGATGGTGCCGCTGCCCCGGAGAAATCCCAGCAGGCCGAGCAGCCGCGTGAATGCCGAATCGGCCGTTGACAGGGGGCAATGGTTACTGTCGCCGTCTGTTTCCTTGATCACCGTCACGTCGGCCGGCGCCTCGTCTTGTAGCCCACGGAACGGCTGAATCCGGAGGCGATCGCCCGGTTCGAGTTCCTCAAGAGCGACCATGCCCTCTGGCGTCTGAAACTGGTGATCCGGCGTTGCCTCAATGCGCTCACCGGTTGTCGTCTCGACCGCATAGACCGGCTTTTCCTCTGAGGCGGTAAACAGCTGGATCGGTGCCGTCGTGAGCTGATCGCCGGCCACCACCACCTCTTCATCCTCAAAACGAGCGGCCAATTCGCCGAGATCCAGCCGCCGCCCGAAATCAAGGTGTACCTCGGCGTCTGCCGGTAGACAGTTAATATCATAGCCAACGGCGCCGGGCGAGATACAGCCGTCTTCAGCGTCGGTCGCGCCGACGCCCCCGACAGGAAAGCCATACCCCTGATGTCCATCCGGCATCGTGATCACGGGGTCGACCATGCCCGGAAGGTGAGCCGCGTTCTGGAGCTGCGAGAGCGTCTTGTCCCCGGCAATCGCCTCAAGCAGCGCCTCGCTTGCGTATACGCGTCCGCTGACGCCCATCTCGCCCGACTGTGGAAGCTTCCAGACGTGCTCCCGAATCTGCTCAAGCGTCAGCCCGTCAGCTTCGAACGTCGTCATGTCTCTTCGTGAGGTCAGCGGACTCCTAACGATTTCGCCCTCGTCACACGTCGAAGACGACATACACCCGCCAGCCGTCGTTGGTCTCCTCGATCGACATCTCCGAGTAGGTCACCGCCTTCAGGTCTCGGGCGTCCACACGGTCAAGCGGTACGCCCCGTGTGCTCCCCTCAAGTCGGTAGCCCTCATCCGCCGGCGAGACCGTCGCCCTGTTGTCGACCGGTAGCACACTGCGGATGTCGCGCTGGAGAATCAGCTCCGTGAGATACTCAAAGAGGAGGGCCGATCGACTTTCGGCGGTGACTTCAACACGAACCCGCTCGCCACCTGCGGGGACACGCTCGCACATCGCGGCGGCCATGCCGTCTGCCGCCGCGGCGGCTGCAGCAGCAAAGCTCTCGCCCTCGGCTTCCACGGCGATATCGGCAGGGTGCGCCCGCAGGTGAAAGCTCATACTCACGATACACTCCGGGCGCCGTTTGGGTGTTTCGTCCAGCGCGCTGGCGGTGGAATTATACCAGACACGCCGTTAGTACTGTGGTAGTGAGCGTCAACGTCGAGCGGGTGGTCGTCAAGCCAGGGGACGACGCGCACCTTGATGCTGCCTGGCAACTCAAAGAGCGGATCCGCCACGCCGAAGGGATTCTCAAACAGCGGTGGGGGTTTTTCGCTGACGCGTATCAACGGGCCCGTGTTCATGTCCTGCTGGCTGACGGCGATGTAATTGGGTTTGCGGCAGTGCGTCTCGATGGGTATATCCTGTTTTTGGCGGTTGATCCGGAGTTTCGTGGTCGGGGATTCGGCCGACGCCTCGTGGCACGGGTCGCCGAGAACCACGACTCGGTGAGCTGTCATGCCCGGGCGACCAATGAGGACGCTCTTGCGTTCTACCGGGCGGTCGGGTTCGAGGTTGAGCGCCATATTGACCGCTACTACGAGGACGGCGGTGACGCCTATTTCCTCCGGCTTGGACAGGAGGGACTTGCGGACAAACTCTCACAGTTCCTCGGCCGAGGCCAGTAGGGTTTTAATCCGGCTTCGCCTACGCGTCTGCGGAACGATGGAGGAACGCACCCGGGCGTATCTTCGTGGCCGGTTTCGGGACTACTACCGGCACGCGACGATCGCGCCCCCACCGGATCCACGACACCGCGAGTGGGGCTACATTCCATTCTCCCCATCGGGGACGACCATGGTGCGTCACCAGTCGACACTTGAGCTTGGTGACATCGAAACGTTTCTCCAGCGCGAGCGTCCACGGCACGTCTACTTCTCGGCCGGTTACTACGACGATCCCGGGGCCGAGCAGATGGACGCCAAAGGGTGGCGTGGCTCGGACCTCGTGTTCGATTTGGATGCTGATCACCTGCCAGCCGTGGATCCCGATACGACAACGCTCGCCGACATGCTCGCCGCGTGTAAGGACGCCCTTATTCGACTGCTTGATTTCCTTGAGACCGATTTCGGCTTTGAGGACGTCACGATCTCCTTCTCGGGCGGGCGTGGCTACCACGTTCACGTTCGCGACGACTCAATCCAGCAGTTAGATCGCGATGGCCGCCGCGAGATTGTTGAGTACGTCCGGGGCATCGAGGTTGACTTCGATCATGTGGTCGCGACCCAGTCGGTCGCCGGACCGGCGGGCCGTCAGAGCCCCGCAGAGAAGCGGCTGCTCACCGGTGAGGGTGGCTGGAGCCGACGCGTCTACGACCGGCTGCTCGCCCTTGTCGAGGATCTACTAGCGGCCGACCGCGAGCAGGCGATCGAGACGCTCACGGCCTACGATGGGATCGGTACCGGCAAGGCCGAGGCGATTCTGACCGCTCTTGAGAACAATCAGGCGGCGATCCGTCGTGGCAATATCGACCTCCACCCAGCGTTCGTCTCGCTGGTGCGGGGGCTTGTTGCGGAGACGCGTGACGCCGAGCGTGCGCCGATTGACGAGCCTGTCACGACCGACACACACCGACTTATCCGACTTCCTGGAAGCCTTCACGGAGGAAGCGGTCTTCGGGTAACGCGGATTGAGCGTGATGCGCTTGACGCCTTCGATCCACTTGACGACGCGGTCCCTGAGACGTTCCGCGGAGCCGAGATTGCCGTTGATGTCACCGATCTCTCGGGACTGCCGCCGATGGACGACCCAACAGTCGGTCAGGTTGAACTGGGTGGCGGTACCTTTACAGTCACCGACGGAAATGACCTATATCCGGAGTTCCTCGGGATCTTCCTCATGACCCGGGGGCGTGCTGAAAAAGACCGAGAATGAATCTCGACGAACTTCGTTCCGTACAGAACCGCGAACGTCAGAAAGACGACCTGCAGGACCTGCGGGACTCGTTTTACGAGGAGGTTGGCGAGTATATCGCGGAGCTGAAAACCGAACGCGAGCGGGCTGCCGATGAGGCCGACGACCCGTTCGCCTCGGACGAGGTTCGTCGCCTCTCGGACGAACTTGAGACTGCCAAGGATGTCGCTACGTCGATATACGAGCGACGGATTGGCAAGGTAATCAACCACGCTTCGCTTGCGGCCGCTGATTACGCGGTTGATACCGACGGCCTCACCGAGGAAGAGACCGCGCTGTTCGAGTCGGTCGTCTCGGACATCCAGCACAACAAAGACGATGTATTAAGTGTCATTGGGGGCAGCACCGCCGAGCAGACGGATACGGCCACCGAGTCGACAACCGATACCGCCTCGGACTCCGCTGATGAGGAGACAATGAACGTGGCCACGGCGATGGGAACGACCGACGAGTCACCCGAGTCGCCGACCGACGCTCCCTCAGAGCCACCGGTCGCGGAGGCGACTCCGAGCGAAGCTGATCTTGCTTCCGATGGGGGAGAGACCCCGGAACGGACGACTGTTCGGATCACGAGTGAGGTGGGTGATATCCTCGGGATTGACGAACGCGAGTACGACCTCGCGGCCGAGGATGTCGTGACACTTCCCGAAGAAAACGCGAGTCCGCTTATCGAACAGGACGCCGCCGAACCGATCGGAGCGCCTGATGCGACGCGGTGATTGTTGCTACTGGAACGTCCGGCCGAGCTGCTGGTCGACCGTCTCGGGCTCGCTCCGCGTGAACTGTTGTTCGATCTCCTCGTAGCGCTCGCGAACCTCATCAGTCACGCTTGCACCGACCTCCTCTAGTGCCGCCTCAAAGTGCGCCTGACTGATTCGGACGTTACCGACACTCTCGGCGACCTCGTCGGGCGAGACCGAGTCGATCAACTCGCGGCTGGCCTCCATGGCTGCCTCACGAGCAACCGCCTCAATGTCAGCGCCAACGTAGCCCTCGGTGTCGGCCGCAAGTTTGTCGAGATCGACATCGTCGGCAAGCGGCTTGTCACGGGTGTGGACCTCGAAGATCCGCCGCCGTGCCGCTTCGTCGGGGACGGGTACGTGGATGTGTCGGTCAAGCCGCCCGGGTCGCAACAGTGCGTTGTCGATCAGATCCGGACGGTTCGACGTGGCGATCACGACGACATCCTCCATTTCCTCGATGCCGTCGAGTTCCGAGAGGAGCTGGGAGACAACACGCTCGGTTACGTTGTTGTCTCCGGCCCCTTGGCCTCGTTCGGTGGCGATGGCGTCGATCTCGTCGAAGAACACTACCGTAGGAGCGTTCTCGCGAGCCTTGCTGAAGATCTCTCGGACACCCTTCTCGGACTCGCCGACGTATTTGTTGAGCAACTCGGGGCCTTTCACCGAGATGAAGTTCGACTGGCTCTCGTTGGCGACGGCCTTTGCGAGCATGGTCTTGCCGGTGCCCGGTGGGCCATACAGCAGGATGCCCTTCGCGGCCTGCATGTCCAGTTCGCTGAACACCTCGGGATACTCAAGGGGCCACTGGACGGTCTCTCGGAGCCGCTCTTTGGTGTCGGTGAGCCCGCCAACATCGTCCCAGCTCACGTCGGGGACTTCAACGAACACCTCGCGGAGTGCGGAGGGTTCGATCCCCTTCAGCGCCTCCCGGAAGTCGGCCTCAGTGACCTGCAACGAATCCAGTACGTCGGCGTCAATCTCGTCACTTTCGAGGTCAATCTCGGGGCGAATCCGTCGAAGCGCGTTCATCGCCGCCTCGCGGGTGAGGCTCTCGATGTCCGCGCCGACGAAGCCGTGGGTGTTCTCGGCGTACTCATCAAGATCGACGCTCTTTGACAGTGGCATTCCACGGGTGTGGACCTGCAGGATCTCCCGACGACCGGCCTTGTCTGGCACGCCGATCTCGATTTCGCGGTCGAAGCGACCGCCACGGCGCAATGCCGGATCGATGTCGTCGATCCGGTTGGTCGCGGCGATAACGGTTACCTGGCCGCGCTCCTCGAGGCCGTCCATCAGCGAGAGGAGCTGGGCGACAACCCGGCGTTCGACATCGCCTTGGGTTTCGCCGCGCTTGGTGGCAATCGAGTCAATTTCGTCGATGAAGACGATTGCGGGCTCGTTCTCCTCGGCCTCCTCGAAGACCTCCCGGAGTTGCTCCTCGCTTTCACCGTAGTACTTCGACATGATCTCCGGCCCGGAGATCGTCTGGAAATGCGCGTTGATCTCGTTGGCGACGGCCTTGGCCATAAGCGTCTTGCCGGTCCCCGGCGGGCCGTGAAGGAGCACTCCCTTCGGCGGCTCGATTCCCAGCTGGCTGAACAGCTCGGGGTGGCGCATCGGCAACTCGATCATCTCCCGAACCTGCTCAAGCTCGCGCTCGAGGCCACCGATATCCTCGTAGGTAACATTGGGCACTCCTTCGGGCCCGGAGCCCGTCGGTTGGCCGATCTGTTCGGCCGGCGTCTCACTGACGGTGACCTCCGTCGAGTCGGTGATGACAACGGTGCCACTTGGATCGGTCGCGGCGATCTTGATCGGGACGGACTTGCCTGATCCCGACAGCGGCCCGAAAGACAGCGGGAACGGCACGGTCTGTCCTTCGGTGACCGCCCGGCCACTGAGTTTGTCTTGGACGAGTGGACCGATGTTCCCCCGGATTCGGAGGTTCTGCGGGAGCGCCACGGTCACGCTCTTAGCGGGTTTAACATCCGCCGGCTCGATCGTGACCTGATCGTCAACGCTGACGCCGACCTGTTTACGGAGTCGGCCGTCGATTCGGACGACGCCCTTGCCGCGGTCCTCGGGATACCCCGGCCAGACCCGCGCAACGGCACGGTCGTCGTCAGTGCCGGACAACAAGACGTAATCGCCGTTCTCGACCCCGAGCTCTTCCATCGACATTCGATCGATGGCGGCGAGGCCGCGGCCGGCGTCTTTCTGTTTGAGCGGTCGGACTGTGAGCTTCATACCTGACCACCGTACTCAATAGTCAGGATCCCATTGTTAAGATACGCTCGCTCAATGGGGACCCCGAGATCGATGTCGTGTTGGTCACCATTGGTGACCACAAGGACCGTCTCCCCGAGCACCTCAACCGACCCACTGACGTCCGCCCCGAGGTCGAGGACGACCGTCTGGCCGTCGTCGGTGTCGATGACACGCGCCGAACGTCCATCAATCTCGATCCGCTGGGTTTGACTCATCTTAACCTTAGGTTAGGGCTTCAAATATATAAATATTGTCCTAATCTCGGTCCAGTAGCCCTTTGACGCCCCTCCATTGATTCAGGACTGGCGGCGATGATGAGGACTCTACCCCCGCACTGAGCCCCGTGTGATGACGGGTTCAGCCGAGCCGCCGCTTTCTGTGCGATGCGGGGCTGTTAAATATGTTCACCTGTTGGGAACTCTTTGGTTCGGACAGCTTCGGCATACGCCCCGACTGCCTCTGTTATTGCCTCTCCGACCTCACCAAACTGCTTTGCGAACGGCGGGGACCACTCGCCGAGTCCGATCACGTCATTGAGCACCAGCACTTGCCCGTCACACGCCGGTCCGGCGCCGATGCCAATCGTCGGGATCGACACCTCCTCGGTGACTGCCTGGGCGACCGCTGGAGGAACATGTTCAAGCACGACCGCGAAGGCACCAGCCTCCTCGTGTGCCACGGCGAGTTCACGGATCTCTTCGGCCACCGCGGGATCATCGCCCTGCTGGGTATACCCGCCGACCTCGCGCACCCGTTGTGGGGTCAATCCGACATGGGCCATCACCGGAATGCCTAATTCAACGAGGTCCGCCGTGAGATCGACGGTGTGCGGCCCCGACTCAATCTTTACCGCACCGGCGTCGGCCTCCTTGAGCATCCGTCCACAGTTCCGCAGGCTCTCCGTTCGGTTGAGTCCGACACTGAGAAACGGCATGTCTGCGACAACCAGCGCCTCCTCGGTGGCACGGGCAACCGCGCTTGTCCGACTGGCGACCTCTTCAAGGGTTACCGGAAGGGTTGTTTCGTAGCCCAGTACGGCCGTCCCCATGCTGTCGCCGACAAGGATAATATCAATATCGGCTGCATCAACGCGCGCCGCGGTCGGTGCGTCGTAGGCGGTCAGCATGGTAATCGGCGGCTCCCCATCGTGGTGTCGAATGTCGTGGGCGGTCGTCTGGGTGGCCATGGACGTGACTAACGACACCGGCGAGTAAATCACTCTGGTCTGTGATGTTTTCGCTGTACGTGCCCGGAAGCGCTCACTCCTCGGACAGCGTCACGTCAAGACGATCCTCAACGGCGGCAATGATCGATCCGGGAACGTTGGCGCGAGCGGCCCGCCCCTGCTCGATGGCCAGTAGAGTGTCCGTCTCGATGTCGAGTTCCTCGGCAAGCTCCTCGCGTTTGAGACCGGCGGCTTGCCGTGCCTCCTCCGCACGGGTGCCATAGTCGTTGAGGAGATACGGCAGCGGATCGTCGTCGTATCCGGTCCCTTCGGTCTCCCAGTGCTCTGAATCTCCGTCCCACAGCGGCGTTGAGCCGGCTGAGACCGTTGTCTCAGAGCGCTCTGTTCCCCCCCGTGGTGCCTGTTGCTGGTCGCCGCCGTCGTCGTGCGGTGCACACTCCGGACACACCAGTAATGACGCACCGGCGACGGTCGCCCGTCGCAGCGAGTCCGAAGGGGTCCCACAGAGTTCGCAGGCGTCCGCCGTGTCGTCGCCGACGGAGTCGCCTGTGGTGTACTTAGCCATATGTAACCCTAAGGGCCGAGTCCGTATTAAACGTGATCCGCCGCACGTGACGGCGTCCCGCCTCCCTCATCCGACGGCGGAATCGTGATGCCTATAAGGCACCCGCGTCGAACCCGTGAATGGAGCCTCTGTTCGTGAGGCACCGTGCGCGTGGGTAGCCAAGCCAGGCCAACGGCGCAGCGTTGAGGGCGCTGTCCCGTAGGGGTCCGCCGGTTCAAATCCGGTCCCACGCACTCATATTCTCCATCTCAAACGGACGGTTCTCGATAGATAGCTCAAACTGTACGCTGGAACACTCAGCAGAACGACCGGACGGCTCCGGTGACAGAATAGTGAATCGCGGCGATTATTCGGCGTCGAGCTCTTCGGCGAGCTCGTCGGCGTCAACGTCGACGTCGGCGTCCTCAATAGCCTCCTCAAGATCGATATCGCCCATGCCGGCCCCCATGCCGCCCATGGGACTCGCAGGACTCTTCTCAAGAACTTCGCGCACCACGACCCGATCGACACCGATCCGATCGATTAGTTCATCGGCAACCTGCTGCTTCTGGAACATCCACTGCTGGTTCATGGTCAGCTGTGGTGTCGACTCGATATAGAGCGTCTCCTTCTCGACGGTGACCGTCTCGAACTCCGGTTCTTCGTCGTCCGCTTCGTCCTCCGTCTCGACGGGCTGTTCCTCCTCGACCTCGGTCGTCTCGATTGACATCTCGGGCGAGACGCCGACGTAGGCGTCGACCAGCCCTTCGGCCTGCTCAAGCCGGTCCTCGACAACGTCGACAACCTCGTAATCGTACTCGATGTCCGCGCCGGCCAGTGGATGGTTGAAGTCGACCCGTGCGCGGCCGCCGATGATCGTCTCGACATGACCGTGTTCGCCGTCGATGTCGACGTGAGCGCCGGGATAGCGATCGTCTTCGGGAATCCGGTCGGCGCTGACGGTCCGGACCTCATCGGGATCGTGTTCGCCGAAGGCCTCTGTCGCCGGAACGGTCACCGATCCCGTGTCACCAACTTCCTTGCCTTCGATGTCCGACTCGACTGTGGGGAACAGGTGCCCTTCGCCAAGGATCACAACCCGGGGCTCGAAGGACCGGTCCTCCTCATCGACGCCCTCAGCCTGGGCGACTTCCTCGTCCGTCGTGTCGACAAGCTGTCCGTTTTCGACGGTTCGTGCAGTAAAGTCAACCCGGACGAACTGTCCCGGCTCGAGCCCGTCCGTCGGCTCTTCCGCGTCGGTCGATTCAGTGACCTCCGCGTCGTCATTGGCGGGCTCTGATTCGTCTGTCATACGATAGTCGTGCCGCGTTTTGAATTTAAGTGCCACGTTTCGCAGACCGGCGAAGCAGCCAGCCTTATGACTGCCGCGAGCAAGGTAGGCGACATGTACGAGGTTGAGCTGAAGGTTCGAGCCGACCACGCTGATGTCAGCGAGCGACTCGGGCACCTGGGGGCCACCGAACGCGACACCGTGATACAGGAGGACACCTACTACGACGCCCCGACCCGGGACTTCGCCGAGACCGACGAAGCACTCCGCATCAGGCGTGAACACCCCGTTGGCGTCGATACATGGACCACGACGGTCACATACAAGGGGCCGCTTGTCGAGTCAGCCTCGAAGACCCGCGAAGAGATCGAAACGACCGTCACCGACGGTGAGGCCCTCGATGCCATCCTCGACCGGCTTGGCTTTGCGCCGGCAGCAACAGTCAAGAAAACTCGCAAGTACCACCAACTCGGGGAGTACACGGTCGTCCTTGACACCGTTGAGGGCCTCGGCGAGTTCGTCGAGATCGAGGGTGACGCCCCTGAGGAAGCCTATGAAGCTGTCCGAGACGGCGCGGCCGAACGTCTTGAGGAACTTGGGCTTGACCCGGACGAACAGATCCGCACCTCATATCTCGGGTTGCTTCTCGCCGACGCCTGAGCCCATGGGAAACGCCGACCTCCGTGATCTGGCGGCGATCGAGACCATCCCGCTTGAGGACATTAGCGGCCAGACCGTCGCCATCGACGCGCACAACTGGCTGTACCGCTATCTCACGATCGTCGTTCGGTTCACCGCAACAGAGGCCTACACGACTCCCGATGGCGTTGAGGTGCCGAACCTCATCGGGATCATCCAGGGACTGCCGCGGCTGCTTGAGGTCGATGTGACGCCAGTATTCGTCTTCGATGGAACCCCCTCAGACCTCAAGGCCGGGGAGATCGCCGAACGGCGCGAGCAGCGTAAGCAACGCGAGACCGAGCTCGAAGCCGCTCGCGAACGCGAGGATGCAGCGGAAATTGCTCGGCTTGAGTCCCAGACCCAGCGACTGACCAAGCCAATTCTTGAGACATCCCGGGAGCTGCTTGCACACCTCGGTGTCCCGATTGTTGACGCGCCAGCCGAGGGCGAAGCGCAGGCCGCCCACATGGCGGCGACCGACGCCGTTGACGCCGTCGGCAGCGAGGACTACGACACGCTCCTCTTTGGGGCTCCCATCACGTATCGGGACCTGACAAGCGACGGCCCAATCGAACGGATGGACCTTGCGGCGACGCTTTCGACACTTGATCTCACCCGCGAGCAACTCGTCGATGTCGCGTTGCTGTGTGGGACCGACTTCAATGATGGCGTCCACGGCTTTGGCCCGACGACGGCAGTCGACGCCATCCGCGAGCATGGCACGCTTGACGCCGTGTTGCTCAACCGGGAGGCGTCAATTCCTCACGCTGACCGGTTACGCGAGCTGTTCCTCGATCCGCCGGTCACCGATGAGTATGCGTGTCCCAATGCCATCCATCCGGACATCGAGACGGCGCGTTCGTACGTCGTTGAGGAGTGCGGCGTTGACCCTGAAGAGGTTGCCCGTGGATTCGAGCGGATTGACGCCGCAACGAGCCAAACCGGGCTTGACCGCTGGACGTGATCTTTGCGGCACAGAACATACCTTTTAAGCCAGATCCTCGGTTAATACCCTGTATGCCTAAATCGAACGGCCCTCAGCAAGGCACCCGCAACAAACTCAAGAATGACCCCCGTGACCGGGGCAGTTCGCCGCCACAGCGACAAATCGCCGAGTTCGACGACGGCGAGACGGTTCATCTCCGATTGGATCCGAGCGTCCCCGACGGCCGGTTCCACCCACGATTCAACGGATACACGGGAACAGTCACCGGTATGCAGGGCTCCGCGTACAAGGTGCGCATTAAGGAGGACACCTCGTATAAGACCCTCCTCGTTAATCCGGCTCACCTCGTCGCACAGGAATGACGATCTTCAAAGAGACCATCGACGAGGAGTATCTCACGACCGCGGAAGCCAAGGCACTCCTCGAGGACATCGAGCGTGAACGGGCCACCCAGGACCGAGAGGTCACCTACGAGCTGGCCCGTGCGATCGAACATGCCAACCGGTTCGCCGTTCTCGACCCAGAGGATGCCCGTGCGCTCGTCGAAGATCTCCAAGAGCACGAGAAGGTCACCGAGGCGACCGCCCACAAGATCGCCGATCTGCTGCCACAGACCCGGGACGAACTCCGGGCAGTCTACGCACAGGATCGGTACTCGCTCTCTGGCGAGGAACTCGACGCGATTCTCGATACCGTCGCACGATACGCCTGAGTCTTCCGCTGTGGGGTACCGTTCGTGGGGTAACATTCACGTATCCCGTCGTCTAATCTTCGTGCAATGAGCGACTCCGAAGGGGATCCCTCGACGTACGCGGTAGTGCTCGATTTTCTCGCGCACGGCCGTCAGGACGGCGGCGGCCCGGGCTATGGACAGTCGCCGGTAGGGTACGCCGTCGGTGAGGCGTCCTTTAGACTGTTCGAACTCGGGTTCGCAGAGAACACCGACATCTCCATCGGGGATCGGGTGGCTGTTGATCCACCGGACCCCGCTACGGACATCGAGTCAGTTCGCGAGATCGACTACGAGGACCTCTCTGGAGGGGCCCAGTCCGAACTCGAGTACGTCATCGAGGAGATTGTTGAGGACCAGGAAGACCGCTTTGTCGAGTTCTTCAACGACGCTCAACCCATTACACTCCGGCTCCATCAATTGAATCTTCTTCCAGGGATCGGGAAGAAGCTCCGCAACGGCATCCTCGATGCACGCAAACGAGAGGCCTTTGATAGCTTTGAGGATCTTGAAGACCGGATTGCGGGACTGCACGATCCCAAAGGAGTCATTGCCGAGCGTATCCTTGAGGAACTCCAGACGGAGGATCTCAAGTACCGGATTTTTGCTCGGCGCGAGGAATAACACGTCATGCGCGATCCCGATGCATTGCGGTCGCGGGCCGGCGTCGCTGGTGATCCGAACCGTGACCAGCACTTTCTCGTTGACGACCGCGTCCTTGACCGACTCCCGACGTATCTTGAGGGCATTGATGCGGACACGAGTCACATCCTCGAAATTGGCGCCGGGACGGGCGCACTTACCGACCGCTTGCTCGCCGTTGCCGATCACGTGACAGCCATCGAGCGCGATGCCACGCTCGTCCGGTTTCTCCGCGAGGAGTTCGCTGACGCAATCGCTGCCGATCGGCTGACAATCATCCAGGGCGACGCGCTTGAGGTTGATCTGCCGGCGTTTACCGCCTCGGTGTCGAACCTTCCCTACGGCGTTTCGAGTGAAATCCTCTTCCGGTTGCTGCCGGCGGACCGGCCACTGGTTCTCACTGTCCAATCTGAGTTTGCCGACCGAATGGTCGCTGATCCCGGCACCTCCGAGTATGGCCGACTCTCGGTGAGTGCCGGCCACTACGCCACCTGCGAGGTCCTTGAACGGGTCCCCCGGGAGGCGTTTGACCCACAGCCAGCCGTTGAAAGCGCGGTTGTTCGAACGGTTCCGCGTAAGCCGACCTATGCAATCGACGACACGGAGTTTTTCCTCCGGTTTGTCAAGGCGCTGTTCACCCAGCGCCGCAAGACCGTTCGCAATGCCATTCGAAACACGGCGCACATCTCTGGGATTGATGATCCCGAGGCAGTTGTTGATGCCGCACCAGAGGCCCTGCTCTCAAAACGCCCCGACGCGCTTGCTCCCGCTGGATTCGCGGAACTTGCTCGCCTTGCCCGCTCAATCGATGACTGATCTGCGAGAGCGTCGGGGACTCACTGAGCAGGTGTATGGCCCGGCCGAGGACTCCTATCTTCTCGCGCGGACAGCCTGTGAGGCCATCCAGTCGACGGATCTCGTGATCGATGTCGGGACCGGATCAGGATTTGTCGCCGCGCAAATCGCTGCCGAGACCGATGCCCGGGTCATTGGATCTGATATTAACCCTCACGCTTGCCGGACTGCCCGCGACCGCGGCGTTGAAGTGGTACGCGCTGACCTCCTAACCCCGTTTGCCGATGACACGGCCGATGTCGTGGTGTGTAATCCGCCGTATCTTCCCGAGGAGCCGGCGGCCGCCTTTGACGACTGGATGGAAGTGGCTCTCTCAGGGGGCCACTCGGGACGCGAACTCATTGACCGGTTCCTTCAGACAGTCCCTCGGGTGCTTCGGCCTGACGGGATCGTCTTCCTGCTGGTTTCGACGCTGACTGGCATCGACGCGGTTGTCGAGGAGGCGGCAGCGGCTGGGTTCTCCGTTGCCGCCGTTGCCGAGGAATCGTATCCCTACGAGACCTTGACCGTCCTCAAACTGTTCCGATAACTGCCGGCGCTCTGCATTTGATCGACAAATATAATTACCCAAATGCATATCCAAGAAGAAAATATTAAAGTCTGGTATCGTGTAGGGTCGTTACGATGACAGAATTTGTTGCGACGACACTCGGGTTGTTGCCGCTGCCTGACTGGGCCAAGCGGGATCTTGAGGATCTTAAGGGTCACCAGAAGCATGATCTCGTAGACGGCAACGAGAGCGAGGCGGTCCGTGCTGTCTACGCGGAGGCCCGCGAAGAACTCCTTGAGGCACAGGCAGACGCCGACATTGACGTTCTCGTTGAGGGACAACTGCGGTGGGACGACATGCTTGTGCACCCGCTTGCGGTTCACGACGCCGTCGAAACCCACGGCATCGTCCGATACTACGACAACAACAACTTCTATCGCGAACCGGTCGTCACCGGCGAGCTCACCTTCGACGGCGATATGGCGGCCGATCTTGAGGCAGCGACCGAGTACACCGATGACCTCGGAGCGGTCATCCCGGGACCGTACACCCTCGCTGATCTTGCGACCGACGAGTACTACGGCGACGAAGATGCGTTTCTTGAGGCGCTGGCTGCCTTCCTCGCCGACGAGGTTGAGGCCTTCCCTGCCGTTGAGACCGTCCTCATTGCGGCCCCCTCACTGGCGACTGCGCCACCGGCAGCTCCAGAACGGGTCGCTGATGCCATTGATACGGTTGTCAATGCGACCGATGCCGAGACGATTCTCTATCCCTACTGGGACGCACTGGACGCTGAGACCTACGCGGCGGTCGCCGACAGCGATGTCGACACGCTTGGCTTCGATCTCGTCTCCGCGTGGGACCAACACGTCGAAAACGTCCAGTCCGGGCCCGCCCCAGAGCGGGTGGCCCTGGGGATCGTTGATGGCCAGAACACCCGGACCGAGTCCCCCACAGAGATTCGTGAAACGGCGACAGCCTTCTTTGAGGAGGCCGGAATCGATCCCGCTGTTGCCTATCTGACGCCCAACACGGGGACCTTCTATCTGCCGACGAACCGCTTCGTAGACAAACTTGACGCGCTGGGTGCCACGAGCGCGCGCCCGGAGGCCACACAATGACTGCTGATAAAGACCAGTTCCGTCCGGCGGACCATCCCAATGACCACTTCCTGATGACGACTGTCGTCGGGTCGTACCCCAAACCCAAATGGCACAACCGTGCCCGTGACCTCTATGAGGACCCCGACGCCGACTTCGATGAGGAGGCCTGGCAGGAAGCTAAGGACGATGCCGCCCGTCTGATCACCTCCGAGCACGAGCGTGCCGGCATTGACGTCGTCGTTGACGGGGAGATGCGCCGCAACGAGATGGTTGAGTTCTTCGCCCACCGCATTGACGGCTACGAGTTCAATGGCCCGGTCAAGGTCTGGGGACACAACTACTTCAACAAGCCCTCGGTCGTTGACGAGGTGGCCTACGGCGACAGCTGGCTTGTTGATGAATACGAGTTCACTGCTTCCGTTGCCGACCGGCCGGTCAAGGTCCCGATCACCGGCCCCTACACGCTCGCCTCGTGGAGCTTCAATGAGGTCTACGAGGACGAGGAGACGCTCGCGTACGAACTCGCCGATCTGGTCAACGAGGAGATCGAAAAACTCGTTGACGCCGGCGCTCGGTACATCCAGATCGACGAACCGGCACTGGCAACCACGCCCGACGACCACGCTATCGTCAAGGCCTGTCTTGATCGAATCGTCGCTGGAATCGACGAGGATGTCCGGATCGGCCTGCACGTCTGCTATGGCGACTACTCGCGAATCTACCCCGAGATGCTTGAGTTCCCCGTTGATGAACTCGATCTCGAACTCGCTAACGGTGACTTCGAGCAGGTCGATGTCTTCAAGGATCCGACGTTCACCAAGGATCTCGCCTTCGGCGTGATCGACGCTCACGACGCCGAGGTTGAGTCCGTTGAGGAGGTCAAGGCGAATATCAAGAAGGGACTTGAGATTGTCCCGCCGGAGCAACTTGTTGTTTCACCGGACTGTGGGCTGAAGCTACTGCCCCGTGAGGTGGCCTTTGAGAAGACCCAGACGCTTGCTACGGCCGCCCGCGAACTTGAGGCCGAACTTGATCGCGGGACGGTCGATCCGGTGTCGCTCCGAGCCGACTGAGGCCTTTTTTGACTCGCCGGGGGCAACGGCTTCTCGGTCGTCGAGAGCTCCCGACTATCCGATAGAAAGTACTGCACGCTGGGCGGTTTACCTGTTTCCGGTACGGTGAGAAAGCGCCGGTGGCCGCTACTCGTAGAGCCAGGTCTCGTCGATCTGTTCCCAGTCGACGAGCTCATCCTCGTCAAAGAAAAGCGCGATTTCGCGCTCGTTCGCGCCCGGATCCTCGTGGTCGGATCCGTGGATAACGTTCCGACCGAGATCAAGACCAAAGTCGCCGCGGATCGTCCCCGGCGCAGCCTCGGCCGGATCGGTTGCGCCCATCATCCGGCGGACCTGTCGGGTGGCGTCTTGTCCCTCCCAGACCATCGCCATCACCGGTCCGGCGGTAATGAACGCAACGAGATCCTCGAAGAACGGCTTGTCGGCGTGCTCGCCGTAATGCTCTTCGGCCAGTGCCTCATCAAGCTGCGTGAACTTCGCCCCGACGAGCTTCAGTCCGCGGTCCTCAAGCCGCGAAATGATCTCGCCCGTCAGTCCGCGCTGTACAGCGTCCGGCTTCACCATGACGAACGTCCGTTCAGTCATTCCTCGTCGTTGTCGTGAATCCACTCAAGGTCGCGCGGTTCGCGCCCCATGAAGTAGTTCTTCTCACACTTTGCGTCCTTGAAGTGCAACACTGTGCCGTCGTTTTTGACGTACATAATGCCCGTTCCGGGCTCGATTTCCTCGCCGCTGTAGTCACAGGTGCGTGTTTCGACCATACTCACTGTCCTCCGATGGCGTCTGCCTCGCGGGCCGTCTCGCGCAACTGGAGAATGTCGCCCTCACGGACCGGCCCGAGGACGTTTCGGGTGATGATGCGCCCCTGGTTTTCACCCTCGCGGATGCGGCACTTGACCTGCATGGCTTCGCCGTGCATACCGGTCTTGCCGACAATCTCGATAACCTCCGCAGGGGTGGAGTCGGATGTGGATTCGTCTGCGCTCATGATCTTCGGGGGTTATCGCAGTTCCTCAATTTTGTCGGCGATCTCCTCAACGTCGCCGCTTGCGTCACCAGCGTCGGTGATCGCTGCAGCAGCACTGCCGACCTCAAGGCCGGCAGCCCGCCCAATCTCGTCTTGCGTGTCGACGAACACATATGGCACGTCCTTTTCGTCGGCCAGCTCCGGGAGATGCATGACGATCTCCTCGGGCTGGACATCCTCGGCGATCACGATCAGTGCAGCAGTCCCGCGTTCGACTGCCTTGGTCGTCTCATTGGTTCCTTTCTTTACTCGGCCGGTGTCCCGGGCGATCTCAAGCGCCTCAAGCGCGTCGTCCTGGAGATCGGCTGGAACGTCGAAATCAACGTATACTGGCATTGTTGGTCACCTCCGGGCACCCGGGCTCAGACTCCCCCGCCAGTTGCACCGACGACCGCAGACGTCGGTAGGGTCCCGTGTGGCTGGGAGCATCATCAACCCGGGCGCCGGGCGTATCATCTAATGACGACACTCGCCAATAAAAGCGCTTTCAAAGGCTTGCCCCCGTGTCATGGGCCACCACGGCCGAACGGAAGGTACTTGCACGGCGATGGCCAGCCGCACACATGGATGTCGCGGCGCTTGCGCGACACCTCGTCACCGAGGCCGAATACACCGATCACCGCCGATTGCTCACCCTCGCAGGCGACCGCGATCGGGGATACGCTGTTGCCGATACAGCGCTCACCGCCGCCGACATTCCGCGCGCTGAGACGGTGTTGATCGGCCCCGATGACCGGCTTGACTGCGAGCGCCTCGCCGCCTCACAGACAGGAGACCTCCTCGGTCGAACCCAACAGGCGGTCGTCGTGGATGCCCATGCGACCGCCCGGCCGAACACCATCGGCCGGGCTGTCGGTGCTGTCGACGGCGGTGGTCTGCTCGTGATGCTTACTCCACCGCTGTCGCAGTGGCCGAACCAACGCGACCAAGTTGACCAACGACTCGCCGTCACCCCTTATGAGTCGTCAGATGTCACCGGCCACTTTCGCGAGCGTCTTCGAGATACCCTCCGCCGACACCCCGGGGTCGCCATCGTTGATGTGAATGCCGGCCGCATTCGTGCCGACGGCCGCACCCATCCAGCGCCCCGACGGGACCCAATCCGGACCGCCCCCTCGGTCCCCTCAGAACGGTCGTTCCCGGCGGCCGCCTACAAGCGGTGTCGGACGCCCGATCAGCGCGATGCGCTCGCCACACTTGAGGCGCTTGAAACTGAGTCTGCTATCGTCGTGTTAGAATCCGACCGTGGCCGGGGCAAATCGAGTGTGTGTGGACTCGCCGCCGGGGTTCTGGCTGAACGGGGCGAGCCCGTTTCTATTGTCGCCTCAAGCCCTCAAAACGTCACAGAGCTGTTTGACCGGGCCAAGGAGGTGTTGACCGACCGCGACGCCCTTGTCGCCCACGAGGGGTCACCGCCGCGTCTCGATACGGATTCCGGTGGCGCGGTCGTGTATCGCCCTCCGGGGGACGCTGGGATGCTCGACGGCCCGACCATCGTTGATGAGGCCGCTTCACTCCCCGTCCAGACGCTTGAGGCCGCCCTTGCGGCGGATCGCGTCGCTTTCGCAACGACAATCCACGGGTACGAGGGTGCTGGCCGGGGCTTCTCGGTACGATTCATGGAGCGACTCGACCCGCTTGATCCGATTGTTTTCCGGCTCGAAACCCCGATCCGATACGCTCCGGCGGACCCAATCGAACTCTGGGCGTTTGACGCCCTGCTGTTGAATGCTCGACCGGCTGTCGATCAGGTCGTTACCGATGGCGCGCCACAGTACCGCCGACTCACCCCCACTGACCTCATAGACAATGAAACCCTGCTCCGGGAGGTTTTCGGACTGCTGGTCTTAGCGCACTACCGCACCGAACCGGATGATCTTGCTCGGCTGCTCGACGCCCCGAATCTCGCCGTCCGGGCTCTGACGGTTGATGGCCATGTGCTCGCGGTCGCTCTTTTGGCCCGCGAAGGAGGCCTGTCGGCGACGCGTCGGGCGGCTCTCTATGAGGGCGGTCGGATCCGGGGACACATGATCCCGGATGTCCTAACGAGTCAACTTCGCGACGAACTGGCCGCTGCACCGACAGGCGCTCGCGTACTCCGAATCGCTACCCACCCGGCGCGCCGCGACGAGGGGATCGGGTCGCAACTGCTCACCGAAATTCGCGCGGAGGCACACGAGGGGATCCCCGAGTGGACCGACCGGACCGATGCGATTGACTGGCTAGGCGTTGGCTTCGGTGCCACCCCCAGGCTAGTGCGGTTCTGGCGACAAAATGACTTCTCGACTGTCCACTTTAGCACGACGCGCAATGAGCGCAGCGGCGAGCACTCGGCGGTGATGCTTGATCCACTGACCGCCGCTGGTGGCCGTCTCACACGCAAAGTAACCCGGCGATTCGCCCGCCGGATCACCGGGGTTGCCCCGGCATCGCTCGCTGCAATCGACACGGACGTACTCCGGGCGACCCTCCGAGCGGTTGATCCGACACCGCTAGCCCCGCCGACGCTCACCGACTGGGAATGGGAGGTCGTCGCTGGCGTCGCATTTGGTCCCGGCCTGGTTGATGTCGCCCCTACCCCATTCGCACAACTGGTGGTTCGATACTTTGCAGAGACGGATGCCCCTGTTGCCCAGAGCCCATCGGAGGCGTGGTCCGATATCGCTGGCATCGATGCCCTCAATGAAGAGGCCGAACGGGCGCTTGTCGGCCGACTCCTTCAGGGCCGTCCCTGGTCGGATGTCCGAAAGGATGGTGAGGGTGGCTCACCTAGTCATACTAAGCGCATGCTCGGCAACGCCGTCGCCCCACTCGCCCGTCGATACGGCGGCTCAATCGTCGACCGTCTTGAGGTGCGATTCACCGATGAGTAGTCTTCTATTGCTTGTTGCTGTCGGTCTCCTAATCGCGGCTGTGCCGGCAAGCATCTCACCGGTCCTTCCAGGGACCGTACTAACCCTTCTTGGACTGCTTGTTCACTGGCTCGGCGTTGGCACGATCAACACTCCCGTTATGCTCTCGTTGATCGCTCTCGTGGTCGTGGTACTGGCGCTTGATGCCGTCGCTGGCGTTGTTGCTGCTCGTGCTGGTGGCGCCTCGTGGTGGACTGGTGCGGCCGGCGCTGCTGTCGGAATGCTCCTTGTCGTCGTGATCGGACCGATTGGACTCCTCGTAGGATTTGCCCTCACCGTTCTTGGCATTGAACTCGCCCGTGGTCGATCGATCGAGGCGAGTCTCCGCGCGACGGGTTATACCATGGCGGCGACCATCGGGTCAAAGGTCGCTCAGGTTGCCTTCTCGCTGATTGTCGCCGCTGTCGTAATCATCCTCTCGCTCGTGTGAGCCCTACTCAAGGACAACCAGCGGGTCGCCGGCATCAACGCTATCTCCTTCCGCGACGGGCACATCACTGACTTCGCCGCCCACGTCGGCGACAATGTCATTTTCCATTTTCATGGCTTCGAGCACGCAGACCACGTCGCCGGCGGCAACCTCGTCGCCGGGTTCGACGCGCGTCTCAAGGATGGTTCCCTGCATGTCCGCCGTCACCGTCTCGCCGGAGCCGACTGCTGTCTCCTCTGTTGTTTCCGGTCGCTCAACGGTCTGTCCGCCGTCGTCATCGGCGGTGATCTGCGGGGCATCGTCGGTCTCAAGGGCCACCTCAAAGCGCTTGCCGTTGACCTCGACGGTGAACTCCCGGGTCACGCGTTCGGTGCTGTCGGCGGCCGTCTCGCTGGCCTCGCTTCCCCACTGCTGTTGGGCCTCAGCGATCCGCTCCGGATCAACCTCTTCGTCGAGGTACTTCGTGGTGTGCGTTCCGGCGTTGAATGCTTCGTCAGTGAGCATGAGCCGGTGGAACGGGATGATCGTTGTGACCCCCTCAATGTCGTACTCTCGAAGCGCGCGCAGTCCTCGGGCAATACACGTATCCCGATCCGGCGCCGAAACGATCAGTTTCGCGATCATCGAGTCGTAGTCGGTCACGAGCTCGTCGCCCTGTCGGACGGCATCATCGATGCGGACCCCGATCCCGCCCGGCGGATCGTACGTCTCAAGCGTTCCACCGGTCGCCGGAGCAAACTCCTCGGCGGCATTCTCGGCGTTGATCCGGAACTCCATGGCGTGTCCGTCAAGCTCGATCGCGGACTGCGGGATCGTCAGTTCCTCGCCTGCTGCGACCTTGAGTTGCCACTTGACAATATCGATGCCGGTCAGCGCCTCGGTGACGGTGTGTTCCACCTGGATTCGGGTATTGACCTCAAGGAAATAGAACGCCTCGTCCTCAACGAGGAACTCGACGGTTCCGGCGTTCGTATAATCGGCCTCAGCAATGCCCCGGCGGGCCGCCTCGCGGATCTCATCGCGAAGTGATGCCGAGAGTGCCGGTGAGGGCGCCTCTTCAATGACCTTCTGGTGGCGCCGCTGGAGCGAGCAGTCTCGCTCACCGAGGTGGCGCACGTTTCCATGCTGGTCAGCCAGCACCTGTACCTCGACGTGCCGTGGGTTCTCGAGATAGCGTTCGAGGTAGACGGTATCGTTATCGAAGTACGCAGCCCCTTCGCGCTTAGCAGCGTCGAGTTGATCCTCGATTTCATCCGGACCACGGACAACCTTCATGCCCCGGCCGCCACCGCCTCCTTCGGCCTTGATTGCAACGGGATAGCCGTGTTCGTCGGCGAAAGCCTCGACTTCCGCGGCGCTCTCGACTGGATCGGTCGTCCCAGGGACGATCGGCACATCTGCAGCCTCCATTGCCTGTCGCGCCCCGGTCTTTTCTCCGAGGGACTCCATCGCGTCGGCGGCGGGGCCGATCCACGTGATCCCGTCGGCTTGTTGGACCTGCCGTGCGAAGTCGGCATTCTCCGCGAGAAATCCGTAGCCGGGGTGGATCGCGTCGGCATCGGCCTTCCGGGCCGCCTTGATGACGGCATCGCCATCGAGATAGGACTCGCTGGCAGTCGCCGGACCGATGTTGTAGGCCTCGTCGGCGTACCGGACGTGGCCAGCGTTCTTATCAGCCTCGCTGTAGACAGCAACCGTTCCGACGTTGAGCTCCTCACACGCCCGCATGACGCGGACCGCGATTTCGCCCCGATTGGCAACAAGTACCTTCCGGAACATTATCTATTCAAGGATCGTCTTCCCCCTCACGTACCTTTTCCGGTTATCCCCGACGGCGGGGGCCCCACACGATGCCCAGGGCCCTACAGTCGATCCTGGCGTGCAGCGACCGTCCAGGCGTCCGCTGGCGCCGTCTCCGGCACGTGGCTGGCGGTTCCGCCACTGGCTTCGATCCGACCGACAAGTGTCCACGGCTGCTCTGTCCGGCCGCCATCATCTGCGGTAGCAGCCGCGGCGGCCGCCCGGTCCTGTAGATGAGCGCCGATAGCCGCCGCGATGGCCGCCGCCTCCTCGTCGGTTGCGCGCTCCGGGAGGGTAAGCCACTCCGGGGCGATCTGCACGTCCGAGTTCGAGGTCGCGTCTGTCGGTCGTGTCATAACGGAATATTGCCGTGTTTCTTGTCGGGCGTTGACTCGCGCTTGGAGCGGAGCATTTCAAGATCGTTAATCAGCCGCGGCCGGGTCTCCTGGGGCTCTATCACGTCGTCGATGTACCCCCGGTCGGCGGCAATGTAGGGGTTGGCGAACTCGTCGCGATATTCGTCGATGAGTTCCTGTCGACGGGCCTCCGGATCGTCTGCGGCCTCGAGTTCGTCGCTGTACAGAATGTTCACCGCACCTTTCGGTCCCATCACCGCAATCTCCGCGGTCGGCCAGGCGTAGTTAATATCCGCCCCGAGGAACTTCGAGGACATCACACAGTAGGCGCCGCCGTAGGCCTTCCGGGTAATGACCGACAACAGCGGGACGGTGGCCTCTGAGTAGGCGTACAGCAGCTTCGACCCATGGCGGATGATCCCACGGTGTTCCTGATCAGTCCCCGGCATGTATCCAGGAACATCAACGAATGTCACAATCGGCACGTTGAACGCGTCACAGGTCCGGACGAACCGCGAGGCCTTCGCGCTTGAGTCGACGGTGAGGGTACCGGCATTTACGCGTGGCTGGTTGGCAACAATGCCGACTGCCCGCCCGTCAAGCCGCGCGAAGCCGGTGACAACTTCGCGAGCGAACTCGCCGGCCACCTCAAAGAAGGACCCCTCGTCGACTACCGACGCGATCACGTCGGTCATATCATAGGGCTTGCGCGGAGCGGCGGGAACGACATCCGCGAGCTGGTCGTCGCGGCGTTCGGGATCGTCCCAGGGATCGACCCGTGGTGGATTTTCAACGTTGTTCTGTGGGAGATACGAAAGAAGCCGCCGGATCTGATCTAAGACGGCCTCGTCGTCGGGGGCGGTGAACTGTGCAACTCCGGTTTTGGTGGCGTGGGTCATTGCGCCGCCGAGTTCCTCGTGGGTGACCTCCTCACCGGTAACCGTCTCAATCACGCCCGGCCCGGTGATGTACATGTGGCTGGTTTCCTCAACCATGAAGATGAAGTCGGTCATCGCCGGCGAGTAGACCGCACCACCCGCACAGGGCCCCATAATCGCCGAAATCTGCGGAACGACACCGCTGGCGCGCTGGTTGCGCTGGAAGATCCGCGAGAAGGCCGCTAGGGCGTCAACGCCCTCTTGGATACGGGCACCCGCGGAGTCATTAAGCCCGACAATCGGCGCGCCAACCTCCATGGCCTTGTCCATGACCTTGCAGATTTTGTCGGCGAATACCTCGCCGAGTGAGCCGCCGAAGACGGTAAAGTCGTGTGCAAAGACGAACACGGTGCGGCCGTTGACCTCACCGTAGCCCGTGACAACCCCGTCAGTCAGGAGCTGGCGCTCCTCCATGCCGAAGTTATGTGAGCGGTGTGTCCGCAGTTGGTCGAACTCGTTGAAGGTTCCGTCGTCAAGGAAGTACTCGATTCGTTCGCGCGCGGTGAGCTTGCCTCGCTCGTGCTGTGAGGCGATGCGATCCTCGCCGCCGCCTTTCCGGGCCTCCTCGCGTTGAGCCCGGAGTTCTTCGATGCGATCGTCCATCGTCATGTGACGACCCTCCGGTTCGTCATTTCCCGAAAGGTACTCGACAGCGCCAAAAAACGTTCTGTTCCTGTCCGCCGTCGGGTAATAAGGATTTAATAGCCACCTCCAACGAATCTATGCGCATGAGTCGCGACATCACCCGACGTAGTGTTCTTGCAGGGATTGGTACCACTGGGGCGGTGGCGGTTGCGGGCTGTTCGAGTGGTGGCGGTGGTGGCAATAGCGCAGACGCCCGTGTTGGTGTTCTCCAACCGACAACCGGCGACCTCGGGGATCTGGGAGCCCCCATTCAGGACGCTGGCGTCCTGCCGGTCACGCAACTGCAAAACGAGGGGGTCGAGTATACGCTTGAATCCCGCCGAGAAGATACTGAGACGAATCCCTCGGTCGGTGTTGACCGAGCGCAGGCGCTTGCAACGGCCGGATACCCCTCGATCACGGGGGCGGCCTCCTCGGCGGTCACGATCCGTGTCGCCAATGAAGTCCTGATTCCCCAGGAGATCGTCGGAATCTCCCCGGCAAGTACGAGTCCTGCGATCACCGACATTAACGGCGATTACCTCCTCCGGACGTGTCCGACCGACGCCCTTCAGGGGGTGGCCCTCGCGAACCTTGCCTACGAGGAGCGCGGCATTGAGTCGGTATCGACGCTGTATCTCAACAACGACTATGGTCAAGGACTCAACGACGCTTTCGTATCCAGCTTCCAGGAGGCCGGTGGTGAGGTGCTTGCCCAACAGTCCTTCCAGAAGCAACAGCCCTCCTACTCGTCGGTGCTCTCAGACGTGCTTTCTGACACGCCGGACGCGCTGCTTGTGATTGGCTATCCCGCAAGCGGGACCCAGCTCTTCCGGAACTTCTATGAGCGCGACGACGCACAGGACTACACTGTCTTGGTCACCGACGGACTCCAAGAAAACGACTTGCCGAGTAACGTTGACAACCCGATGGAGAACGTCATCGGAACGGCGGCGGCGGCGACCGGGCCTGGCCGTGACACCTTCGATCAACTCTACCAGGAGGAGTATGAGACTGAACCGGGCGTCTACAACGCCCAGGCGTATGATGCAACGGCAGTTCACATTCTCGCACAACTCCGGGCTGGTGAGGTCACTGGGTCGGCCGTTAGCGAGGAGGTTCGCGCTGTGACCAACCCCGGCGGCGAGGTCATCGGACCAGGGTCGCTGGCTGAGGGACTTGAGATGGCCGCCAATGGTACTGAAATCCAATATCAGGGCGCCTCAAGCAACGTTGAGTTCGACGAGAACGGTGACCTCTCGGCGGCAGTCTTCAATGTCTTTGAGTACAGCCGCGAGGGCTATGAGGTCACCACTCAGGTGAGCCTGTAGGATCGATTGCGGTTTTGTGGTTGCCCCGGTACGAACAAAGTCCTAATCACTCGGAAGGATAAGAGAGCCGCACTCACGGTTGTCTGGAGTTAATCAGGTACTATCCGCCAAGGAAGTCCTGTCTCACCTGTTCGTCGGCAAGGAGTGCGTCGCCCGAATCCTCATAGCGATTCTGTCCCTGAACGAGGACATAGCCGCGATCGCATCGCCGGAGTGCCTCCTTCGCGTTCTGTTCGACCATCAAAATTGCTGTGCCGTCGTCGTTGATCCGGTCAATCCGGTCGAACATGTCCTCGACAAGGTCCGGTGCCAGTCCGGCTGAGGGTTCATCAAGCAACAGCAGATCCGGATCAAGCATCAGAGCCCGCCCCATGGCGAGCATCTGCTGTTGCCCTCCCGACATGCTACCGGCCTTCTGGCCTTTGCGCTCTTCGAGAATCGGGAACCGATCATAGACCAGCTCGAGCCGGTCTTGAGGCACTTCATCAAGGATGTATGCCCCCATCTCGAGGTTTTCTTTGACCGACAGCGATGCAAAGACGTTGTCCGACTGCGGGACGTACCCAATGCCGATCCGAATAATCTCCTCAGGCCGTCGGTCGCTGATTTCCTCGCCGTTGAACGTGATTGATCCGCCCATGTAGGTCGTCAGTCCGAAGATTGTCTTCATCGCCGTCGACTTGCCGGCTCCATTCGGTCCAACAATTGTGACGTACTCGCCGTCGTCGACGGTCAGCGACACATCCTCAAGGATCTGAAGATCGCCGTAGCCCGCATCCAGGCCAGTGACATCAAGCAGCGCCATCAGACCTCGCCCCCAAGATAGGCTTCAATGACGGCGTCGTTCGACTGGATGTCGGCTGCGGTACCACTCGCGAGGACGTCTCCCTGATGCATGACGATAATATGATCGCAGTGGTTCATGATGATGTCCATGTCGTGTTCGACAAGCAGGAAGGTGTAGCCCTGGGCTTTGAGCTCGTGAATCCGATCAAGGAGCTTCTGTTCGAGCGATGGATTGACGCCCGCCATCGGCTCGTCTAATAAGAGCATATTCGGCTCTGTCGACAGCGCCCGGGCCAACTCAAGGAGTTTCCGCTGGCCCCCCGAAAGCGCGCCCGCGTACTCCTCCGCGAGGTGATCGATCTCGAAGAATTCGAGTGTCTCCCACGCCTGCTCGCGCAGTTCTTTCTCTTGGTCGATCACCCGCGAGCGCGACCCCGGCGCCACCGAGCGCCACAGCGACTCACCCAGCTGGCGCCCCGGCGCAAGCATCATGTTCTCGAGGACGGTCATCTCGGGAAGTTCGCGGGCGATCTGGAAGGTTCGGACCAGTCCCGCCTGCGCCACCCGCTCGGGTGCTGCTCCTGTGATGTCCGTCCCGTCGAAGATCACCTGCCCCCCGTCTGGTGTGTGCACGCCGGCGATGCAGTTGAACGTCGTTGACTTGCCGGCACCGTTGGGGCCAATCAGGCCGGTTAGTGACCCCCGCTCGATGTCGAAACTTGCGCCGTCGACAGCGGTGATTCCGCCGAAGTGCTTCTCGAGATTCGACACCCGCAGGATCGCGTCGCTGGTGGCAGCGGTGCGTGATGTCGCCTGTGCATCACTCATGATCATCACCCCGAGCGGAGAGCGGAACGGCGGCAGCAATCTCCTTGCGATCACCGAAAAGCCCCTTCGGTCGCTTGATCATCAACACCACCAACACGAGACCGATCGCAATCCACCGTAACGTATCGAGACTCTCGACGAAGAATCCGAAGGCTCCGACGATGTCGCCCCTGAGGAGTACAAGGAGTGCATCGTAAATGGTCGATGGCGCCTGGATGTCGATGTTCGTACGCACGAGCGTTCTGATGAACCGTGGTCCTTCATAGAGGAAGGCAGCGAATGCGAACCCGCCGACGACACTCCCAGTATTCGATCCTGACCCGCCGAGGATCAGTGCAACAAACACGTAGAAGGTGATGATGGGTTTGAATGACTGCGGCGAGACGTACTGCCCTTCACCAAGCCAGAGAATCCCGCCGAGGCCCATCAGCGCGCTGCCGAGAGCGAAGGCGGTGATCTTGACCCGGTCGGTGTTCTTGCCGAGTGATTGCGCAACGAGTTCGTCCTCGCGAATGGCCTTGAGCACCCGGCCAAACGGTGAGTGGCCGATTCGCGAGAGCAGCACATAGTATACGAGCACGAAGAGAAGCAACATCACCACGTAGAGGAATCGGTTGACAACCGGTACACGAATCCCGATCAGCCCGGCGAGCAGTTCGAGACCGCCAACAGCCTGGCTGGCGACCGGCAGGTTACTCACCGCTGTCACGATTCCACTGACCGAAGCGAAGCCGATGCCGTTGGCACCGCCGGTGCCGTAGACGGCATCGCCAACACGAATTCCCTGGAGGAGATTAGATAGCAAGGTCAGTCGGACAATCTCAGAGAAGCCCAGCGTGATGATAGCGAAGTAGTCCGCCCGAACGCGTAATGCTGGGAGCGCGATAATAGCGCCCATCGCCCCGGCAGCGATGATTCCACCGAGGACGCCGACAACGACTGGCAGCCCGAGTCCCGCTGGTGAGGCGTCCGGCGCGGCTGTTAAAAACGCCATGACGTACATCCCGACGGCCATGAACCCGGCGACACCGATGTTGAACATCCCTGTGTACCCCCAATGGAGGTTCAACGCGAGGGTCAACAGGCCAAAGATCGCGGCGTAAAATACCATCCGAACTAGAAAGCCGGCAATCACGTTGGTTGAGACGCCAGCAAGCACCCCAGCGAGTGCGAACAGCGCGACCGTGCCACCGACGAGTTTCGCGAGGTACCATAGATCGGCCTGCCATCGTTGTGTAATCGTCTCGGCCTCGGTCATGCTGTTTTCACCCCTCCAAACAGGCCGTTCGGTCGGAAGATCAACACGAGAATCATCAAGAGGAATGCGGCGACCTTACTCAGGCCGGATGGAATCCAGATCAATGAGAGATTAATCGTCAGTCCAATTACAAGGGCCCCGGCGAGGGCCCCGTAGATTGATCCGATTCCCCCGAGGATCACGGCGGCGAAAATCAACAGCAACAGAAACCAGCCGAGATTGATCGCGATCTGCGATCGATCAAGGACAATCAGGTACCCCGCCACTCCGGCAAGTCCGCCGCCGATTGCCCAGGTCGCGAGAATCACCCGTTCGGTCGGAATACCCGTAATCAGCGCAAGATCACGGTTGTCCGACATTGCCCGCATTGACTTGCCGAGTTTGGTGTACTGCAACAGTATGTGGACCCCGACAATCAGAAGAATGGCGAGGACGACAAGCGTGGCCTCGTGAACGTTTGTTCGGCCGATGAGCGGCAGGTTGACGAACGGTGTTGCGGCGACCACGCCGCGGGCCTGCTGGGTGTAGACGAGCGCGATCAGATATCGCAACGTGAGTGCCACACCAACGCTCGCAATAAGGAGCGTGATGCCATCAGCATCGCGTAATCGTCGGTACACGAGTCGATCGATGGCGATTGCCACCCCGACTGTGATCACCGCCGACATGACCAGCCCGATGAGGATGGCGACCGGTGAGTGCAGCATGTCCATCCCGAGTGCGCCGGCCGCAGCGCCACCATCGGCATTCAACAGCAACCGACTCCCAAAATCAGCGACTCCGATGCCACCAATCAGGTAGGCAACGGTCCACCCACCGAAGGCTCCCGTCGTCATGAGATCTCCATGTGAGAAGTTTGCAAAGCTGAGAATGCTGTAGGTCATCGAGAGCCCGATGCCCGCTAGTGCGATGTACAACGAGTCAACGATGCCACTCCAGAGAAGGGTGCTCAACCGACTGACGGCAAGTTGTCCAACCACCAGTTGGCGCACCAAATCAATCCCGAGAACGACGAGTAGTCCTAATAACAGGAACCCGAAGGCCTCCTGGGCATCGACGGACGACAGTCTGCTCTGTACCCCCTCGGTCATACACGCCTCCGGTTTTCCCCGTGTATTCATATACCTCACGTTACCGTCTCGCGTGCCTGCGCGCTGTCATGAAATCGACACCCGGAAGCCTGTTTACGGGCTGGCTCCAGCATACTGATATGCAGCTGCGACAGATCGCCCGAGGCACCCTTAGGTGGGATCGCCTCGAAGCGGTAGGCAACGCTCTTGCCGACCGGCTGGATCGGCGGTCTGTTCGGATTGAGTTCGTTGAGTCGGACAACTGGCTTTCTATCCCGCTGGTCGTCGACCGACGCTGGTTTGTCAAGATCATCACGCCGCAGCACGCCCGGGTTCACGCCATCCTCACCGGAGCGCGTAATCTGGGGGCGGTAACCAGTGGGGCGCCGGGCTTCTTTCAGCGGTTCGATGATCCGCTCGATATGGCCGAGCACGAGCTGGCGGCGACCCGTCGTATCCGCGAACTCGGGCTCAACGCCCCCCGACCGATCGATGCCTTTGAGCACGAACACCTCGGGATCGTCGTTCTTGAGTATCTCCCCGAGTTTCAGACAATTGACGAGCTTCCAGCCGCCGAGCAGCGACACCTCGGTCGTCAGCTGTTCGAAGCGCTGGCCGTCATGCACGATAATGGCGTTGTCCACGGTGATCTCCGCCAGGATAATGTGCTTCTTGTTGATGGGCACCTCTACATCATCGACGCGACATCGGTTTCGGAAAACTGGCTTCCTCAGGGTCGCGCCTATGATGTTGCCTCGGCACTTGGTGTCCTTGCGCCGCTGCTCGGTCCGGAGCCAGCGGTCCATCTTGCGCTTGAGGTATACGCAGAACGAACGATTGTTGCGGCGCGTCGATTCCTTGAGTTCGTCTGGCTACGGCCCGACCACGATTTTGACGTTGACCGGGTTAGCCGAACAATCGACCGGCTGACCGGCTAAGCCTTAGGGCCAGGTGCCAGCCTGCTCGTACGCGGAGAGCACGCGCTGAATGGCAACCACGTAGGCGGCCGTCCGCATTGTCGGCAGGTCGTGCTCGTCGTAGGCCTCAGCAAGGTCGTCGAAGGCTTCGATGATGATCGAATCAAGCTCGTCGTTGACTCGGTCCTTGTCCCAGTAGAAGCGCTGGCGGTTCTGGACCCACTCGAAGTACGAGACCGTCACGCCGCCGGCATTTGCCAGGATGTCCGGAACAATCAGGACGTCCTCGTCGGCAAGCACCTCGTCGGCACCGGGGGTCAGCGGGCCGTTGGCCGCCTCGGAGATGACATCCGCGGAGACGTCCTCGGCGAGGTCGGCGTCAACGGCGTTTTCGAGGGCTGCTGGCACGAGCAGGTCAACGTCCATCGTCAGCAGCTCGTCGTTGGTGCGTTCCTCGTCGGCGTCGTGGAAGCCAACGACGCTGCCGGTCTCGTCCTTGTGGTCGCGGACCGCCACAGGATCAAGGCCATCCTCGGCGTAAATCGCCCCCGAAGAGTCACTGACAGCGACAACGGTCGCGCCCATCTGGTCGGCGAAGTTGGCTGCCCACCAGCCGGCGTTTCCGTAGCCCTGGACAGCGACGGTCGCGTCGGCGATATCGCGTCCAAGGTATTCGAAGGCCTCGCGGGCAGCGACGATAGTCGATCGGCCAGTCGCCTCGACCCGACCGGCACTCCCCCCGCTGTCGAGAGCCTTTCCGGTAATGACGCCGGGAGCCGTGGTGTTCTCAAGGGTTTCGTAGGTGTCTTTGATCCAGTTCATCTCCCGCTGGCCGGTGTTCACGTCCGGTGCCGGGATATCCTGGTCGACGCCGATGAACGGACGGAGTTCGGTGGCGAACGCTCGGGTGATCCGTTCGAGTTCAGCTTCGGAGTACTCCGACGGATCAATCTCGATGCCACCTTTGCCACCACCAAGCGGGATGTCGACGGTCGCGCACTTGAACACCATCCACCCCGACAGTGCCTTGACTTCGTCGCGGGTGACCCCTGGATGGTATCGGATTCCACCCTTGTAGGGGCCGCGCGAGCCGTCGTATTGCGACCGGTAGGCGCGTACGCTCTCAAGCGTGCCGTCGTCGCGCTCGACCGTCAGATTCGTCTCAAGGACACGCTCGGGGTGCTTAAGATGCTCAATAAGCCCCTCATCGGCGTCGAGGTACTGTGCAGCTTGATCAACCTGTGCCTGCAGGTTCTCGAACGGGTTTGATTCGTCGGACATACTCGGGCCGTGAACCACCTCCCAAATAAGACTGACTGAATGTTCATTACTTCCAATTTATCACCGATATTCATTAATGATTGTGTACTGAAATCCAAGCGCCGTCATGCATATTCTGTCCCGCGATCACGGGGGGTGGCTCCTGCGGTGCCCGATCGTTCGCGAGCAACGCTAGTCCCAGAATGACTTGGTCCGGGCATACTCCCGTTCGGCGTTGAGGATGTCCCGGTAGAAGTCATCGGGATCATCCCGGTGGTTGTTGATAATCCGGGCAGCCGTGTCTGGCCCAACACCACGAGCCGCCAGCGCGATTACGGCCTGTTTGCCGTGCGCCTGAACGAGACTTGCCGCCCGATAGGCCCGACGGGTGCGTCGGTCTTCGTCATCCGATTTCTCCGCACTTCGGACGGCCGCCGCTGTTTCCTCGTCCCAGGGATTCAATGCGGCGACCATGGTTGAGCCACACTCCGGGCAGGCAGGCTGCTCCCGTACCCGCTTTACTGGCTTGGTGCGCTCATACTCCTGGCAGTGTACACACAACAATCGAACATTATCGGATTCGATGCGCTCGCGGACGGCCTGAATCACGCTTGCATCGGCGTTTTCCGGTGCTAGGAGGTCGCGCCCACCGGAGCGGCCGCCACTCCCAATCGGTGTGTGTCCGCCGACGAGGTCGACCGTATACGTGCCCGCAGCGATTGCCGCAAGGACAGCCTGTGCCCCAGCGATATCGAGATCCTCGTGGACGACAGTGCGCCGCGCCTCCTCGAAAGCAGGGGTGTCCGCAAGCGCGTCGCGCAACCGCCGCCCGCTTGGCGGTGACTCGCCTCGCCAGGGTTTGATCGCACCGAAATGTTCGGCTACCTGTGAGAGCCGGAAGGTCAGTGACTCCGACCGATCAAGTGTCAACTCGATCAGCCCCTCGACGTGCTCGGGGTCTGTCTCCTTGAGCAGTCGGCGGACATCAGTACCGTCAACGCGAGGTGGGACGTCGAGCTCGATCCGGTAGGGGTCGGTTTCGAGACCGACCGACGACCCAGCCTGCTGGCCGAGAAGTGATGCGAGCAACCGGCCAAGCGTCTCGTTGATCTCGTGGCCAAAGGCGGCATCGATGACAATCGACGAGCCGCCATCCTCGATGAGCAGGTGATCGGCCGTCGGAATCGCGGCTGTCTCGGTGTGGCGATCAAGCCGGTCGAGTGACTGTCCGAGTCCGTCACCGGTGATCGGATATCGGCTTGCCAGATCGCGTGCGACCGACCGTCGCGTTGCCCCGGTGGCCAGTTGCTCTCCGGCGACAGATCGGATCTCACCGACCTCTTGGGCGACGGGCTCGGGAACGGGAATCTCCTGGCCGATCCAAGAGGGAACCTCGCCGGCGGGATCTTCGATCGGTGAGACCGTGACGGTGGCGTCGCCGTCATCGATGTCGACCACGCGCCAGACATCTCCTCCCTGGATGAAGGTCTCGCCTGGCGCGAGGATCGTGGCAACGAACCGCTCGTCAAGCGTACCGACCTGCGAGCTACTGGCGACATCCTCGACCGCGTAGGTCTCCTCATCGGGAATCATCGAGAGATTCGCGTACACGTATTGCCAGGTGCCGGCCGGCTCGATCGTATCCTCGGACTCCTTGAGTCGTACAATCCGGTTGGCATCGAGTTCTCTTACGACTGCTCGGAAGGTTTCTGTGTCGAGGTCGTGAAACGGGTATGCGCGTGTCAGTACCTCGTAAGCTCGTCGGGCGTTGACTCCGTCGTTGCTTTCAACGATCCCGGCGATCTGGTTCGCGAGGACATCCAGGCTCCCGTCGTGGATTGCCGCCGGTTCGACTGCTCCCTCCATTGCCCGCCGGGCAATCGCCATGGCCTCAAGCGTATCGTCGGCCTGCGTAGCAACGATTGTCCCCCTCGAAACCTGGTCGTCGCTGTGACCGGCCCGACCAACACGCTGAACGAGCCGTGAGACTTGCCGTGGACTCGAATACTGGACCACATGGTCGACGTGACCAACGTCGATCCCCAGTTCCATCGATGAGGTGCACAGCAGGCCATCAAGATCGCCCTGCTTGAACCGGTCCTCGACCTCAACCCGGGCCGAGCGGGCGAGTGACCCGTGATGAACGCCAATGTTCACGTCCTTGAGACGTGTAAACCGTGAGCCAAGCGCCTCAGCCGTCTGTCGCGTGTTCACGAAAATAAGCGTCGACTCGTGTTCGGCGACAATGTCCCGGATCGTCCGCACGTGGCTGGCCAACTCCTCGTCGATCATGAGCTCACCAGCTAGTGCCTCGTCGCCGTCAGCCACCTCGGGAACGACCACGTCAACCGCAAGGCGACTCCCGACATCGACCTCCCGGATAGCCGTCTCGCGACTACCGGTCAGGAAGGCGGCAATCGCATCCGGATCGCCGACGGTTGCCGACAGACCGATCCGTTGGAACGCTCCAGCGTGAGCACGGAGCCGTTCGAGGGCGACCGTCAGTTGAGCGCCACGCTTTGCGGCGGCGAGTTCGTGAATTTCGTCGATGACCACGTGCTCAATATCCGCAAGCGCCTCTCGCAGACGTTCGCCGGTGAACATCGCCTGGAGGGTCTCCGGTGTCGTCACCAGGACATCCGGCGGATCAACTGCCTGTTGTCGGCGCTGGTAGTCCGACGTGTCGCCGTGTCGGACGGCCACCTCCACGTCGAGTTGGTCGCCCCACCACTCAAGACGATCCCGCATATCCCGATTGAGAGCCCGAAGCGGCGTGATGTACAGCGCCGTGATCCCAAAGGACGGATCAATCGCATCGAGGACCGGGAGCATCGCCGTTTCGGTCTTCCCCGTCCCTGTTGGGGCAACCACAAGCGTATGCTCACCGCGGGCAATCGGCGGGATGGCCTTCCGCTGGGGCTCTGTCGGCGTCTCAAAGCCCCGCTCGGACAGCGTTGACCGCACCGCATCGCCGAGGATCGAGAACGCTGCCGCTCCGACCGTATCGCCAGTCATCGCCAGTTATAGCGCCGCGGACCGGTTAACTCTTTCAGAACGGGATCACACTGTCGTGTATTCCCCGAGGTCGGTCCCATCGAGCAGAAACGCCGAGCCCTCGCTGAGCCCCGCTGGAAGAAATGGCGCGAGAAACTCCTGATCCTCGACGTTGACCCACGTGCCACCGACGAGTTCGTTGTAGGCGGGAAACACGACCACCTGCGGCTCACGCCAGGTAAGCTCCGGGTAGTCGTGCGCCCGAAACGGAGCTGCCTGCAGTTGGCCGCGGAGCCACGCCCGTTCGACGCGTCGCCCCCCGACGGCGTCGGTCAAACGCACTTGTGGGTGCTCGTGGCCGACACAGACCACTTCGGCTTCAAGCACAGACGGATCCGGCCAGGTGTGTCCGTGCACAAAGCCGACCGGACCGAGCCGGACGCCACCGGTGCCCGTGATGTCGATGTCCGGCAGCCACGACTCGATATCGCCATCGTGGTTTCCCTTGACGAGTGTTACCGATACTGACGCCGGGAGGGATTCAACAAGCACCTCAAGTTCGCCGCGCTCGGCACCGCCGGGCCCGCCAATCGAGTGCATGAAATCACCCAGCACGACCAGTCGGTCCGGGGAGATCGTGTCAATAGCCGTCAATAGCGTCTGCCGTCGCTGCTCGGCCTGGTTTGGCGCCTCAAGTCCCTCCTCGGTGCGAAGCGCCGCCTCAATCCCAGCGTGATAGTCCGCAACGACAAGCGCCTGCTCGTCACCGAGGTCGGCGACTGCCAGTGCCTGTCCGGGAAGCGGTTCGATGCGTGCCATCCCGAGGTTAGATCGGTTTGAGTCGTCCCTCGGCTGGTTCGTAACACTGTCCGCCCATCAGCGCGTCGTCGATGGCCGATTCAATGGCGTCTTCGTCGGCATCAGTCGCCTCCGCGACGGCGTTGATGAGTGCTGCACGATCGGCGCCCTCGCCCTCATCGAGGGCCGCCATCCGATCAAGCAGCACCGACTCGATGTCCGCCGTTGTGTCGTCGGCTTCGGTGTCGTCTGTTCCGGTGTCCTCTGTCGACGGTACCTCCATTGACGTGTCGGTCGACTCCGTCGTGTCGGGTGTCGCCGTTGTCGCCTCGCGCGCTGATTCGTCTGTGGACGACCCTGCGTCGAGGGCTGTCCCCGTTGAGAACTCAAGACCGTGTTCCTCTTCGATCTGTTCGCGTTCTTCCTCGTCGAACTCGTAGAGTTCGTCTGTCTGTGTGACCGCCTCCGGTCCCTCGTCAGCAATCGATTCCTCCGATGACGCTGTGGGGTGTTCCTCGTCTTCCTCTGTTGGCCCACGGTCGCTCTCTGCCTCCGGCCTCTCGTCTGGTGTTGGCTCTTCCGGCGGGGTGAACGATTGGTCTTCGGTGTCCCGGTCGGTGGGTGTGTCTGTCACCGTTACGTCGGTGTCGTCGGGTGTCGCGTCCGTTGTAGTCTGCTCGCCGGTGTCCGTTATCGTGGTGGACTGGATGGCAACGTCACGGAGCTGTGCAGCGACCGTGTCGCCGCGTTCATCAGGGGCGACAGTCGTCGCATCGACCTCGTCGCGCGCATCGGTGACGACTTCGAGTGCCTGCTCGACGACCGTTTCAAGGTGTTCTAGGTAGGTCGGCGTTGTCCCGTAGTGATCGATAGCGAGCGTAACCCCTTCGGCGAGACTCGCGTTCACTCCGGCGGCTTCGAGTTCGCTTGTCAGTTCAGCACCCCGTGCATCGCTATCGAGCCCGCGAGCCATCGTCGCGATCCGATTGAGCGTGTGCTCGGCTGTTTGGACCACCCACCGATCCCGGGTCTCTGCGTCAACGGCGTTGATCGACTCCGGTCGGATTGACGTGAATACCCGATCGCCATCCTCCGGCTCAAACGTATTCGCCTTACCCGTTACCGCGAGAAACGCCGGCGGATCCGCTCGTTCGAGAAATGTCAGCGCGTCAGGCTGGTACTGCCCTGCGTAGACGATGAACACGCCCGTCGGGTCGGCAATCCGGGCCCGAACCATGCTTTCGTTGACCCGCTCAACCCCGGTGAGCACGCCAACGACAAACAGCCGGTTGACCCGTGCACCAGTCGGTGTCACCACATACTTCGGTGCGCGCTCCTCGTCGCTCTCAGCGTACTCGAAGGTCGCGTCGTCGTATTCGGCGGCGAACAGTCGGTGGGCGACTTCGCGAGTGCTCTCGACGCTCATTGTCCGACCTCCGCCAGGATTGCCTGTGCACGCTCACTTGGGTCGTCCTGCACCCGCTCGAAGGTGCTTGCGTCGAGGTTGGCCCCGTACTCATCGACCGAGAGGTGTCCCCGGACCCGGTAGGGAAATCCGACAATTTCCTCGGCAATCGCCTCGCCGACGACGGACTGGTCCATGGCCTCTCGGGCCGCCTCCTGGGCGGCTTCGAGGTTGCCCCCATAGACGGCCGCCGTGAGGTCGTCGTCAAGGACGGCCGTCAGCGTTCCTGTTCCGTCATCAAGGATTGCCTTCGTCCGTAGGTCCGCTTCGCCGTCAACGTCGCCGTGGGTGCGACACTGGCCGTTCTGGATAACCCGGTTACACTCTGGACACCGCTCGATCAGTCCGGAGCCGTCACGCACGCCGACAACCGTGCCGACCACCTCAACGTCATAGACGCCACCGGTGCCGACAGCCTCTCCGATCGAAAAGCGTTGTGCGGTCGCACTCGGCTCAATCGCCCGGTCAAGCGTATCGACGGTACTGAATTGCGAGAGATTGACCTCGGGGACCCCGCGGAACTCCCGAACATACACGTCCGACAGCCGGAGCGTTGCCCCTTCATTGAGCTCCGGACGAGCGGTCCAGTCGGTGAAGGGAAGCCGGCCGGTGTCGTCGGCGAGCACCCCACTTTTGATTGTCGTCTCGCCGTCACGCCCGTCGATCGTTCGCGATTCGACCTCTTCGACGAGCACCTCCACCGTTCGTCCCCGATCCCCGAGCGAGAGGTCTGCGAGATCACGAAGTCCTCCAACCGGGTAGGGGACATCAAGCGTATCGGACTCGCGGGTTACGGTCGTCGCGTCGTTGAGGTTGATTTCCGGAGTGCCCTGGAACTCTCGGACACTCGCGTTCCCGATGGTCACGGTCTCGCCGGGCTCAAGCGCGAAGTCCTCCCATGCGGTGTACCCGATGCGATCGGTGTCATCGGCGAATTCGCCCTCGTAGATGACCTGTCGCTCGCCGTCGTACTGAATCTCGCGGGTCCCGACGGTGAGCACCCGGACGGTCACGCTCACGCTCGCGTCCGAGGTCGTGATTTCCTCGATGGCGTCGACAGTCGGTGCATCCGGCCCACCGCTATTGCCGTTGCCATACTTCCGTTGAAGACTCTGTACCGCCTCATCAACGGGGACGCTGTACTCAACGAGGTTTTCTAAGTCCGCTTTGACCTCCTGTTTGTCGACGCCGAGGTCGGAGGCAAGCTCCTCAGCGCGGCCATCAAGAGACATACACACGTGTTCGCCTGGCCAAAATAAAAGCATTCGCTGTTTACAGGCGGCTAAGGCGAATGCCCTGGGGCTTGCCCCGAGGCACTTCACGACCGCCACAGCGTGTTGTTCTTTGGCGGCTGACACCGAACGCGACGGGAGCGTCGATCCTCTCCCCGTAGAGCGATGCTGTCCGATGCCAGTCTGGGGCCCTCTCGATCGGGTGGTGTTGTCCTGTCGGCGACGGGTGGATTCAAGTTCCCGCAGAGATCCTATCAGAGCAATGGATTCCGATCATATTCTCACGGCCAAACAGTTCTCGCGGTCGGATATTCTCGCGGTACTGGACCGCGCGGCCGAGTTTGACGCCGACGTGCACACCGCGCGCGAGCGTCATCCGGGAGCGGTACTCGGACTGCTCTTTTTCGAGCCCAGCACGCGCACGAAAATGAGCTTCGAGACTGCTATCACACGGCTGGGCGGCGACACCATTGACATGGGAGCCGTCGAGTCCTCCTCTGTCTCAAAGGGCGAGACGCTCGCGGATACCGTTCGGGTGGTTGAGGGCTACGCTGATGCTCTCATCCTGCGTCACCCTCGGGAGGGCTCAGCACGGATGGCTAGTGAGTTCGTTGACGTACCGCTGATTAACGCCGGCGATGGGGCGGGACGGCACCCAACACAGACGCTGTTGGACCTCTATACGATTCAGCAGTCGACCGGGCTCGATGACCTGACGATCGGTATCATGGGCGACCTCAAATACGGCCGAACGGTCCACTCGTTGGCGACCGCGCTGACGGAGTTCGATGCGACTCAACACTTCATCAGCCCGGAGAGTCTGCGGTTGCCTGAGCGCGTTCGGTATGATCTTACCGATGCCGGGGTGACGGTCCACGAACACCGAGCGCTTGAATCGGTACTAACCGAGCTCGACGTCTTGTATGTCACCCGGATCCAGCGCGAACGGTTCCCCGACGAGAGCGAGTACCGCGCCGTGGCCGGTGAATACCAGATCGACGCCGATACACTCGAAACGGCTGCCGACGACCTCACCGTGATGCATCCGTTGCCCCGTGTTGATGAGATCGCTCCTGACGTCGATCGTACCGAACACGCCCACTACTTCGCCCAGGCACACAACGGCGTCCCGGTCCGAATGGCTCTCCTTGATCAACTCCTCGGTGATGGCCAATGAGCAATAGCGAACACGAACTCCGCGTCAACAAGATCAAAGATGGCACCGTTATCGATCACGTTCCCGGCGGCGCTGCGCTGCCGGTGTTAGCTATTCTCGGCATCGATGGCACCGGCGGTGAGACCGTCTCGGTGGTGATGAACGTCTCGAGTGACTCACTCGGACGCAAGGATATCGTCAAGGTCGAAGACCGCGAACTCAGTGAGGACGAGGTTGATGTCCTCTCGTTGATCGCCCCCGAGGCAACAATCAACATCATCCGTGAGTACGAAGTGGTTGATAAACACCATCTTGAACGCCCCGCGGAGGTCACGGGGGTACTCACCTGCCCGAACCCTGATTGTATCACCAGTGGCAACGAGCCCGTTGAAGCAACCTTCGAGGTGCTTGAGGATGGCGTTCGCTGTCGATACTGTGAACGAATCGTGCGCGAGGATATCGCCGAGTTGATCGTTCGGTGATCCCCACGACACAAGCGTGAAGTCCCGCCCCGGTGAAGAGACACCGATGCAACCGAATCGGGCTGACGCCGCCGTTGATCTTCTCTATGGCGGGCTGATCTTCGTGGCCGTATTACTCATGCTCCGGGCGGGAACGGTGACCGGTGTCGCCTTCGGCGTTGGCGTCTTGCTTTCTTACGTGCTACACGTCGCCTGGAAGATGGCCCGGTTTGATCCCGAGTGGATGACCTCGGAGGTCGCCGAAGAGGTCGAGACGACCGTTACTGAGTCTGTTGAGGAGACCGTTGCCGAGGAGGTTGAAGAGACCGTCGCGGCGGAGGTCGAGACCACCGTGACCGAGTCTGTCGAGGAGACCGTTGCCGAAGAGGTTGATGAGGTGCTTGAACGGGTCGAGGAGGTTGACGAACGCGTCGAACGGCGGCCGAAAAAGCAGGAACTTGAGGAGGCAATCGAGAAGGCGACCGACGAACGGTCTTGAGCCCGGCTGTTGCTCACCAGAATTTCAGCTTTCGCTTGACGGACTCCCGCTTGAGCCGCTGGATGTGCTCGGTCAGCGGGATATCCTTCGGACAGACCTCCGTACAGGAGAACTGTGTCTGACACCGCCAGACGCCGTTTGACTGCTCAACGAGCTCCATCCGTTCGTCGTTCAGCTCGTCCGGCTCCCGCTCATCGAAGATGAACCGGTAGGCCTTGTTGATGGCTGCCGGTCCAAGGTACTGGTCGGGATCCTTGGCGATTGTACACGAAGAGACACAGGCCCCACACTGGATACAACGCGTCGAGAGCTTGATCTCCTCGCGGTTGTCTGGGCTTTGCTTGCGCTGTTCAAGGTCCTCGTAGGTGGTGTCACTCCCAGGAGCCTCAAGCTCTTGCTCCTCCGGCTCGACGGCCTCCATCCGATCATAGAAGTCCTGCATGTTGACGACTAAGTCCTTCCGGACGTCCTGACCGGGGAGTGGCTCGATCCGAACCGGGGTCTCTAGATCAGAGATCTGGGTCTTACAGCCCAGCCGCTGCTTGCCGTTGATGAACATCGCGTCGGAGCCACACACACCTTGGCGACAGGAGTGACGGAATGACAGCGACGAGTCGACGTGGTCGCGAATGTGCAACAGCGTGTCGAGAACCGTTGTGCCGTCCTCGATTGGCACCTCGAAGTCCTCGTAGTAGGGCTCATCGTCCGACTCGGGATCATACCGGAAGATGGTCAACTCGACGGTCTCATCGGCGGCCGTCGTGTCGATGCCAGTCTCGTGATGGTGCTCGTGGGAGTCCGCTCCGGACTGTGCTTCGCTCATATGTAACCACCCATGGCCAGCGCGAGACGCATGCCTTGCACGACGATCACGACACCTATTAATGTCAGGCTCCACCTTATTACTTGCTTTCTTCGGCCGCTCATCCCCTCGCCGATCGTCGCCTGGTAGACGCCGTTGAGCCCGTGGAACGACGCCGCAAGCAGGAAGACCACGATGAACGCGAAGTACCCCACATCAGCCATCCGGACGGCGGAGTCTGCCAACTCAATCTCGTAGGCGTGGTTCAGGACGTGCTGCTGAAGGAGATGGCCGAACAACGCGACAATCAGGAAGGTTGCCGATAGCCGGTGTAACAACCAGCTGATGCCCTGCGTGTTGACCGTCCGGGGACGCGACTGGCTCATCTTAGATCCCCCCAAGCGCGATTGGCACGGTGGCAATCACAGCGATCGCCGTCAGCCCCAGCGAGAGGTAAAAGCCCTCTCGCTGGTAGTTGTACCCGATTCCGATGTCCATCAACATCAGTCGGATGCCATTGAGGGTGTGGTAGGCGGCTGCGGCCACCAGTCCAAGCTCGCCGATGCGGACGATCAGCAGGCTCTCAAGCCCCTGCAATGTCTGCGTGTAGAGGTCGTTTGGGGCCGCCGCTGGATCGGCGTAGATGAACGTGCTCAACACCGCGATATGAATGAGCAGGTAACCGGCGAGGACCCAGCCGGTGAACTTGTGCAGCAGCCACGCCCACATGCCCGGGGCGAACTCCCGCCATCGACCGAAGTCCTCGATTTGCCCGCGGTCGTATGAAATGCTCATAAACGTTTGAGACTGATTACGCCGCTATTGTAAACGCGTCGCTCCGGGCAGACCCTGTGTGTTATCGACTACGCAACCGCCGAGTATATGCGCCTCATCCTCTGACTACCCGTATGGAGCCGATTCGAGTCGTCTGGGGTACCGGGACTGGTCCAACGGCGCTGGCCGCTCGGGACGCTGCCTTTGCAGCGGCTAACGTCCATCAGTATAATTTGTCGCCGCTGTCCTCGGTCATTCCGGCCGACGCGTCAATCGAATCGGTCGGTACGGCCCCTGATCTTGGTCCCGTCGGAGGACAACTTGACGTGGTCGCCGCTGTCGCTACCGCCGCCGAGGGGCCAGCTTCGTCCGTGCTTGCGTGGACACGCCGTGACGACGGGGCCGGAGTATTCTACGAGTCCGACGGAACGGCGCCGCTCCGGTCCGTTCGTGAACGCGCTATGGCGGGCATTCAGTCTGGGATCGACCTCCGGGAGGGACCCTACGGCGAGATCACGACCCAGACGGCAACGATCGACGCCACCGAGTCAGCGTACGGGGCTGCGGCCGTCCTTGCGGTGTATGGATCCGCTCAGCCACTTCTGTGAGTGACCGCTGCCGAACGTTTTATGCCGGCTCTACCCGTATCTTACCTATATGAATGGAAATACGCCGTATGCCGGACTGCCGTCGGTAACACCGGCCGGCAAGCGTGCTCAGTCTGATCTTCCTGAACTCACTTCCGAGCAAAAACACCGGCTTCGGCAGGATGTTTCGGCAATTGCTGCTGAGACGCGGACCTACCTTCCCAACGAGTACGCTGTTGATGTCGATGTCGATGTCGGCGCAAGTGGCCCACAGGCGATGATCGCTGTTCAGCCGCCGATCGGCCGACCGGTCAGTGCCGGCTTTACACCTGCACAGGAGGATCTTAACTCCGATACCGACCCGATTGTTGACGAGGAACACCGCCAGGAGGTCGCCCGTGGCTTAGCGGCGTCCGCCGCTCTCCAGGTCAAACAAGCGATCAGCGGCAACGTCCCTTCGACGGCCCGATAGCTCCGTTCGGGTTCTTCTATGCTGTTGGTGAGAACCCACTCTGAGTTGTACCATTAACTACTAAGCGCCCTCAGAGGAAGTCTGTCGGTGTGAAGACCGAGCATAGGGTTTATATAGGCAATTCGAGCAATCTATCTGAGATTGATGATAATGCCGTAGAACTCATCGTTACGTCGCCTCCGTACCCGATGATTGAGATGTGGGATGACCTTTTCTCCTCGCTCAATCCAGCGATCGGGACGGCTCTTGATGATGGTGAAGGTCGAGAAGCCTTTGCGCTGATGCATGAGGAACTCAATAAGACGTGGGACGAAATTGCGCGTGTCCTTGTGGAGGGTGGAATCGCCTGTATCAACATCGGGGATGCGACACGCACGGTTGCCGATAGTTTCCGTGTCTACCAGAACCATGCCCACATCACGGAGTACTTCGACAACATGGGATTTGAGCCGCTTCCCGATATCCTCTGGCGGAAGCCGACGAATTCAGCGGCGAAGTTTATGGGAAGCGGCATGATCCCACCGAACGCCTACGCCACGCTTGAACACGAATATCTACTTATATTTCGCAACGGGAAGAATAGCCGAGACTTCCGTTCTGGCACCGATGTGCGGTATGAATCGGCGTATTTCTGGGAAGAGCGGAACGAGTGGTTCTCTGATGTTTGGGAAGACATTACCGGGACGCTCCAGCAGTTAGAGCATGCGGACAAAGAACTCCGGGACCGCTCGGCGGCGTACCCGCTTGCAGTCCCATACCGTCTCATCAATATGTTTAGTGTGTATGGTGACACGGTGCTTGACCCGTTCTGGGGGACAGGCACGACCTCGCTGGCAGCAATGATTGCCGGCCGACATTCGGTCGGGTATGAGATTCAAGAGACGTTCACAGATGTATTCGACGCCGAGGTTTCAGAGATCAGAGAACTCGCGTTCAGTACTGTCTCGAAGCGGATTACTCGACACGAGGAGTTTGTCGAACAGCGGCTTGAGGACGGCAAGGAGTTCAAATACGAGGCAGAGAACTACGATTTCCCCGTGACGACGAAACAAGAGAAGTCGCTTCAGCTTTACACGATTGATCGCGTTGAGCAGACTGAAAGCGAGTATACAGTGACATACTCGCCGTATGATCACGCAGACTCGGTCGTTGCGGGTGTAGACGAGTAACGAGAGCAAGCGACGCTCGGAAATCGGTTCAAGACAAGCGACTTAATTCTCTTCTGGATCCGGCTCCACGCTCCTTC
>JBEQAX010000009.1:0-52827 GCA_041640095.1 Salinarchaeum sp. | reverse complement strand
GGACGGTCGTCGGTGATGCTGATGGACTTGAATCCCCGTCGGATGACCGTCGGATCGTCACGCTGTCGGCGGATGGGTTCGAGTACGTTGCGCCCGAGCACGTGTATGCGAAGCAGGCCGATCGGACTCTGACCGTCGACACCCGTGACGGTGTATCGATGCACGTGACGCCAGAACACAAGCTCCTCACCGTCACCAGCGAGGGGTTCGCCTGGCGCCCGGCCGATTCCCTTGGTGCCGGCGACCGAATCGTCCGACCGAAGTCGCTCCCGATGCCGGCCGGTGACACCAGCCTTCCGTGGCCACAGGCGATGAACGAGACGGAGACGCTCGTGACCGCTCCCGACGGATTGTCTGAGCGCCCGCTCGTGGATGCCGATTCGATCGATCTTCACGACGACACCGTCCGAATCCGCACCCGACTCGGCGACGACCTCGCACCGGAAATCGCTCCTCCGGCGCGACTGACACCCGATCTCGGGGCGTTTCTCGGGCTCCTGCTTGGTGGAGGAGCCGTCCACGAGGAGGCTATCACGTTCAGTGGCCCGGCGCCACTCCGTGATCGATTCGTCACGCTTGCCACAGAGCAGTTCGACGTCACACCGACCGTTGAAAACACAACCGTTCGGATCGAGAATCGGACGCTGGTCGCGTTTCTCACCGCCTGCTTTGACATCCTCGCTCCAGAGGATGCCTATGGCACTCGTCTTATCACGGCACCGGCGCCCGTTCGGACCGCGTTCCTGCGGGCGGCCATCGATGCTGGGGGGACCATCACCGACGCCCCGGCGATTGAGATTCCCGGTTCCGAGGCGACTGTAACGCTGCTTGCGTATCTTCTTGCCGGTGTCGGCATTCCGACCCAACGGCGGACACGCGATGATGCGGTTGTACTCACTATCACCGAGTCAACTGCGATAGCGCGGTTCGTCGCTTCAATTGGGTTCATCCGTGAGACGCAGACGACGGCGCTCCAGACGACACTTGCGGACGCATCACGAGACCCCGATGGTGCACCTGCCACCACGACGCCGACCCCGATGCCGGACGGCGGAACGACCGTTGCGAACCGATCATCACTGCCCGACCGGACGGACCTGCATGTCGATCGTATTGAACACGTCTCTGAGGACGACACACCCCGCCGCGTCTACGATCTGACCGTTCCTGGCACGCACAATTATGTCGCCGGCACGCTCCCGACGGTGATGCACAACACGACGACAGCGCTGGCAATCGCCAAGGAGATTTACGGCGAGGACTGGCAGGAGAACTTTCTTGAGCTCAACGCCTCCGATGAGCGGGGGATTGACGTCGTGCGCGGCCGGATCAAGGAGTTCGCTCGCGCCTCTTTCGGCGAGTATGACTTCCGGATTATCTTCCTTGATGAGGCGGACGCGTTGTGTGTGCCACCTGGCACTGAGGTCGTCACCGGATATCCCTCGTCTCCCGAAGTGAAGAAGATAGAAGACGTAGCAGAAGACGGAGAGCCGATTCCGTCTGTCGACTTCGAGACGAACGAGATACAGTCCGACAACGGACGATTGGTGGACTCCGGTGTTGCAGACTTCTTCAAGGTCGAACTGGAAGACGGGAGAGAGATAGAGGCGAGTCTCACGCATCCGTTCTTCGTCGTTGGCGAGGACGGGACACTCGTCGAGAAGGAGCTCAGGGAACTGTCAGCAGGCGATGAAATTGCTGACTTCAAAGACGACATCGGCGTCTCGCGATGTGAGACCTGCGGAGACTGGACAGCGGGACGGTTCTGTTCTGTGCCTTGCAAGAACGGGGGCCACAGCAACAGCCTGACAGGCGAGGGGAATCCGATGGACGGGACGGAGTGGTCGGATGAGCGGCGTGAGAATGTGGTTTCGGACGGGGGAGTACGTACTGTCCAAACCGTAGAAGTGCGCAGTATCGAATACAGCCACCGTGGGCAAGCTTACAACATCAGCATGGAGGGGACGCCGAACTTCATGCTCGCCAACGGCATCCTGACCCACAACACCAGCGATGCTCAATCAGCCCTTCGTCGGACGATGGAGCAGTTCTCCGGCCAGACCCGGTTCATTCTCTCGTGTAACTACTCCTCGCGGATCATCGATCCGATCCAGTCTCGGTGTGCGGTCTTTCGGTTCTCACCGCTGGCCGACGAGGCGGTCATCGAACAGGCCCGCCAAGTCGCCGACGCTGAGGGACTCACCGTCACCGACGACGGCTTTGAGGCCATCGCGTACGTCGCCGACGGCGACATGCGCCGAGCGATTAATGCGCTTCAGGCGGCAGCGACCGCGGAGGGGCCAATCGACGAGGCGGCCGTCTACGCAATCACCTCGACGGCACGCCCCGAGGAGGTCCTCGAGATGGCCCAGTACGCCATTGACGGCGAGTTCATGGCTGCCCGCGCCAAACTTGAGTCGCTATTGGTCGATCGTGGCATTGCTGGCGGCGATATCCTTGATCAGCTCCACCGCTCGGTCTGGGATCTGGACATCGACGAGGCGGCCGCCGTGCGGCTCATGGACCGGATCGGCGAGACCGAGTACCGGATTGTCGAGGGGGCCGATGAGCGTATCCAGCTTGAGTCGATGCTCGCGTCACTTGCACTGGACTGAAGTAGTGAAAATATGGTATTTCGATCTGGCTGAACAACCAGTCGGTCTGCCCGGGTCGACCTCGCCCGTCGCCAGGCACATTCCCGTTGTGAATGCACCGCGCGATTGCTGGTAGGGAGTCGTTGACCACCGATTGCTCCTGAGTTGTTGTCCGCTTTTCTGAACGCACTTCCTGTCACTGTAAGGAGACGATCCGAGTAGTATATACGTGTGCAGTAGTGTAGTAAATATACACAACCATGCTACGCCCACTTCGTCAGTCTCCTCCTGACCGCTTCGTAAGCCCTTCCAGTGCTTCGGCGTATGATCGTTTCACTGCTGGCCGTTTGGTAGAAGCATGACCGGTGATTCGACATCCAGTCTGTCCCGTTTGATCGGTGTCGGGACTGCCGCTGTGCTTCTTGTGGCGTTCGTATCGGCGCTGCTCGTCGGTGGGGCTAGTGCGGCTGCCGTCGGCGGCACTCCTGATCTTAACGCGTACGTTGAGGACCCGACGATTGAACCCGGCGAGGAAGACACCCTTAACGTGCAAGTCGCAAACGACGCAAGGGCGCAGTTTGGGTCGCTTACTGCGCGTGAGCGCGTAACAAACGCGCGTAATGTCGTCATCACCGTCGAGGCTCCCGATGATGCGCCGTTTACCATCGAGACGGAAACCCACTCCATCGGGACGGTTCCGCAAAGCCAGCCGACAACTGTTCCGATCGACATCACCGTTCCTGATGGAGCCGATCCCGGCGACTACGAGCTGGACGTGACGATGAAGTACAGCTACACTGAGTCGCTGTATACCCGCGGTGAGGTCGAAAACGAGGTCACCGAGATCACACGTGACACCGTCACCGCTGAGGTTAGCGATGATGCGCAGTTCACGCTGAACACCGTCGCCGACGATGCCGTCCGTATCGGTGAGGTCGGTACCTTCCAGGCAGAGGTCACCAACACCGGTTCGGAGGTTGCCCGCGACGTTGCCGTTGAACTCACGCCAAAAGGAGTCGGCCTTGAGTTCGGTGAGAGTGCCAACGACGTCTCCCGACTCGACCGGTTGGCGCCCGGTGAAACCGCCTCTGTCAGCTACCGGGTGAACACTCCGAACGACGCCGCCGTCCGGACCTACCAGGTTGACGCCAACGTCGAGTATACCGATCCCGACGGCATCCGACAGACCGACGAGGACCCGACGCTTGGATTAGAGGTTGGCCCCAGCAAGGACGACTTCATCGTTGAGGCCGTCGATGCCCAGCTTGAATCCGGGAGTTCGCAGTTAGTCGAGGTGCGCGTCACCAACAATCTTGAGTATTCAGTCAGCAACGTTGAGGCCAAGCTCTCAGCGAGCAACCCGATCGACAGCGAGGACGACGAGGGCTTCATCAGTGAACTCGACGCCGGCGAGTCGACAACGATGACCTTCGAGATGTCGGCCACGAAGCAGGCCGTCGAGAAGGTATATGCTGCCGATATCGACGTTCGGTACGAGGACGACGAGGGCCGCTCCCACATCACTGACACCTACAAAATTCCCGTTGCGGTCACCGCGAGTGCTGGCGGTGGCATTCTCGGATGGCTTCTGCCCGGGATGGTTGGACTAACCGCCCTCGGTGGTGTCGGTCTTCTTGGGACGCGCCTGCGTGACGGCGGATCGTGATTCGACGCCTCACGGATCGGCGCGTGAGCTCCTTCAAGCAGCTGCTCAACTGTCGTCAGTTCGATTGATCCATGTCTGACCAACGTATTCCCATTCGCGATACGCTTGAACGCGTCGGGCGGTTCTCTGCTGAACACCGCCGGATCGTCTTTGCAGCGGTTATTGCGCTTATTATCGTCTCCGGCGGGATCGCGGCTCTTAATGTCCAGATGAGTCTGGGCATGGAGCTATACATTGAGGACACCTCCCAGACCAATCAAGACTGGCAGGAGATCCAGTCTGATGAGGAGTTCGACGCCGGCAACGCCGTCTTCGTGATGGCCGAGACCGAGCATCTTCACGACCCATCGACGATCAAGGCCATCGACCGGCTTGACCAGCAGTACACCGATGCCGACGAGTTTACCTCGGTGATGAGCCTGGCGGACGTGGTCAGAGCCGGCAACGGCGGGGAACTCCCGGAGACCCAACAGGGTGTCGAGCGGGCAATTAATCGGTTCGAAACTGCTGGGGGCTCCGAGTCTCTCGGAGTCGCAGGCGCCAGCGACGCCGAGCAGTTAGTCACAAACCTCCAGCCTGACTCGCGGACCACCCTGATTATCGCCACCTACGGCGAGATCGATGTTCCTGCCTCCGAGGATCAGTACTTCGGCTTCCTGCCGGGCAATGAGGGCGGTGTTGCGACCGAGACAATCCGTGATGAGACCGACTCGACGTGGGTGCCACCACACGTTGAGCTCACCGTCACCGGCTCACCGGTCTTCGAGACGGCCGCTTTCGGGCTGATGCTCCCCGAGATGATCACGCTGTTCGCCATCGCCTTCGCGATCATCTTCACGGTCGTCTTCTTGGTGATGCGCGGCCGCCTTGAGCGGACCTGGAAGGTATTTCTGCCGGTTGGAACCGCCATGGTCGCGCTGATCTACATGATGGGCATGATGGGGGTGGTCGGCTTCCAGTTCAACGCCATCATGCTCGGGGTACTCCCGATTGCCCTGGGGCTGGGGATCGACTTTAGTCTCCAGTTGCACACCCGTTATGTCGAGGAGCGACGCGCCGGCAAAGCGCCGGTTGATGCCGCCGGCGATGCCGCCCGAACGACAGGCAATACTCTCCTGCTGGCGATGGCGACCACGTCAATCGGGCTCGGCGCGTTGCTCGTCTCGAATGTCCCGCCGACACGCCAGCTCGGAGCGACCGCTGCCTTTGGTGTGATTGCGGCGACGATGCTCTCGCTGACACTCCTGGTTGCCCTGCTCGTGCACTTCGACAACGAGGAGTTTGAGCGGGCGGCTGCCGAGCGCGATCCAGACGAGGAAGAAGAAGATCCCCTGTTCGAGCGAACCGTCGGTGCGATTGCAACGGGGATCACCTCGGCGCCGTTGTTGGTCCTCTTACTCATGGTTGCCGCGATTGGTGGGGGTGCGGCTGTCTACACCGATGTCCCGACAACCCAGGAGATGCTTGATTACTGGCCGGACATCCAGGAACGTGAGGATCTTGAGGATCTTGAGGAGGTCGCCGAGAGTCCGAAGGTCATGTACGTGGTCGTTGAGGGGGTCGATACCTACTCGCCAGAGACCTTCCAGCGCGTCTCAAACTTCGAGACCGCCATTGAGGAACACAACGATGTTAATGCAGCCTTTAGTCCGGCGACTGCTGTCAGAATGCAACGGGGGTCGATCCCCGAAAGTCGCTCGGAGCTGACGCAGACGCTTGAGGGAATCCAGTCCGCAGAGACGAGTGTCATGCCGATGGGCGACCGGTTTGCGACACCGAACAAGCTCATGATCCAGCTGTATGTCGAGGACATTGAGGGCCAAGAAGTCCGGTATCTCATCAACGACGCGGCCGCGGAGGCCAACTTCCAGTTCTCGACTGAGCGCACCTCGATCACCGGCAAGCCCGTCATCAACCGGAACGTCATCGAGAATGTCACTTCCGGACGGGATCCGATGACGATCCTTAGCTTCAGCATGGCGCTGTTGTTCTTGGCGATCGCGCTGCGGTCGATCCGAGAATCAGTGTTGTTGATTGTTACCGTGGCTGTCAGCGCAGTGATGCTGATCTCCGGGACAATGTACCTCTTCAACATCCCGTGGAACCCCTTGACTGTCGCCACGGGGTCGATCGCCCTCGGGGCAGGAATCACCTACGGCATTCACGTCCACGAGCGGTACAAAGAGGAACTATACGCCCGCGGGTCCACCCCAGCGGAGGCGATCCAAACGGCGATGATTATGAAGTCCCGACCGGTTGTCGGCTCAGGGATGACGACTCTCTTCGGGTTCGGCGTGCTCGCCATCTCGAAGTTCCCCGTGCTCGCGAACTTCGGTGTTGCCGTTGCGCTTGCGATGGGCTTCGCACTGTTGACGGCGTTCCTGTTCCTCCCCGCCGCGGCGATGGCTCTCGCGCGGTATACGAGCACCTACGACCGGTCTTAACCCGACCGAGCGGCGGTCCCGGAACTGTTTTATCGATTCCGCGGACACCTATTCCCAATGAGTTCTCTCGAGGAGGAATATCGTCTCGACTACTTCGAGGAACACGGCTTTCACCGCAAGCAGTGTCCGAAGTGCGGCGATCACTTCTGGACGCGTGATGCCGACCGCGAACTGTGTGGTGAACCGCCCTGTGAGTCCTACCAGTTTATCGACAATGCGGGCTTTGAAGAGGCCTATAGCCTCTCAGAGATGCGCGAGGCGTTCCTCTCCTTTTTCGAGGAACGTGGCCACGAGCGAATCGATCCGTATCCGGTTGCCGCCAACCGCTGGCGCGACGATGTCCTGTTAACCCAGGCGTCGATCTATGACTTCCAGCCGCTGGTCACCAGTGGCGAGACGCCCCCGCCGGCTAATCCGCTGACCATCTCCCAGCCCTGCATCCGGATGCAGGATATCGACAATGTTGGCAAGACCGGACGGCACACGATGGCCTTCGAGATGATGGCCCATCACGCCTTTAACGCCCGCGAGGAGGTAGGCGACACTTACGCCTACGAGGGCGAGGTCTACTGGAAGGATCGCACCGTTGAACTCTGTGACGAACTGCTGGCGGAGATGGGGGCGGATCTTGAGGAGGTCGTCTATATTGAGGATCCATGGGTCGGCGGCGGTAATGCTGGCCCGGCGATTGAGGTGATCTACCGCGGCCTTGAGCTGGCAACGCTTGTGTTCATGTCCATGGAGCAGGACCCCGAGGGGGAGTTCAAACTCAAGGACGGCAACCGCTACTCCTACATGGACACCTACGTGGTGGACACGGGCTACGGCCTTGAGCGTTGGACGTGGATGTCCCAGGGGACGCCGACAGTGTATGAGGCGATCTACCCCGAAACCATCGGCTTCCTCAAGGACAACGCCGGCCTCGAATACACCGACGAAGAGGAAACAATCGTCCAGGCAGCCGCCCGCCGCGCCGGCAACCTCGATATTGACGATGTCGAGGATGTCGAGGCCGCCCGGGGTGACATCGCCGACGCCATCGGGGTTGATGTCGAGCGGATGCGATCGCTGCTTGAGCCACTTGAGACCATCTACGCCATTGCCGATCACTGCCGGACGCTGGCGTACATGCTCGGTGACGGAATTGTCCCTTCAAATGTCGGCACCGGGTATCTGGCGCGGATGGTCCTTCGGCGGACCAAACGCCTCGTTGACGATGTCGGTGTTGACGCGCCGCTTGACGAACTCGTTGACATGCAGGCGGACCGACTCGGCTATGACAACCGCGATACCATCCGTGACATCGTCCGCACGGAACTCGAAAAGTATCGTGAAACGCTCACCCGTGGTCGGCGCCGTGTCGAGGATCTCGCACGGGAGTACGCCGACCGAGGCGAGCCGATTCCCACCGATGAGCTGATCGAGCTGTATGACTCACACGGGATTCAGCCGGATACCGTCGAGGCAATCGCCGCGGAGTACGATGTCCCGGTCGCGGTTCCCGATGACTTCTACGGGCTCGTTGCTGCTCGACACGACCAGCCTGAGAAAGCTGAGGCGACAACCGCAGCGTCCTCGGAGCCGACACTCACCGAACGCGTCGCCGACCTGCCCCCAACCGATCGGTTGTACTACGAGGACCCTTACGGCACGGAGTTTGAGGCGGTGGTGCTTGATGTTATCGAGCGTGATGAGGACACTTACGACGTAGTCCTCGATCAGACCATGTTCTACCCTGAGGGCGGCGGACAACCGGCCGATCACGGGACGCTCTCGACAGAAGACCGGACAATCACCGTCCACGACGTGCAACTTGAGGACGATGTCGTCTGTCACCGCGTTGAGACGGCGCCACAGGAGGGCGACATGGTCACCGGCAGTATCGATGCCGACCGTCGGCGCCAACTCATGCGGAACCACACGGCCACGCACATCGTCATTCACAGCGCCCGGCAGGTCCTCGGTGATCACGTTCGACAGGCGGGGGCACAGAAGGGGACCGATCGGTCACGGATCGATATCACCCACTATCGCCGGATCGACCGCGAGCAGATCAAGGAGATCGAACAGCGCGCTAACGAACTCGTCCGTCAGAATATCGCGACCGACGCGACGTGGCTGGACCGCAACGAGGCCGAAGAGCGGTATGGTTTCGGCCTCTATCAAGGTGGGATTCCGGCCGGCGAGCAGATCCGGGTCGTTACTGTTGAGGATGACGTGCAAGCCTGCGGTGGCACGCACGTTGCCCACACAGGAGAGATCGGGGCGATCAAGATCCGCTCGACCGAGCGCATTCAGGATGGCGTCGAGCGACTGACGTTCTCGGTCGGTCCGGCGGCCATCGAGGCCACCCAGGCTGCTGAGGATGCGCTCTATGCGGCGGCTGATGTCTTCGATGTTGCCCCGGAAGCCGTTCCTGACACGGCAGCGCGGTTCTTCGAGGAGTGGAAGGACCGCGGCAAGCGTATCGAAGAGCTCCAAGAAGAGTTGGCGGCAGCCCGTGCCGGGGGCGACGAGGCCGGCGAACGGGTTGATCTTGGTGAGACGACCGCTGTTGTCCGCCGGATTGATGCCGATGTCGATGAACTCCGTGCGACGGCCAATGCCATCGTTGAGGAGGGTGAGGTCGCTGTCCTCGGGAGTGGTGTCGACGGTGCCCAGTTCGTGGTCGCCACGCCGGAAGGTGCGGGTGTTGACGCTGGCGCGGTCGTTGAGCGACTCGCTCGGATGGTCGGTGGCGGCGGCGGTGGCCCGCCGAACTTCGCCCAGGGTGGTGGTCCCGACACCGATGCCCTGGATGAAGCTCTTGCGTCCGCACCTGATGCGCTCCGTCAGGCGCTTGATGCCTGACTTTTCGGTTGATCCACACCTGCGAACGGAAAGACAGTTGACCCCTGGTAGGCAAATCAGCGTATGCGGATCGCCGTACCGAACAAGGGGCGGCTCCACGAGCCGACGATAGACCTGCTCAAACGGGCCGGGCTCCACGTCGTTGATGGTGCCGACCGCCGGCTGTACGCCGAGACTGTTGATCCCGAGGTAACGATCCTGTTCGCCCGCGCGGCGGACATTCCTGAGTACGTGGCCGACGGTGCGGCCGACGCTGGCATCACCGGACACGATCAGTTGGTTGAGGCAGGGACGACATCAACCAGCGAACTGCTTGATCTCGGGTTTGGTCAATGCCGGCTCGTGTTGGCCGCCCCGGAGGACGGCGGTATCACTGCGCCGGAGGACGTTGCTGGGCGCACTATTGCGACAGAGTTCCCCCGGATCACCCGCCAGTATCTCGACGAGGCGGATATCGACGCCGAGATTGTTGAGGTGACCGGTGCAACCGAACTGACACCACATGCCGGGATGGCCGACGCAATCGTTGATATCACCTCAACGGGGACGACCCTCCAGGTTAACCGGCTGGCCATCATCGACGAGGTGCTCCAGAGTTCCGTTCGGCTGTTTGCTCGGGAGGATGTTCTTGAGGATCCGAAACTGAAGCAGATTCAGACAGCACTTGAGTCGGTGCTGGCCGCGGAGGGCAAACGTTATCTGATGATGAACGTGCCACGCGATCGGCTTGAGGAGGTCCGCGATGTCATTCCCGGACTTGGCGGTCCGACCATCATGGATATCGCCGACGATGAGGACGGCAAACTCGCCGTTCACGTTGTCGTTGACGAACGCGATGTCTTTGAGGTCATCACCAATCTCAAAGCCGCCGGTGCCAGCGACATCCTCGTCACCGAAATCGAGCGACTCGTCGAGTGACCACGCCGTCAGTCGAGCAGTCCAAGCTCTTCGAGGCGGGCGACGATCTCGTCGACAGCGTGTTCGGCGTCTTCAGGCTTTTTGCCACCGGTGATCACGAGTTTCCCGGAGCCAAATAGAAGGGCAACAACCTCCGGTTCGTCAAGCCGGTAGACGAGTCCTGGGAACTGCTCGGGTTCGTACTCGATGTTCTCGAGACCGAGGCCGATGGCGATCGCGTTGAGATTGAGATTTCGGCCGAGATCCGCCGAGGTGACGATGTTCTGGACGACGATCTCGGGGTCTTCGTTGACATCGATTTTCAACTCGCGGAGTTTGTCGAAGACGATCTGGAGGCTCTCATGGACATCGTCCGTACTCTTTGCCCCCGTACAGACGATTTTGCCCGACCGAAAGATCAGTGCCGCGGACTTTGGATCCTGCGTGCGGTAGACAAGCCCCGGAAACTGCTCCGGATCGTAGTCCGCACCCTTAAGATCCATCGCCACGCTCTGGAGGTCGAGTTCCTGCCCGATTCCCGTCGACGCAACGACGTTTTCGATATTGATAGTTTCCTTGGGATCAGTCATGTCGCAGTTTTAAAGTCGTATTTAAGTCTTATAAAGGTTTGTGCCGATCACAGAGTCATCGGCGAACCGACGCGTTACCGGCGGGTGATTTTGGTGGTCCGATGGTTCTTTGTGTTCGTTCGTGGTACCCGAGCGCGATGGTATCGCTCGGCGGCCTCGGGTTCGTGTTCGTCGCCGGCCTGCTCACGGCGCTGGCGACCGGTCTTGGTGCGCTGCCGTTCTTTGTCCTTGATTCGATCGACGCCCGTGGTAACGTCGCTCTCTGGGGGTTTTCCTCCGGGATCATGCTCTCGGCCTCCGGTTTCGGGCTTCTCAAAGAGGGGCTCGCCGCGGGAACGGCCATTGAGGTCGGCCTCGGTGCACTTGTCGGCGTCGTGCTGGTGATCGTCGCTCACGAGGTGCTCGTTGATGCTGATATCGATCCGCGAAGCTACGAGCGGGCGGACTTCAGCAAACTGTTGCTTATCCTTGGCATTCTGACTGTCCACAGCTTCCCCGAAGGGGTCGCTGTTGGTGTCTCCTTTGCGGAACTCGGGTTTGAGGGTGGGATTTCGATCCTCGGGATGTCGGTGCCGGTGCTCGCGATTTTTATGACGGTCGCTATTTCGATCCACAACATCCCGGAAGGAACGGCCATTTCGATCCCGCTTCGCTCGCTGGGGGTCTCCGAGTGGAAGATGGTCTGGTGGGCGGTCTTTTCGAGTCTCCCCCAACCGATCGGTGCTGTCATCGCCTTTATGTTCGTCCGACTGGCGCAGACGATGCTCCCCTACGGCTTTGGCTTTGCCGCCGGTGCGATGGTTTATTTGGTGCTCACAGAATTCATTCCTGAGGCGCTTGAAACCGGACGTGACCTGCCCCGTGACGGAGTGCCGCTGTTGGTTGGTGGGATCTTGTTCGGCACGCTCGTCATGCTTCCGCTCATGTACCTCTAGTCGAGTGATGTGAGGATGATCGCGGCGATGGCGAGGACAACGCCGAGACCCTTGCGGAGGGTCAGGGACTCATCAAGAGCGAAGACGCCAATGACGGATGAAACGACGATGAATAGTCCGAAAATCGGCACAACGATGCTGACCGGCCCGAGCGACAACGCCTGATAATACGACATAATCCCGATTGTCAAAAACAGACCGGCGGCGTACATATACGGTGCCCGGGCGTGGGTTAGGTAGGCTCCGACCGGTTCGCGTGCCACCAGCACGACGCCAACCGCCGCGACGATCAATACGGCGTTTGTAATTAGGACGACGACCGGGGTTGGAATCCCATCGAGAGCGAGCTTCGTCAGCGGTGCAACCATCGCGTACGCGCTCATCGCGAGGACCGCCCACAGCAGGTAGTTCATACACGCATTGGGTCTCCCGGAAGGGGATGTGTTACGGTTCGCTTCGAAATGCTCTCCCACGACGGGCTCCCAGCGGATGTATGGATCTACTCGCGGCGGCCCGCCAACTCGTGGCGACCGGCCCGGTCTGTGATGCCTGTCTGGGCCGGCCCTTCGCGGATCGGAGTTTTGGGCTCTCGAACGCGGAACGGGGACGCGCGCTTCGCGTGACACTTGCACTCGATGACGACGAGCCCTATGAGTCACCGGACTCCTGTTGGGTGTGCGAGGGCCACGCCACAATGGCCGATCGGTGGGCCGAACAGATCGTTAATGTTGTCTCGGCATACGAGTTCGAGACCTTTCAGGTTGGGACGCGTGTGCCTCCGCTCATTGAGGAGAACGACCGCCTGCTTCGCGAGGATGCCGGATTAGACCCAGACGCTGGCGAATCGTTCAAATCCGACTTCAACCGCGAGGTCGGCAAGCGCGTTGCCGACCGACTGGACGTCTCGGTCGACTTCGAGCGTCCGGATGTTCTCGCGGTGATTGAACTCGACTCGGAGACCATCGACCTCCAGGTTAACTCCGCGTTCGTCTACGGCCGCTACCGCAAGCTCGAACGTGACATTCCACAGACGGAGTGGCCCTGCCGGGAGTGCAACGGTAGCGGCGTCGTCACCGTTGATGATGAGACCCAGTCCTGCGAGCACTGCGATGGGGAGGGCTATCTCTATGCGACAAGTGTGGAAGAAGAGATCGCCCCCGCCGTAGTAGCGGCCATGGACGGTGCCGATGCCACCTTCCATGGGGCTGGACGCGAGGATGTCGACGCGCGGATGCTCGGCACCGGCCGACCATTTGTCCTTGAGGTCGACGATCCGCACGTTCGCACGCCCGACATCGAGGCGCTTGAAGCCCAGATCAACGAGGAGGCCGACGGCGTTGCCGTCGATGGACTACGGCTAGCGACCCACGAGATGGTCGAGCGGGTCAAACGCCTCGATGCGAGTAAGACCTATCGGGCGACGGTGACGTTCGACGACCCCGTCACGGAGACGGCGCTTGCGGACGCGCTCGCGACACTCGATGGGACGACAATCGAACAGTACACCCCCGAACGAGTCGATCACCGCCGAGCCGGTCGCACCCGAACCCGAACGGTCTATGCGGCCGATGGCGAACTTGAGAGTCCAACACAGGCCACTCTCCAGTTTCACACCGAAGGCGGCCTCTACGTCAAGGAGTTGGTCAGCGGAGACAACGACCGCACCGATCCCAGCCTCGCTGGCCTTCTTGGAACTGGTGCGACAGTAACGGCACTGGACGTACTAGCGGTCAAAGGCGAAGACGAGGCCTTCGAACAGCCGGCCTTCTTCCGTGCGCACAACAGTTAAGTGTGTCAAGACATACCACAGATGAGGCATCACACCATGTGTCACATCCCGATTGACCGACTCCGAACCGAGGAAGAATCACCCGAGGAAGACGCACTCGAATTCGACGAGCGAGAAGATCGCGCTTCGGTTGCTGACGACTGATCATAGCGGCTCGCCCGGATCGAAGCCGTTTCGGCCGGCGACACAACAGTGCGAGCATGCGCGCCGGGTGTGACGAGGCCGGGAAAGGGCCTGTACTGGGATCGATGTTTGCCGCTGCTGTCGTCACTCCGGATCCGAAGGTGCTACCGGACGCGGTTGCGGACTCAAAACAACTGACTCCGACGAAGCGAAGTGACCTCGCGGCAACCCTCCGATCGGACCCGGCGGTGACCCTCGGCGTTGCGGAGGTGCCCGTTGCCCGAATTGACGCTTCTGACACCGACATGAATACCCTGACCGTGCAGGCTCACGCACAGGCGCTCGCCGATGCCCTGCCGGCGGATGCTGAGGAAGTACCGGTGGTGGTTGACGCCGGCGATCCGGATGCTGATCGGTTTGCCCGTCGCGTCGAGACAGCCTGTGATCGCTCCGTTGCCGTGACCGGACACCATGGCGCCGAGGCGTCTCACCAAACTGTCGCCGCCGCCTCGATTGTTGCGAAGGTCCGTCGAGACGCCCATATTGAGGCTCTCGCGGATGAGTATGGCCCCATCGGCAGCGGTTATCCGAGCGATCCACAGACCCGGTCCTTTCTTGCCTCGTACTACACCAAACACGGCACGTGTCCGCCGATTGCCCGTGAGTCGTGGTCAACGTGTGCGGACCTGCGTGCGGCGGCCGAACAGTCTCACCTCGGGAACTTCTAAGCCGTCGTATCAATCCCGTAGACGGCCGCCGGTGTCTCGACGTGCGCCCGCTTGACGGCTGCTTCGTAGCCCTCCTCAAGGAGCCATCGGACGCGCCGCGGGACGGTCTTCGGTCCGAGTACTGCCCCCGGTCGATCAGGATCGTCGAGAAAGTCGGTTTCCATGAGAAACGGGGTGTCGCGCTCGGCAGCCGCCCGTAGCGCCTCCTTATCAGCGGTCACGCTCGGGGTAATGCCCTTGACCGGCCCGTCAGCATAGTGCTTGACGACGCGCTCGCGGGGGAGTCCGGCAGCCTCCGCCCAGTCGCCCACCTCGCGGAACTCGTCGCCGGCCTCGGCGTGGAGCTGCACCGCACACCCGAGTTCGGCCCCTCGCTGGAAGGCGTGGCGCATGACCTGGTTCGAGGCCGCCCAGACGGCGTCGGATACCTCGTAGTGGGGCCGGCCGGATTTAAGACCCAGCGCTGCGCCGTCGGCGACGTACTCGGCGGCGATATCGATCCCGGCTGTCATCAACTCGGCAGCGGCCTCCGGTGATTGCCCTGCTTCGACGAGTCGCGAGATCAACGTTGGGTGTACGCCAAGAACCGCCCAGGCCCGGCCTGGCAGTCGATCCGTGGCGTCGTTGGCGACCTCGATGGTTGCATCAAAGCCCTGTCGAAAGTCTGCTGGCGTCTCTGGTAGGCTCCCGTACTGCCACGACGGCCGGTTGATGATGATGAGGTGAGTCCCGCCAGCGGCCGCGAAGGTTTCGACGGCTGCTAGTCCTTGTCCCTCGGCAGCATTGAGGTGCAGATGGTTGTCGAGGACCGGCGTTCCCAGGTCGGTCATTATCCGATTGTGGCGTCTTCGTGGACTAAAGGCGACCGCTTGTCATGTCGCTGTGCTACTCGCGGGCTTGGAGTACAATCGCCTCATCGGCGGCGTTGACCAGTGCGTCCGAGCGGCCGTGCTCGCCCGGGAGCAACACACATGTTCTGATCCCGCGCTTGCGGGCCGCCTCGAGGACCGGCTTGAAATCGGTGTCGCGTGAGGCAATGAATAACGTATCAATATCCTTTTCGACCAGTGCGGCTGTGGCGTCAACGGCCAGACGAACATCCACGTCGCCGCTCGTAATGACAACCTCGAACCCGCGTGCTTCGCCGGCCTGGATTAGGCTGGTCGGTGCCTGTTCGTCCAGATAGAGTCGCGAGATAGCTAGCGCGCCACGATCAGTCGCGGCTGTCCTGAGGTCGTTCAGGTCGACGGTAAACTCCTCGCGGAGGACGTTCGGTCCATCAACAAAGATGCCGACGCGCTCGCCGCGCTCGGATAGCCGCTCGACGACCGCCCGCACCCCGTCCATACCACTACTCAAACTGGCCGTCGCATAGATGCTTCGAGTCGTCGGATTCAACGTGACCGCTGTGATCGCTTTTGAGTATCGGGTGGCTCGCTTGCGCTGGTCACCCAGGTCGTTCGCACCGGTTCGGCCACATATCTCCGGAATAGGGAAGTATTAAGACTGTTCGCTTTGACTCGCCGTTGCATGTCGCTTACACGACCGCCGCTTTATGCGGTCCACGAGGACAACGGCGCCTCCTTCACCGGCTTCGGTGGGTGGGATATGCCCGTTGAGTTTGACGGCATCCGCACCGAACACCAGGCCGTCCGAGAGGACGTCGGGATTTTCGACGTCTCGCACATGGGACAGGTACGCATCACCGGTCCGGACGCGGCCGAACTGAATGGCCGACTCCTCACGAACAAAGTTCACAGCATGGAGGTCGGTGAGGGCCGGTACAACGGGATGCTCAACGAGGAGGGCAACCTGATTGAGGACACCATTGTGTACCGCCAGCCCGATGCCGACGGCACCGAGCAGTACCTGGCCGTCCCGAACGTCGGTAACGACGAGATGATGGCCGATCGGTGGCGTGCCCACCGCGACGAGTGGGGACTTGACGCCGATATCGAGATCGAGACCGAGGACTACGCCATGGTCGCCGTCCAGGGACCGAACGCGCCCGAGCAGGTCGATGCCGCCACCGACGAGGACGTGCTTGATGTCGGCCGGTACTCCGGCACCTACGCGACGATTGACGGCGTCGAAATGTGGGTTGCCCGCACCGGCTATACCGGCGAGGATGGCTTCGAGATCGCCGGGCCGGTCGCGGAGGCCGAGACGCTCTGGAACGCCTTTGACGACGTCCAGCCCTGCGGACTGGGCGCCCGGGATACCCTCCGCATGGAGTATGGGCTGTTGCTCTCGGGTCAGGACTTCGATCCTGAGGAAACGCCGGCAACCCCCTACGAGGCGAAGATCGGCTTCGCAGTCGATCTTGATCATGAGTTCGTCGGTCGCGATGTCCTCCAGCGACAACAAGAAGAGGGCGTCGACAGGGAATTCGTCGGACTTAAACTGAACGACCGCGGTGTTCCACGACACGGGTATCCGATCGAGTCTCCCGACGGTGATGAGATCGGAACGGTCACCAGCGGTACGATGGCCCCAACGATCGGCGAAGCGATCGGACTCGGCTACGTCGATACCGACTACGCCGAACCCGGGACCGACGTCAACATCATGATCCGCGACGCCCCGAAAAGCGCGACAATCGAATCCCACCGCTTCCTCGCATAACAATGAGCTACGAAACCCACGACGACCTGTATTACACCGAAGATCACGAATGGGCTCGCCCCGAAGATGGAACCGCTACGATCGGCCTAGCCGACTACGCACAGGACGAACTCGGCGATCTGGTCTTCTTTGAGTTGCCCGCTGTCGGCGACGAGCTGACCCAGGGTGACGCCTTCGCCGTTGTCGAGTCAATCAAGGCCGTCAGCGATGTTTATGCGCCGGTCTCCGGCGAGGTCATTGAGGTTAATGAAGCCCTCCATGACAACCCCGAGTTGACCAACGAAGACCCCTACGGCGACGGCTGGCTGGTCAAAGTCGAGATGGCCGATCCTGACGAACTCGACAACCTCTACGACATCGACGCATACGAAGCGGAACTGCTCGAATGACACCCCGCGTGCCGGCTGTCCAGCGGTATCCGCACGTCTGACCGCCGGCATTAGTTTTAATGATACGTATACTCATCAGTGAGTAACCTATGAGCCAGCATCACACTGCCCACGGTACACCATACGCACCGCACGACCCCGAGGCGACGGCGGAGATGCTCGACGCCATCGGCGTCGACGATGTTGAGGAGCTGTTTGCGTTTCCCGAGGAGCTGACCTACGACGGGAGCTTCGACATCGATGCCCACACCGAGCGAGAAACCAAGGCCGACGTCGGCGACATGCTCGCCCAGAACGACGACCTCGTTGAGTTCCTCGGTCGGGGCCACTACGACCATTACGTTCCGTCGCTGGTCGATCACCTTTCGGGGCGATCGGAGTTTCTGACCAGCTATACCCAGTACCAGGCCGAGGCCTCCCAGGGCTTTCTGCAGGTACTGTTTGAATACCAGTCAATCCTCTCCGAACTCACCGGCCTTGAGATCGTCAACTGCTCGATCTACGATGCGGCAACCGCCCTCGGCGAGGCGGCGACGCTCTCCTCGCGTGTCCGTAGCGTCAGCGGCGACCGCATCCTTATCCCTGAGTTGACGGACGATCGCCATCGGTCAGTCCTTGAAAACTATGCCGATGGGGCCGACCTGACCATCGAAGAGTTTGCTTACGAGGACGGCAACGCCGACCTTGATGCGCTCGCGGCGGCTGCCGGTGAGGACGTCTCGATGATCTACGCGACCTCGCCGACAATCCGGGGAACGCTTGAGGAGAACCTGTCGGATATCGGCGACATCGCCGACGACCACGACGCCCTGTTTTGCCTGGGGACCGACCCGATCGCCCTGTCGGTCATCGAGGAACCGGCGTCCGTGGGTGCCGACATTGTTGTCGGGGACGCGAGCGTCCTCGGCATGCCCGCGAGTTACGGCCTCGGCCTCGGCCTGTTTTCGACCCGCGAGGACTTCCTCCGACAGATCCCCGGCCGGCTCTCGGGGATCACCGAAGACGCCGACGGCAACCGTGCCTACGCGATGGTGCTCCAGACCCGCGAGCAGCATATCCGCCGCGAGCGGGCGACCTCGAACATCTGTACGAACGCCGCGTGGGTGGCTCTCCGGACGGCTATGCACGCCTCGATGCTCGGTCCCTCGGGGCTGATGGAACTCGCGAAGACCTGCATCGACGAACCGGCCGAACTGGCCGCCGAGCTAGACGCCATTCCGGGTGTCGAAGCTCCCGTCAACGACCGACACCACTTCCGCGAGTTCGTTCTTGAGACCGAGCGTGAGGCCCAGGCTGTCGCCGACGGACTTCAGGAACGTGGCTTTGCCGTCCACGTCGTTGGCGATCACGAACTCCAGGTTTGCGTTACAGACACCAACGCCGAGCACACCGACGACCTCGTGACCGCCTTTGAGGATGTTGCGGCCCTTGAGGAGGTGGCACAATGAAATTCCAGCAAGCGACCTACGAAGACGACGCGAACGACCGGTATGAACCACACCTGGCGGAGAAAGACCAGACAACCGTCGAGACGGACACGTCGTTGCCTGATGCGTTGACCCGCGACGAGATTGAACTGCCGGAGCTGTCCGAGCCGGAACTCGCCCGGCACTTCACGCGGCTCTCCCAGATGAACTGGGGCGTCGAGAACGGCCCGTATCCGCTTGGGTCCTGTACGATGAAGTACAACCCCAAGTTCACCGAAGAGATTGCTGCCGATCCGGCCGGCGCGATTCACCCCCAGCGCCCCGATGAAACCGTCCAGGGCACTCTGGCGATTATGCACACGCTCCAGGATTACCTGGCGCGCATCGGCGGAATGGACGCCGTGACACTCCAGCCCCCGTCGGGGGCAGCCGGTGAGTTCACTGGTATCTCCATCGCCAAGGCCTACCACCGGGCAAATGACGACCCTCGAAGTGAGGTGATTGTCCCTGATACTGCCCACGGGACGAACCCGGCGACGGCCACAATGGCTGGATACGATGTTGTCGAAATCGAGAGCAACGACAAGGGGCAGATGGACCTTGACGCCGTTCGGGCGGCCTGTTCTGAGGAGACGGCCGCATTGATGCTGACGAACCCAAACACCGTTGGCGTCTTCGAGGAGAACATCACCGAACTCGCCGAGGCCGTCCATGATGTCGGCGGTCTGATGTACTACGATGGGGCGAATCTTAATGCGCTGATGGGGCGCGTGCGTCCCGGCGATATCGGCTATGACATCATGCACTACAACGTGCACAAGACCTTCGCGACGCCTCACGGCGGCGGCGGTCCCGGCGCTGGGCCGGTCGGTGTCAAAGAGGAACTCCGCGAGTTCCTGCCGAATCCGCACGTCCGGGAGACTGAGGAGGGCGATTATGAGTTCTATGAGCCCGCCCAGACCATCGGCAAAGTCCACGGTCACCACGGCAACTGGCCGGTCCTGCTCAAGTCCTTCGCGTACATTTACCGCCTCGGTGATGAAGGGCTCTTGGACATGGGCGAAAAGGCCATCTTGAACGCCAACTATCTCGCCAGTCAGATCGACTTCGAGATCCCGTACGGTCCGTTCTTCCACGAGTTTGTCGCCAGTGCCGGCGAGCACCACGCGACCGATGTCGCGAAGATGATGCTTGATAACGGCGTCCACGCGCCGACGACCGCCTGGCCGGAGATCGTTCCGCAAGCACTGATGACCGAACCGACCGAAATCGAGAGCAAGGACTCCCTCGATACCCTCGCAGCTGGCTTCAATGCTGCTGCGCACGCCAGCGATGAGGAACTACATGAGGCGCCTACCTCAACCAGCGCCCGTCGGGTTGACCAGACTGACGCCGACCGCAACCCGCAGCTCACCTGGGACGCCATCGATCAGTCTGCCGGCGAACCTGCGGACGACTGACGATCCGCTCCGGTTTCGCTATTAATATTTAATATTGACTGCCGATTAATTCGCATATGGTTGTTGTCAGCGTCTCGATGCCGGAGGAACTTCTCGAACAGATTGATGGGTTTGCCACCGAACACGGATACACTGGCCGCAGTGAAGTTGTTCGAGAGGCCGCACGCAATCTTCTTGGTGAGTTCGAGGACGAACGGCTTGAGGACAAACAGTTAATGGGGATTCTGACAGTCGTCTTCGACTATGAAACGACCTCCATCGAGGAACAGCTGGTCTCACTCCGACATGAACACGAAGATCTCGTTGTATCGAACTTTCATAGTCACGTCGGTGAGGGCCACTGCACGGAGTTGTTCATCCTTGAGGGATCGCTTGATGAGATTTCCTCGTTCGTCGGCCAGGTCCGAGCCACCGGCGAGACGCTGTCGATTGACTACTCGGTGATTCCAGTCGAGGATCTCGCGCCGGCGTGTGCCTGAGCGCCCGCGCATATTTATCACTCCGCTGTTAACAGTCCTCCATGCGGGTACTCGTACCGCTCGATGGATCCGATCCGTCTTGGACAGCGCTCGATTACGCGCTTGAACAACACCCTAATGAGGACGTCGTCGTCATGCACGTCGTTAATCCCGTTGCTGGCCTTTACAGTGGTGAGGGGTTCAGCGACTACGAGCAGCTCATCAGCGCCGGTGAAGAACGCGCCGAGCGACTCTTCGATGAGGCTCGCGAGACAGCCACCGAGGCGTCGGTCGCCATCGATACGGAAACGCGCATCGGCAACCCAACGGAGATGATTCTCGAATGTGTCGAGGATCTCGATATCGATCAGATCGTCATCGGGAGCCACGGCAGATCGGGCGTCTCACGTGTCCTTCTCGGCAGTGTTGCCGAGGCTGTCATCCGACGGTCATCGGTCCCCGTGACGATCGTTCGGTAGCTCAGTCGTCGGCGACAGAGGACCGGGTCGACCCTGGCTCGTCACCAGTCGGCAGGTCAGGGGCAAGCGTTGGCGGTTGTTCGCGGACATCCTCGACATCTCGCGTTTCGAGGACCTCGCGGTAGGCGTCTGGGAAGACCGTCACGAACTGCTCAAGTGCGTGCTCCCAATCAGCGAGGAGTTCGGTCGCTCGCTCACTTCCCGTGTACGCAGCGTGGTTCTCGAGCAGGCGACGGAGTATTCGTTCGTCGCGTTCGGTGAGTTCGGACTCGACGGTGACCATGTCCGTGTTGACGCGGTCGGTAAACGTCCCATCGGCATCGAAGACATACGCAATCCCGCCTGACATCCCCGCGGCGAAGTTCTTCCCCGTCTCGCCGAGCACGGCGACGACACCGCCGGTCATGTATTCACAGCCATGGTCGCCGACGCCCTCAACGACGGCCATCGCCCCGGAGTTACGCACCGCGAAGCGTTCACCGGCCCGACCGTTGACGTACACCTCACCATCGGTTGCTCCATAGAGTGCGACATTACCGATGGCGATGTTGTCTGCCGGATCGTAGGCCGCCTCTACAGGTGTTGTCACCGTCACCGTGCCGCCGGAGAGCCCCTTTCCGACGTAGTCGTTCGCGGTCCCGGTGAGATGCATCGTGATCCCGTCGGTGAGAAACGCCCCAAGGCTCTGTCCGGCCGTCCCCTCGGCGTCGATCGTGATCGCGCCCGACGGAAGTGGATCATCTCGCCGCTTGACCACAGTGTGTGAGAGAGTTGTTCCAAGCGCCCGGTCTTCGTTGGTGACTGATACGTCGAGTGTCACCGGCGTCCCCGCTTCGATGGCGGGTTCGGCTGCCTCGATGAGCGTTTCATCAAGCTGGCCGTCGATCTCATGAGTCTGTTCGCGTACCTTCCGTCGCGGTCCGTCGCCGGGATCGGCGAGAACGGCGCTTAGATCGAGTTTCTGTGCCTTCGGATGTTTGACGTCGTCGCGCTGTGCGAGGCAGTCGACCGCCCCAATCATTGCGTCGAGATCGCGGAACCCGAGTTCTGCCATGATCTCGCGGAGCTCCTCGGCGATGAACGTCATGTAGTTGATGACGTTATCGGGTTCACCAGGGAACCGGCGCCGGAGTTCGTCCTTCTGTGTTGCGACGCCGACCGGACAGGTGTTCTCGTGGCACTGTCGGGCCATCACACACCCGGAGGTCACAAGCGAGGCAGTGCCGAAGATGTACTCCTCGGCACCCAGCAGCGCGGCCACGGCGACATCACGCCCGGTCTTGAGCCCACCGTCAACGCTCACACGGATCCGGTCGCGAAGCCCCGTTCCGACAAGCATCTGCTGGGCCTCTGCAAGCCCAAGCTCCCATGGCAATCCGGCGCTCTTAATCGATGTACGCGGGCTTGCGCCGGTCCCGCCAGAGTGACCCGAGATGTGGACAACATCAGCGTTGGCTTTCGCGACCCCAGCCGCGACGGTCCCGATGCCGGCCTCCGAGACGAGTTTGACGTTAACATCGGCCGCCGGATTCGACGCCTTCAGGTCGTGAATGAGTTGCTTGAGATCCTCAATCGAGTAGATGTCGTGCAGCGGTGGTGGAGAGATCAGTCCAACGCCTGGCGTTGAGTACCGGACCTCAGCGATCATCTCGTTGACCTTCGATCCCGGAAGATGGCCGCCTTCGCCGGGCTTTGAGCCTTGGGCCATCTTGATCTGGAGCTCTTCAGCCGCTGTGAGGTATTCAGCGGTGACGCCGAACCGCCCGGAGGCGACCTGCTTGACGTTACACTCGCGCTCGGTACCGAACCGCTCTGGCGGTTCGCCTCCTTCACCCGTGTTCGACTTCCCACCAATGCGGTTCATCGCGATTGAGTTGTTTTCGTGAGCCTCCGGGGAGAGCGATCCGAGTGACATCGCTGCTGTCGAGAACCGGGTGACAATATCCTCAACCGGTTCGACCTCCTCGATTGGGACTGACTCTCGCTCGTCAGTCTCGAACTCTAAGAGTCCACGGAGCGTCTGCAGCGTTTCCTGTTGGTCGTTAATCTCGGTGGCAAACTCCTGGTAGGTTTCGTAATCGCCCTGTCGCACCGCACGCTGGAGTTTTCCGATGGTGTCGGGGTTCCACTGATGATAGATCCCGTCCGAGCGGTACTCAAACTCGCCGTACCGGGCGATATCGTCGGCGTTATTCCATGCGCGTGCGTGACGCGCTTCTAAGTCAGCCTCAATTTCGGCGGTTCCGATCCCCTCGGTCCGGTTCTCGGTCCCCTCGAAGTACTCCTCGACGAACTCGGAGTCAAGCCCGACGGCCTCGAAGATCTGTGCCCCTTGATAGCTCTCGACCGTCGAGATGCCCATCTTCGACATGGTCTTGAGCAAGCCCTCTTCGAGGGCTTCGATGTAGTTCTCGATCGCTACCTCAACGTCGATACCCTCGTCGGCCGCCCGGTCGGCGATTGTCTCGTAGGCCAGATACGGGTTGATCGCACCGGCGCCGTAACCGACTAGTGTGGCCATATGATGGACAGTTCGGGGGTCCCCCGACTCAACGACGAGCCCACTTCGGTTCCGGAGGCCGTTGCGTACGAGGTGGTGATGGACGGCCCCAGTTGCCAGCAAAGCTGGGACCGGCACGCGATCGGCGCCTGTTGCCCGGTCCGAGAGAACGACAATGTCGGCACCGTCCTCAATTGCGTTGACCGTTTCCGCCCGGATTCGCTCGACAGCGTCGGCAAGCGATGTCTCCGTTGGATGGGTGATATCAACGGTGGCCGCTTCGAGTCCGGTCTCCTCGGGCTCAAGCGACTTGATCCCAGCAAGCTCATTATCGCTGAGGATCGGTGAATCGACCACCAGCTGGTTGGCGTGTTCGGGTGTTTCCGAAAGTAGATTCCGCTGATTTCCGAGTCGACTCTCAAGAGAGGTGACAACCTCCTCGCGAATGTAATCAATCGGTGGGTTCGTGACCTGCGCGAACAGTTGCCGGAAGTATGAGAACAGCGGCCGGTTGTACTCCGAGAGTACCGACAGTGGCGTATCATCTCCCATCGAACCGACGGGGTCTTTCCCCTCAGCCATCATCGGCTCAACCAGCTTTTCGAGTTCGTCGTGGCTGTAGCCGTAGGTGATTTGACGCGCACGCCGATCCGGCAGCTGTTCGTTTGGGGTCGGGTCCGCGGCCGCGACGTCTTCAAGATGAACCTGCTGATCGTCAACCCACTCGGTGTACTTCGTGTCGATGAGGTCATCGAATATCTCTTCGTCAGGGATGACGCGGCCCTCCTCGGGATCCGCGAGGAACAGCTGTCCGGGCTCAAGCCGGCCGCGACGCTCGATGTCGCCGAATCCGGGATCAAGCGCCCCTGCCTCGCTTGACATGATGACGCGATTGTCGGTGGTGATGTCATACCGACACGGCCGGAGACCGTTTCGGTCGAGCACCGCCCCGACGCGATCGCCGTCGGTTGCACAGACCAGTGCCGGTCCATCCCAAGGCTCGATGAGCGATGCGTGATAGTCATACCAGTCACGGCGCTGACCGCTCATCCGATCGTCTTGCTGCCAGGCCTCGGGGATGAGCATCCGTAGAGCGTGTGGAAGATCACGACCTCCCTCCATCAGCAACTCAAGGGCGTTGTCGACCGATGCCGTATCTGACTGTTCCTCGTCGGCAATGACCGGACGGATGGCGTCGAGACCGTCCTCGCCAAGCCGATCGTCAGCAAGGTCATTCTCCCGAGCGCGCATCCAGTTGATGTTCCCGCGGATGGTGTTGAACTCGCCATTGTGGATCATCCGCCGGTAGGGGTGCGCTAGATGCCACGCCCCAAGCGTGTTTGTCGAGAAACGGGCGTGGACCATCGCGAAGGTCGTCTTAAGACGGTCGTCGGTCAAATCAGTGTAGTACTCCTCAAGCTGGTCGCCGCGTAACAGCCCTTTGTAGACGACGGTCTGGCGGTCCAACGAGCACACATAGAACCGTTCGTTGTCGTCACTCTCTTGCTCGATGGTGGTTTCGACGTCGCGGCGTCCGACGTACAGCGCTCGATCGAACGCGTCGAGGTCAACTGCGTCGCCGGCTTGCAGCTCTGCATCGGCGGTCACGAAACACTGGTAGATTGCCGGCTCACTGGCAAGCGCCGTCTCGCCGAGGCCAGTGTTATTAGTTGGCACCGCACGCCATGCCCGTACGCTGAGACCATGATCTGCCAGAATCGTTTCGACACGGGTTTGCAGCTGTCGACGCCGGTCGTCATCGGTCGGCAAGAAAAAAACGCCGACACCGTACTCGGCCGGCAGGTCGGTATCGAGCACCGACCGAAAGAGGGCATCCGGCCGCTGAACAAGGACGCCAGCGCCGTCGCCGGTATTCGCCTCGGCACCGGTTGTGCCGCGATGCTGAAGATTCGTCAGTAGTTCGAGGCCATCTGCAAGTACTGCATGCGACTGCCCGCCGTCGAGGTCGACAACAACGCCGACCCCGCAGTTCGAACGGGTGTCGGTCGGATCAGCCAGCCCGTCTTCGGCCGGTGATCCGGTCGACGAATGATCCATACTCATCAGCGGTTTCGTATCGCCTGGAAGGATAAAGACCGTTTCCTGAATGTAAACATATTCCCTTAGTCTGATTAAGGACACCGACGATGTCCGGCGGATAATTGTAAATGATTAATTACATGTGTCGCCCCGCTCTCCTGACTGATCTGATAACATCTTTTGAATTGTGGTGGTCGTTCAGTCGATTTTTGGCTGTAATTGTAAAAACTTGCCCCGTGGCATAGGATTTTAATATGGAGACGCCAAGCGTTAAGCGCAATACGATGACAAACGGTGATCTTACGGCTGACGAACGTGCCGTGCTTGAGGATATCGACGATGCGGGCGTCGATTTCCTCCGATTGCAGTTCACGGACATTCTGGGAACGGTCAAGAACGTCTCCATCCCCGCGAGCCAGGCGGAGAAGGCCTTCGAGGAGGGCATTTACTTTGATGGCTCCTCGATCGAGGGGTTCGTCCGCATCCAGGAATCGGACATGCGTCTCGTGCCGGATCCGGAGACCTATGCTGTCCTCCCGTGGCGAGACACCGGAAACGGCAAGGCTGCTCGGCTTGTCTGTGATGTTTATAATACGACGACGGGTGAACCGTTCGTCGGTGATCCCCGGCAGGTACTCAAGTCTGTGCTTGAAGAGGCCGAGGCCATGGGCTATACAATGAACGCGGGTCCCGAACCTGAGTTCTTCGTCTTCGAAAAGGATGCGTCGGGCCAGCCGACGACCACCACCCACGACTCAGGTGGGTACTTCGACATGGCGCCGAAGGATCTCGCGTCGGATCTCCGCCGGGAGATCATCTACACCCTCGAGGAGATGGACTTCGAGGTCGAGGCCTCCCACCACGAGGTGGCGCGTGGCCAACACGAGATCGACTTCAAGTACGCCGACGCGCTCACCACTGCGGACAACATCGCGACATTCCGCACCGTGGTACGGGCGGTCGCTGAGAAGCACGATCTCCACGCGACGTTTATGCCCAAACCAATCGCCCACATCAACGGTTCGGGCATGCACACACACATGTCGCTGTTCGATCCGGACGTGAGCGATCCCCACGAGGCGAACGCGTTCTACGATCCGGATGACAAGTTCAAACTCAGCGAGACGGCTTACAGCTTCCTCGCCGGTATTCTTGAACACGCGCCGGCGATTGCGGCCGTAACGAATCCCACGGTTAACTCGTACAAACGACTGGTTCCGGGGTATGAAGCGCCGATCTACATCGCCTGGAGCGATGTCAACCGTTCGGCGCTTATTCGTAAACCGGCAGCCCGCACGCCCGCTTCCAGTCGGATCGAACTCCGATCACCGGACCCGTCCTGTAATCCCTACCTCGCGCTGGCCGTCATGCTCAAGGCCGGCCTTGATGGCATCAAGCGTGGCCTCAGCTGTCCGGATCCGGTCCGGGAGAACATCTACGAGTTCGACGAGGCCAAACGCGCCGAGTACGGCATCGAAACCCTCCCCGAAAACCTCGGTGAGGCAATCGACGCTCTGCAGGCAGACGAGGTTATCACCGACGCGCTGGGTGATCACGTCGCCGAGAAGTTCGTTGAGGCAAAGGAATCAGAGTACACTGAATATGTCGCTGAGGTCTCCGAGTGGGAGCTCGATCGCTACCTCGAGACTTTCTGACCTGGCCCTGACGGATCGATTCTTTTGTCTGTCGGTCGCCTGTTTCTAATTGACGAGCGCGCTGGCACCCGCGGTCGTCCGTTCGTCAATTGCGCCGTACTTACGCCACTCGCCACCGCTGGATCAACGACATTGGACGATCGTTAGATAATACTGGGAATATTTTCTTCTTCAACGAGGTAGTTTTAACCTTATATACTACCCTATCAATATTATTTTTCACGCCTGTCTACAAATCAGCGTTATTTTGGATGTTTGTCCTCGACAACGCTTATGTATGTCCAATCGGAACCAAATAGCGTAGCATGACTGACGAACGATGTAAGATTTCACGCTTGACCATACAATCATCCACTAACTGCCGTCATTTGGCATCCGCCTTGCGGGCGGGTGATATGGCATGATGCTTCCACTCCAAGCCACTGAGCTCACAGAGCTCGCGACGGCGATCAACGACACGTGGATCCTGACGGTCTCGTTTTTGATCTTCTTCATGCACGCCGGCTTCGCGATGTTAGAGTCGGGACAGGTGCGCTCGAAGAACGTCGCCAATCAGCTGACGAAAAACCTCCTCACCTGGAGTGTCGGCGTCGTTGTCTTCTTCCTCATCGGGATTGGCCTCGCGAATCTCTTCGCGGGCAACGGCTTTGTCGCCGGCGCACCGTTCCTTGGTGTCGCGGGCGCTTCGAGTCAGTACATCGGCTGGCTCTACGGCGCTGTCTTCGCGATGACCGCCGCGACGATTGTTTCCGGGGCCGTTGCTGGCCGAGCAAAACTCCGGGCGTACGTGGGATACACGTTCCTCCTATCGGCCATCATCTATCCGATGGTCATCGCGATGACCTGGACCGGCCAGGGAACCGCCGCTGGCGGGCTGGTCGAACGGCTCACCGGCGTCGTCTTCGCCGACTTCGCTGGCGGGATGATTGTCCACGGACTTGGCGGGATTGCTGGCCTGACCGCCGCCTGGGTGCTTGGCCCACGCATGGACAAGTACGACGACGAGGGCAACACCAACGTGATCCCCGGCCACTCGATGACGTTCGCCGTTCTCGGGACGCTCGTGCTCGCCTTCGGCTGGTACGGATTTAACGTCGGGACCGCCGCCGGGATCAATCTAGATCCAATCAGCGCTAACAGTGCCATTCTCGGCCGCGTCGCCATGGCGACGACGCTTGCAATGGCCATGGGCGCTGTCGGTGCTGGCTTCGTGTCGTGGTTAACAAACCAGAAAGTCGACACGCTGTACGTTGCCAACGGCCTGCTCGCCGGGCTCGTCAGCATCACCGCAATTCCCGACGCGGCAACGTGGTGGGGCGCCTTAGTCGTCGGCCTACTGGCGGGAGCACAGCTCCCGATTGTCTTTGAGTTCGTTGAACAACGGCTCAAGATCGACGACGTATGTGCGGTCTTCCCGGTCCACGGGAGTGCCGGTGTTCTCGGTGCTCTCGCGTACCCCTTTGTCGCAGCCGACCTCGGGACCTCCATCGCGAGTGCGTTCATCGCCCAGTTCGTCGGCGTTGCCGTCATCACCGCGTGGACGGTGACAGCGACTGCGCTTGTCTGGGGCGCATTCAAGGCCACCGGCCAGGCGCGTGTCGATCCCGACCATGAGCGCGACGGGCTTGATCTCGCCGAACACGGCGTCGAGACCTACCCCGAATTCGGGCAGCCGGAGGTGGCGACCGACGGCGGCCTTGATATCGTCCGTGCCGATGGCGGGACGCATGATCCCGACAAGATCGACCTGGTGATGGCCTTCATCCGTCCCGACCGCCTTGCCGATGTCAAGCGCGAACTCGTCGAGACTGGCGTGCAGTCTATCACCGTCTCGAACGTCTCCGGCCGTGGCTCACAGCAGGAAAAACAGGGTCAGTGGCGCGGTGAGTCCTACACAATTGATCTACACCAGAAGGTGAAAATCGAGTGTGTGGTCAATGATGTGTCGACCGAGGACGTCATCGCGGCGATTGGCGAGGGTGCCCGAACGGGCGAGCCCGGTGACGGCAAGGTCTTTGTTGTTCCCGTCGACGACGCCTATCAGATCCGGACCGGTAAGCGAGGTCCAGAGGCTGTCTGAAGTACTCGAAGCTGCTCACGCGCCGGCTTCGGCGGAGTCGATCTCGCCAACACGGACGCGTTCGTAGCCACACTCTCCGCACCGCAGCTTGCGTTTTTCACCGAGATCGATCGACGTGAAAGCGGTCAACTCGAACGACCGCTCGTTATCACATTCTGGACAGTATAGTTCCGGCGGCATATCCGCATTGCATATGCCATTCGGTATCAAAATACCGGTCCCGTCGTCGCTCTGCCGGGTTCTTCGAGCGTACGGGTTTATACTGCTGGCCGTCTTTGCTGTCATATGAAGATCTACACCGGTCGTGGCGATGAAGGGATGACCGACCTGATGGACGGCACGCGGATCGCCAAGACGAGCGGTCGAATCGAAGCGTACGGTACCGTTGATGAGCTCAACGCCATGATCGGCGTTATTCGACCGACTGGCCACGACGATATCGATGATGTTCTCGCGCGCATCCAGAACCACTTACACGTGGTGCAAGCTGAGTTTGCCAATCCTGACCCCAACAACGATGCGCCCCGGATCACCGATGACCGGATCGATACGGTTGAGGGATGGATTGACGACTTTCAGTCGGAGCTCGATCCGCTTGACTCGTTTGTCCTGCCGGGTGGGAGCGACGATGGGGCGCAACTCCACCACGCCCGGGCCGTCTGTCGCCGAGCCGAGCGTCGAGCCGTCGCGTTCGTTACTGACGATCCCGTCAACGAGAACGCAATCGTGTACCTCAACCGGCTCTCGGACTGTCTGTTCGTCCTTGCCCGGGCTGCAAACGCCCGGGCCGGGGTCCCCGAGGAGTCCCCGACCTACTGAGCTACCGCTTGCGACGCAACCGGTCGACTACGAACTGCTCGTCGAGTTTTGCCAGGAAGGGCCCTAACTTCGGGCCCTCCTCCTTATCGAAGAACAACCGGTAGCCTGTCGCGAAGAACTCACCAACGTCGATATCGTGGCGCCGGGCAGCCTCATAGATCTCTCCCTGAATCGCCTCTGGATCATCATTGGCTTCGATGAACGTGGCGACCTCCTCAAGTGCTGTGGCCGTCGGCTCATCAATCGATACCGCTGGCTGGTTCGTCCGCTTGAGGTCGTAGTTGTACTCGTTATCGACCCGCCGTGCCCATTGTCGTGCCCGGTCGACACGCTCAAGTGCTGCTTCGACGACCGCCGAATCCGCGTCGGCTGGAAGATGCCCCTCGCGCTTGGCGATGTCCTCGCGTAGGGCCGGATCGCTGGTCATCCCGAGAACAGCCGCAAACGAGTAGGGGATTCGTACTCGGTCGGGGTCGATCTCGTCAACGAGGAACGGATAAACGCGCTCAGCGAAGGCTTCCCGGGCCGGTGTTGCCGACTCGCGTCCGAAGTAGATGGCCTCTAGTCGGTCGAACTCGTCGACTAACTGATCGATCCGCTCAATCGAGAAGTTCCGGGCACGGGTTGGGTCCGTGGCAAAGAAGTACCGAAGCACCTCCGGCTCGACCAACTCAAGGGCTTCCTGAACAAGGACGACATTCCCCTCAGAGGAAGAAAATGGCGCGCCCTCAAGCGTGAACCACTCATAGGCCATCGGAACCGGTGGTTCGATCTCGAACAGCGACCGTGCGATGTCGACCCCGCTCGGCCAGGAGCCCTCCGCGTGATCCTTTCCGAATGGCTCGAAGTCAACCCCGAGGAGCTTCCACTGGGCGACCCACTCGAACCGCCACGGAAGTTTGCCCTCTCGCAGTGTCGCCGTTCCCTCGTGCCCACAACCTTCGATAACACGATCGCCGGCCTCCATATCCGTACACCGGTACTCAACGGTTCCGGCGTCGAGATCGACATCGGTCACCGTCTCAGTGACCTTGCCACAGTTCGCACAGATGGGATTAAACGGGACGTAGCTCTCATCAACGCCCGCTTGGTAGTCTGCAAGGAGCTCGCGCGCCGCCTCGCGGTGTTCAAGTAAGAACGCAGTCGTCGCCTCGAAGTCCCCCGCCTCGTACCGCTCAGTGTTCGAGACGAGCTCAACTGGAATCTCAAGGGCGTCGGCCATTCCGGTGATGAGCTTCGAGAAGTGCGCTCCATAGGAGTCACAGCAACCAAACGGATCCGGAATATCGGTATAAGGGACACCAAGGTTTCGCCCGAGGGCCCCAGCGTTAACATCGCCGAGATCAACGATATTGCCCTCAAGATCGGCGAGCTTACGGGGAAGTTTGCGGAGCGGATCGCGATCGTCGGCGGTGAATACCTGCTTGACGGCGTATCCACGCTCGCGGAGAACCTCTGCAACGAAGTACCCCAAGACGAGTTCGTTCGCATTGCCGAGATGGGGAATCCCCGATGGCGAGATGCCGCCTTTGATTACGATCGGCTCGTCAGGATCGCGTCGTTCGATCCGGTCGGCGACGGCGTCGGCCCAGAAGGCGTGTTGCTCATCGCTCTCCATCGCGTATGGGTCGTCTGCCGGCCGAAGATCGCTCGGCATGTCAGGCGCCTCCTCCTGTGAGTGATGGTAACTCAGCAGCATCCTCAGGGACAATCTCGGTTCCCTGGTGAGTACCTTCGATGATGGCCTCACGGATCCGCTCCGGATCGGTTCCGTCAACGACGACGGCATGGAGTCCTGACCGCTGGAGTATCTTTGCCGCTAACAGATCGACTGGTGCCTTCGCCCCGGCGGTCATCTCGATATCGGCGATAAGATCGACGAGTTCGTCTGGCGTAAGCCGCGGGACGCGTTCGGCGTCGCCGTCCTCGTCAGGGTCTGCGGTGTAGACACCACTCACCGAGGTCGCATAGACAAGGAGGTCGGCGTTGACGTACTCGGCTAACGCAGCAGCAACGGCGTCGGTTGTCTGTGCAGGAACGACACCGCCCATCACCGCGATGTCGCCGGCGCGCAACACGTCTGCAGCCGCCTCGTAATCGGTTGGCGGTGTCCGTACGCTTTGTTCGTTGAGCGCAGCCACCAACAGTCGGGCGTTAATCCGGGTTGCGGCAATCCCGATTTCGTCGAGTTCCATCTCGTTTGCGCCCAGAGTGCGGGCGACATCGATGTACTGTCGTGCCGTCTCGCCACCCCCGACGACCGCGGCGGTCGTACACTCGTCTGCCACCTCTTCGAGGACCGCTGCGTGGGCCCGAACGCGCTGCTTGTCTCCCGGGGCGAGGACGCTCCCCCCGATCGAGACGACGACATTCATTGCCCGTCGCTACCGGTGACGCGGCCTTAAGCATTGTCAAGGTTCTCCTGCGTGTGTGACCCCGTCCGTCCCGGCACGAATGGTCCTTCGCAGCTGCACCGGAACTATTCAAAAATCAACTACTTTAGGCGCGAAACGATCGTTAAACAATTAGCGTCGGAAATAAACTTTCTAATCGGATTTGATGCCTTCTTAAATCACTGTGTATTTGCCTGAACCGTCGCTAATGGTTGGTAAAAGAGTGTATTTGACGCTAATCGTCTGGCGGGTATATTACCCTGTGGGGGTAACAAATGGGTGTACTATGAGCACTACGGCGCAGCTCTCCGACGACGATCAGCCCTCCAAACACGAGCGCCTCCGCTCATACCTCGCCGAGAAGGTCAGCTCTGAGGGCGAGGTGTACTTCAAAAGTAAGTTCATCGCGGATGAGGTTGGACTCTCCCCTAAGGAGATCGGCGCCCTGATGGTGCAACTCAAGGACTCTGCGACCGACATCGAGATCGAGAAGTGGTCGTACACAAGCGCGACGACGTGGCGGATCGAGCCGGCCTGACCGCCGGAGATTTATTTCTCCTGAGCATACCTCACGGCGATGGAGCCTGCCGGTCGTAGTGAGTCCTCAAACGCCTCGATGGCGCCGCCGACACCCGAGGCCATCGCCGATCGTTTTCAGGTATACGAGGTCCGTCACGAGAATGAGCGTATCTACTACTTCGGCCTTCCACTTGTAGAGACTGACCGTCTTGAGGCGGCCGTCTGGGAGCAGTTCCACGATGCCGGCTACGAGGTGAAGTACGTCACGCAGGCGGGTGAGGACGTACTGGTTGCCCGCCCACAGCAGCACACCGATGAGGGGCTGCCATGGACACATATCGGGCTATTTGGGCTAACTATCCTCTCGACGCTTTTCGCCGGAGCGCTCTGGTTTCACGTTGACCTTGCGGATAATCCCGCAGCGATCCTCCAGGGATGGCCCTTCGCAGCGGCGATTCTCACGGTGCTCGGCGTTCACGAGCTCGGCCACTACGCGCTGGGCCGGTACCACGGGGTGAACGTCACACTGCCGTACTTCATCCCGGTGCCGACGCTCATCGGAACGATGGGGGCGGTCATCCGAATGAAAGGCCGAATCCCGAACCGACGGGCATTATTCGACATCGGTGTTGCTGGCCCTCTTGCAGGCCTCGTAGCGACTATTGTGGTCTCAAGCATCGGACTCTCGCTGGGGCCGATCAGAGTCCCCGAGTGGGTCGTACAGGCCGAGGACGCCGTCCGGATCACCGTCGGGTATCCGCCGCTGATGGAGTTTCTCGCGTGGGCACTCGACGCACAGTTACACTATGACGATCCCCGCCTCGCTGTTCACCCGGTTGTCATCGGCGGCTGGGTGGGCATGTTTGTGACCTTCCTCAATATGATTCCCGTCGGTCAACTCGACGGCGGACACGTGCTCCACGCGATTGCGGACTCGCTGTACCGTCCGATTTCGCTGGCCGTCCCTGGAACCCTCATCGCACTCGCCCTCGGCTTACACGTCGCCGGTGGAGTGCCACTCAACGACGTTGCGGTGTGGCTCTTCTGGGGGATTCTCACTGGGATTCTCGCGGTCGTCGGATCGGTACGGCCGGTCAGCGAGGAGACAATCGGGCCAAGACGCCGTGCACTCGGGGTTCTCACCTTCTTGCTTGCGGGGTTGTGTTTTGCCCCGGTTCCCTTATCGGTGTCATAGCGCACTATCCATTCACAGACACCATGGCCCCGCTCAGGCTGTTCCGTGGTCGTATCCGCGGTCGGGTAGGGGATCTCCATCGATTGTGACGCCCTCTGTCGTCACCTCCCCGATGTCGGTCACTGTGACCGACGTTTTCGCTTTGAGTTCGGCGACACGATCCGGCGGCACCGTACAGACCAACTCAAAGTCCTCACCGAAGAAGAGACCAAACTCCCGGCGCTGCTCGTCGGTTTCGGCGATCGCATCAACCGTGGGATCAATCGGTAGATGATCGGCCCTGATGTTGATGCCGCACCCAGAGGCGGTGGCAATCTGGTGGACCGACCGAGCGAGCCCGTCACTTGAGTCGATCATGGCCGTGGCATGGGTTGCAAGTGTCCTGCCGGCTGTGACCCGCGGGGAAAATCGAAACAGGTCGTTCGCGCGGTCGTTCTCGTCGGCCTCGAACAGCGCGAGTCCGGCAGCGCTTCGGCCAAGTGTACCCGTCACACACACCCGATCACCCGGAGACGCACCGGTGCGCCTGATCGGCCCCGCTGTGTCTTCCGTGCTTCCGAGTACGGCAGCAACGGTCGTTGGCTCGTCATGGTGATCTAAGTCGCCGCCGACATACTCTGCATTGACGCTCACACAGACATCGGCGGCACCGTCAACGAAGGCTTCGAGCGCCTGTGCCTCAAAGGACGGACGGCCGTACACACCGACGGCCGCAACCGGCTGTCCGCCCATTGCTGCGATGTCCGAGAGCGAGGCGCCGACAGTCCGCCAGCCGACGGTATACTCGGAGACTCCTGTCGGAAAGTCGGTCGTCGCATGAAGCATGTCGATCGTCAGCAAGTGCTCGTTGATCACGGCGGCGTCATCTCCGGCGGTGGTGAGACGGTCGGCGAGCATTGTGAGGGCGGCGCGCTCGTCCATGTCGTCTCTGTCTCTTCGCCCCTCGTTAAGCCTGTGGCGTCGTGTCCGGCCGTTCCGATGCGCTTTAATGGCGCGGTTGGGTAAGCGCGGGTATGGCTACGTTCTATGACGTTCCGGCCGACGCGCTGCTTGAGGCGGCCGCCGAGGACCTCGCGGAGCGGCTTGACCCGCCCGTCTGGTCGGAGTATGCAAAGTCGGGAACGCACGCTGAACTCGCTCCCGAACAGGAAGACTTCTGGGCTCGTCGAGCGGCCAGTCTTCTTCGCCGTGTCGCGACCGACGGTCCGGTCGGCGTTGAACGACTGTCGACGGCCTACGGTGGCCTTGATGCCGGATCGAACCGGTATCGCGTGTCCCCTGCCCATCGATCAGACGGCAGCAAGCATCTCATCCGGACGTTGCTCCAGCAACTCGAAGACGAGGGCCTTGTGGCCACCGCCGAAGGTGAAGGGCGCGTTGCGACCGACGAGGGAGTCAGCTACCTCGACCAGCTCGCCGAGGACGTCCTCGCGGAGCTTGATCGACCCGACCTCGAGCGCTACGCCTAAGCGTTCCGTCACGCCGTCGTAACCGTTTTTCCGCTCACGCCCCAACCGGACATCATGAGCGACCGACCTACTGATGATGACATTGAGCAGCTCCGCCAGGAGAAACTTGAGCAGCTGCGCGATCAGGCACAAGGAGACGAAGAGACCGCTGAACGTCGTCAGCAGGCACAAAACCGCGCGGAGGCTCAGAAGAAGGCCCTGCTTCGTCAGCACCTCACCGATGGGGCCCGCAAGCGGCTGAACACGGTCAAGATGTCAAAGCCCGAGTTCGGTGAGCAGGTCGAACAGCAGATTCTCGCTCTCGCCCAGAGCGGTCGCGTCCGTGATCAGATCGACGAGGAGCAGATGAAGGAACTCCTCCAGGAACTCAAGCCCGATCAGCAGAGCTTCGATATCAAGCGACGCTGACCGCATGGACCGGGCTGGACTGCTTTACAGCGGTGGCAAGGACTCGAGTCTTGCGGCACTCTTGCTTGAGGAGTTCTATGACCTTACCCTCGTAACCGGCACCTTTGGGGTGACCGATACGTGGCGTCATGCCCGACGCGCCGCGGAGGCACTCGGCATCGAACACACGCAGCTTGCGCTTGATCGCTCTGTTGCGGTTGAGGCCGTCGAGACCATGCGGGCTGATGGCTATCCTCGGAATGGAATCCAACTGGTCCACGACCACGCCCTCGAACGGCTCGCCACCGACCCGACGTTCGATGTCATCGCCGATGGTACGCGTCGAGACGACCGTGTCCCAACGGTCTCGCGGGCGGATGCCCAGAGTCTTGAGGACCGCCACGGGGTTGAGTACGTTGCGCCTTTGGCCGGCTTCGGCCGATCGGCCATCGATGCACTCGTTGAGCGGCGGTTGCAGATCGAGACGGGTCCGAGTGAGACGCTGCCGACGGGCGATTACGAGGCTGAACTCCGGGTCCTGTTGCGCGACCGTGGCGGTGATATTGAGGCGATCTTCCCCTCTCACGTCCAGTCGGTTGCTACTGGTCGGTAGCCCCCGACAGAAGGTTTCAAACGCAGTGCGCTCGAATCAATCGGCATGTACGACCGGTTGAAGGGCTTTCGTGACTTCTATCCCGAGGAGATGCGGGCGCGTCGGATTGTCACTGACACACTTGAAGCGACCGCCCGTCGGTATGGCTTTCGAGAGATCGGCACTCCCGCGCTTGAGCGCACCCAGATGTATGTCGATAAGAGTGGCGAAGAGATCGTCGAGGAGCTGTACTCCTTTACCGACGCCGGTGGTCGGGAAGTCGCCTTGACGCCCGAGTTGACCCCAACGGTCGCCCGGATGGTCGTCGCCAAAGGCAAGGCCTTACAGAAGCCGATCAAATGGTTTTCGACGCGACCCTTCTGGCGATACGAACAGGTACAGCAGGGCCGATTCCGGGAGTTCTACCAGACGAACGTCGACATCTTCGGGACAGATGCGCCGGTCGCTGACGCCGAAATTCTCGCCTGGGCGGCCGATGCGCTGACAAATCTCGGACTGACCGACGAGCACTTCGAGTTCCGTGTCTCTCACCGGGATATCCTCTCGGGCCTGCTGGCCGCCTTTGACGCCGAGGTAGACACCACCGCAGCGATCCGGGCCGTCGATAAGAAGGCCAAGATCGACGCTGATGAGTACTACCGGCTGCTCGCCGACGCGGGACTGTCCGAGGACCGCGCCCGGGAGTTCGATCAGTTGCTTGACGCTGGCGAAGACGACCTTGAGGAACTGACCGCTTTCGCCCGGACCGATCGCGTTGAGGCGGCGGTGTCAAACCTCCAGGCCGTCCTTGCGGCCACTGAGGAACTCGGCGTACGCGACCACTGTTCGGTGTCACTTGAGACCGCGCGGGGGCTGGATTATTACACCGGTACCGTCTTCGAGTGTTTCGACACCGAAGGGGAGGTCTCACGCTCGATCTTTGGTGGCGGCCGGTACGACGACCTGATCGAGTCCGTCGGCGGCCAGCCGACGCCGGCCGTTGGGGTTGCCCCTGGACACGCAACTCTCGGATTGCTCTGTCAGCGGGCGGGCGTCTGGCCTGAGGAGGCCCTCCAGACCGATTATTATGTCCTCCAGATCGGCGATACCCGTCCGGTTGCCGCTCGGATCGCCACTGCGCTCCGCGAGCGGGGCCACGTCGTCGAGATGGACCTCCTTGAGCGCGGATTCGGCGCCCAGCTCGATTACGCCGATGGAATTAACGCCGAAACGGTTGTGATTGTTGGCGAACGCGATCTCGCTGAGAATCAGATCACGCTCAAAGACATGGCCAGCGGCGATCAGGTCCAGGTACCTGTCGATGCCTTTCCTGGCGACCACGAGCGCCCGACCTACGACACGTTCGCCTGAGACACCATGCGCGCCTTCCGGATCGCATACGACGGGCGTTCCTACCACGGATTCCAGCGCCAGCCGGACGTTCCGACCGTCTCAGATGCGATCCTCTCGGCGCTCCGATCGCTGTCGGTCACCTCGGATGTTCCCCCGTCCTATGCCGCCGCTGGGCGGACTGATGCCGGCGTATCGGCCCTCGCTCAGACGGTCGCTTTTGAGGCCCCCGAGTGGCTCACGCCTGACGTGCTTTCGGCGCATCTCCCGGACGATATCCGGGCGTGGGCGTCCGCCGATGTTTCTGAGGGGTTTCACGCCACCCACGACGCAACAAGCCGCACCTACGAGTATACCCTCGACTCGGCGGACCTTGATGTTGATCGCGTGCGCCGGGCGGCCGACCGGCTGGCTGGCACCCACGATTTTCATAACCTCTCGGTGGCCGACAGCGGGACAACCCGGTCTCTTGAGACTGCTGTTGAACACACCGACACCTATCTTGTGCTCACGTTCCGAGCCGATGGCTTTCCGCGGCAGTTCGTCCGCCGTGCTGTTGCACTCATCACTGACATCGCGACAACCAACCAGTCCCTCTCGTGGATCGATCGCGTCCTCGCGTCCGATCCGCTTGATGGCCCTGACGGCATTCGACCGGCGTCACCGTATCCGTTGATGCTTGCCGATGTCACGTATCCGGCCGCCACGTTCGACCCCGCGACCGAGGCCGCACAAGCGGCGCGGACGTTCTTTGCAGACCGCCGCGACGCGCTTCGGGTACGTGCTCGTGTGGCTGACCGGATCCGCGAAGGTATTGCACCCGAAGGAAATCCCTGAGGCCGAGACAATTCGGTCTTTGAGCTGCGGGTCACGATAGTAACTCGATTTCGCGACGCTCGCTGGGGTGTACATCGTTGTCCTTAGGCTTGCGATCGTCACTGAAACGGCTACCGCCGACTGATCAGTGAAAAGCTTAGGACGCCAGCGGCCAACGCCTGTTCATGAGTTCTGTCCCGGAGCGATCTGAGATTGATTCTGACTACCGGTGGGACCTTTCGGACGTCTACGCCGATGACGAGGCCTGGGAAGCGGCGCTTGAGGATATCAGCGCGACAATCGACGATCTTGTGGCGGTTGACGCATCGGACATCACTGACGCGGCATCGTTAGCCGAGGTGCTCTCGTTGCGCGATCGGATCTTCCGCGAGCTAGAGACCCTCTCGGCGTACGCCCGGATGCGACGTGATGAGGACACTCGGGCAGAAGCCGGCCAGGCGATGCACGCCCGCGCACAGTCCATTCACACACAGGCGGCCAGTGCGGCGAGTTTTATCGATCCAGCGATTCAGCAGTTCGACCGCGAGACTATCGAGGAGTTCTTAGCGACCGAACCGGCTCTCGCTGAGTATGAGCACTACCTTGATGACGTCCTTCGGTTGAAGGCTCACACCCGCTCACCGGAGATTGAGGAGGTGCTCTCGTCGTTCTCTGAGGTCACCGACGCCCCGCGTGACATCTACAGCACGCTCACCAATGCGGACATGACCTTCCCGACGGTCACTGATCCCGAGGGCGAGTCCGTCGACATCACTCTCTCGAACTTCACGACCCTCCAGAAGCGTCCGGACCGGGATTTCAGACAGACGGTCTACGAGGCGTTTTATAACCGCTGGGCGGAGTTACACAACGCTGTCGGGACCGCCTACGCGAAAAGCGTCCGGACCGACGTGACAACCGCCCGAACGCGTGAGTACGAGACCGCCCGGGCGGCCGCGCTTGATAGCGCGAACGTCCCGACAGCGGTCTACGACACGCTTGTCGATACGGTCATGGACAACCGATCCCCGCTTGACCGCCATGCCCGACTCAAGCGCGAGCAACTGGGTGTCGATGACCTCCGGATGTGGGATCTCTATGTGCCACTAGCCGCCGAGCCAACGCCGGAGATCGAGTATGACAGCGCCGCTGATCATGTTATTGAGGCCCTTGGTGCGCTCGGCGAGGACTACCAATCGCGGGTCGCCGACGGACTCGACAGCCGCTGGGTCGATGTCTATGAGACCCGTGGGAAGCGTTCGGGAGCGTACTCCGGGGGGACCTACGACACCCAGCCGTTCATTCTGATGAACTACCAGGACGATGTCGCCTCGATGTACACCCTCGCACATGAACTGGGGCACTCGATTCACTCCCAGCTCACCAGCGAGGCCCAGCCCTATGTCAACAGCCACTACGAAATCTTCGTCGCCGAGGTCGCCTCGACGGTCAACGAGGTATTGCTCACCCACCACCTCCTTGATACGCTTACCGACGACCATCTCCGTCGACACGTCCTCAACGAGTATCTCGACCGGTTCCGGTCGACGCTGTTTCGTCAGACGATGTTCGCTGCCTTTGAGAATCAAACGCACGCCATCGTGGAGGACGACGAGGCGCTCACGCCGTCGCGACTCGATGAGATCTATGCCGAGCTTAAGGCTGAGTTCTATCCCTCGGCGGTGCTTGATGATCACATTGCTCGTGAGTGGATGCGCATTCCCCACTTCTACCGGGCGTTTTATGTCTACCAGTACGCCACGGGCATCAGCGCAGCCGTGAAGATTGCAACAGACATTCTTGAGACAGGGCAGTCGGCTGCTGATCAGTATCTTGACGCGTTGCGCCTCGGCGGTGGCGCTTATCCTGTCGAGATTCTTGAGACCGCCGGCGTTGATGTCACCGATCCGGCGTACATTGAGGCAGCCATTGATGAGTATGACCGCGCGCTTGATGAGATGGCCGCGCTCCTGTGACTGCGTGGACTGCCTTGGTGCAAGTGGTCTATGAGACAGCGTCTCTCGTCAGCACGGACGATACGGCCTCTGGGCCCTCGGAAGGCACTTGGCCCGTTCCGCCTGGAGGGCCGACACCATCATGGCCAGCGGTACTAAATCATTGAGTGATGTATCGCCGCGCACTTGAGGTCGGTCCGGCGGCGCTGGTTCCACTGGCGTGGGCGTTCACGGTTGGGCTCCACCGAGGGCTCTTCGGACCCCGGAGTCTCCGGATTGCCCACGGTGTCATGGTTGTCCTTCTCATCGCCTTTGCGGCGCTTGGTCGACGCGAGATGACGGGCGACGTCTTAGCTGTCTGGCTTTGGATCATCCTTCTTGGGATCCCCCTTACCGCGGCTGGGCTCATCGGCGCGGTATACGCCACTCCCCCCTTGCTTGCGCTTTCGCTGTACGGATGGATGATTCTGCCGGCGCTTGGACTCATCTATACCGGCCTCCAGCCCAACGCGTCAGTGGTGCTCTATGCTGGTGGTGGCGCTTTGAGTCTCCTCGGAGCAGTTATCTATGCGGCCGGGGTCGGACCGGCGGCCCTCGGACTGGCGACTGTTGGCGTCGGTCAGACCGTTGGGATCATTCGGGCTGCGGCCTCCTCGTAGGCTCGTACCTGTCGGTTCACCCACTATCCTACCGAACCCAAAAGGCACTTTTAACGCCCGACCCAATCTCGTATGATAAATGTCGCACAGCCCATCGCTCCCGGACCGGCCGCGGCTGAATCTCGATCCCGATATGACCGACGAGGAGCGGCTGGCCGCGCTCCGCGAGCACTTTTTAGACATTGTCGAAGTCCACCGGCAGCTCCAACAACAGCTTGAGACAGCCGACGAGCGCCAGGAGGAACTTCGACAGCGTGCTGACCGGCTTGAGCGTGAAAACGAGACGCTCAAGACAACATCGCTGTACGTCGCAACAGTCAAAGAAATCGACAACGGCGAGGCGATCGTCAAGCAACACGGCAACAACCAGGAGGTGCTAACTTCCGTCTCTGACCGGATGGCGGCCCGACTTGATGCCGGCGATCGTGTCGCTGTCAACGACTCGTTCACCATCAAGAACGTTCTTGACCAGGAGACTGACGCGCGTGCACAGGCCATGCAGGTTGATGAGTCGCCGTCGGTCGAGTACGCCGATATCGGAGGGCTCGACGAGCAGATTCGGGAGGTCCGCGAGACGGTTGAGGAACCCCTTCGTGACCCCGAGCAGTTCGAACAGCTTGGTATTGAACCGCCGGGTGGTGTCCTGTTACACGGCCCGCCGGGGACCGGCAAGACGATGCTGGCGAAGGCGGTTGCCAACCAGACCGACGCAACGTTCATCAAAATGGCCGGCTCCGAACTGGTGCGCAAGTTCATCGGCGAGGGCTCGCGTCTTGTTCGTGATCTGTTTGATCTCGCCGAAGAGCGCACGCCAGCGGTGATTTTCATCGATGAGATCGACGCAATCGCCTCAAAGCGCACCGAGTCAAAGACCTCGGGCGATGCGGAGGTCCAGCGGACGATGATGCAACTCCTCTCGGAGATGGACGGCTTCGAGGACCGCGGAGAGATCCGAATTATTGCCGCGACCAACCGCTTCGACATGCTTGATCGCGCGATTCTTCGCCCCGGCCGATTTGACCGGCTCATCGAAGTGCCAAAGCCCGATCACGAGGGGCGCAAGCAGATCCTTAAGTTGCACACCCGGGAGATGCAGATTGCTCCGGCGGTTGACTTCGATGCTCTCGCGCTTGAGACTGAGGACTTCTCGGGGGCACGCCTTGAGAATCTCGCCACCGAAGCCGGCATGTTTGCCATCCGAGACGACCGGACCGAGGTCCGGATGGACGACTTCCGGAACGCGCTTGACAAACTCAACGAGAGCAACTCCGAGACGATTACCTCCGATGGATACGCTGATTACGCGTACTGATCTCTATGTTCGTGCGTGACGCCGCCGACGTTGAGGCGACAGCGGTCGATGCGGCCGAGGGGGCCGAGAAGGCTGTGTTAATCGGAGAAGACGAAGGAGCCCCACACTTCGCCCTCCGGGAGTTCACACTCGCGGCTGGTGGATCAATTCCCAAGCATACCAACGCGATCGAACACGTTCAGTACGTCCTTGCGGGGACATACACGGTTGGTGCTGGTGAGGGAGACATGGCCTCTGAGCGTCAAGTTACTCCGGGAGACGCGCTGTTGATTCCAGCCGGTGAGGTCCACTGGTACCGTAACGAGGGAGACACGCCGGTGCGATTCCTCTGCACGGTCCCCCACGGTGACGACGAGATCCAAGTGCTCAACGACTGAGCGTAGGCGTACCGAGCAATCAAAACTAAGACGCTGCCGGTCGAACCGGATGGTAATGCCTGTACAGGGGGAGTTTCGAAACCGCGATGAGATTGACGTTAAGATCCTCGATGCACTCGTTGATCGTAGCGAGGAGGGGATGACGGTCTTCGAACTCCGGACGCATGTCGGCGCTGACATCAACGAGATTGAGCGCGCGCTGACCGATCTCAATGACGACGGACTGATTATTGTCGAAAACGGCGGCCACGGCGGCGATCAAACGGTGATCAAGCCTGCCTCAACGGTGTTACCGGATGATTCACCGCAACCATCGCAATCACTGGCCGATCGTCTGCGCGAGTGGCTGCCGTTTTGATCACCCACGGCCGGGGATGAGCGACGCCGGGCGATCCATCTCGACGTCAATCGATCCACTGAAGAGTCGTAGCCCGAGGCGCCGAATCGGTGTCGGTAGCCGGTAGGCCCGCCTGATGACTTCCCCAAGTCGAATATCCGGACCAATATCCCGACGCCAAGCGCGTTCGTATCGGTCGAGTGAGTCCGGTTCCCAGGGGTCGACCGTTGTAGCGGCGTGTTCCGCACACGTCAGTCCATAGACGATGCCGCCGCCAGTGAATGGCTTGGTCTGTCCGGCGGCGTCTCCAATCAGGAGTCCCCGCTCGCTTGTGACCGTTGGTGGAGGGCCGATCGGAATCCCGCCTGCGTACGTCTCGATGGCTGATGGGTCAACCCCGTGGGCACGTAGGTGTCGGTAAAAGCGCGTTCGGACATCCCCCCCAGGGGGTGCAGCAATCCCGTACTCACAGCCGGCTGCTCCACGCGGGATCCGCCACGCGAACAGCCCCGGCGTCGTGAGGTGGACATCGACACCCGGGTCGTGATCGGGTGTCGACTCGTATCCGAAGACACCATGGAGTAGTCGACTCGGGGGGGACAGCCCAAGCTCGCGTCGCACCCGCGACCGTGGTCCGTCACTTCCGACCACGATTCGGGCATGAAACTCCTCGATTCCGTCGGGACCGCGGGCGGTAACGGTGACACTGTCAGGACCTTCGTCCACGCTAATCACGTGTTGCTGATCACGAACGTCCGCCCCGGCCGCCTGTGCGCGCTCGGCGAGCGTCTGATCAAGCTTGACCCGATCGATAACATCGGAGATCGATCCCGAGACACGGAATGGATAGCCATCCTCCGGTTGCTCATCGAGATGAAACCGCGCCTCACCGATCTCGTGTTGGAGCAGGTCCTCACGAGCTCCCTCAACGAACTCCCAGAGGTCGCGGCTTACGTGCCCTGAACAGGCGAGTGGACGCCCGATGGTCCCTCGCTCAAGTACGAGGACGTCGTGGCCGGCGTCGGCCGCTCGTCGAGCGAAATGCGAGCCGGCCGGTCCCGCTCCGACGACGACGAACTCTCGCATATTGGGTGGTGGTAGTCGATGCTCAAACCCCTTGCGAACGCTCAGTACCGGCGATCCCTACAAGAGTTAAGTCCATCAGGCTCCTATTGATTGGTAATGACCGAGTTCACCGAAGAAGAACGTCGGATCCTGGCGTATCTCCAGGATAGTGCTGCCCGCGGCAAGCGGTATTTCAAAGCCCGAAATATCGCCGACGCACTCGGCCTTTCATCCAAACAGGTCGGTGTCCGGCTTCCGAAACTCGCGGACGAGGTTGAGGACATCGACATCGAGAAGTGGGGCCGTGCCCGCTCAACGACGTGGAAGGTCACCCCTGAGTGACCACACAATCGGGATGCTTTTTGTGACTGATCGTCACACACAATCCAATGACGGTCCGTGTTGAGCGCGACATTCGCGTCCCGGTGTCCCCCGAGGTCGTCTGGGAGTTTATTGCCGATCCTGCCCAGCGTGCTGGCGCGATTAGTGTCGTCACCGACTACGACATAGAGGACGAGGCCGGCCAGGTGGCAACCTGGCACGTTGAGTTGCCAATCCCGTTTGTCAGTCGGACGGTCCCCGTCCGAACCGAGGAGACAACACGCACCCCGCCCGAGTACGTCCGGTTTGTTGGCGAGTCGCGTGTCCTTGAGGTGATCGGCGAGCACTCAATTGACGCTGGCCCTGAGATGACGACACTCACCAACACGTTCACCGTCGATGGCTCAGTCCCCGGCGTTGAGCAGTACTTCAAGCGTAATCTCGACGATGAGATTGAGAACCTCGCGGACGCGTTACAGGAGACGCTCACCTGAGCGATGAAACTCGCGCTCGCCCAACTCGCCGTTGACGGTGGTGACCTTGTGACAAACCGTGAGCGGGCCATCGAGGCGATCAAACGGGCCGGCACGATGGACGCCGATCTCGTGGCTCTACCGGAGCTGTTCTCGGTCGGCTACTTCGCGTTCGACGCCTACGATCGAAGTGCTGAAGCGCTCGACGGTCCGACACTCACGGCACTGGCCAACGCCGCAGCAGCAGCCGACACGGCCGTTCTCGCCGGCACGATAATCGAGGATCTAGCAGCAACGACGGGTGTGCCAACGCCAGCGGACACTGGACTTGCGAACACTGCGGTGCTCTTTGATGCCACCGGCGAGCGTCGATTGGTCTATCGGAAACACCATCTCTTTGGCTATGACTCTGCTGAGGCCGAACAACTGGTTCCTGGCGATCGACTCGCAGTCGCGACAATCGGAGAATTCACCGTTGGTGTGACCACTTGCTATGATCTCCGATTTCCTGAACTCTACCGCTCACTTGTTGAGGCCGGAGCGACGCTTACGCTTGTCCCCTCCGCCTGGCCGTATCCGCGGGTTGAACACTGGAACCTGCTCCCGCGGACGCGGGCGCTTGAGAACCTGATGTACGTGGCGGCAATCAATGGGGCCGGAGCGGTCAACGGCGAGACACTCGTTGGTCGATCGATGGTGATTGACCCCTGGGGAACGCCGATCGCCAAAACGGGTGCCAAGCCGGATATGGTCACCGCGACGCTTGACCCAGCACGCGTTATGGCGGTTCGCGATGAGTTCCCGGCGCTTGCCGACCGCCGGATCGAGTAACCGTGTTCACTCCGTCCCTGAGCCACCAGGGAGATCCCGGAAGGCCCCGACGAAGTCCTCGTGACCCTCAAGTTCGGTCACCTGCCTGTCGACTGTTTCCTCAAGTTCCTCGATCCGTGCTTGAAGCTCCTGGTACTCGGCGTTGTTCTCAAGTTCCTGGCTTGACTTTTCAGTCTGGAGTAACGAGCGCTTCGAGACAAGTGAGAAGTACTCCTGGACGTCACTAGCATACTCCTGGCGATCGTGGACGCGGTCAACGAGATCAAGCAGTTCGTCCTTCGAGACCGGCTTGACGAGGTAGTCATCAAAGCCCATCTCGATGATGTCAAAGTCCGGATCGACCGCGGTGACCATCACAACTCGGGCGTCGTATCCTTTCTCACGAATCTCCCCGAGTACCTCGTCGCCGGAGAGCCCTGGCATCCGACGATCGAGTAGTACGATCTCGACGGCGTCGCTCATCTTCTCAAGGGCAGTCCGGCCGTCGTAGGCTGTCTTAACGGTCCAGCTGTCGTTTTCGAGCCATGCGGCAAACAGGTCGGCAAGCCGCGATTCATCGTCAACGACGAGCACTTCGGGGCGATCCTGTGACATGTCTTCGTGAGGTATCCCTACCTCACGTGATGAGGCGGTGTATGATAAATGCCAGGGCTTTCATGTCTTTTCGTTGCACATCGTACCGCTCACGCCGAGTGGCGCTGTGAGCGGTCCATCGGCGCATACCGGTCGGTCAGATATGCGAGCGCGCGGTCGACTAACGCTGGTTCGTAAGTCACAACACCGAAGTACTCGTCTGGACCGCGTCGATCAGCGAGAAGCGCACTCTTCTGGAGCGGGTCGCGACCGCCATCGAAGATGACGAACCAGGTTTGGGCGAGTTCTTTAGTGTCCTCAAGATGCACTTCGACACCCTTGATCGACGGCGGGGTTGCCTCGGGGGTCCCGGCGTAGACGTGGACAGCGAGTCCGCGGTTGGCCAATCGACGGTACTTCCGTCGCTGGTCCTTGATTGCCTCGGCTCGCTGGAATCCGGCGAACAACCGCCCTTCTCCAACCCGCCAAGCGCGGTCCTCAATCTCCCGCGAGAGGTACATCATCCGACGGGTGTCATGTGAGGTAAAGGTGCGGTCTGCGATCCGGTCAAGAAGCGACTCACCTGGTGACGGTGTCGACGCGTCGGAGTTTGGCTCGCGGTCGCGTACCCATTCTGGCGTCGGAAATTGTCGACGCGGCGGCCGTCTGGCGATTGTCTCTTCGAGGGCCGCACGTAGATCGTCCGTGGCGGCCACAGCGCGAACGTCATTGCCGCTAAGGAGCATGGCGGTATTCGCCGGTCGGCCGGAGTCAGTGGTGACGGCTTCGACGGCTACGTTCCGCTCGGTGAGCCCCTCCTCAATCGCTTTAAAGACATCCGGATCGGTGTTGTAGACGCGTAAGGTCTGCTCCCGATCTCGGACCGTCGCAATGACGTCCGCGATGGTCACAACTGAGCATTGTACTCCATTGGAGTCAATCTTGTCCCTCGCGCAGTGTTTCAGTTTCACCGCGCTTCGTTCACCTTTTAACACTTCCCGCGCTATATCCTGCACAATGACCTCGCAGTCGACCCTCGGCGATGACATCGGGATCGCCGAAGAACTCGCCGAGAGTCAACGGGCCATCTCTATCGCCGAATTTTTCGAGAAAAACAAGCACATGCTCGGGTTCGACTCTGGCGCCCGAGGACTTGTGACCGCAGTCAAAGAGGGGGTCGACAACGCTCTTGACGCGGGCGAAGAGGCCGACATCCTTCCTGACATCTACGTCGAGATTGAGGATATCGGCGACTACTACCGGGTTATCATTGAAGACAATGGGCCTGGCATTACCCGCGAGCAACTGCCGAAGGTTTTTGGGAAGCTTCTCTATGGAAGTCGGTTCCACGCCCGCGAGCAGTCGCTTACTCCCGACCAGCGCATTCTTGTCCGGCGGGACGGTGACATTCAATTTCTCCCGATTGGGGCCCTCTGTGACGCGTATCTTCCGGCTTCCGGAGCAGCTACGCGGCGGATTCCTGAAGATATTGAGGTGCCGTCGTTCACTCGAGACGATCACGAACTCTCGTGGCAACCGGTCACCCACGCGATCCGCCACGAGACCGACGAACACACCTACGAGGTCCACACTAACCGTGGGCGTTCTGTCGAGGTTACCGGGCACCACAGCGTGTTCACGCTTGACGGCGACGGCGGGACTAAGGAGGTGACGGCCGACGAATTGGATCCCGGTGACCACATTCTGGCTCCCCAACAGCTCCCACGACCTGGAACGCCACCGGAGACGGTAAACCTCCTCCAACACCTCACACGAGAGCAACTCGCAGATCACCAGCTCTATGTCCACGGGCTTGACGTCCCGGCTGATCGCTTTGCGCAGGACTACCACGAACACGGGTACCTCCCGGCCGAGACCGTTCGTGACCTGGGATGGGAAGATCGGGCCGCCGACGGTGTCCTCACGGCAACGCCGGACGCGGACGATCCGGAAACACCCGTCTCAATACCAATCAAAGACGAATTCCTCCGGCTACTCGGCCAGTACCTCTCAGCGGGAACCATCAGCCCCCAGCAGGCTAAGACGGTGATCGACACAACGCGTGTCAATGCTTTAGCGGGCGCCGCCTCTGCGGCAGTTCATCCTGACCCGGTGGCGTCTGACGCGCCGTTAGCTGTGTTCTTACGGTCGGTCTGTGGTGAGACGGCCGAGGAAAAGCGGATCCCGGACTTCATCTTTGACCTTTCGTCCGCCGACCAGCGGACGTTCCTCGCAGCACTAGACCAGTCCGATGTGTCTTCGGCCGGTTACACGCACACAACATCGAGTGAAACGCTCGCCAGGCAGCTATCGACGCTGTGGACCATGCAAGGGGTCCTCGCCCGCACCGAGACGGTCACGGACGCGACATCGGAGGCGGTCTACCGGATAAGCGTCTCCGAGGACGCTCTACCTCATGGGCCGGCGGGCGATCAATCCGCCGTTGACGAGCGTGTTGTGCTCCCAGTGTCACTACTTGCGGACGTGCGAGTCGATGACCCTGGGTGTGAAACGGTGCCCGGTACGACCGCTGGACTTCTGATGGGCGCCGGTGTCGGTGCGAGTCTCACACAGGCCGAGCGGTACCGGTCGCTCATCAAGCGGGCTCTCGCCGGTGACTCGCTTGATGCGTCTCCGGCAGTCCATCGTCTACAGGAGGATGGACTTCTTGATCACGCACACGCCCCAACCGATGCCCTCCGATCGCTCTGGGAGCGTATTCAGACGCTCCGAGAGTTCGCCGAATCAGACATGTGTCTTCTGAAGGTCACCGCCATCGAAGCGACATCGCCGCCCGAATACGTCTATGACATTTCGGTTCCGGGGGCCAACGGCGACGATGAGAACTTCGTCGTCTCGAACCAGGGGGCGATCAGCGTCAAGAACAGCCGCGGACAGCAGGGAATCGGAATCTCGGCAGCCGTATTGTACTCCCAGCTTACGAGTGGCAAACCGGCCAAAATCACCTCACGCACACAGCGCAACGACGAGGCACAGTACTTCGAGTTGGTGATCGACACCGACACCAACGAGCCAGAGATTCGCGAGGAACACACGACGACCTGGGACCGGCCACACGGCACCCGGATTGAACTCGAAATGGAGGCCACCATGCGGGCGCGCACCCAACTGCACGAGTATATCAAACACACAGCGGTTGTCAACCCACACGCCCGCATCGAGTTGCGTGAGCCTGGGCTGGACGAACCGCTGAAGTTTGAGCGAGCCACCGACCAACTGCCTGCGGAGACCGAAGAGATCCGGCCCCATCCACACGGCGTTGAACTCGGCACGCTGTTGAAGATGCTCGACACGACCGATTCACACTCGGTTTCAGGGTTTCTCCAGTCCGAGTTCACCCGGGTCGGACGGAAGACTGCCGACTCGATTATTGACGCGTTCCGTGACCGCTACTACGGGCGAGCGTTCGCGTGGCCGACGCCCGGACCCCAGGAGTCGATTGATGTCGCCGAGATTGTCCGCGGGGCAACCGCCAACAAGGGTCAGGCTGCCACCGATGACTTCGCGGACCGTGTAGCGTCGGTGTTGGCCGAGCGCGAACGAATCGCCCACCACGACGTGCGGACAATCGTTGGAAACGCCGCTGATGCCGTCGCCGAAGCCCACGACCGGACAATCGGTAAGACCGTTCGAGAAAACGTCACCGAGGCTCTCTGGGCAGCTATTGCGACGCCTGATCGCCGCCGCGCGGACTGCTATCGTGTTATTGACGAGGTGACGACTGCCCGCAAGGACGACGCGACCGTTGACGGCGTCGCCAGTCGGCTTGCCGATATCCTTGACGCCGAGGCGAACACCCAGGACCGGGTCACGGCCGACGATCTCGCCACGTACGTCGATCGGGCCGCCGACATGACCGAGGATCGCGAGGAGGTCACCTTTGGCGAGACCGCCCGGGAGAACGTCCGTGAGGCGCTCTGGGATCACACCCGGACTGTGCCGGATGAGCCGCCAAAGCTCCGGACGTTCGTTGATGACCGCGATACCGCGAGTGACCTCCTTGAGGCGATGCGGTCGGTGAGTGTGCTCTCGCCGCCAACATCGTGTCTCTCGCCGATTACCGCCGAGCTGATCGAAGCCGGGCTAAAAAAGGAGTACGACGCCGACTTCTACACGGCAACGACTCGGGACGCGGAGGTCCACGGTGGCGATCCGTTTGTTGTTGAGGCGGGGATCGCCTACGGTGGCGAACTCAAAGATGGCACGATGGATCTCATGCGGTTTGCCAATCGCGTCCCGTTGGTCTACCAACGCGGGGCGTGTGCGATCACTGACGTGGTCAAATCGATCGGCTGGCGCAACTACAAGCTCGATCAGCCCGGCGGATCGGGCCTTCCGAACGGGCCGGTCGTACTGATGGTTCACGTCGCCTCAACGAACGTCCCCTTTACCAGCGAGTCAAAGGACGCACTCGCCAACGTTCCTGAGATCGAAGACGAGATCGAACTGGCCGTCCGTGAGGCCGCCCGCGATCTCAAGTCGTATCTCAAAAAGAAACGCTCGATGCAACAGCGCCAGCGCAAGCGCGACAAACTGGCGGATATCCTCCCCGAGATGGCCGAGAAGGTCGCTGAGGTTACCGGCCGCGACGACCCCGACTACGGCGACGCGCTAGCGCGGATTATGAACAACGTCCTCATCGAACGCCACGCCGAGGCCGCCGAGGACGGTACTCGTACAGTCCACCTGACCGTTGAAAATCACACCAACACGAACGAGTCCTTCGATGTTACCGAGATCGTCTCCACGGAGCCGACGGATCTTCCCGATGACGCGACTGCCGTTGAGGTTGACGGCGAGTACTTCATCAAATGGGAGGCGACGGTTGACGCTGGCGAGCAGACAACCCTGTCGTATACAACCGCGGCCGACGCCGAGTTCGACCTCTCGGTTGATGGCATTGAGACTGCCAAACTCACCGTTGCAAACTAACTGCTATGAGCACTGATACCCCTACTACCGCACAGGAGGAACTCATCGATCTCGCCGCCGAGTTGTACGATCAACTTGAAGCTGGCGAGATTCCATCGATGCAACTCCCCACTCGGACGAAAAGCAACATCGAATATGACGAGGCCGATGAGGTCTGGGTCTACGGCGACCGGACCTCGACCCGATCGGCCAACTCGGTCAACGGCGCCCGCAAGCTTCTCAAGGCTGTCTACACGATCGATTTCCTTGTCGATCAACTTGAGGGTGAGCGCTCCTCGACCCTCCGGGAGCTGTATTATCTCTCTGAGTCTTGGGACAATGACGAGGCGCAGTTCTCTAACCAGGATGAATCCAACCAGCTGATCGAGGATCTCGAGATTGTCTCTGGGGTGACCCGCGAGGACTTCCATATGCGCCCGGAGGAGTCCGGCGCGACGATCATGGGGCCGTTGCGGCTCCGCGAACAAACCCGCCGTGGTGAACGTGTCATCCACTGTCAGGAGGATGTCGGCGAGGGGGGCTATCAGATTCCAAACAATCCCGACACAATCGAATTTCTGGAGTGTGACGCCGATTTCGTGCTCGCCGTCGAGACCGGCGGGATGCGCGACCGCCTTGTCGAGAACGGCTTTGATGAGGCCTACAACGCGTTGATTGTCCACCTCAAGGGACAGCCAGCGCGGGCAACCCGTCGGCTGACCA
>JBEQAX010000008.1:0-57056 GCA_041640095.1 Salinarchaeum sp. | reverse complement strand
AGACGCGACGAACAGCGCACGGCGACGATGGATACTACACCATCCGATCAACCACAATCGACGCCACGGTATACCGACAACATGGTGACTACGTCGACGGGGATTCAACACGCTCGCGGAACCACGCAGCGGCATCGGCAACGGCCGTCTCGTCGGGTCCGGTGATCTTCACCCGGACGGTCTCGCCGGGATAGCTCCCGACGGTGACCGGAAAACGCTCACGCAACTGCGTGAGTCGGTCAACGAGGTGTCGTTCCGGCTCGCTGGTTTCGACCAGTTCTTGATATCGCGACTCGCCGGTGAACTCTTCGGCGACGGCCTTGAACATCGCCTTCATTTCCGCCGGCACGCCTGGGAAGACATAGATCGACGCAAGGACCGCGCCCGGTGCAACACCCACCTCGTTGTGGAGAGCGCGGGCCCCAGCCGGAAGATAGGCGGTTTTCGGGGTGCGCGTGTCGGGACCGTACCCGCGGTCATCGAGACTCGCGGCGGCCTCGGGGTGTTCAACGAGGTCACGGCCGACAGCATCGGCAACAGCCGCCATCGTAACATCATCGTGCGTCGGACCGAGCCCGCCGGTGACGATCACGGCATCGTAGTCGGCGCGTGCCTCGTTGACCTCCTGGGCAATCGTCGCCCGGTCGTCCGGCAGGACGAATACCCGTCGGACATCGACACCTCGGTCGGTTAGTTGTCGACAGAGCCACGTCGCATTCGTATTCTCAATGTCGCCGGCGAGGAGTTCGTCGCCGACGGTCACCACCGCAACATCCATGCTTGTCGATGGACGCGGCAGAATAAAAAGGGCGCCGACGCGGAGCAGACGCGAAGTACAAGCGCGGTGAACTACCCCTGCCTACTCGCCGCCGTTGACGGCTCCTTGAGGCAGGGGCTTAGCGCCCACGTTCAGCTAATTGAACAACATCGTAGCTACAATATGCGGCGCGATCGGGCCATCATCAATTGATACGAGAGTATGTTGGTCGACACTTGCTAAGGAACGATTGGCAAGGTCAACTCACCACAGTCCGTGATTGGTGACTGAGAGATAGATGCACACGCCAGTAGGCCGGTGTTCCTGATGAAGCACAATCCTTATTCACGGCTTCTTGGAATTGCGGATAATGAAGGTCTCTGTCGTCGTCTGTACGTATTCTATGGACCGCTTCGAACCGTTTTCTGAGACGGTCGAAAGCGTGCTCGCACAGACGCACGACGATCTTGAGGTGATTCTCGTCGTTGATGGCAACGAGACCGTGTGCGACCGTGTCCATGCGGACTTCGGTGACGAAGAGATCGTCCATATCCATTGTAACGACGACAACCGGGGAATCTCGTACAGTCGCACGAAGGGAGCAGAGGTGGCGTCCGGTGATATCGTCGCCTTCATTGACGACGACGCGGTCGCAGAGGAAGACTGGATAGCAAATCTTCTCAGCGTGTATGAGCAGACGGACGCAATCGCCGTTGGTGGCGACGTCAGGCCCGACTGGCAGACCGAACGACCGGCGTTCTTTCCTGAGGAGTTCTACTGGCTGGTCGGGTGTGTAGAGCCAGGGTTCGCGGAGGACAAAGAAGAGGTCCGGAATACCTACGGCTCAAACATCTCGTATCGTCGAGAAGCATTCTTGACGGTTGGGGGCTACGATCCAAAGACGGGGCGAAAAGGCGATAAACATCTCCAGGCACACGAGGCTCCGGTTGGCATTCGACTGCTTGAACGGTATGGGAAGGGGATGATATTCACTGAAGATGCTGTCGTGCATCACAAACTCTTCGAGTATCGGGGAGAGTTCAAGTGGCTCGTCGCGCGGTCCTTCTGGCAGGGCTATTCAAAGCGTGTCATGGATCGGCTGTACCCGGAGGCGCCGGACAACAAGAGTGCGTACCTGAAGCAGTTGCTAACGCGGTTTGTTCCACAACGACTGACACGGCTTGTACGAACGCGTTCGATGGCCGAGTTGCAGCAACTACTTGCGATTGTTGTCTTTACCGGAGCCGTTGGACTTGGCTATCTCTACGCCATAGCAACCCCGAATCTCGTTGAGACAGCTAACGCATGACCGGGTCCACTTCAGAAACAATCGGAACGTCCGGCTACTGACAGCGTGCCAAACTCGAAGCCGCAAACGCTCGGCTCACGGGGAGATTAACGGCGCCACGTCATCGTTATCCGCCATCGAGAGACGGCCATTGCCGGCGTATCAATCACCACGTTGGGAGAGCATACATGGCGGGTGATTGCATCTCCGTCGAGGATCACTCGTGGGACCACAGGAGTCCGGGCCAGCGCGAATATAACAAGGTTTATTCCCGGAATAGGACACGTTCTGAGCGATGAGTGTCGATACCGACGAGCAACGTCTCGCCGACTCCTCTATCCGGGATCTGCTCTCCCGCTGGTATCATGTTCCCGCGCTTGTACTCGTCGTACTGTTTATGTTCTGGGTTCGGATCCAGAACTACGGGGCGTTTACCAGCGGGGATCGGATCACGTTCCAAGCGATCGATCCGTGGTATCACTGGCGGACGACCACCTGGACCGTCGAACGGTTCCCGTGGCTCCCCGGCTTCGATCCCTGGAGCGGATTCCCAGAGGGGGCGTTCGCTGCGCAGTTCGGGACGCTCTTTGACTGGTTTGTGGCCATGCTCTCGTTTATCATCGGCCTCGGCTCGCCGACGACGAGCGATATTCAAGTGGCGGCGTTGGTGTCGGTTCCGCTGCTCGCCGCGCTCGTTGCGCTTCCGGTTTACGCCATCGGAAAGCGTGTCGGCGGACGCACCGGTGGACTTGCGGGCGTGATCTTTCTGGCACTTGCACCTGGAAGCTTCCTCCGGCGAACCACAGTCGGATTCTTTGATCACGTTGCTGCCGAAGTCTTGATGATGACCGTGTCGGTGTTCGGGATGGTACTCGCGCTACAGGCAATCAAACGTGAACCACCGGCGTGGGAGCTCGTTACGGCAGGAGAGTGGAATGCCCTGCGTCGACCGATCGCCTACAGCGCGCTTGTCGGGCTGCTGCTCACCCTGTATATTTGGACGTGGCCACCAGCCGTCGTATTGATCGGCATCTTTGGTGTATACGTCGTCCTCCAGCTCACGCTTGATTTCCTCCGCGGCGAATCGCCGGATCACGTCGCCTTCGTTGCGGTCGTTAGCATGCTTGTGGTGACGCTTCTAACGCTCACCCGCATCCAAGAGCCGGGCTTCAGCGCGACCGCACTTGGGTACCTCCATCCGACACTCGCATTCCTCGTCGCTGCTGGTGCAGCGTTTATGGCCTGGCTGGCTCGTCAGTGGGAGCGTGAGGGCTACGATCGGACGTGGTACCCCGTCGCCATCGGCGCGTCGATCGTCGGCGCGTTGATCGCTATGGCACTCCTATTACCCGACCTCTACGGAACACTGATCAACAATCTCTCCGGACGGATCATGCCCTTCGGGTACAACCCTGGTGGACTGACCATCGCCGAAGCTCAACCACCGGAGAATCCCGCACAGTTCATGTTCGGCCAGTACGGGCTGGCATTCTTCACGGGCGTACTCGCGCTTGTGTGGCTGGGCGTGCGCGCGACTTCCGATCACGAGAACCGCCGGGTCAGCCTGCTGGTGGTCGTCTGGTCGGCTTTCCTCATCAGCATGGGGCTGACACAGATCCGGTTTAATTACTATCTCGTCACCGCCGTCGCCGTGCTCAACGCCTTCCTCGTCGGCATCGCAATCGACATGGTTGATCTCTCCGGCGGCATCGACGCGCTTCGCGGCATTGAGACCTACCAGATTCTCACGATTGGCGTGATCGTGATGTTGCTATTTGTCCCGCTGTTCCCCCCGCTTGCCTCCGCCAGCGCACTGCAGGTCGGCGCAAGTGCCGGTCCAGGCGGGAGTGCAACAACGTGGAGCCCGGCGAACGACTGGCTCGCGAACAACACACCGGAGGTCGGCAACTACGGCGGCGCGGGCAACGCCGACCAGATTGACTACTACGGCAGCTTCACCCGTCCCGGTGACGGCAACTACGACTACCCCGAGGGGGCCTACGGAGTCATGTCGTGGTGGGACTATGGCCACCTGATCACCGTCCAAGGTGAGCGCATCCCACACGCCAATCCATTCCAACAGAACGCCCGGTCGGCCTCGGCCTTCCTGACCGCCCAAAACGAGAGCACTGCCGAGTTGTATCTAGATGCCATCGCTACTGACGCGAGTCCGACCCATGAGTCCGACAAGGCGGCACTGCGCGATCAGGTCGCTCAGAACGAGACGGACGAGCCGATTCAGTACGTGATGATCGATGACCAGATGGCCGCCGGGAAGTTCCCCGCAATCACACAGTGGACCGGACCGGACTACGGAAGCTATCTTGATCAGGAGACGATCCGCTTCCCACAGAATGACGGCACAGTCCAGAACCGCACGCTCCGGACCGCCAACGAGGACTTCCAGCAGACGATGCTGTCGAAACTCTACTTACAGGACGCCAGCGGGCTTGAGCACTATCGGCTCGTCAACGAGACCGACTCGTACTCGCTTGTGGGCTACCGAGCTGCACAGATTCCAAACTCCGATCGCGTTGTCGGACAGCGGACCTCGATTGGTCTCGGGAGCGGATACAATCAGGGACTGGCCCAGAATATCTCGCTGGCCCGCCAGGTCGGACAGGCTGTCAGCGGCTTCTATGATGCCCACGTTGAATCTTCAGTCAAGACCTACGAGCGCGTCGAGGGAGCGACCCTGACGGGACAGACCGACGTCGGGCCGAACGTGACCGTCCGGGTGAGCGTTCCACTACAGACCGCGACTGACCGGTCCTTCACCTACACCCAGACACTGACCGGCGACGAGATCGACCCCGATGGATCCTTCGAGGTGACCGTGCCCTATCCGACCGCAGAAACACTCGGCCCGCAGGAGGGCTATGCAGATGCGTCGGTAACGGCGACCGAGGGCTACACGATTCAGGCAATCGGTGATACCGGCACCGAGGTCGCCGAGGATGTCTCGGTTGACGAGGCAGCAATCCAGAACGGCGATACGGTGTCAGTTACGCTCGAACCGGCCGGGGCGTGATCTTGATCGAGGAACCGGACAGCCACAACCGGCATTTAAACCGACCAACGCGGATCAGGAATCGGTTCGTGGAAGGGTTATTTCGAGTGTGCCGCGATCGGTGAGGACGGCGTTGGCCGCCTCGGGCGCAACCCGAGCGTCTGCCGGTAGCGGGATGTGATCGGCGTACCGCGTCGGCCGGCCAGGAACAGCAAGTCGAAACGCGTCTGCTTCCGAACGAAGCCGGTCGATCGTGATATCGAGCCCGCCGTCGACGTACGCGACGGTCACACCCTCAGCCGTAACGCCGGGCGCGTCAACGACGACACGATACGCGTCGTCGGTGCGGGTCACATCGGCCTCAAGCGAGGCGGTACGCGCCAGGGTGCGTACCAGCGGACGGAGCACATCGGCGGATGTCTCGCGCATGGTGGAACAGTGCATACAACAAAATGGATCCGCGGCGCCGAAACCGCTTTCGGCATCGGGCAATCCCGACGACTCAAGCCGCTGGACGCAGCAGTACCGCTATGGTCGAACGCCCTGATCCCGACGCCAACCCCTATATCCGGGATCCGGACACGGACTTCGCGCCTGTCGATACACTCGATCCGGAAAAGGCGCGCGAACAGGCTGCGCAGTTACGAGATGCCATCCGGTATCACGATCATCGGTACTACGTCAAGAACGATCCCGTTATCGCCGATCGGACGTACGACACCCTCTTCGATCGGCTGGCGACACTTGAGGACGCTTTTGATCTACAGACGCCCGACAGCCCGACCCAGCGCGTCGGCGGCGAGCCACTCGATGCACTCCCCGAAGCCGAGCACGTTCGGCCGATGCGGTCGGTGGAGGCGGTCGACAACGCCGACGGGGTGCGGGCCTTCGATGCCCGGATGCGTGAGCAACGTGATGATGTGGCATACGTCTGTGAGCCGAAGTTCGATGGCCTCTCGATTGAGGTGATCTATGAGGAGGGGCGCTACCAGCGGGCAGCTACCCGTGGCGATGGCACCGTCGGCGAGGACGTTACCGAGGCGGTGCGAACGATCCCGGCGGTGCCCCAGCGCCTGCGCGGTGATTATCCGGCGTATCTGGCCGTCCGCGGAGAGATCTACATGCCCCGGGAGGCCTTCCAGGCGTACAACCGCGAGCGCGTTGAGGCCGGCAAGGACCCCTTTGCGAATCCCCGAAACGCCGCCGCCGGCACGCTCCGACAGCTCGATCCTGAGGTGGTCGCTGAACGACCTCTGTCGTGTTTCTTCTTCGAGGCGCTGGCAATCGGGAGTCCGGATACCTGGGTTGACGGAGCACTCGACACCCACAGTGCACTTCACGAGCACTTCCCGGAATGGGGGTTGCGGGTGGCCGACCGGGTGACCCGCGTTGAGGACATCGACGAGGCCATTGCGTACCGTGACGACCTGCTTGCGTCGCGTGAGGATCTCGCCTACGAGATCGACGGGGCGATCATCAAGCTCGATGACCGTCGGGCCTGTGCGGAGCTTGGCGCGACAGCGCGGGCCTACCGGTGGGCCATCGCGTATAAGTTCCCCGCTCGGACCGAGGAGACGATTGTCCGCGACATCGTCGTCCAGGTGGGCCGGACCGGCCGGCTCACGCCCGTCGCGCTGCTCGATCCGGTCGACGTTGGCGGCGTGACCGTTTCGCGGGCAAGCCTTCACAACCCGGCTGAGATTGAGCGTCTCGGCGTCGATCTCGGCGACCGGGTGCGCATCGAGCGCGCTGGGGATGTCATCCCACAGGTCGCAGAGGTGCTCGAACGCGATGTCGATCCCGACGCGGGAACATTCCACTTTCCCGAACGCTGTCCGGCCTGTGGCAGCCCGGTTGAACGCGAGGGGCCGATGGCCTACTGTACCGGCGGCCTGGCCTGTCCCCGACAACTCGTGCGGGCGGTCGTACACTTCGCCAGTCGCGACGGCCTTGAGATCGAGGGACTTGGCGAACAGCGCGTCGAGCAACTGCATGACGCCGGGCTGATCGAAGCAGGGGTAGCCGACCTCTACGAGATCGACCGGGCGGACCTCGAAGCACTAGCGGGGTGGGGAGAGCAAAGCGCCGATAACCTGCTGGCGGAACTCGAAGCGTCGACGGCACCTCCGCTGCCGGAGTTTCTAGCAGCACTCGGCATTCCCGAAGTCGGACCAACGGTCGCCCGCGATCTAGCCGCGGCATTCGGCGACCTCGAATCGATCATGGATGCCGATGCTGCTGATCTTGAGGCAGTCGAGGGGATCGGCCCGGAGATTGCGGCGGAGGTGGCGGGCTTTTTCGCCACCGAGCGCAACCGTCAGGAGATCCGGCGGCTGCGCGAGCACGGCGTTGATCCCGAGCCGTTCGAACAGGCCACCACAGACGCACTCGCGGGGCTGACAGTTGTCTTCACGGGCACACTCGAGAGATTCACCCGCCAGGAGGCCTCAGACGTGGTCGAACGAAACGGCGGAACAGTCACCTCAAGTGTGTCCGGTAACACCGACTACCTCGTCGTCGGTACAAATCCGGGAACGCGCAAGCGCGAGGACGCCGAAGCGAACGACGTGCCAACGCTGGATGAGGCGGCATTTCTTGAGTTGCTCGCAGAGCACGGCATTGACGTCTGAGGCGACAACAGCAATTCGCCAACCGTTATGCGGGACCGACCCAACACAAGCACATGGGAGATTCGACGCTACGGGTCGGTGCGCACGTCTCGATTGCCGACGGACTCGACGCAGCCGTCGACCAGCAGGCTGACTACGGGGGGACCTGCGGCCAGCTGTTTGTTGGCTCGCCGCGTACCTGGTCGGTGAGCACTCGCGAGCCGGAGGAAGTAACGGCATTCAAGCAGGCCACCGCCGAGGCGGACATCGGCCCCTGGATCATTCACGGAACCTACCTCATCAACTTCGCGACGCCGAAGGACGATCTCGCCGCAAAGTCACTCAACACGGTCCAAGCCGAACTCGATGCTGCCGCCGAGCTCGGAATCGACTACTACACGTTCCACCCGGGGTCACACACCGGGGCAGGCGTCGACGCCGGCATCGACAACGTCGGCACGCGTCTACGCGAGCTTGATGTGCCCGATAGCGTTACTGTCCTCTTAGAGAACACTGCGGGTGGAGGAACCTCGCTGGGAGCATCGATGGCGGAACTCGGGCGAATGCTTGATGTGGCGGAGCTGCCCCCGGAGACGCTTGGGGTCTGTCTTGACACCTGTCACCTCTACGCGGCGGGCTATGATTTCACCACCGAGGCCGGGATGGCGGAGCTGCTTGATGAGATCGACGCGGAAATCGGCCGCGAGCGCGTCAAGTATCTCCACCTGAATGACTCAAAGCACCCGCGTGGATCACATAAGGACGAACACGCTCACATCGGTCTCGGCAAAATCGGGGATGCGGGCTTCGAACAGCTGCTGGCCGATAAGTGGCTCCGATCCCTGCCGATGGCTCTTGAGACGCCTGTCGAAGACGGCAAGGACTACGCCTGGAACATCAAGCGGATTCGCGAGCTCGCCGACGACTGAGCTAAAAGAGGTGTTCGTCGACGACACGGGCGGGCCCGCCAACACGCCACTGGCGGGTCTCGACACCGCAGGCGGCGACGGCCTCCTCAACCTGGTCGGCGTAGGCATCGGGCGTGTTGATGTATACGGTTGCCCCAGTGTCGACTGAGAAGTACGCCGGCACGCCCTCAGCGCGCAGGTCACGAACGGCCTCGAAGATTTCCAGGGTGGCGGGCTTCCAGTAGACCCACCCCTCAGGACCGGTCATGGTCGTTGCCGCCAGCGAGAGCGAGTCGTGCTCGGCAAGCTCGAACGTCGTCTCAAAGTCGTTTTGCCGGAGGGCCTCTCGGCAGGCCAGGATCTGTTCTTCGACGTATACCCGCCGGGCGTCAAACATGTGACTCGCCGCCGCCTCGGCGTGGGCATCGTCAGTCTCCTTGTAGGCAGGCACGAGTCCAACGACAATCGTCAGATCGTCACCGAGATCGGTATCGATGCGTTCTGATCGGCAGTCCGCGTCGCTCAGGCCGGCCCGGAGATGCGAGAACCCACCGGTGACCGCCCGGGCCGCCGAGGCCGACCCACGACGGGCGATCGTCGAGAGCTCCGGCAACGAGAGGTCAAGTCCGGCGGCGGCCGCCAGTGCTGTCGCCGCAGCGGCAAAGCCCGAGGACGACGAGCCGAGACCGACGTTTGTCGGGAAGGTGTTTTCACTTTCAAGGCGAACAGCAGCCTCCGCATCGATGTCAGCGCGTTCGCGCACCGCGTCAACAACCCGATCAAGGCGCGCCGTATCGGTGACAACCTCGCCGTCGATCACGTAGTGATTCGCATCGCGGTCGGGCTCGAAGGCCGCTGTGGTGGTCGTCCGACTCGGTGCCGTACACACGCTGATGCTGTCGTGGTAGGGCAACCGCTGTTCGTCATCACGCATCCCGTGGTACTTGACAAGCCCCTGAATGGGGTGTGCGACCGCCGTCGCCTTACTGACCATACTCCAAGGCCGGCCAACCGGTCGCTTAAGCCTAGCGGTGCCCGACGAAGGGGCCCACAGTTTATCAGGTCGCTAGTTGTACGCCGGGTTATGCCAACAGCCGACGACGGACACCATAGCCATGGATACGCTGAGGCGGCTCTGACCGCCGACGATGTCGAATTCGACGCCAGCGATGCCGCCTTGTTGCGCGCCATCGAGGACACCGGATCGGTCGCCGCAGCGGCGGCGGCACTCGAACGTTCGCGAGCCCGGGCCCTCCGGCGGATTGAGACGCTTGAGGCGGCATTCGGCGGGCTGGTTGAGCGCCAGCGCGGCGGCAGCGGCGGGGGCGGCAGTCGTCTCACCGACGCAGCCACGCGGCTGCTTGACCGGTACGACCGACTCGTCGTCGCACTCGATGCGACCGCACAGGTGCCCGAGACGGTCCTCACCGGGACGGTCACTGCGACAGACGGCGAGCTCGCAACGGTGAGGACACCAATCGGGACACTCCGGGGGCTACAGGACGCCACGACGACCGGCGAACGGGTACAGGTGCGCATCGGTGCTGACGCTGTGACCCTTCACGAACCGACGACCGCCCCGGAACCGGATGCAACCAGCGCGCGCAACCGCGTACAGTGCCGGGTTGTTTCCAGCACGGCTGGCGAGACGATCTATACAGTGACCCTTCGGGCAGAGACAGCCGAAGATGCCCCTACGCTTACGGCATTGATTACTCCCGAGAGTATTCGCCGACTCGATCTTACCGAGGGCGACACGGTAATCGCCACCTGGAAGGCAACGGCCACGCGCGTACTTTCGGCCCACGACACAGCGGAGTGATCGAACCGTTGATCAGACGGTACCGCCAGCTATTGATATGAGCACGCCCGTGGAGGATCGTGCCGAGTGGGCTCGGGTTGTTGTTGATCGACTCGAAGCGGAGTATCCCGATAGCACGATTTCGTTGCATTTCTCAGACCGACTGGAGCTGTTGATTGCGGTGATGCTCTCTGCGCAGTGTACCGACGAGCGGGTCAACGCCGTGACGGCCGACCTCTTCGAGAAGTACGACGATCCGGCGGACTACCTTGCCGTTTCCCAGGAGGAACTCGCCAGCGATATCGACTCAATCACCTACTACAACAACAAAGCTGGATATATCCAGGGCAGTTGTGAGCGGATCATTGAGGAGCACGACGGCAACGTGCCAGATACCATGGACGAGCTTACTGAGCTCCCAGGCGTGGGGCGCAAGACCGCGAACGTTGTGCTCCAGCATGGGCACGACGTTGTCGAGGGGATCGTCGTCGACACGCACGTCAAGCGGATCACCCGTCGCCTCGGGCTGACCGACCAGACCACGCCGGAGGCGATTGAGCGCGATCTCATGACACTGCTTCCCGAAGGGGATTGGCAGGCCTTCACTCACCTGATGATCGATCACGGCCGGGCGGTCTGTACGGCCCGATCACCGACATGTGAGGACTGCGTGCTGGCCGATCGGTGTCCATCCTCACGACTCGACGCGGAAGTCGATCTCGCCAGTGGCGACCCCTGGGAGAGCTAAGCGAGACAGACGGGTCAAGGGACAAGCACCGAGACCGTGTGGTCAGCCCGCACGGTGATTGTATCGCCGTTGTGCGCGCTGGCAATTTCGTCGCCGTCAGCCTCGACGGCAATCGGTACGGCATCGCGACGGATCCGACACGTCACCGTTTCGGGGGGCAGGACCCACTGGTCGGGGTCAACCTCGAAGGGGGCCAGCGGAATAACCGCCAGGCCGGTGCCGGGGGCCAGCGTTGGACTGCCGGCCGCACGGGCGTAGCCATGACTCCCCGCTGGGGTGGCGATCACGACGCCATCGGCCCGCACCTGTGCGCGACGGCGGGCATCAACGGTCGGATCGCCTTGGCCGACTTCCTCGTCGGGCGCCAGCCCGCGGCCGATCTCGAACTCGGAGATGCGGGCCGGCTCATCGGTGACCATCGTCACCTCACGGGCGACATGCGAGACCGTCTCGCCGACGGTCACCTCAAGAATCAGCCGGGACTGCTGTGGTGGGCGGTCCGCTGCTGGGCGGGCAAGGAGACGCGAAAGCGTTGATTCGAGGTCTTCGGGAGCGACCGATGGGACCCCTGACGGCAGATCAACCGCAAGGACCGGTAGCTCTGACGGGACGGTCGCAAGAGCGGCATCGCTCGCTACAATAGCAATCGCGAGGTCACGTTGCAGCTGGTCACCAGGACGATAAACTACGTCAGCGGGTACCGCCTCAACAGCTGCGCGAACCGCGTCGGGGACCGCCGCGGTGGGAGATTCGACGATCCCGACCGTCCGTTGACTCACGGCCGGCCGGTAGTGCACCCCGGGATAAATGCTTCAGGGTCTCCGCAGAGTATCGCCGGCCGATCGGGCAGTGTTGCTGTCACCGATCAAACGGCCAGGTGCCGATATACTGCATTCCGGCGGCGGCGTTCTGTGCCTCGAGTTCCGTAGCGATTGCTGCTGTCTCGCGTTGGGGGAGGGTGAGATCCGCGCTGGCGACGCGGGTCGCTAGCTCCGTCACGAACAACGACTGTTCTTGGAGATTCCGTCGGTCGAGTTTGTCAAACGTATCGGCGTGGGTGTGACCCCACCCTCGGCCGTCATCGTCGTGGTCGCCGAGGATCATCGCCCCGGGAACGCCACGGCGGACGTACGGCCAGTGATCGCTGTGGGGATTGTGCTCGGGCGTAACCGTCACCGGGTGGCCGAGCGCCTCGCCGGCGGCGCGGGCGGCCGAGGCAAGCGCGTCCGAGCCATGAGTGTGGACCATGAGATCGCGGGCGCCGACAATCGCGTCGCTATTCAACACAGCCCGAACCGGCCCCTCGCGATGGGTGGCGTCGTGCGTCGAGCCGAGCAGCCCGACCTCTTCGGCCCCGAAGACCACGCACTCGACACCATAATCGAGCTCATCAAGCCGGTGGGCAAGTCCACGAGCGACCTCAAGGACGGCCGCCGTGCCACTCGCGTTGTCGATAGCTCCCTCGGCGATGTCGTGGGCGTCGTGGTGGGCGGTGATGAGCACGCGTTCGTCGGTGTCGGGACCTATGCGGGCGTGGACGTTCGTGCTCTCGGCGTCCTCGATAGTGGCAGCAACGCGGAGGGTGGCCTCGGCACCGACGTGGCGCCGGGCGAGTCGGGTCCCGACCTCGGCACTGACGCCGACAGCCGGAACTGGCCCGATCGGCGTATCGGAGCCGCCAACCGATCCGGTCGGCGGGAGTTGCCCATCGACGTGGTTACGGTAGATGAAGCCAACAGCACCGGCATCGATGGCCCGGAAGTACTTCTCGCGGCGGTGGATATACCGGTCGTGATGGGAGGGCACATCGCTCCGGGCCATCGCGATAGCTCCTTTCAGATCGGCCGTCTCGAAGTCCGCCGGCCGGCCGTAGCCGACATCAACCAGTGGACCGCTGGCCGTGGTCGCTGGCGATCGGGGTAACGCGATACACGCGTGGTCAGTCCCGCCGACGGCAAGCGCACTTGACTCGCGCTCCCAGCGGGTCAGTGCGAACGACTCCGTCCAGACATCCGTTGGGTCGATTGTGTCAAGGGCTTCGGTGACAGCCCTCGCGCCGGCCGCCTCGCCGTCGGTGCCAGCCATCCGCGGGCCGACATCGACGAGCCGTTCGAGTAACGACCAGCCAGGATCGCTCCGGTAGGTGGCGCCAATCCAGGCGTCGTCCATGCATTTGTATCGACTGGCGGGCGCTTAAGCGTTTGTAGCTCCACAAGGGACGATAGCTCAAGTTTTTTGCACGGCCTCGTTAGACTCGAAGTATGCGGGAGACACTTGCGGAGTGGCGGCCGGCGGTCGACGCGGCGATCGAGGAGGTGCTCCCCCGCGAGATTGACGATGCCTACCTGAGGGAGTTCTTCGGCGCTCCAACCTACGAGTACGATGTTGATGGCCTCCAGCGGGCCCTCGCAGACCCCATCTGGGAGCTCCTCGACCGCGGTGGCAAACGCTGGCGGGCGGTGTTGTTTCTCGTGTTTATCGACGCCTTCGGCGAGGATCCAGAGGAGTACCTACACTACGCGACGATTCCGGAGATTCTCCACAACGGAACGATCATTGTCGACGATGTCGAAGACGAGGCGACCAAGCGCCGCGGCGAGCCCGCGTTACACCGGCGTTACGGTAGTGATATTGCGCTGAATGCCGGCAACGCGATGTACTTCATTCCGCTCAAGCTCGTGACCCACGGTCCAGGAGATCTCGATACGGAAACGCGGATGCGGGCCTATGAGATGCTCATGTACGAACTCAACCGGACGCATCTCGGCCAGGGGATGGACATCTGCTGGCACAACGACCCAACAGCCGAGATCTCCGAGTCGGAGTACCTCGAAATGTGTGCCTGCAAGACGGGGTGTCTCGGTCGAATCGTCGCCCGTCTGGCGGCCATCGTGACCGACCAGCCGCCCGCTGTCGAGGAGGCAGTTGCCAGGTACGCCGAGAAGGTCTCGATTGCCTTCCAGATCGGTGACGATATCCTTGATATTGAACATTCAATCGGCGAGGCGGGCGACTTCGGCAAGGAGTTTGGCAACGACGTCCGGGAGGGGAAGACCACGCTCATGGTCATTCAGGCGCTTGAGACGGCACCTGAAGCGCGCGCCGAGCGGTTGCGCGAAATCCTCGCCGCCGACGAGAACGCCGACGCGGAGATCCGCGAGGCGATTGATATCATCCAATCCTCCGGGGCGATTGCGTATGCCCGTGAGAGCGCACTTGAGCTGGCGGCCGAGGCGCGAAGGCATCTCGACGGGCTTGATCTCCGCGACGAGCCGGAGGTTGATCTCCGACAGTTCACAGAGTTCGTTATCGAGCGAGACGTATAGACGGCGACTGCGAGCAATCCGACGGCTGCGGTCGTCAGGATGTCCAAACACTGTTATTTGCTCCCGCCGTAGCACCAGAATATGGCCTGGCGTCCGCCACAGGGGGTCGATCGGGGGGTGTCGACCGTCCTCGGGTACATCCTTATCGCGGGGTTCGTCGCGCTCGGGACGACGGGCCTAGCACTCGTCGGAATGGCAGTCATCGAGGACACCAACGATCAGATCGGGCTGACACAGGCCGAAGATGCCCTTGAGCGGTTCGCCGCCGATGTCGACGGACTGACCACCGGCGAGACCACGGCGGGGTTCCGGTTCCAGGGCGGAGACGACATACGGGTGATTAAGGACGGTCAGCTCCGGATCGTCCATGATCAAGGGGACACCGAGACGGAGGTAATCGACACGCAATTGAACGCGCTGGTCTACCGGATCGGTGACACCAGGCTGGTGTATCAGTCGGGTGGGATCTGGCGGGTTGATGACACGGGTGAACCGCTCCTATTGCGACCACCATCGATTGAGTACCGCGCAACTGACGAGGGAACGATGCTCGTGGATGCGATCAGGCTCAAATCGGACTATGCAGCGGATGTTCCGGTGGCGGGGACGGCGCTTCGAGTCAAGCAGTCACAGGCATACCCAACCACCAGTCGGTCGAACCCCTTAGAGAATGGCACGGTCCGCGCGACGATCAATAGCCAGTTCTGCCCGGCGTGGGCGGCATACTTCGAGCAGCGGACCGCCGGCGCGATTGTGGAGGGGTGTAAGGAGGGGGAGACAGATCAACTAACAGCTGAGTTTTCGGTGCCATTCGTGTTCACCGGCGCCGATAAAGCGGTCATTGAGGATCCTACGGCGACGCCGGTAACGTGGCTCGTTGAGGCGAAACATGATGCCTGCGGAGGAATCGATGATAGTGTCTCCGGAGAGGAACTGACCGAATCACGGCTATATTGCACCGAGAGCATCACAGGGGAGGTAACGGCGAACACGACCGCCGCTGGTGGTGATATTGAGATCTATGTGGACGATACAATCGATATCGAAAACTCTAATATTACTGTTACCGGCGCACATGACCTGACGCTGTATATTAACGGTTCGGTGACCTCGAATGGTAATGCCATAATCGGCAACCAGTCAGCCCCCACGCAGACTCGGCTGTTCTTCTCGGACAACGCGACAATGGACAAAGATGGGGGAAATACGGGGACTCCCAACATCTACGGCCTGCTCTATGGCCCTGAATCGGACGTCTACCTCGGTGGAGACACGTACGTTGAGGGGGCAATTGTTGCAGCAAGTGTGACCGAGCAGGGAAGTGCGAACGTCACCTACGACGAGGACTTCGAGGACCTCCGGATCGTTGAGGCCGGCGCCGGTCCGCCGTTTTACTATCTCAACGTCGACCGGACGGATGTCGACTTGCGTGACCGGTAATGGGCGCGTTCGCGTCAGCACCTCACAGTCGATAGGTCGGGCCGTCGTCGGTGTCCTGGACCTCAATGTCGAGGGCCTCTAAACGATCGCGCAGGGCATCGGCCCGCTCGTAGTTGCCGGCAGCGCGTTCGTCCTCTCGGAGTTCAAGCACCAGTTCAACAAGGTCCTCGACCAGATGGACCTCACTCTCGATATCGGTCCCAAAAGACAGTCCGAGGACCTCTCCGCCGTAGGTTTCGTAGACATCGATGGCGTCACGAAGCCCGACGTAGTCGTATCGGTCACTATCATCGATGTGGGCGAACACCGCATTCGTGAGCTCATCAAGCGCCGCCAGCGCTCGACGGGTGTTGAAGTCATCGTCCATGGCGGCCGGGACCGCCTCAGTTGTCTCAGCAACCGCCGCTCGGAGGGTCTCATCGGTGACTTTCGGAGAGGCGGCGGGGCTATCAGCCGCTTCGCGCGCTTGCTCAACACCACGGGCCAGCCGATCGTATCGCTCGGTCGCCTCTTTAAGTGCAGCCTCGGAGTAGGTTTGCTTGTCGGTGTAGGTCGTCGAGAGCAAGAACGTGCGGACAACGTCCGGACCAAACTCATCAAGGGCAGTCTCGGCGGTAAAGAAGTTCTTGAGACTTGAGGACATCTTCTCGCCCTCAGTCTCCAGTAGACCGATGTGCAGCCAGTAGTTGGCAAAAGCTTTGTCCGTAGCGGCCTCGGCCTGGGCGATCTCGTTTTCGTTGTGTGGGAAGACGAGATCCTCACCGGCCACGTGGATATCGAAGGGAGCGCCGAGATAGGTTGTCGACATAGCCGAGCACTCGATGTGCCAGCCCGGTCGGCCCTCCCCCCACGGCGAGTCCCAGGTCATGGCGTGGGTGCAGGCTTCCTCAGCCGGGGCGGCCTCTGGATGACGGTGTTCGGCGATATCCTCGGGGTCGACGCCACCGGCTTTCCAGAGAGCGAAATCCGCCGGATGACGCTTTTCAGCGCGCTCGTCAGCCGGCCCTTGAGCCTGCATGTCATCAAGCTCCTGGTTCGAGAGCGTGCCATAGTCCTCAAAGGCGGTGACATCGAAGTACACCGAGCCATTCGACACATACGCGTAATCGCGCTCAACAAGCGTCTCGATCATCTCGATAATCTCATCGATATGGTCGGTGACGCGAGGATAGACGCTCGCACGCTTGAGCCGCAGTCGTCGCATCACATCAAGGAACTCCTGGATGTACTGCTCGGCGACGGCCGCCTCGTCGGGGCCGTCCTCACCGACCCGGGCGACGATCTTCTCGTTGACATCAGTAAAATTCTCGACGTGTTGGACCGTGTAGCCCGTGTGTTCAAGCCACCGGTGGATCACGTCAGTATGCACCCAGGTCCGCGCGTGCCCTAAGTGCGCGGGATCGGACGTGGTGAGCCCACACAGGTAGAGCCGAACGGTATCGTCCGCTGGCTCGAAGGGCTCTACCTCGCCCGTCAGGGTGTTCGTCACGCGGAGTGACATTGCTGATAGTTAGTCAGCGGAGTCTGCTTGAACCCGTCGGTCCGATGACGACTCAACTGATCGATTCAACCGCACGCAGCGCGGTGGTGCCTGCATCGGCTGGAACAGCGAGGATCGCCATGTCCTCGGCAATGCCGGCCGCAAGAAGCGTGATGTCCTCAAGCGTAAGCCGAAGGGCTGCACGAGCGAGGGTCCGGGCGTCAGCGCCGCGCAACAACAGAGCCGTTGTGTCGCCGGCACCGTCATCCCGGACTGTCGTTGAGCCAACAGTGAGAAGCCCCGGGTCGGCAGCGTCCGTACCGATCGAGACATTGCGGCGCATCCGGATCGTCAAGCCGGGCGGTGATTCCCTCGATAGGCCTTCGCCGTATCGTCGCAGGGCAGTCGCAATCGCATCAGTGTCGCCGGTCACATCAAGCGTGCGGGCGGCCGCCCGGTAGTTAAGCACCCCTGCCTGAAGCGCCTCGTGGAGGAAGGGCTGCTCTTGAAGCGCACGACGCGTACGGTCGGCAATCGAGTCCCCAGCCATGGGCCTGCTCTGCACGGTCCTATCGATAGTCGTTGCGGTTCTATCGAGCGCGCGGCGCGACGAACAGATACCCGACACCGAGGAGGATCGTCGTGACCACCACCCCAGAGCCAACAACGACAAGCGGATGGCGGCCGACAGCTTGGAGGACAAGGCCGACCGCGAGAAGTGCCGGGATCGCCAACACGAGAATGGCAAGAATGCGCAGGTCGAATGAGAAGCTAATGCCGTCTGAGTGCTCCGGCTCCGGGGGCGTATTGGGGACCGGAGTCGGATCCGGGTCGTCGCCAAACTCGGGATCAACCGCAACGCCAATCGTCGTCGATTCGGTTCCGTAGCTGGTCTCAATGGTGATCCGCCCGCGCCCGACCTGTCCGTCGGGGACGTGCACCGGTACCTCCGTCGGCTCGTCAGGGGTCACGAGATAGTGACGATCAGGGATACTCGCGATGGCCGCAAGGGCATCATCGAGTCGCAGGTGTACGCGCGCCGGTCGGTCGTGTGTGCGCAAACGGATGCTGAAGGCTCCGTCGGCCTCGAAATGGGCAGTCGCGGGGTCGATTGAGTCCATCCCGCGGTCGTTGAAGTCGACGACCAACTCGTCCACGTTCGGGCTGTAGACGGGAGGGTCGAAAAAAGCTTCTCCCCGACGGCACTCACGCCGGAGCTTCTTCGCGCATGTCTGGGGGCAGAAGGTTCGCGATACCGTCCTCGATAGGGTAGCGCTCACCGCATTCAGCACAGATCAGCGTCCCCTCAAGGATTTCATCATCATTACGCTCATCGACCTCAAGCTCAAGTTCGCTCTTGTCGATTGGACACCGGAGGATCTCTAGCGTCGATTCCTTCATATACAGGGCGAAGGCGGCCGGTGGTTTATGTCTTACTTGCGCCCGAAGACAGTTATTCGAAGGGTGCACGCCGGATGATCGTTGCGTCACGATCGGCACCGACCCCTAGCGCGTAAATTGGGACCTCCAGCTCGGTGGCGAGGTACTCGACATATGTCTTGGCGTTCTCCGGGAGGGCTTCGTACCCCTCCGATGCGATGGTCTCCCAGTCGGCCTCCGGCCAGCCGTCGAAGGTCCGGTAGGTAGGTTCACATCGGCCCCAGCGCTCGGTCGTCGTCGGCATGACCGTCTGCGTCTCGCCGTCGAGCGTGTAGGTGTGACAGGCCTTGATTGTATCGAGGCCACCAAGCGTATCGAGGTGGTTAATCGCCAGACCAGTGATTCCGTTGGCCCGGACAGCGTGGCGGAGCATCGGCACGTCGATCCAGCCGACGCGTCGGGGACGACCGGTGACAGTCCCGTATTCGCCGCCGCGCTCGCGGATATAGTGGGCGATCCGATCGGCTTCACTGGTCGGTTCGCCGTCAGCGCTGTCGAGATCGCCTAGCTCGGTCGGGAGCGGTCCGGTCCCGACCCGTGAGAGGTAGGCCTTGATAACGCCGATGACCTCACCACGCCCCACGCGGGTCACGCCGAGGCCGGTGCCGGTCGATGCATAGCCGGCCGTCGGATTCGAGGAGGTAACATAGGGGTAGATCCCGTGGTCAATATCGAGAGCGGTTCCCTGGGCGCCCTCAAGCAGCAGATTGGCATCGCTGTCGTCCTGATCGGCAAGGAAGGTGCCGGCGTCAACGGTCCGGTTTTCTGCCTGCAGTCGCTCACCGTACTCGGCATACTCCTCAAGTAGCGCGTCGACATCAAAGGCCCGCTGAGGGTCGATCCCATCGATCGACATCTCAAGGTCGGACACTTCGACGCCGTAGACCGATTCGAGAAGCGCGCGCTTTTGTGCAACGACGTACTCTAAGCGGTCGGCCAAAACTGACCGATCAAGCAGGTCACCGATACGAATACCGCGACGACCGGCTTTGTCTTCGTAGGTTGGTCCGATCCCGCGGCCGGTTGTTCCGGCGTCAAGGTCGTCACTGCTTTTGGCGTCCTCTTCAAGACTGTCGAGCACGCGGTGGTACGGCAGAATGACGTGGGCCCGACGGGCAATCTTGACGTCCGGATCGAGCCCGCGCGCCTCAAGCGCGTCGAGTTCGTCGAAGAAGGTCCGGAGGTTCACGACGCATCCGTTTCCGAGTACGCCGACTTTCCCCCGGATCGCGCCGCTCGGCACCAGCGAGAGTTTGAACTCCTCGCCGTCTTCGACGACCGTGTGACCGGCATTGTCGCCGCCTTGGTACCGTGCGACGATGTCGGCATCGTCGCTGTAGAGGTCGACGATCCCGCCCTTCCCCTCGTCGCCGAGCTGCGCTCCGACGATGGTGGCGATCATGTACCTCAGTCACCTCTCCCACCAGAAAAAGGGATTTCGATCCCTCCCCCTACCCGTCCGATCGGAACGGTTAAGCCACCCACTTCGATACCTGTTCACACGGTCATCTGCCGTCGTACTGGTCGTACGCAACCTTTAAACCCTGCCACGACAAGTTAACAAATGCCATGATAGACAGACTAGAGAAGGAGGTCGACATGCTGGAGCGCCATCTTGAGGTCCTCCGGATGGTCATCGAGAACGAGCCAATCGGCATCGTCAAGATGTCGAACGAGACGGGATACCCCCACCACAAGGTCCGCTACTCCCTGCGTGTCCTTGAGGAGGAGAACCTCATCGAACCCTCTAGTCAGGGCGCCATCACCACCGAGCACACCGCCGAGTTCATCGACGAGCTTGACGAGAAGATCGACGAGACGGTCGAGACACTCTCGGATATGAAACTCGAGCAGGCGGCCGAAGTCGAAGGCTGAGCAGTCCGGTCTGTCCGTTCTCTCGCTTCTTATCACGTCTTTTGGATCCTCACAGTTCCGGCACCGTGAGATGATGACGCTGTCCGCGCACCTCGACAAGACAGAGATGATAGCCCTCCGTTCGCGTGACCTTGACGTGACTCCGCCGCGCGTCGAAACTGAGGAGGCCACTGCCGGTCAGTTCCGCGGTGGCCTGCAGTGCCTCTGGTTCGAAGAAACTCGCCGTTACAGCGAAGGCGGCCCCGATCGACGGATGACTGCGGACAGCCGCAGCGGTCGACTCGTGGAGATCGGCGATTGTCGGGTCGGTGACGGGATCGTTCGATGCCTCGATTGTTGCGACCAGTAGTGGATCGCCCATCTGCCCGCGAGCAATCACGTCAAACGGCATTGATTCTCCCTCGGTCTCTGGGCTGGTGGACTCGAGTGCGACCTCACCGTAGAACTGGATTCGGTCAATCTCCGGGATCAGCCGGTAGAGATCGCGCAGTCCATCTTCGTTGTTTGTCTCCTTGATCTCATATATGAGCGTCTGGAGAAGCCACTCGGCAAACCGAAATTCGAGTGTCTCCTCAAGGAACGCACGAAACGGCTCGCCAGCGACGGTCGTGTTCGCGGCATCGAACTGAGTGCTGTGCTCAAGTCGGAGATTCGCCTCAAGATCCATCCGGTCGACCGGGTCATCAAGTACGTCTCCAAGGGTTGGATCACCCTTCGAGTCGTATCGGACAAAGAGATTCGTCTGTTCGAGTGCGGACTGTGGAGCGAGTTCGGTGTCTGGGGAATCAACAGCGGGGGCCGCTTCGAGCCGGGCTTCAAGATCGGCGATCCGTTCACGCAGTGCTTCGTTGGTCTGACGGAGCTCCGTAACGGTCGTCTGGAGTTCGTCGCGTTCGGCCCGCAGTTGGTCGTACTCAGCGTCGGCGACAGCCGATGGAGTAGCAGTGGTATCAATACCATCTCCATGGGCGTCAGCCGGCGCTGAGGGCTCGCTGTCGGTCTCGGGCGTCGAGGCCGAGGGTGACTCCGCCGCAGGCATCACGTCAGCCTCACGCGTTGTCGTCTCGCCAGCCGGAGACACGTCCGGCGAATCGGTAGACACCGTCGGTGGGGATTCAGGCTCAGTCGTCGGCTCCGGATCCGGCGGGCGCTCTGGGAGCTCTTGGATCGACACAGAGGCGTCGTAGACCTTGTAGATCCCCACCTCGTCGGCGGCGCGATCGAACGCCTCCTCGTCGGTTAACAACTGCTCGGCCTGCCCGACAAACGCGACGCTCAAGGAGCGTCCGCCGTAGTAGACCTGGTAATAGTCGCCGCTCAGGACGTTCTCGCTGAGTTCGATGAATCCGGTAAAGCCGCCAGAGGAAAGCGTGCTGTCAACCTCTGAAAGGGGTGTCTCCTCGGTGTAGTACTGCGCACGAGGGCTATCAGCGTCCGTGCGCATAACCCACAACAGAGGTACTGCCGGATGGGGCGCCTCGTAGGCCGTCAACGCAGCCTCCTCAAGATCGTCGAGGGCACCCCCGAACACGCTGATCACCCGACCGTTGAGCATCACCACCGTGATATCGAGCGCTGAGGCATCGATCGCACCGGTAAAGGAGTCATTGGCAAGCCGGTGGAGTCCACGGTGTCCGTCAGGAACCGGTCGTGTCGACCAGTCATCGATCCGACCCGCGATGGGATCGCTCATACCTTATCGGGACCAGTCGAATCCACTTCAAATACCTTCCGACCGGTCAGATTTTTTGCTCGGTATCCTCGGCTAACTCCTGCATTCGCTTGCCGATGCGGCCGGCCGAGGAGAACTCGTCCTCGCTCATCGCGCTAGCAAGTGCGTTTCCTAGGACGAAGACGGCGTGCTTGTGCTCGTTTTTCGACTTGTGGACGTGCGATGGATCGACCTCAAGCTCCTCGTAAGGCTCGAACAGCGACGGGTCGACATCCTCGCGCTCACGGAAGTGATTCATGATCGTCACCATCTGTTCGTGCAGCTGCAGTAACTCGTCTTTGTGCATGTTACCCCGATATAGGAGCGTTCGGCAGTTAAGGCTTGTTTCCACCGGGATCTTCTGACACAGGTGACTTCGGGAGGGCCGATCACGCGCGGGGGAACCACCACAGTGGGTGGTCGGTCTCAATGTCGATAGCGACGGGCGTCTCAAGCGCAAGATCGCGGGTGTGATTGTGGAGGCACTCAACGACTGTGCCATCCGCAAGACGGACACGGTATTGCACCATCGGACCGCGGTAGCGCCGGTAGCTGACATGACCGTCCGCCTGATCGGCGGAAACGGTCCGCGCTGCCACGTCGTCCGGTCGAACCAGAATGTCGATTTCCGTTCCGCGTGGCTGCTCGGCGAGTCCCTCGAACTGCTCAACAGGAAGGTCTCCAAGCGGTGTCCGTACGCCGTTGGGACGATATACGCCCGGAAGGAACCCAGCGTCACCAAAGAAGTCGGCAACAAACCGCGAGGCGGGGCGCTGGAACACCGCTTCCGGCCGACCAACCTGTTCTAAGCGGCCGTTACGGACGACAGCAATGCGATCCGAGATGGCAAGCGCCTCCTCTTGGTCGTGCGTGACGAACACCGCTGTTACACCGGCGGTTGTGAGAATCCGCCGCACCTCCTCGCGCATCTCGACACGTCGGTCACGGTCAAGATTCGAGAACGGCTCATCCAGGAGAATCAGTGCTGGTTCAGGTGCCAGTGCCCTAGCAAGCGCAACGCGCTGTTTTTGTCCGCCAGAGAGGTCCTCGGGGTACTGCTCGCGGTGGGCTTGGAGTCCGACGAGGTCAAACAGTTCGTCGACCCGATCAGCACGGTCATCGGCCGGGAGGTGCTGGATGCCGAAAGCAACGTTCTCCGCGGCCGTCAGATGAGGAAACAGCGCGAACTCCTGGAAGACCAGCCCGACATCGCGCTGTTCGGGAGCGCAAAAAGTCTCCCCATCGGCAACCACCGTGTCGTCGATCACGACCTGTCCGGTGTCCGGGCGTTCAAGCCCAGCGATGGTTCGCAACGTCGTCGTCTTTCCACATCCGGAGGGGCCAAGTAACGTTAACAGTTCACCGCGACGGACGTCGAGTGTGAGGTCTCTAATCCCGTCGGCCCCACCAAAGGTTCGTGAGACACCCGCAAGCGAGAGGATTACGTCTCCAGTGGCGGTCGACTCGGCGGCAGTGTCACTCCGAACGGCGACGTGCTCGCGTGGCCGGTGACGCGGCGTTGACATCGCAGTGCCTCCCAGTATGTTTAGGTTAGCCTAAAAGCATTCCGGAGTCCCCCTTCCTCAAGCGAGATGACGACGTTCCGCAGAAAGACGGCTCACTCGGAGGAACGGTAAGCAGAAGGATCCACACCCGGGAGTGGTTCAATCTTAAAGCGGTAGTTCGGCCCGGCCTGATCGAGGTTGTGTGGATTCTCCTCGTTGGTGTGTATGGGACACAGCGCCGCCTCTGCCTCGACGGTACCATGGCCGGTCTCCTCTTCGTAACGTTCGGTTACCAGAAAGACCGCATCCCGGTCACAATCCCGTCGATGGCAGGTTTGATCGGCCATAGAGACGAGTTACACACCGCGGGAATAAAGCCTCCGTGGCATCGCCTACTGGAGCCGATAGCGAAGGAGTGCTGCAATCCCACCGAGGTTGTGCAGTCGCTGACCGGGCTCAAACGCTCCCGAGAAAACGACCACCTCACCGCCCTGTTGTTCGACCCGCTCGACCACCTGGTCGACATTGATCGACCACTCGCCCGCATCGGCACGTTCCTTGCGAAGGCGATCATCAAGCACCAGCAGCGTCTCGACCGCACCGTAATCGGCCGCCTCGGCGACCGCCTCGGGGCCGTATGCGACCTTTGCACCCTCAGCAATCCGTTCCATAAGCGCGTCGATAAGCTCCGCCTCCTCGGCGATCCGCGTCTCCTCACGCACCTCCTCGACGGCCCCACGCTTGAGCGCCTCATGAACGCCGCGGTCGCCCCCAGCACTCGTGTCAACCGTCGAGAGCCGGTCAGCAAGCTCGGGCGCCGCCTCAACGATGTGGTCGCGGGCGTCCTGTTTGGTGAACCCCGGCCCGGCCAGGATGATCGCATCCGGGTCCATTCGGACCAGTGCATCGGTTAGCTCCTCAAAGAGTTCACTCCGCGCCCGAGCGTACTCACCTTTGCCGGTCGTCCCGGTGAACCGGCCGCGCTGTTCCGTGCCGTACTCCTCAACCGTGTACACGACCGCTTCCCCCTCTTCGACGGTCGCGATAGCGACCTCCGGCTGATCGGTGGTGGCCGCCGCCTCCTCAAGACGCTCGCGCTGGTCGGGTTTGAAGATTTTCTCGATATCGAGTTCGTCGTGGACCTCAATGTTGAGCGTGTGATGGAGACCCAGTTGGTCCTCCCGGGAGCACTCCGCAATGACGCCGCCGATCCGAAGCCGATTCGCAAACTTGTGAAACTCAACATCCTCGACATCAAGCGCGACCCAGATGTGCTCGCGTTCCCCGCCAGTATCTCGCAGTTGCTCGTCATCGCGCTGAATCCGTCGGGTGGTATCGCCAGCGACTCGATCGCCCGGCTCGATCACGTACTGAAGATGCCAGAGGTCATCGAGGCTATCGGGGACAACCGTCACCCGCTCGCGCTCGCCTTCAAGTTGCTCCCGGTCCTGGATGCGCATGTCGATATTGACGGCAGCCGGTCGTAAGTGTGCTACTCTTCGACGATTCGACTGCCGCCTGGAGGGAGAAAGTGCTGGATTCGATCGGGACTGGCGACCGCGCGGACGAAATCAGTGTCACGGAAGCGTTCGCGAAACGTCCGGTAGATCCGCTTGGCGACATCACCCTGGGCGTACCGTCCGGGTTCGACGTGAACGGCCGTGACGGTCCGCTCGTCGATCCCGACTGGCGGCCCACCGATGACCCGCGTGTCCGGTTCACAGGTGATGCCGACCGACACTCCGACGGCGACGTCGTCGTAGTAGGTGCGATCGCCGCGGATCGCGAAGGCGCCTTTCTCGAGGAACTCGCCGCTCTCTGGCGTTTTCGAGACCTGATCGTGGTCGACGGCGTAGACATCGCCGGCATACCGGCCGTCCTTCCAGATCGAGGAGTACGACACGGCAAACTGAGCAGCCTCCTGTTCGGCCCGTTCGGGAATGGTCACATCCGCACCGGATTCACTCGGACCAGCAGCCTTGAGGATCGTCACCGGGCCGCCGCGGGCCTGTGTGTGTAAGAATCGGTCACCCGGTTCGAGGTACTTCTTGACCAGTGCCTCGTTCTGGTCGGCATCCCGTCCGCCAATAACGAGAAAGCCATCACGGGTGCGGTACCACCGGAACTGCTCGTACCAGGCATCATCATCAGCCCCACGCACCGGGATCGATGCCATCGAGAGCCACTCCTCGTCCGTGCGCGTCTCTGTGGGCTCTTCGTTTGACTCCTCATCCGATTCCGGTTCGGCCTCCCAGGCCTCGCGTCGGGCCTTGATTTCTTCGAGACGCTCTCTGGTGTCCTCGATGGCCGCCTCCGCACCGGCCTTTTTCTCCTCAATCCGCTTGGCCTCGGTGTAGAGTCGATCGGCGTTGTGTTCGAGATCCGCCGTGACATCAAGCCAGATGGTCTGCTCGTTAAGACGGATCTGGAGCCGCTCTTCCTCTGGATCGACAGACTCGACTGCTTCGGCCGCCGGGATTCCCTGGTCAGCCCCGGCCGCAAGTGTCGACTCGATGCTCCCCCAGTCCTCACCGGCCTCACGGGCCTGCTGGACGGTCGAGAGGAGTTCATCGACAAGGTCGTAGTGAGCGTACAGTGTTTCGGCCTGGGTCCGGTAGGCTTCGGCGTCAGCCTCGAAATCCGCGATTGCCTGGCGCTGCTGTTCGATGATCCGCTGTTGTTTTTCGATTTCCGACTCGAAATCAGGGCGGTTGGGCTCTGTTGGCTGGGCCTCCTTCTCGGTCGCCGTCTCAAGCGTGTGAAAGTACTCATCAAGGGCGGCGTTGAACGTCTCAAAGCGTTCGGCCGTCTGGCCAGCCCGCTCTTCGAACGGCAACGGGGTAACGTCAACCGGCTGTTCGTCGGCGTAGTATACTCGCGGATCAAGCGGCCCTTCCTCAAGACGATCAGCGAGAGCGTTCAGCTCCCAGTACAGCGGCTCGTACTGTTCATCGGTGGCCTCCGCAATCGGGAGGGTTTTCTCGACGCCCGCACGGGTACACAGTTCCTCTGCCCAGTCGCCACCGAGGTCGAACTGAGTTGCAAGCGTCCGCACCAAGTCGGTCTCTGAGGCGGCCATCCGTTCGCGGAAGGGCTCGTATTCAAGCCCAAGCGGGTCAACGCGGGCCTCTGGAAAGCCATAGGGAGCGCCAGGGGCGACGGTTCGCGAACTCAGTCGAACCGTCCGGAGAGAGTCAATGACCGTTCCATCCGCATCAAGGACAGCGACGTTCCCATCACCGAAAAGCTCGGCAACAATGGTCGTTTCTGTGTCCTCACGCTCGAAGTGAAACCGGAGGATACGGTCGAAGCCGTACTGTTCCACGCCGACCAGGTTGGCGCCCGCGATCCGATTACGAAGCATCTTCGCGAAGTTCGGCGGTCGTTCGGGGGCGTCGGGAACGCGGTCTGGGTCGACAGTATGGACGCGCTTGCGGTCGCCGACCTCAATGAGCAGCTCAATCCGGCCTCGTTCAAAATCACGGAGCTTCAGCCGCACGAGATCATCGCCATAGAGGTAGGCCTTATCGAGAACGGCGTCTGTGTGCGCCGACAACTCGGGCACCAGCGCCCGCAGATCCACGCTGGTGAGCGCCCGCTTGTGATCCATGTGGGATGCTCACCGCCTCGGCGCAAAGGCCTGTCGCCTGCCGACTACGGCGGATCAGTGGCGTGTTGCTGTTTGGCGAGTTGCCAAGAGTAAATAAAGCCAAAGTACGCTGGAACGCCGGTCAGCATCAGCAGGTAGTAGGCCCACTGTGGCCCGTCGACAACGCTGAAGATCGCCGAGACGAGTCCAACCCACACAAGCGCGAACAGGAGGTCATGGACAATGCCCCGCTGGTGGGTCACGGCGTACTCTTTGAGGCGATCAATCACTGACATCGGTGCGTGGCGCAGACAGTCATTCGTCGACGGGGCTGACTCATAGACTTACTTGTTTTGTCGGTAATCAACGACCAGTACAGGGGCTTGCGTTGACCGGAGGGTGCGCTCGGTGACACTCCCCAAGAGGGCGCGGCGAACGCCAGTGCGGCCGTGACTGCCCATCACGACGAGGTCAATGTCGTGGTTGTCTGCGTAGTTCGCGATGATTCGGTGGGGGACCCCGCCAGCGTGGTGTTCGATAACTTCAAGACCAGCTTCGGTCCCGACATCGGCAACGTAGCCGGTAGCGGCCTCAGCCTGTTCGCGAAGTTCGGTCATCTCCGAGAACTTGCCCTGCCGGATCCGGTCGACCTGTTCAGTGCCGAGGCTCACGCTGATTGCGTTGGTGTCCGCGACGTACAACGCGTGGAGCTCCGCGTCGTTGTCCCGGGCGATCGAAATGGCGTGATCAACGGCTGCCTCTGCAACCTCGCTGCCGTCCGTTGGGACGAGTATCCGATTGTACATTGGTGGGAGTAGTGGTTAGTCGTCTGCAGGGCTGTCGTCGGTACGGCGGGCAACGACCTCCTCGGCGGTGCGGTCCTTAGCCATCGGCCGGGGACTGTGACACTGTCGGACCATCTGTCGGGTCTCCTGTGGCGGATTGTCTGTCATCAGCGACACCACGATGGTGATGACGAACACCAGCGGCATGCTGATGATCGCCGAGCCAATGGCCGGCATCCATGTTGCGATGACATCAATGCCGAGCCCGGCGCCGCCGTTGACAATCCCGAAGGCCCCCTCGTTGGCCATCGGGATCAGCCAAAGAATAAGCCCGGTGATCATGCCCGTGAGCGCTCCCTGCCGGTTGGTGCGTTCCCACCAGAGGCCAAGGAAGAACATGGGGAACAACACGGTTGCGGCCAGCGAGAACGCATACGAAACGAGCGCTGCAATCGGCGCCTGCGGATCGAAGGCAGCCGCCATCGTCAGCACGCCGAGGGCGACAATGCTCAGTCGGCCGACGATCATCTGCTTGCGCTGACTGGCGTCCTCGTTGATGATATTGGCGTAGATGTCGTGGGAGATAGCCGATGAGCCGGCAATAAACAGTCCGGCCGTCGTTGCGATGGCCGCCGCAATCCCGCCGGCAGCAACAAGTCCAACGAGCCACGACGGCAGACCGGCCAGTTGCGTGGCCAACACGACAATGACATCGGCGGCGGCACTCGTCATCCCGGGATCACCGAAGGCCGGACGGATGTTCTGGCTGTAGAGGTCGGTCCCGAAGGCGGCGTAAGCGGGTGCACTGAGGTACAACAGCGCGATGAAGAACAGCCCCCAGACGGTTGACCAACGAGCAGTCCGTTCGTTGTCGACCGTGTAGAACCGCACCAGCACGTGCGGCAATCCACAGGTCCCGAAGGCTAGTGAGACGGCCGTCGCGATCCAGAGGTAGTAACTCGAATTGACAAACGGTTCAGAGAACTCCGCGCTCAATGCGCTGATGAGCTGGGCGTACTCGATGTGCGGGAGGACGGTCGAGTAGCCGGCCGCCCATCCGGTCGCGTACAGTCCGGCAAGGAACGCGATGATCAGGATGAGGTACTGAAAGACCATGTTCTTGGTTGCCCCGAGCATGCCCGAGAGGGCCAGGTATCCGATGGTGATCACCATGAAAAGAATCATCATCGACTGGTACCCGCTAAGACCGGGAATGCCGGGATCACCGAAGATGTACAGGCCGACCAGCCCCATGCCACGGGCCTGACCGATTGCGTAGACGAACCCGATCAGGAAAGTGGTGATTGCCGCAATCGCCCGCGCGGTATCGGAGTTGAACCGGTCGCCGACGAAGTCAGGCGCGGTGTACTTCCCGAACCGGCGCATCTGGGCGGCCAGGAAGATCAGCAACACGAAGTAGCCGGTAGTCCATCCGACCACGAAGGCCAGGCCGTAGACCCCAGAGAGGGCAATCAATGCTGCCATACCGAGGTAAGAGGCGGCCGACATCCAGTTCGCACCGATGGCCATCCCGTTCTCAATGTTCCCGACCGACCGGCCAGCGACCCACATGTCGTCGGTGTCGGCCACCTTGTAGATGAAGCCGATCGCAAGGAACGAGAGCATCATCAGCGAAACGATGGCTGCCGGGAGCAGCTTGAACGAGACATCGAGGCCTTCTGGCAAGAGCGTACTTCCCTGCAGCGGGACAGCGGCACTCATCATGCCTCCTCACCTCCGTCAGCAGCAGTTGTCTGGCCGCCCGGCCCGGTGACGGGCGCGGAGTGATCGATGCCGTACTTCTCATCAAGTTGGTCGCGCTTGCGGGCGTACCAGGCGGCCAGCAGGAGCGAACCACCTGGGCCGCCGATGGCGATCCCAAAGTAATGCCATGGGAATCCGAGAACCGGCATCGTGGAGGTCATGATATCCGGTGCTAGCACCGTCGCGGTCACCGGGCCAAAGGTGGTGAAAATCCAGACAGTAAAGCCCGTCCAGATCACCTTGAGGTGGTCCCGCATGTATGGGGTACTCGGCCTGAGAATGTTGATCTCCGTTTGGAGGTAGTCAGTCTGCTGTTCGCGATTAACGACGTCTCCTGGGACGCCGCCATCGGGTCTCGTATCGTGGCTGGTATTGTCTGACATTTGTGATGTGTTAGGGTGCCTCGTGAGCGTTGTTGAGAGCCGAAGAACGGAGCGTCAACGACGCTCCGAGTGATCAGTCTCCGTGAACCTGTTCGCGAATCTGTTCGGGAACGCTCGGATCGCGGAGCGTCGAGGTGTTTCCAAGCTCTTCGTCGTTCGAAATGTCCTCAAGCAGCCGGCGCATGATCTTTCCAGAGCGCGTCTTCGGGAGCTCGTCGGTGAAGAAAACGTTCGCTGGGCGGGCGAAGGCGCCGATCTCGTCTTCGACAGCCTCGTAGATGGCGGCCTGCATCTCCTCGCCGGTGGTCTCACCCTCGCGAAGCGTTACGTAGATGTCCGGGACTTCGCCCTTCTGTTCGTGGTTGCGAGCGGCGACCGCCGCCTCGGCCACCTCGGGCACCTCTGCGACAGCCGACTCAAGTTCCATTGTCCCGATCCGGTGGCCCGCGACGTTCATCACGTCGTCAAGGCGGCCAAGGATCCGGAAGTAGCCGTCGCGCTCGTGGACCGCGCCGTCGCCGGCCTTATAATTCCAGTCGCGCCAATCGTTGCTGTCGGTGTCAGAGAAGTCCCGCCAGTAGGTCTCGATGAACCGCTCATCGTCACCGTAGACCGTCTGGAGCATCCCCGGCCACGGACGCTTGATGATCAGATTACCCGCCTGCCCGGTCGCCGGTTCAAGCTCCTCGCCCTCATCGTTGACTAGCCCGGCCTCAATACCGGGCGCCGGCTTGCCGGCACTCCCGGGTTTCATGTCCTCAAGTGCAGGGAGATTCGTGATCAGGTGGCCACCGGTTTCGGTCTGCCACCAGGTATCGACGATGACGGCGTCGCCGCCACCGATATGCTCGTAGTACCACTCCCAGACCTCCGGCTGAATGGGCTCGCCGACAGTCGTGAGATGCCGGAAGTCGAAGTCATAGTCATCAAGGATCTCCTCACCCCACTTCATGAACATCCGCACGGCCGTTGGGGAGGTGTGGAAGATATCGACATCATACCGCTCGGAGACCTCCCACATGACGCCTTTGTCGGGGTAGTCGGGAGCGCCTTCGCGCATGACCGACGTTGTCCCGAGCGCGAGCGGACCATAGACGATGTAGGAGTGTCCGGTAATCCACCCGATGTCCGCCGAACACCAGTAGGTGTCCTCGGGCTTGATATCAAGTACATTCCGGCTGGTGCCCGCCGCGTAGGCAAGATATCCACCGGTGCGGTGTTGACAGCCTTTGGGCTTGCCAGTCGTCCCCGAGGTGTACATCAAAAACAGCGGGTCTTCGGCATCCCGCGAGACGGGGTCAACGCGGGCCCCGCGCTTATCGGCCAGCAGATCGTCCACCAGGATGTCGCGACCCTCTTCGAGGTGGGCGTCCTCGTGGAGGTTCTCGGGGCCGTGGCGGGTCCAGACCAGGACGGTATCAACGTCGTGGTCGGCAATCTCGACCGCCTCATCAGCCTTCTGTTTGTGGTGCATGAACTCGCCGCGGCGGTAGTACCCATCGACGGTGACGACAACGTCGCTTTGGGCGTCGTCGATCCGCTCGGCAAGTGCCTCCGCAGAGAATCCGGCGAAGACCTCCGAGTGCGGCGCCCCGATACGGGCGGCCGCCAGCATCGTCATCGGCAGTTCCGGCAGCATCGGCATGTGGAGGGTGACGATGTCATCCTCCTCAACGCCGACCTCTTGTAGAGCCGCCGCCATCTCGTTGACCTCGCGGTAGAGATCCTGATAGGCGATCCGGCGGCGCTCGCTCGTGTCCTCGCTCTCCCAGAGCAAGGCGGTCTGGTCGCCCCGCTCATCGAGGTGCCGGTCGATGCAGTTGTACGACGCGTTTAGTTTGCCACCAACGAACCACTCGAAGAACGGCGGATTCGACCCATCGAAGGTCTCATCCCAGTACTCGTCCCAGTCGAGCAGCTCGGCGTATTCCTCAAATCCGTCGGGAAACTCATCGAACCGGTCATAGATCGCCGGGTCGGAGGCGTTGGCCTGCCCGATGAACTGCGCCGGTGGTCGATAGTACTCCCGCGCTTCAAGTTGCGATTCAAGCTCGTCGTCGGTCATCGGCGAATCACGCATCAACTGGTATGTATCCAAGCCCCACTAAAGACAGTCGCTAAATAGCTCAATCGTCAATCGTCGAATCACCGGTCCGGAGGGAAGCACTGCCGAATCAATCACGATTAAACATTTAACATCAGGCGCTACGACTCATCTTCGGCCACGAGTGACGCCAGCACAGTGTGTAGTCCCTGCCTGAGATGTCGATGAAACGTTGGCGAGGAAACGTCCATCGAGTCGGCGATTTCCTCGGCAGTACTGCCTCGTGGCCAATCGAAATATCCACCGAAGAACGCTGCCCGAAGAACCGCCCGCTGGCGGTCGGTCATCCGGTCCACGATCCCGGTGTACTCCGCCGTCGGGGTTGGCGGAGCATCCCGTGTGCGCTTGCGGACGAACTCGGTCGCCGGAAAGACCGTACGAATGCTGCTGACGAACGCCCGAATATCAGCCCCTTCAGGCACAGCCGCCACAAGTTGTCCGACCGAACCGTCGACCGTCAGCGCCTCAACGGTCGCTCCGGCGTCAATGACGACCGACGGGAGCGAAGTACCAGTGAGTCCGAACTCGAACAGCGCGTTCGCTTCGCCTTGCTCGACAAGTCGGAACTCGTCGATAGCGTCAATCGTGTCGGTCTGATCGGCCACTGCAGCCGGATCGGCCGTCTCGATGTCGACATAACAGAGCAACTCGTCGGTTCCTCGTGGGACGACGGCCCGGACATCCAGCGGGACAGCGAGTTCGCGCGCAAGTCGGACGAGCGGTGCCACGTCACCGTCATACGCAAACTCGAGTTCGGCGTGAGCGTCAGACTCAAGCAGCCGGCGCCGGCGCGTAGCGGCGATGGCCTGAGCAAGCTGACGGCCGACAAGCGCGAGTCGGTCGCGGTGCTGGTGATCAAGCGCTCCATGAGACGGACTGGAGGTCGGATTGACGACCAGCGTGCCGATGGTCGTATCGCCGTATGCGACCGGAACAGCGACAATATCGCCGTCAAATGCCGGATCGTAGGCTATGACGACCTCGCCATCACGGACGGCGTCAACCCAGTCGGCCGTATCGCCGACCCTGGTGGGTAGTTTGGCTTCGTTGATGCCTGCAACGGCGAGCGTTCGAAGTACACCGGTGGTGGTGTGCTCAACCAGCCACGACCAGTCATACGAGGGTAGGTTCGTCACAGCCGTACACACCGACTCAGCAACCGTCTGCGGGGCGGCGGCGCTGAGTACCGCCCGCGTTGTGGTATCGAGCAGATCAGTAGTTGTTTGGACGGAATCGCCGGTGAACGCGGCGAGGATCTCATGCTCCTCAACCGATGGGAGGTGTGCGTCAAGCGGACCACTCGTCTCCCAGCCGCCGGCGGCCCGCACGATTCGGAGTGGCACGTTCCGCTCTTGAATGGCGTGTGCGGCAAACCGGTGGCGAAGATCGTTACCCGTGATCGATGCAATCTGCTCACGGCCAGTGGTTGCCGCTGCCCGTGTCGTCACTTCTGAGAGCAGCATCTGGACACGACGTGCTGAGATATCAATGAGCGGCGTTGTCGCGTTGAGCTCGGCGGTCTCAACATAGTCACTGATCGTTTCGTACCCGGCTGCTGGAAGGAAGGTCGTCCGGTCGTTGACATCGAGCAGCGTCGCCCGTGTCGGAGGAGCCGGATCATGGATATCGGCGTATCGTACCTGAGTGGCCTCGTTTGTCGTCAATCCGGCCTCGCCAAGCAACACAATGATAACCGCCTCGCGTCGTGTGTCGGTTGCCCGTTTGATCGCTGCATAATCCGCCTCGGATACCCCAGGAGTCGACGCCTCGGCCATGTATTTCGTTTTTCTACACTACAACGAAATAAACCCGGCCGATTCGTGCCGACCGCCTCGTTGTGCGTCGACTGTCTACCTGTTGAATGGGTCGAGAACGCACCACAATATTTCGGTCTTTCACAGTATTACGAAACTCAGTCACTCTCCTGGAGCGACGACTCGATCTCACCGACGATCTCCGGATTCCGGAGCGCGGAGGTGTCGCCGTACTCGTCGTCATTCGAGAGGTCCTCAAGCAGTCGGCGCATGATCTTTCCGGAGCGCGTCTTCGGAAGGTCAGGCGTAATCACGATCCGGCCCGGGTCGGCCACGGTTCCAACCGACTCGGTGATCCGCTGTCTGACGGTCTCGCGGAGCGACTCGCGCGAGTGTTCGACATCGTCAGCTGGGGTAACATAAGCGAAGACAACCGTTCGTCCAGTGTCCTCACGTCCGCCGACGACCGCTGCCTCGGCGACCTCCGGGAGATCAAGAATTGCCGATTCAACTTCGACCGTCCGGAGTCGACCACCGGCGACGTTGATGACATCGTCGACCCGGCCGAGTAGCCGGATATATCCGTCCGTGTCGCGCTGGGCACCATCGCCAGTATAGTAGACCCACCGGTCGTCGTCCGGATCGGAATACTGCTGCCAGTACTCCTCAATAAATCGCTGATCGTCTCCGAAGATCGTCCGAGCCATCCCCGGCCACGGCCGGTGAACAGTCAGGTATCCGGCTTGTCCAGCATCGACCGGGTCACCATCCGGATCAACGATCCGAGCATCGACACCAGGAATCGGTTGTCCGGCGGCCCCAGGCTTCATCCGGTCAATGCCCGGTAACGTGGTAATGAGGATGCCACCAGTCTCGGTTTGCCACCAAGTGTCGACCACCGGACACTCGCCGCCGCCGAACTCATCGTGATACCACCACCAAGCGTCGGTCCCAATGGGTTCGCCAACGGACCCCAGCAGTCGTAACGACGAAAGATCATGGTCAGTCTCCGGCGGGCGGCGCTTCATCATCGAGCGGATTGCCGTTGCTGACGTGTAGAATACATCGACGCTATTGGACTCGATCAGGCGTTCAACCCGTTCACGGTTCGGCGTATCAGAGGCGCCCTCGTAGATCAGTGTGGTTGCCCCGACCGAGAGCGGACCGTAGACCGCATACGTATGGCCGGTGATCCAGCCGATATCCGCCTTCGTCCAGATGGTGTCTTGAGGCGTCACGTCAAGGACGGTTCGAGTTGTCCACGCCGCCTGTGCGAGATAGCCACCGACAGCGTGGGTCACCCCCTTGGGTTTGCCCGTCGTTCCCGAGGTATACATTAAAAACAGCATGTCATCAGCCGACCGCGAGACCGGGGGAACGGTCGATCCCGCGTGGGCATCAACGAGTTCACGGTAGGGGCGCTCGCCGCTGAAGAGATCCCGGGAAGCCTCCTCCTCAAGTCGATCAACGACAACGACCTCCGAGACATCATGATCGAGTTGCAACAGCGCATCGCCTACCCGCCGTTTCTGGGCGATCGCATCGCCACGTCGGTAGAAGCCGTCAGAGGTGATTAGATACTCCGAACTGGCGGCATCCATCCGGGTTGCCAGCGCGTTCGCCGAGAACCCCGCGAACACCACCGAATGCGGCGCCCCCAGACGGGCACAGGCAAGCATGGCAATCGGTAATTCTGGGATCATGGGGAGATAGATCGTGACGATATCTCCTTCCTCGACACCAAGATCGCGGAGACCGGCGGCGAGCGCTTCAACCTCGTCCTGAAGTTCAGCGTAGGTGTATGATCGTGTCTCGCCGAGATTACCGGTCCATTCGAGGGCCGTCCGCCCGGATCCGGCGTGCCGGTCGACACAGTTGTACGAGGCGTTTAGCTGTCCGCCGGCAAACCACCGGTAGAACGGAGCGTCAGAGTCATCGAGCACAGTATTGTAGGGTTGTTCCCAGGTCAGCAGGTCCGCGGCGGCCTGCCAAGACTCGGGCCACGTGTCATCAAACTCGTCGCGAAGCTCTGGGGTTCGCGCGGTCGCCTGTGTCTTGAACCACTCCGGGGGTGAGACACTCGCCGGCCGACGTTGGTCGTCGTCTCGGGGCACTCCCGGCGTCATCGGCTATGAGATAGGCGCTACCGGTGGTAAAATAATTGTCCTCGTCGAAGGCGGTTGGATTCGGCAGGTTGATTGTCCGCGTCCGACGCATTTCGGTGTGCAGATCGTCGGGTACAAGACGGCTATCCGCGACACAGGACCAGCACTGGTGCTTGCCGACGACGGTGAACTCATACACCGGTCACTTACCCCCGGGACAACGCTTTCTTACCGTCTTGGCGAGCGTCACTGTGCCGGACAGATTGCCGAAGGACATCATACATCCTGTGCGGCATCGACTGCCCCGTACTGTGATTACCACGCCGATCGATGGCCCTGTGCGCGCTGTCGAGGGCAATGCAGCAAACCACTGCCGAACTGCGAGCGGCCACACGCCCTGTATCTCGCCGCCTTCGCCCCCGACGTGATCAAGGTCGGCGTAACAAAGATCAGTCGGCTTCACGATCGGCTGCGCGAACAGGGGGCCGATCGGGCGGCCTACCTCAAACCGTTTGCCGACGGTCGGCTGGCCCGCCGTCGAGAGGCGGCACTCGCCGACCAACTGCCCGATCGGGTGCGGACCACAACGAAGCTCACCGGACTTCACCGGAGGGTCAATGAGGCCGTCTGGCGCCGGCATCTCGACCGGTTCGACCCGATCGATACCTACCGCTTTGATTACGGCCTGGATCTCGAACACGCTCCCATTCCCGACACGCGGGCGGCCGGTCGGGTTCGTGGAACCAAGGGCCGTGTGCTGCTGTTAATCGTCGGGGATACAACCTACGGTGTTGATCTTCAGGCCCTCGTTGGCTACGAGGTGCAGTCAGACACCGAGACGGCAGGCGACCGACAGGCGAGTCTCGGGTCCTTCTCACAATCTGAGTGATCCAAACACGGAAGAGGATCGCCCCAAAGCTATCCGTGTGGACCGCGTCGAAGTCAGTACCGTCGTGTATCTGCCGCCAACGGAGATCTTCGAGTTTCTCGTTGATTTCCCTCAGTACGCCAGATACTCAACGTACCTTGAGCGGGTCGATCAACACGGTGATGGTGGGGCGGGGACAGAGTATGACCTCCAGTTCGCCTGGTGGCGGCTCTCTTATACGGTTCGATCGCGGGTTACCGAGGTGGATGCTCCCGAGCGCATCGACTGGGAAGTGCTTGGGGCGCTCGCCGCATCGGGCTACTGGGAGGTCGAACCCGCCCCGGAGGAAGCGCCACCAGACCGCGAGACGGCCAGTCGCGTTCGGTTCGTCGCCGCCTTCGACCCGGACTCGCTGACAGCCGATCTGGTGGACATCCCCTCATTGGTGTCTGTCGACTGGGTTGTCGACCGCGTCAAGCCACTTATCTACGAAGAGGTCCAGAACATCGTCGGCCGTGTCGTCACCGATCTCGAAGGCGAGTCCCGCGAGGTCACCCTCACAATCCACGAGAAACCGTCGTCGGTGTAGTCACATCAACGCCACGGCAGCGTGATCGTGTCGCGCCGGCCATCCAGAATACTGAACCGGTCGTCACGTCGCCGTTCGAGCCAGTATAACAGTCGGGCAGCCCACTGAAGCTTCTCGGCCTTGGCCGCATCGACCGTCGGGTCATCAAACGTCCACCCCGGAAAGACCAGTGTGGCAGCCCCAAAATGATCGGCAAGGAATGCGGCACGGTCGCCATCAGTGAATCCGCCAAAGTTCTGGACGAAATCCACCGGGGCCGCCTGTGTCGTTGGGAGGACCGTCCCCGTCGGAAACTCAGGAACCCACCGGTCGATTGCGGCGCGGTTATCGCCGTGGGCGTGAATGACGGTCGGGACGCCCGCATGGGCAAGCGACAGCGTTGCCTCCGGAGCGCCGTCAAGATCGGTGACAATCAGATCGGGGGGATGCCCGACTGCTGCCAGTCGATGGCCAGCCTCGGATGCCGCAATAATCGCATCGACCGTCTGATACGACGTGATATCCGTCTCAAGCGAGTCGGCTGCTCCGGCGATTGCCACCCGAACGCCATCGAGGGGCACCGGCGGGGCGGCCAGTGGATCGGCGTTGGCGACAAGTGTCGCTAGTCGGTCGCGGGTGTGTTCGTCGGCCGTCTGATCGAATCCAAATGCGTCGAGTACCGACTGGTAGGCCGGCACCCATTCGTCATACTCCATAGCTGTTGCTCACAGGCGTGAGTTCTGAGAGATTCGTGAACCGGAGTGGCGTGCGTGTACCCCTACCCGAAACGCCCCTCCGGTCTCCGGTAGGAAGTTCCGAAGCATCCGGCATAAGTTTTCTTACTGCGGATGGGTACCGTCCGGCGATCTGTCTGTCGGACGTCTGACGATCACGCCCGAGGGCGCGAGGGATCTGACAAGTATGAGCCTCTCGAAGCGTTGACCAGCGATCATCGGGCACTATCGATCGCGAAGGCACCAGTACTCATTCGTCCAAGTGCGCCCAGGGATATCCTACTTGTCATGGTAAGCACCGAGCGTACAGAGCATAACATTCCCGTCACACCATCAGTATCGAACATGGGAGATTGAAGTAACCCTTGTCCCGTAGGACGGATATGGCGACAGCTCCCAACGGCGTGCTCATCCCGGTCGACGTATCATCACCGGTCGAGATCAATCTCTCGGCGCTTGAGGTACTCGCCCCCGGTCGGGTGGTGATCCTTGGGTATTGGCCGGTGTCCGACCAGGCGACCCCCACTCAACTCCGCGAGCAATACGAGGATACAGCACAAGAGCGGGTCGACGTTCTCGCAGATCGTCTTGAGGACGGCCTGTTTACCGTGACCTCGCGACTAGTCTTCACGCTTGATCGCGACGATTCGATTGACCGGGCGGCAAACGAATACGGTACGGCCGCAATCCTCACGCCGGGCGACACCGACGTGACGGGGAGTGCCGCCCAACGCGTGCTCGTCCTGATAAAGCCCGACCTGAATATCGACCGGATCCTATCCGTTCTCGGCCACCACCTATCAGAGAACGATCTCCAGGTCACGCTGTTTCATGCTGCCGAAGAACAGGCCGAGGCAATGGAGTACATGCTCCGCGGAGCGGCCGATCACCTCTCCGATCTTGGAGTCGCCTCCGACCGGATCGACTGGATGGTCGAAACGAACGGATCACGGATCAATACGATCCTCTCAACGGCGCCCACGTACGACCTCGTGGTCCTTGGCGAAACCCAGCCGTCGGTTCGCGAGCGGGTATTTGGCGTTGTCCAGTCGAAGCTCCTTGATCAGACCGACCGGCCAGTCATGACAATCCGTCCATCGGACCGATCCCCTGACGCGTAGGCCGGCAAACCAGAGCGGTTTATCTGTTCGTCGCCGTATATCTAAGTCATTCCTGTGTCTGATCACAACACTCCTGCTCCGGCGGTCGCCGTTGTCGATCCACAGACCCCCGGCAACGTCGGAACGATTGCGCGCGGCATGAAGAATTTCGGCTTTTCAGAGTTGCTGCTGATTGACGCACCGGATCTCGATCCTGATGGCGAGGCCTATGGATTTGCCGGACAAGCACGCAAGGACATCCTGCCAGATCACCGCCGACCGAGTTTTGAGACGCTCGTAAGCGAGTACTATACCGTCGGGTTCACCGCCATTCCGGCCGAAAACGCAACGGCACCAATCCGGTATCCTGTTACGACACCCGCCACACTAGCTGATGAACTCGCCACCGTTGATGCACCGGTTGCACTCGTATTCGGTCGCGAAGACACCGGCCTCAATAACGACGAACTCGGCAGGCTGGATCGTGTCTGTTCGATTCCAGCGGCAAACGACTATCCGGTATTGAACCTCGGTCAGGCAGCAACAATCGCGCTGTATGAACTCCGGGAACTCACCGACACGCCCGCACAGCTCCCCGAGCGCACCCGTGCTGCGGAGGCCGATATCGAACGCTTATATAATCAGTTTGATGCCTTTCTCGATGCGATCGGCCACCCCGAGGAGAAACGGGCGAAGACGAAACGGCTGTTTCGTCGGCTCGTCGGGCGCGCCCATCCAACCGCTCGTGAAACCGCGACCCTCACCGGACTCTTTCGTCGGGGGGCCACATTTGCTGACCCGCCAGAAGAGGATTGACATCCTCCCTGCGCTAACGCGCGAGGATTCCTCCGTGGGGCGTTGGGGCGCTCCCGAATCCCCTAAAGGTAATCAGCTCCGTCGCTGAATCGCCTCGCGCAACAGTCGACTAACCGTATCACCCTCGGCTTTACCGCGGAGGGTGCTCATGCACTCGCCCATCAGCGCGGAGAAAGCCCCCATCCCCTCGGTCTCAACCTGGTCGGCGTTGCGTTCGACGACCTCTGTGACAACCTCGCGGACATCGGCTTCGCTGACGCCGCCAAGGCCCTTACGTTCGACCGCCTCGGCAGCCGACAGGCTTGGCTCGTCGGCAAGCACAGTCAGAAGGTCGGGAAGCCCCTCAGAGGGAACCTCGCCGTCGGCGACGAGTTCGAGTGCCTCAAGCAGATGGGTTTCAGTCAGCGCCTCAACCGGAACATCGTCGCGATCCAGCTCGGTCAGTGTTCCCTCAAGTGTGTCAGCAGCGAGCGTTGGCGATACTCCAGCATCAACGGCCGCCTCGAAGGTCGCCATGTGCTGTCCGTAGGCCACCTGTTCGGCCAGGCCGGCGTCGAGTTCGTACTCGTCTTGATACCGGTCGACTTTTGTTGTCAACAGTTCGGGGGGCTCGATCGCACTCGGATCCGGCGCAACCGGTGGCACATCAGTCTCAGGGTACATCCGGGCCACGCCGGGAAGCGGTCGGAGATACCGTGTGGTACCGTCCTCGTTGGCACCGCGGGTCTCCTCTGGCACGCCGTCCATCGCCGCCGCGGCGCGGTCGACAACTGCATTGATCGCAAGCTCGGCCGTCTCGGGCTCGTCGGCCACCAGGACGACCGCATCGTCCGGACCGGCATCAACCGCTTCGCGCAACGCGGTCACCTCCGCATCAGTCACACCGTAGGCGGGGAGCTCGTCGGTGTGGAAGATGCCGCCAGCACCGTGGCGTCGGGCGTGATCGGCGAACTCGGTTCCCAGACGCCGATCGGGTTCGATTTCGCGACCGACTAGCCCGTCGAAGCCCACCAAACGAACGGCAGTCACAACGCCATCGTCTTCGATCGCCGAAGCGATTACACCGCTGTCGGTGTCCGCAAAGACATCGGTGACGTCCTGTGGCTCGCCGACGGACGCGTCGCGCTCGGCAAGCGTATCGGCAATCTCAAGCAGTCGTACCTGTCGGGTGACCTCGTTGCGGACGATATCGTCGATGTCATCGAGTGACTGGACGCCCTTGATCTCGACACGCGCCCCCTCGGCGATTGAGACGTTAACATCCTGACGGATTGTTCCTAGGCCGCGTTTGACCGCTCCGGTTGAACGGACAATCATCCCGATCCGTTCAGCAGCCTCCCGGGCCTGTGACGGCGAGGTGATATCGGGGTCAGTCCCGATCTCAACCAGTGGAATGCCCAGTCGATCAAGGCTATAGCGGACGCCCTGATCTGTCTCGGCCACTCGTTGGGCGGATTCCTCCTCAAGCATGAGGTCGGTAATGCCGACTGATCCCTCGCTGGTCTCGATGGTCCCATCAAGGGCAAGTTTGGCGGTCCGCTGGAAGCCGGTCGTGTTCGACCCGTCAACGACGATCTTGCGCATAACCTGCAGTTCGTCAACAACGGTCATGTCCATCAGCGACGCGATCTGCATGGCAACCGCAAGGGCTTCCTCGTCGATTCGTCGTGGTGGCTCCTCGTCGGCCTCAACGAGACAGGTCGAGTCATAGGCGAGATACTCGAACTCACGACGGACGCGGCTCTCCTCAAGGGCCGCTTCATCAAGTTCGCCCAGTTCACTCCGTGTCGGATGGAGGTACCGGTGGAGTCGCGTGGTGGCCTCCTCGGGCTCCCGACGGTCGGTTGGACACCCACAGAAGAGCTTCTCTTCGGTGTCGAGTTGCTGGTGAATCTCAAGGCCCGCGACGAGTCCAAGGGCCTCGTAGTCGTGTGCGGTTTCCTCGACCGGGACATCCTCGGCGTCCGTGGTCCCCTCGCTGGTACTCATCAGCTGACACCTGGAGGTCGGCCGGCAAAAAGCCTCCAGTTGTCGCCTATGCTCGACCGAATCGGTGATGATACCGTCGGTGGCGCAGCCAAAACAGCACTGCCAGGCCGCCAGCGAGCAGTGTGGTGGGAACTCCGGTCGGCGGGGTCAGCGTGACGTGATCCTCGATTCGCGTTCGTTTGGGACCGTCCGCGATAAACCGGTGGGTATGGCGCCATTCCGGAAGTGGGCCGTCAATGGCCGCGTCAACGAACCACGCCTGATCGTCCTCGCGGGTCCGTTCGACGATCCGTGAACGCCAACGCTGGAGGCCGAAGGGTCCGACTGTCATCTCAATCTCGGTCCCTTCCACGAGAACCGCCGGATCTGGGCTGCCGTCGGGACCCAACACACGCTCGATGTGCAGCCCCGCCCACGCCGGGGTGAGTGCGCGGAGTCCGTCGATATCGGCGTGAAACTGCCAGACCGCCTCAAGCGGGGCGGCCACCGTGGTCGTGCGCTCGAAGACGGCCATCGACGTGGTTTAGATAACGCGATTGCGGAGATAATCGAGGTGCTTGGCGTTGTAGACGATCCGTACGCGGTCGGTCTCAGGCGTTCCGATGCAGGTCAGTCGCACGTTTTTCTGGCGGACTTCCTCGTCGCTGAGGATCTGTTGCATGTCCATGTCGACATCGCCTTCAACGAGAATGGCCGCGCAGTTGGCACACGCACCCGCACGACACGAAAAGGGCCAGTCGTATCCGGCAGCCTCGGCCGCCTCTAAAATATACCGGCCGGCGTCAACCTCAATCTCGCCGTGGGTTTCGTCATCGAGGTCCATCTCGGCGGCCCGCTCGAAGTTTTCAGGGTCTTGTACGTCCCAGTTGTTGTCATCAACGACTTCGTAGTCGAGGTATTCTACTGTCGCCATCGTGTACCTTGTCGGCTGCGCGGTGTTAACGGTGGCGGTGAGACACACTGATACGCATCGGACCCGCACTGACACCAATGGGTCATCACACCTTCGAGAGCGCGCACGCCGCCGGCCTTGAAGATCCCGAACGCTACAGTCTCTGCTCAAGTGAGGAGCTACTGTGGATGCTCGATGTGTCACCGGAGGCGACGGTGCTCGATCTCGGTAGCGGAACCGGCTTTTTTACCCGCGATGTTGATAGCTTCGTCGACCGGCTCCTAGCAGTCGACATCCAGCCTGTCATGCACCAGCATCACCGCGAACAGGGCGTACCGCCGGTGACGAGCCTCGTCGCCGCCGACGCCGGCAGCCTTCCACTTGCGACCGCCAGCGCCACAGCCGCTTACTCGACGGTGACTTACCACGAGTACGGCAGTGTTGCGGTGCTCGAAGAGATTAACCGAGTCCTGCGCGACGGCGGTCGACACGTAGTTGTCGACTGGTCGGCGAACGGAATTGGTGAGGAGGGACCGCCGCTGTCCGAGCGATACTCGCTTGAGGAGGCGATTGCCCATCACCGCGACGCTGGCTTCGAGGTTACCTTCCAGGCCGAGCGGCCGCGGACGTTCGCGCTTGTCGCAACGGCCTAACGAACCGCACTCGCTGCACGGATGATCCGTCGCTCGCCGAAGGCCGGGCCAACGAGTTGCATCCCAACGGGCAGGCCATCGGCTTCTCCGGCGGGCACGGAGATGGCCGGGAGGTTCGCCAGGTTTACCGGCGTGGTGTTGGCATCGGCAAGGTACAACCGAAGAGGATCGTCGAGAGTGCTGTCCCGCTCGAAGGGCACCACAGGCATGGTCGGCGAGGCGATGACATCGACCGACGCGAACGCGTCGTCGAAGGACTGTTTGACCCACGCACGGGCGTCCTGTGCCTGTTTGTAGTACTTGTCCTGATAGCCGGCCGAGAGCGCGAAGGTTCCCAGTAGAATCCGCCGTTTGACCTCATCACCGAAGCCCTCGCGGCGCGCTCGGGCGAACGTCTCGTTCCAGTTGCCATCAAAGCCGCCGGAGCGGCCGTAGCGCACGCCATCAAACCGGGCGAGATTCGAGGAGGCCTCCGACATCGCGATCACGTAGTAGGCCTCAACGGCGCGTTCAAGCGCCGGTAGGGAGATTTCCTGGTAGGTGGCACCGCGATCCTCAAGACGGGTGATGGCATCCCAGAAGACCTCAACGACGCGGTCGTCGGCCCCTTCGAGGAGTTCCGTGGGCACACCGATGTTGAGTCCGTCAACGTCGCCGTCGGCCGCACTCGCGTAGTCGGTCTCGGCACCGATCTCGCGTGTGGTCCCGTCTTTCGGATCCGGTCCGGCGATGACATCAAGCAACGCGGCGGCGTCCTCGACGGTATTCGCAATCGGTCCGATCTGTTCGAGGCTGTTGGCGTAGGCGACAAGACCGTACCGGGAGACCAACCCATAGGTGGGTTTGATACCGACGACGCCACAGAAGGCTGCCGGACACCGCACCGACCCGCCAGTATCCGACCCGAGTGCGAGATCCGCCTCCCCGGCGGCAACGGCCGCCGCTGATCCTCCGGAGGATCCACCCGGAACCCGTCCCGGGGCGGCCGGATTCTCTGTCGGTCCGAACGCGCTTGTCTCGGTGGTCGTCCCCATGCCGAACTCGTCCATATTGGTCTTGCCGACGATCGTTGCTCCTGCCTCAAGCAGTCGCTCGACAACCGTCGCATTGTACGGCGGGACATACTCCTCAAGCATAGCCGATCCGCAGGTAGTTCGGACGCCTTCGGTGGAGATGTTGTCCTTGACCGCAACAGTCCGATCAGCGAGCGGGCCGTCGGCCTTCTTAGTAAGCTCAGTTTCCGTGATGAAGATATTCTGGCTCATCGTATCATCCGGCGTCATCAGGACACCCGCGGTCCCTTGAAGTATCCATCCTCGCTATCGGCAGCGTTCGCAAGCGCGTCGTCCTGTGAGAGTCCCGTCTCGACCTCGTCGGCGCGCAACACGTTCGTCAGCTCCGGTTTGCGCTCGACCTCGGGGACCTCCTCGAGTGTTTCGAAGTACTCAAGGACCTCTTCGAACTGCTCGGCAAACCGGTCAGACTCGTCCTCATCGAGTTCGACCCGCGCGAGGTCGGCGATATGGCGCACCTGCTCGGGATCGACGCGGCGATCGCTCATACTCCGGATCACCGGCGGATTCGGAGTAAGGGTTTCGATCAGTCGAGTCGAGACGCCCAAGACGCCGCCGCCCCACTATCATACATGGAGACGACCCGCCACTTCGTGACATCCGTCTACGTGGTCCACAATGGTGCGACACTCTTACACGAACACGACCGGCTAGGGCTGTGGCTGCCACCCGGCGGGCACATCGACCGGGACGAACTGCCACACGAGGCCGCCCTCAGAGAGGTCAACGAGGAGACCGGACTGGATGTTGACCTCGTCGCCGACGCCCCCGATATCGACTCCGCACAGGCACGAACCCTCCCTCATCCACAGCAGTTGCAACTCGAGGATATCAACGCCCATCAAGGGGATGTCGGCCACCAGCACATCGACTTCGTGTATTTTGCGCAGGCGGATCACCGGCGGATCGACCCGAACCCAGACGAACAACCAGCCAGCGACTGGTCCTGGTTCGATGCGGCCGCCCTTGCAGATCCGCCATCGGATATGCCCGCGGACGTCTGTGCGACCGGTCGTAGCGCGATCGAGACAGTGACCAAGGCGTGAGCTATCCGCCGAGATATAACTCGGCGACCTCCTTGCGTTCAAGCAGCGCCTGACCGGGCCCCTCAAACCGGTTCTCTCCCATGTCGAGGACGTACCCACGATCAGAGATCGTGAGGGCCTTCCGGGCGTTTTGTTCAACCATCAAAATCGCTGTGTCCGTTCCCTCACGAATTGCCTGCAGGCGATCGAACATATCGTCAACGAGGTCAGGAGCGAGCCCCGCCGACGGTTCATCGACAAGCAGGATCTCGGGGTCGATCATTAGCGCCGAGGAAAGGGCAAGCATCTGCTGTTGGCCACCGGACATCGTGCCGGCCTTCTGGGTCTGGCGTTCCTCAAGAATCGGAAAACGCTCCCAGACACGCTCAAAGTCAGCCGCGGTGACCGCTTCTTTGGTGTAAGCCCCCATCTCAAGGTTCTCCTTGACGGTGAGCGTCGGAAAGACGTTCGCTCGCTGGGGAACATAGCACATGCCGTGTTCGGTCACCTGATCGGCGCGCAACGGCGTAATGTCCTCACCGTTGAGGGTGACAGTCCCTTTCCAGCAGTCAATGAGGCCGTAGATGGCCTTCATCAGGGTTGATTTGCCGGCTCCGTTTGGGCCGACGATCGTTACGATCTCTTGGTCACCGACATCAAGGTCAACGCCGTGGAGAATCTCGGCGTCGCCGTAGCCGGCGACTACGTTCCGTGCCTCAAGCAGTGCCATGGTAGGATCGAGAGTGGGGGATCATGCAACACCCAGATATGCGTCGATAACGCGGTCGTCTTCGCGGATCACGTCCGGCGGGCCTTCGACGAGTTTCTGGCCCTCGTTCATGACGATGATCCGGTCACTCAGCGACATGATGACATCCATATCGTGTTCAACGATACAGAAGGTATAGCCCTCGTCGCGGAGGGTCTCGATTCGATCGGTGAGTTTCTGCGTCAAGGTCGGATTCACGCCCGCAACCGGTTCATCGAGCAGGATGACCTGCGGCTCAAGCATCAATACCCGTCCGAGTTCAAGGAGTTTCCGTTGTCCCCCTGAGAGGTTTCCAGCGGGTTCCTCGGCAACGTGATCGATCTCAAGGGTCTCAAGCATCTCGTCGGCCCGCCGACGGACCGCCTGTTCCTCGGTCGTGACAGCATCGCGTCGGAACCACGCGTTCAGGAGGTGCTCGCCGGCCTGGTCAAGCGGCGCTAGCATAAGGTTCTCTCGGGCGGTCATCTCCGAGAGTTCGCGCGTGATCTGGAAGGTCCGCACAAGCCCAGCCCGAGCAAGTTGATATGGCCGACTGTTCGTGTGATCCGGTCGGGCCTGTGCGAGACGGTGCTGACCGGCGTAGACGCCCGCACCGACGCCAGCGCCGGCAACGGTCGTTCCTATCCCACCGAGTGAGCCCAACGACAGCACGCCGAGACCGGCGGCGCCGCCAATGACACCGCCGGTGATACCCGCGGCACTGCTCCAGATCAGGTGTTCAGTCCGGCTCGGGACCATCAGCTCCTGGAGGTCGGTACCGTCGTAGTAGATTGTCCCCTCGTCGGGCTCGTAAAAGCCGCTGATCAGGTTGAATGTCGTCGTTTTGCCGGCGCCATTTGGCCCGATCAGCCCAGTGATCGTTCCGGCTTCGATCCCGAAGGTCGCGCCGTCAACGGCGGTGATCCCGCCGAAGCGCTTGGTCACGCCATCAAGTTCGAGGATGTCACTCATGAGGAGTCCACCTCCGTGTCCGTCTTGTACCGGCCGCGGCCGAGCAGGCCCTCCGGCCGGTAGTACAATATCACCAAGAACAACACGCCGATGACGACCAGCCGAAACGCCAGCACATTCTCGCGCAGGCCCGTCGGGAAGTACCCCGCGAGCTGCGAAGTGGCCTGCTGGAAGGCCCAGAAGACGGCCGCCCCAAGGACCATTCCGCGGTTGTTACCCAGTCCGCCAATGAACACAATCAACAGCGCGATGAACGTGATCCGGGGTTCGCCGGTCCGGAAGGTCAGCCCCTGTGAGTACATTGCCCAGAGCGCGCCAGCGACACCCGCAAGGGCCGAGCCGATGATCATCGCCTGGGTCTTGTAGACGAAGGGATTTTTCCCGAGCGACTCGACAACCGCCTCGTCGTTGCGGATCGCCCGGAGCACCCGACCAAACGGCGAGTTGACCGTTGACTCGATTACCACGTAGGCGGCGAGCATCACTGCGACGAACAGGGCAAGTTGGAAGCGGGCATAACCGAGCTTGACCGTCACGTCGCCGACAAAGGCGATAGCGTAACTCACCCCCACGTCACCGCCGAACTGGAGGAACCAGACGACATTGGCAAAAAGCGTCGCCACAACGCCCCCAAGGTCACCGTCGCCGAGTGGCCCCAGCACCGGCAACAGGACATACCAGATGCCGACGAACCAGAGCCCACCGATCGCCACCAGCGTGAGCTTGGCCTCGCGGACCCAGGCCGCCCGCTGCAGGCCGTAGTAATACGCACCGATCAGACCCGCCAACAGGCCGAGCGTCCCGAGTACCTGCAAGGAGAGGCTCCCGGCGAGTGGAAGCGGCAGAAGGGCCACCAGCAGACCGGTCCCCAGCGCGACGCCGCCGGCGAGCGTCCGCCGTGGGAGTCCGCCGTAACGCTGGCGCAGTTCGACGGCCAGAGCGGTCCAGCCGTACGTTGAGACGACAAGTCCGATGATCAGCAGGCTGCCGGTCACCAAGAGAAGGCCGACACTGGCGAGGGCAACAACTCCGCCAGCGACGAGGGCTCTTGTTGCCCGGCCGCCTGGGAACCCGGGACGGTCCAGCCGGAGCGCGCCGAGCCGGGCGAGCGCAACAAGCGAGCCGCTTTGTGACCGGCGAGTCTGGATGAGGACGGCGGTAGTGAGCACGCTCCAGACGACGAACACCACGAGTCCAACGACGATGACGTCGCTCACTAGCCCCATCTCAAGAGGAAACAGATCTTGCAGCGGTGGGCTGTACCCGCGCAGAGCGTCGGGTCCGTTCGCGAGCCAGCTCTCAGACTGGACCACCCGCTGGAAGATGACCGACACGCCAAGGAGCGTAATCGCGAGGTAGTCCTCACGGAGCCGGATGGTCGGCAGCGCGACAAGCCCCCCGATCACCCCAGCGACGACAGCCGCGACCATGACTGCGATCAGCCACGTGCCGACGACTGGTACATCACCAAGTCCGATGACGTACCGGGTGAAATCGCCCGGCGTATCGGGCGGGATGACCACCAACGCGGCAGCGTACGCCCCGACGAGGAAGAACGCCACGTGACCGAAATCAAGCAGCCCGGCGTGGCCGAACTTGATGTTCAACCCGAAAGAGAGAATCGAGTAGATAGCGACCAGCAACAAGAACGACACTAGGATGTCGGCGGCCGCCATCTCAGCTCCCCCCCGTGATACCCTCGGGCTTGATAAGCAAGACGAGCAGCAATACGACGAACGCGACCGGCATACGGTAGGTCGTATCCAGGCCTGGAATAGCGTAAATCCCCACCTCCATCGCGAGACCAACGATGTAGCTGCCGAGGATGGCGCCGTAGACAGAGATACCACCGAGGATGACGCCCGCGAACATGGGGATGAGCAGATTGAATCCCAGATTGATGGTGATGTTCGCGAAGACGAAGCCGAGCAGGACACCCCCGACGGCCCCGAACAGCCCCGCGATGATCCAGACGGACATCATCACGCGGCGGGTGTTGATGCCGCGGATCATTGCGAGGTCACGATTGTCGCTTGTCGCACGCATCGCCTTGCCGAGAGTGGTCGCCCGCAGCAGGTAATGCAACAGCGCCATCATGAGCAAAGCGACGACGATCGTTGCGAGCCTGAGTGGTGAGGTCCGCACGCGGGCGACGTAGGCCGGGTCCGTCAGGGCTGGTCCGCCAGCGAAGATGGCACCACCGACGCTGATCGCCCCGAGTGCACCGACGACAGCAGCCAGCCGAGGGCCGATAACGGCTCCAGTTCCCCGTCGCAGTTGGTAGCCAGCCACGCCGAGAAGGGCGGCTACCACGACAACAGCGGCCACCTCGAGTACGCCATATTGTAGGGCGAGCAGTTGGGTCGCCGCATCGCCAGTCTCTCGAATAGCAACCGAGAGCCCACCGGTATCAAACGCGAGGTCAAGGTATTTCGCCTGCGTTATATCGAGGGCTCCACTTCCAAGTGGAATCGTCGACTCAACCTGATACCGACGGATCTGACCACCAAAAACCGTCTGAATACCATAGCGCAGAATAAACGAGAGCGCCAGCGAAACAATCAGCATCATCGCCAGCGAGGCCTCCCTGGCGCGGAATTTCCGGAACACGCGTGATTCCATCACTGGGATGACCGCACCGGCGACAAGCGTCGCGAACACCAGCGCCACGAGAAAGGATGGCGCACCGAGCGCAACCAGCGCTCCAAGCGCAATGGCGACGCCGGCATGAGTTCCGAGGCCAACCGGTGGGCTGACCTCGACCCCCCACCAGCTCCCCTTAAGCGCCCGCCAGCCCCCAAGGTGATAGACGATTGCAAGGACGCTCACCGCTGTAAGGACGAACAACACAGCCTGTCCGACCGCCGTGAGACTGCGGGAACCCGTCGTAAGCGGCCCGAACCCAGGGACGGTTCCCGGGACATTCACCAGTAGCGCCAGGTAGGCGCCAAGGGTTAGGATATCTCCGTGAGCGAAATTCGGCACGTCCGCAATGTCATAAACCAGGGCAAGTCCGATGGCTCCCAGCGCGATCACACTGCCAGTTACGATGCCGGTCAACACAGCGTTCAACAGACCCGTTTCGGCTACCATACCGACTTGTGAGCCCTCGCTACTACTGCAATATCATAGTTTTGTTTCGTGATCCAATGAACGCGAGTTCAATCGGGATTCGAGAACACGAATAGTCGGTGATTGAGGCTGCCGATGTAGAAACGCGTTGGTTGCTGGGGGAATCGATTGATGATGTGTCAGTTTTGTAATGGCCGAACACATACTTTCATAACCTACAAGCAATAGAGCTAAGCCGTATGGCGGATCATACACGACGCGATACACTCAAACGCATCGGTGCGGCCGGCGCAATCGGGACGGTCGGCCTCGCCGGGTGTGCACAGCAGTCTGGTTCTGAACCAGACGACGAAGGCGGGGACGGGAGCAGCGAACCCATCCAGCTCGGAACGCTCTTTCCGATCACAGGGACAAACAGTGCCTATGGTGGGGGGCATCAACAGGCGGCGAACCTCGCCATCGAGGAGATCAACAACGCCGGGGGGCCGTTGGGGCGACAGATCAACATCACAAACCGCGATACCGAGGGCGCCCCCTCGCGGGCGGCCCAGAAGTTCCGGACAATGATCAACGAGCAGGGGATTGTCGGGCTGATCGGCCCATACTCTAGTGGGATCGGGACAACGCTTGCACCGATCGCCCGGGACAACCGCGTGATGGAGATCAGCAACGGCAACACATCGCCAGCACTCGCCGAAGCAGGGGTCAATCAGGACGACGGGAACAAGTACTACGGCCGGACGGCGCCAAATGATCAACAACAGGGGCTGGTCATGGCACGGATTATGAACCAGACCCTCGAAGCTGAGACCGCATCGTTCCTCCACATCGACAATCCCTATGGCGCCGGGCTGGCGGAGGTCGCCCGTGAGAACTTCGAAGGTGAGGCACTCAACACGGTTGCCTACTCGAAGCAGACCACCAACTACACATCGACGCTGGATCAGGTCTTCGAGGATGACCCCGATGTTGTCGGGGCAGTTATGTACCCAGGCAACGGCGAAACCATTCTCACCCAGTGGGATCAAGGCGGCTACGGCGGGCAGTGGGTCTGTGGTGAGGCGATTAACTCCCCGGAGATGCTCTCAAGTATCGCCGATATCGTTGAGGGGATGTACATCACTTCTCCGCAGACAGCCAACAACGAGACCTTCCAGGAGAGCATGGGCGGTGAGGAGAACATCACCCTGTTTGCCCCACACGCCTACGACGCCACCTATCTTGAGGCGCTCGCGATGCAGCGCGGTGGTGAGGCGACCGGCACAGCCATCGCCGAGAACGTCCGGGCGGTCTCCCGGCCTGACGGGACAACCGTCGGCGTCGGCGAGTTCGAGACAGCCGTGAGCGAACTCGACGCCGGCAACGAAATCAACTACGACGGCGCCTCTGGGAGCGTTGATCTCAACGAGAATCTCGAACCGATCGTGCCGTTCGATATCCTTGAGGTGCAAGACGGCCAGCCAACGGCCGTTGAGTCGGTACCGGTCGACTACTTCGAAGGCCGGATCTGACGGGCGGTCAGCTTTTTCGCCCATCCAGCAAACGGTCGGTATGGTCACGCTTGAGCAGGAGTGGAAGCCCTCGACAAAGCTGAACGTCATCGGCGGCGCACTTGATTTCACGTCCGTCGAGGTACTCCCCGAGGACATCTCACGGGATCAGATCGAGGAGTACTGTTACACACTGCGACAGCTCTACGGCGAGTATGTCGACGAACTCGTTGCGGAGACGACGCTCTCCCAGCGCGAAGCTCAGACCTGGGTGCTACGGAACCTCGTTCATGAGGGAAGCGAACGGCTCTCGTATGAGGCCATCGGACTGTACATCTGGGCGATTGGGCGGGCAACCGAAGGGGATCCGCTTTCGCGGACGATCGTCTCGGAGTACGACCAGCGCGCCGAAGCGAAGATCCAGCAGGCAGAGGCGACGGTCAAACGGACCGGGCCACCGCCGTATCCCGACGACCTCTATGAGGACCCCACCATCGTATGGGTTGAAGGACATGTTGGTGACCGGCTAGCACGGCGGTGTGCGCCTGACCAGACCTACAGCGAGTATCTCGCGTCGCTCCTTGATGCGACGGCTGAACTTGTCTCGCTTGACCGGCTGCTTGCGGCGTGTCGCGATGCCGAGGCGGAGTGTGTAGCCGTTGACACCCATCCGTCAGACTGGTTCGAGACGCTGACCATCCACGTGCAGGCTGACCCTTCGGCTCTCTCGGCGGCCGTCCGGGAAGCCGACGTACTGAAGATCGGCACGGAGCGATATCCGCTCGCACTCGAGATCGATCCGGATCTTACGCCCGCCCGGTCAGACTTGATCATCTACAATGCGACCGAAGGACCGGATCCCACGACGGGCCGTGACCGGCTTAAGCAAGCACTCGACACCGCGGAGCTGTCACTCGTTGAGCTGGTCGACCGACTCAAGGCCGCCGGCGCCCGGGCGCTGTTTGTCGGCGACGACCCAACCGCTGCCGGAGTCCACCTCTATCCGCTGTTCCCAGAGGGACCCAAAGAGCCACCACTGGCCCATCTGGAGGCGCTGATACTCGACGACCGGACACTGACCGTTGGGGCCACCACGCCGCGACCGGACGCGCCCGACGCGCTTGCGGACATCGCGGCGACCGCCGTGTGGATCGCCGAGGATGCCGTCGTCGGCGAGGCGTTGGAACTCCCAACGGATCCAGTCAAGCGTCGCGAACGACTCCCGGCGGCAGTACTCCGGACGGCCTGAACCGCCCGTGGAGTTATGCCACTGAGCCCTAACAGGACGGTATGTCCGACCTCGCTGACCAGCCCGCTCCCGAGTCCCCGGCCGAACTGTCTCAATCCGAGCAAGCGTCCTACGTCGAACAGCTCGATGAGACGGTGTGGACAATCGAAGATGACCATCTCGTTGGATCCCTTGAGTTCGAGGACTTCGAGGGTGCACTGACCTTCGCGAGCACGGTTGGAGCGATCGCCGACGACCTCTGGCATCACCCGGAGCTACGCGTCACCTGGGGCGAACTTGAAGTCGATCTCCAGACCCATGACATCGGCGGGCTCTCAACGCTGGATTTTATCATGGCGGCCCGGATCGAACGGGCCTATCGGGAGGCGTGAGGCCGAAGCGTTGTCCGGACCGGTCCATACCGGAACGAACGGCTATTACTGGCGCTTATCCGGTGGCCATAGCAACCACCACGCGTGCCCGAGTGGCCATCGAAGACCGAGCGCTGTTTCCTGGTCACACCCCATGAGTCTACAGCCCCCTGCCACCACGCGCGTCGGCGCATCGCTCGACATCCGCATCGATCAGCCGGTCGAGGAGTTCGTCAAGCTGGTCACCGACCGAGGGCTTGAGCACGTCGAGCTCCGGTGGGAGCAGCTTGATGTCACCGGCACGCCCGATCCGGCCCACGTCCGCGAGCTGGCCGATACACACGACGTCAGCTTCACCGTTCACGGTCCACACGTCGACCTCACATTAGGCAATCTCAACGAGCGGCTCCGTGAGGCGGCCGTCGCGGAGGTTATCGACGCGCTTGAGTACGCCGCTGCGATCAACGCCGAGGGAGTGATCGTCCACGGCGGCGCCGCCAACGAGCGGTATCCGACACACGCCCAAGAGACCGCTCGACAACATGCAATCCGGTCGCTCCGGACCTGCGCCGAACACGCTGGCACAGTTGACGTGCCACTGTGTCTGGAGAACCAGTTCGATATGGGCCATAAGCGCCGGTTCACCACGACGCCGGAACGATTTGAGCGGTTTCTCGCGGACATTGACGCCGATCCGGCGGCTCTGCAGCTGACGCTTGATGTTGGCCACGCGAAGGTGACCGGGATCGATTACCGACGGTTCGTCAAGCGGTTCGGCGACCGGATTCGGGTCGTCCACCTCCACAAGAACGACGGCACTGGCGACGATCACGACCCGCTGCCAACCTTCCAGTCGGTGGTGTCGGAGGTCCAAGCGCCGATCAACGTCCTTGAGATGAAATCACAAGCCGACATTGATCGGTGTCTATCGGGAGGAAGTCAATCCGGTCACAACAAGACAAAGTGAGGGCACGCCTGTCGGCCGGTCGTTGCGATGATCGTCGAACGGTAATCTCGTTACTTATTGTGCTCCGCCCGCTTGTGGTTTTATGGACGATTCGGTCAGGATCCTCCATGTCGACGACGACACGGCATTCACCGCCGCGGTCGCGACAGCACTAGAGGAGGCCGACGAGCATTTCGAGGTAGTGACCGAATCGACGCCGGAAGGCGCGCTTGACCGGCTCACCGGCGAGCCGGGGATCGAAGTAATCGACTGCATCGTCAGCGAGTACGATCTGCCGGAGATGGACGGAATCGCCTTTCTTGAAGCGATCAACGATCACTTCCCCAATGCCTTCGTTCCGTTCGTACTCCTAACAGACGCCGGGAGCGAGACGGTCGCCGCCGAGGCGCTCAATGCTGGCGCCTCAAGTTACGTTCAGAAGGATGACGATACGAACCTCGCGTATCTGATCTCACGCATCCGCGAGGACATCCAAGTTGCTCGCGCCCAGGAGGCGCGCTCCCGATTTGACACGTTAGTGGAGGCGCTCAATGACCCGGTGTATGTGCTTGACGATCAGGGGCGGTTCGTCTATGTCAACGACGCGTTCGTGGCGCTGACCGGGTACGACCGAGAGGAGATTCTCGGGAGCGACCCATCGCTGATCAAGCGCGAGCCCGACCTCTCGAAGGGCGAAGACCAACTCGGCGAAATTCTGTCGGACGATGGCCCGGAGAGCATTACCTTCGAACTCGACATCTACCCGAAGAACGGCGATCCAATTCCCTGCGAGGACCACATGAGCGTGCTGCCCTACGAAGGCGAGCAGTTCCGCGGATCACTTGGGGTGTTGCGGGACATCTCCGAGCGCAAGGCTCGCCAACAGGCGCTTCGAGAGGCCAAAGAGCACTACCAACTTGTTGTTGAGCAGGATCTTATCGGGCTGTATCTCGCGCGTCATGGGGATCTACTGTATCACAATGAAGCCTTTGCCGAGCATCTGGGGTACCCGGCGGAGGCAAACCGGCTTGTTGATCGACCCTTCCGATCGCTTGTCGCTGCCGAAGACCGTGATCGCTTCGTTGAGAACCTCTGGAACGTCGAGGCCGGCAACGTCGAGTCGATTCGACAGCCATACCGGGTCATAACAGCCGACGGCCAGTTCGACGAGGTTGAGCTGCTCGCACAGGCTATCACCCTTGACGGCGAGTCGGCCGTCATCGGCACGCTTGTTGATGTTGATACTGACGAAGAACAGTACTGGGACCTTCGCCGCGAGCGCGACCGTCTTGATGAGTTCACGAGTGTCGTGTCACATGACCTCCGGAACCCGCTCAACGTCGCCCAAGGGAACCTCGAAGTTGCCGCCGAGACGGACGATACAACGACGCGCTCGGAGTCAATCGCCGCGGCGATGGACGCGCTTGACCGCATGTCCGAGCTACTTGACGATCTGCTTTCGCTCGCACAGGAAGGCGAGACCGTCGACAGCCGCGAGCCCGTCAGTCTCCGGGCAGTGGCTGAGTCGGCCTGGGATAACGTCGCCGCGCCGGAAGCCACATTAGATGTGACCGCGTCCGGGATGATCCTCGCCGATCCGACCCGGCTCAAAGGCGTCTTTGAGAACCTATATCAAAATGCCATCGACCATGTCGGACCAACAGTCACGATCACCGTTGGCAATCTCAACGACCGCGACGGCTTTTATATCGAGGACAATGGCCCTGGCATTCCACCCGAGGACCGCGGGGAGGTCTTCGAGCGTGGATACACAACCGCCGAGAACGGCACCGGCTACGGCCTCGCGATCGTCAAGCAGATCGTGACAGCCCACGAATGGCAGATCGGCCTCGCTGAGAACGGCGAGAGCGGGGCGCGCTTTGAGATCTGGAGTGAGGACGGGACAATGGCGGCGACCTGACCGTTCAGGAGAACACGAAGCTATTTTTCAATTGGCATATATTATTCACCCCGACGGTTTATGACACCACGGCTCACAGTCGATCGACAGTGGCTCACGGTTGGATTTCTCGTGCTTGCCCTCTCCGGCGTGGGCGCCGTCGCTGCTCAACCCGTCGAGACGGCCGACCGATCGCTTCCCGGGACAGCAGCCCCGAACGAGACGGTCA